>CBDASI010000002.1:7500-612500 GCA_965199585.1 Acetobacteraceae bacterium | reverse complement strand
CGCATAGTTGCCGGCAGAAGACCCGAAACCGAGTGATCTAGCCATGGCCAGGCTGAAGGTGGGGTAACACCTACTGGAGGGCCGAACCCACGCCTGTTGAAAAAGTCGGGGATGAGCTGTGGCTAGGGGTGAAAGGCCAATCAAACTCGGAGATAGCTGGTTCTCCGCGAAATCTATTGAGGTAGATCGTCGGGTGGTCACCCTGGGGGGTAGAGCACTGGATGGGCTCGGGGGCCCCAAAGGCTTACCAACCCCAACCAAACTCCGAATACCCAGGAGTGCAGCCCGGCAGACAGACGGTGGGTGCTAAGGTCCATTGTCGAGAGGGAAACAGCCCAGACCACCAGCTAAGGTCCCAAAATCGTGGTTAAGTGGGAAAGGATGTGGGAATTCCAAAACAACCAGGAGGTTGGCTTAGAAGCAGCCATCCTTTAAAGAAAGCGTAATAGCTCACTGGTCTAATAGAAATCCTGCGCCGAAGATGTAACGGGGCTCAAACCACGTACCGAAGCTGTGGGTTACATGCCGCAGCGGCATGTAGCGGTAGCGGAGCGTTCCGTAGGCCTGCGAAGGCATACCCGTGAGGGGTGCTGGAGGTATCGGAAGTGCGAATGCTGACATGAGTAGCGACAAACAGAGTGAGAAACTCTGTCGCCGAAAGTCCAAGGGTTCCTGCGCAAGGTTAATCCGCGCAGGGTGAGCCGGCCCCTAAGGCGAGGGCGAGAGCCGTAGCTGATGGGAACCAGATGAATAGTCCTGGGCCTGCTGGAAGTGACGAATGCAATCTGTTGTTTGGTCTTATTGGATTGACCGGGCTTTGGGCGCATTCCAGGAAATAGCTCCAGCGTATAGACCGTACCCTAAACCGACACAGGTGGACTGGTAGAGAATACCAAGGCGCTTGAGAGAACGATGCTGAAGGAACTAGGCAAATTGCTCGCGTAACTTCGGGATAAGCGAGACCCCATCGTGGGCAACCATGGTGGGGTGGCACAGAGCAGGGGGTAGCGACTGTTTAGTAAAAACACAGGGCTGTGCGAAGTCGTGAGACGACGTATACGGCCTGACGCCTGCCCGGTGCCGGAAGGTTAAGAGGAGATGTGCAAGCATTGAATCGAAGCCCCGGTAAACGGCGGCCGTAACTATAACGGTCCTAAGGTAGCGAAATTCCTTGTCGGGTAAGTTCCGACCTGCACGAATGGCGTAACGACTTCCCCACTGTCTCCAGCATCGGCTCAGCGAAATTGAATTCCCCGTGAAGATGCGGGGTACCCGCGGTCAGACGGAAAGACCCTATGAACCTTTACTGCAGCTTTGCAGTGGCATTAGGAGAGCACTGTGTAGGATAGGCGGGAGGCTATGAAGCAGGGGCGCTAGCTCTTGTGGAGCCATCCTTGAAATACCGCCCTGTGCGCTTCTGATGTCTAACCGCGACCGGTCAGCCCGGTCCGGGACCCTGCATGGTGGGCAGTTTGACTGGGGCGGTCGCCTCCCAAAGTGTAACGGAGGCGCGCGATGGTGGGCTCAGGCCGGTCGGACATCGGCTGTCGAGTGCAATGGCATAAGCCCGCCTGACTGCGAGAGCGACAGCTCGAGCAGAGACGAAAGTCGGCCATAGTGATCCGGTGGTCCCGCGTGGAAGGGCCATCGCTCAACGGATAAAAGGTACTCTAGGGATAACAGGCTGATCTCCCCCAAGAGTCCACATCGACGGGGAGGTTTGGCACCTCGATGTCGGCTCATCACATCCTGGGGCTGGAGCAGGTCCCAAGGGTTCGGCTGTTCGCCGATTAAAGTGGTACGTGAGCTGGGTTTAGAACGTCGTGAGACAGTTCGGTCCCTATCTGCCGTGGGTGAAGGAGACTTGCGAGGCGCTGTCCCTAGTACGAGAGGACCGGGATGGACGCACCTCTGGTGGACCGGTTGTCGTGCCAACGGCACAGCCGGGTAGCTATGTGCGGACTGGATAACCGCTGAAAGCATCTAAGCGGGAAACCATCCTCTAAACCAGGTCTCCCTGAGGGCCGTGCAAGACCAGCACGTCGATAGGCCAGGTGTGCAACTGCGGTAACGCAAGCAGCTAACTGGTCCTAATCGCCCGAACGGCTCCAAACCAATCCCGTGACAACCCCTCAAAAGGATCACGGAATATAGCCTCCACAGCACTCATCCAACACACATACACAACACACACACTCCCGGCCGCGCCACACGGCGCCGACCGCAACAGAACCAATGCCTTGGACGACCTGGTGGCCATGGCGGAGGGACCACACCCGATCCCATCCCGAACTCGACCGTGAAAACCTCCAGCGCCTATGATACTGCAGCTCAAGCTGCGGAAAAGTCGGTCGCCGCCAGGTCCTCCAAGACATCATAAATAATGCCGAAACCCACCCTGGCCTAGCCAGGGACCTTCCCCTACACCAAACCTCATGAACAACATTTACGCCGGCATCGGTGGATGGAATTTCCCGCCTTGGCGAGGCACATTTTATCCGTCTGGATTAGCCGCGACAAAAGAACTCGCGTTCGCTAGCCGCGCTGTTACGTCGATCGAGATTAACTCGACGTTCTACGGATCACAAAAGCCAGAAAGCTTTCGCAAGTGGCGCGATCAAGCGCCCGATGGCTTCATCTTTTCCGTCAAGGGACCGCGCTTTGCGACCAACCGCCGCGATCTTTCTGAAGCCGGCGAATCCATCGATCGCTTCATCAGCAGCGGCGTCCAGGAGTTGGGCGACAAGCTCGGCCCCATTCTGTGGCAGTTCCCTCCTACCAGAAAATTCGATGCCGACGCCCTGCGGCCATTCCTAACAGCACTACCGCCGACACTGCGCCATGTCGTCGAGGCTCGCCATCCAAGCTTTGCCGACGCGGCGTGGATCGAACTGCTTCGCGAGTTCAACGTCGCTAACGCGATCGTTGAATCCGACAAACACATACTCATCGGCGATCTTACCGCCCCGTTCGTCTACGCGCGGCTCGAACTCAACTCACTCGACGCTCCCGAAGGCTACGATGGCGCCGCTCTCGATCGGTGGGCATATCGAGTGAAGGCATGGTCGCATGGCAAGCCGGTCAACGATCTCACCAACCTGACGTCGCCGATATCATCGAGCGCTCGCCCCTGCTTCATCTACTTCATCAGCGGCGACAAGGTCCGCGCACCCGACTCCGCACGCGCGATGTTGAGCCGTCTAACTGAGTGATGTCGGTAGCGGCGCACCGGGTCACAACAGTGGTGTGGCGGGACGGCTTCACGGCCCATCATCGCTCGATCCCGGACGAAGTGCCGATCGCACTGTCCTACAACCGCCTGACGCATGCCGTCATGATGGCAACGCCATCTGACCTGGAGGATTTCGCCGTCGGCTTCAGCCGCAGCGAAGGTATCGTCGCAGCCGCGTCCGACATCGAGGAACTCGACATCGTCCATGCCGCGAACGGCGTCGAGTGTCGGATGTGGATCAGCCCGGTATTGCTCGATCGGCTTGATGCCCGTCGCCGCTCGCTCGCGGGCCTCACAGGGTGCGGCCTTTGTGGCCTCGAGAGCCTTGCCGAGGCAATCCGTCCGCCTCCGCCGGTCGGGACCGGAATTCGGGTCGACGCGGCGGAAATCCAAGCCGCGATGGACGCCATGCCCGCGTTGCAGACCCTCAATGCCGAAACGCATGCAGTGCACGCGGCCGGGTTCTGGTGTCGGGATCGCGGCCTGATTGCCCTTCGCGAGGATGTCGGGCGTCATAACGCGCTGGACAAACTCTCCGGTGCACTCGCCCGAGGTGGCGAGTCCGGGTCGGCCGGCATGGTCGTCATGAGCAGTCGGATCTCGCTCGAGTTAGTCCAGAAAGCCGCCGTGCTCGGGACCACGATCCTCGTCGCCGTTTCGGCCCCGACCCGGCGCGCGCTCGAGATCGCCGAAGCCGCCGGAATCACCCTCATCGGTATCGCCCGCCGTGACGGCTTCGAAGTATTCACCCATGCTCACCGCATCGCCGGCGCGACGATCCATCAAGCGTGAGCTAGCCGGGCGACGTTGACGAAAGCGCTGATTCTGTCAGGTAAGTCTCATGACGCAAATCGGATTCATTGGATTGGGGAAGATGGGGTTGCCGATGGCGATCAACCTCATCAAGGCCGGACATGCCGTCCGCGGATTCGACATGGTGTCCGCCTCGCTCGCCGAATTCGCATCGGCCGGTGGTGAAGCGACGGCATCTGTGGGCGAGGCGGCGGCGGGTGCCGACATCATCGTCACGATGTTGCCCGCCGGGTCGCATGTGCGCGACGTGCTGACGGGTCCGGGTGGCGTGTTCGACCGCGCGATGGCCGGCGCTTTGCTGATCGACAGCTCCACCATCGACGTCCGCACCAGCCGCGAGATGGCTGCTGCCGCTGCCGCGCGCGGGTTCGGCATGCTGGACGCGCCCGTGTCGGGCGGCACCACCGGCGCCGTTGCCGGCACCTTGACCTTCATGGTCGGCGGCGAGCCGGCCGATTTCGAGCGCGCCCGGTCGGTGATCGGCGCCATGGGCAAAGTCATCGTGCACGCCGGTGCGTCCGGCGCGGGCCAGGCGGCCAAGGTCTGCAACAACCTCATTCTCGGCATCGCCATGGCCGGGGTCAGTGAAGCCTTCGCGCTGGCCGACAAGCTTGGCCTAAACCACCAGGCACTATTCGACATAGCGTCGACGTCGTCCGGCCAATGCTGGGCGCTCAGCACTTACTGCCCCGTCCCCGGCCCGGTGCCGACCAGCCCGGCCAACCGTGATTATGCGCCGGGCTTCGCCGTCGATCTCATGCTGAAGGACCTCACGCTCGCGACCGACGCGGAGGCCGAAACCGGCGCGGTCTCCATCCTCGGCGGCGCCGCCCGCGAGGTCTACGCCAAGCTTAGCCAGCTCGGCTTCGGCAACCGCGACTTTTCCGTCGTCGCACGCGCATTGCTCGACGGCAGCTTCTCACGCTAGACCGTCCTGAGATGCAGGAATCCGGTATGGCGCGGCTCGACGTTTATTCGGACGTGATTTGTCCCTGGTGTTACATCGGCAAGCGACACATGCAGGTTGCGCTCGGCCAGCTGGCCGCCGACGGTCATAATTTCCAGGTCAGTTGGCGCCCGTTCCAGCTCAACCCGGACATGCCACCCGAGGGTGTCGAGCGCGGCGTCTATCGACAGGCCAAGTTCGGCAGCCTCGAACGTTCCCGCGAGCTCGACGCGCAAGTCGGCAACGCCGCCGCTGCTGCCGGCTTGCAGATCCGGTTCGACCTGATGCGGCGCACGCCCAACACCCTGGATGCGCATCGGCTGATTCGACTTGCCGCTGATCATCGCCGCCAGGATGAGGTAGTCGACAGCTTGTTTGCCGCCTACTTTGTCGAGGGCCGCGACATCGGTGACCGGACGACCCTGGTCGATATTGCCGCCGGCGTTGGGCTCGATCCGGCACCGGTGGCCGACTTCCTCGACACCGACCATTTCGCCGCCGAGATCCGCGCCGAAGACGAGGCGGTGCGTCGCGCCGGGCTGACCGGGGTGCCGACCTTCGTGTTGGAACAGCATGTACTGTTCTCCGGCGCCGTGCCGCCCGACGTGTTTGCCGAGGCTCTAATCAAGGCGCAGCGCGTCCTCGCCAACCAAGCGGCTTGAGCTCACCAGATTGTGAGGAGGGCGCGTCGTATTGACACCAAATTTTCACGCCTACAAAGACGTTCCATGGTCGGTGCCGGCGTGAGCAATGAAAGAGGTAGATGGATGTTGTCGGTATGACCAAGCGCGTTCTCGTCACCGGCGGCGCAGGTTTCATTGGCTGTCACGTGGTTCGGCGCTTGGTTCAGCAGGGCTATGCGGTGCGCGTCCTGGATAGCCTCATCGACCAGGTGCATGGCGACGTCGCGGCCCGCGACCCGGTGCTCGACGACGTCGAGCTGATCCGCGCCGACGTGCGCGACCTCGCCCGCGTGACGCAGGCGCTCGACGGTGTCGATAGCGTGATCCACCTGGCGGCCGAGGTCGGCGTTGGCCAGAGCATGTATGCGATCGACCGATACGTGTCGGTCAACGACGGCGGCACGGCCGTGCTGTTCCAGGCGCTGATTGATCATCCCGTCGAGCGCGTCGTGGTGGCCAGCTCGATGAGCATCTACGGCGAGGGTCTTTATCGCTCCGCCGCGGGTGAGCGGATGGACGACGTGACGCGGCCAGCGCAGCGGAGCGACGCCGGATGGGATCCGGTCGGCCCCGACGGACTGCCGCTCACACCGATGGCGACGCCGGAGTGGAAGCGTCCGAATTTGGCCTCGGTCTACGCGCTGACCAAATACGTCCAGGAGCGGCTGACACTTACCGTTGCGCCGGCTTATGGCATGCAAGGCGTAGCTCTGCGGCTATTTAACGTCTACGGACCCGGGCAGGCGTTATCCAACCCCTACACCGGCGTGCTGGCGATCTTCGCGTCCCGGCTGCACAACCGACAGCGGCCGATGGTGTTCGAGGACGGCGAGCAACGGCGCGACTTCGTCCATGTCGAGGACGTCGCGCGCGCCTTCCTGCTGGCACTCGAGCATCCGGATGCGCCGGGGCAGGTGTTCAACATCGGCAGCGGCCGTGACGTCAGTATCCTCGAGGTCGGCGCCGCCCTGGCCAGCGCCATGGGCGTGCCGCACCTGACGCCGGAAGTGATGGGCAAGGCCCGCACCGGCGACATCCGGCACTGCTTTGCCGACATCTCGCTGGCCCGCGACGTGCTCGGCTTCGCCCCGCGTCGCACCTTCGCCGACAGCCTCGGCGAATTGGCCGAATGGGTGCAGCGTCAACAGGCGCAGGACCGTGTGCACGATGCCCGCCGCGAACTCGAGCAGCGCGGCCTAGTGGCATGACAGTAGCGCGGCCTCTCCCGCCGAGCACGGACGGCTGCCCCGTTCTGGTCACGGGCGGCGCCGGGTTCATCGGCAGCAACCTGGCCGACCGCCTCGCTAGCGTTGGGCATCAGGTCATCGTCTACGACGCGCTGAGCCGCCCCGGCGTGAAGGCCAATCTCGACTGGCTGCAGGCCCGGCACGGCGCCAAGATCCAGTCCGTCGTCGCCGATTTGCGTGACCGCGACCAACTCGACGCCGCCATCGACCGCGCCGGCGCGATCTTCCACATGGCCGCTCAGGTCGCCGTCACCACCAGCCTGCAGGATCCGGAGGGCGATTTCGACGTCAATCTCCGCGGCACGCTGCACGTGCTGGAAGGCGCGCGTCGACAGAGCCGCCCGCCCGCGGTGATCTTCGCCAGCACCAACAAGGTCTACGGCAACCTCGCCGACATCCGCCTCGCGCGCGATGGCGAAGCCTACCTGCCGGAGGATGCCGGGCTCCGGGCCGCCGGCATCGGCGAGGACCGGCCGCTCAGCTTCTACACGCCCTACGGCTGCTCCAAGGGCGCGGCCGACCAATACGTGCTAGACTATGCGCGCGGCTACGGCATCCCGGCCTGCGTGCTGCGGATGAGCTGCATCTATGGCCCGCGGCAACTCGGCACCGAGGATCAGGGCTGGCTCGCGCATTTCCTGTATTCCGTCCGCGCCGGCAAGTCGATCAGCATCTATGGCGACGGCCGCCAGGTGCGTGACGTGCTGTATGTCGACGATGCCGTGGACGCCTATGTCGCCGCCTGGTCGCGTATCGACGCCGTCTCTGGCGAGGCATTCAATCTTGGCGGCGGCCCCGCCAATGCCGTCACCCTGATCCAGGTCCTGAACCGGATCGGCGAGCTGACCGGCCGCAAGCCCGACCTCCGCTTTGCCGACTGGCGACCCGGCGATCAGCGCTACTTCGTCGCCGACACGGGCAAGATCCGCCGCACCTTAGGCCTAGCCGATGCCGTGCCATGGCATGAAGGCCTCGCCCGCCTGGCCGACTGGATCGCGGCCGAACGGCGCGAGCTGGAGATGGCATCCCTGTGAGGGTCGCGCTCGTCAACCCGCCCTGGACATTCGAGGGTAGCATCTACTTCGGCTGCCGCGAGCCGCATCTGCCGCTCGAACTCGGCTATTGCCGTTCGGCGCTCGAGCGGGACGGGCACGAGGTCCTCCTACTCGACGGTCACCTCATGGCCCAGAGCTATGCCGAGCTCGCCGCCGAAATCGCCGCGTTCGCGCCGGCCATGACTGTCGTCACCACGGCGCCGTCCTACCTGTTCTGGCGTTGCGCGCCGCCGGAGCTGCGCGTGCCGCGCGAGATGCTCGACGCGCTCGGCGACACGGCCGGGCTGACCGTCGCCGTCGGCCCCCACGGCTCCTCCACACCGTTCACCACGCTGCAGAAGCTGGGCGTCGGGGCGGCGGTTATGGGCGAGTGCGAGGATGTCGTCGCCGCCTTGGCCAATGGCGGCCTACCCGGAATCGTCCCCGGGACGGCAATCCTGCGCGATGGCGCGCTCGTCCAGTCCGGCGGCCCGCAAGCCTCGCGCTTCATCGCCCAAGAAGCGCTACGCTGGCCCGACGCTTGGGTCGCGCGGCATCACCATCACCACCACCGGTTCGACCGCCCGGCCGCTGCGCCCGGTGGCGAGGTCGAGGCCTCCCGCGGCTGTCCCTATACCTGCAGCTTCTGCGCCAAGATCGACTTCCGCGACAAGTATCGTCGCCGCGAGCTGGCGCCCGTGCTCGCTGAGATCGACGGACTGATCGCCCAAGGCGCGGAATACGTCTATTTCATCGACGAGATCTTTCTGCCGAACCGCCCGCTACTCGAAGCGCTGGTCGATCGCGCCATCCAGTTCGGCATCCAGACCCGCATCGACCTCTGGAAGCCCGACATGATCGAGCTACTCGGCCGCGCCGGCTGCGTCTCCATCGAGGCCGGTGTCGAAAGCCTGACCGAGGATGGCCGCGCCGCGCTCGACAAGCGTTGCAAGCTGACCACCGACGAGCTGGCCGCGCTGCTGATCCTGGCCCGCCAGCACGTGCCGTTCGTGCAGGCCAACCTGCTCGAGGTCGCCGACGACGACCCGGCCATGGTCACCGCCTGGCGCGACGGTCTCAAGGCCCAGGGTGTCTGGGCCAATGACCCGGTGCCGCTCTACCCGTATCCGAGTTCGCCGGATTACCGGAAGCTGTTCGGCCTGCCCGACGACTCCGCTTGGGAGCGGGCGCACCGGCACTATCTGGGCCAGTTCGCGACGTTCTCCGACATCCAGGAGGAGCGCCCGCTCTCGCTCCCCGAGCTGGAGCATGCGTGCCGCCCGGCCTGACCGGCGGCGCTCGACCATGTTGCTGACGACCGATGCCGTGGGCGGAGTATGGCGTTACTCGCTCGACCTCGCGGCCGGCATGGCGCAGCGCCCGGTGCTGGTCGTGTTGGGGCCGTCCCCCTCTTACGCCCAACGTAACGAGGCTGCCGGGCTTGGCCTAAGCCTGATCGACACCGGCCTCCCGCTCGACTGGACCGCCGCCGACCCGGCCGCACTCTCGGCCACCACCGTCGCGCTCCGGCAGCTCGCGGAAGGGCAGGGGGTCCGCTCCGTGCACCTCCACGCGCCCGCTTTGGCCGGCGCCGAACCGTGGGGTATCCCCGTCGTCGCGGTCGCTCATTCCTGCGTCGCGACCTGGTGGCAGGCCGTCCGCACCGGCCCGCTCCCCGCCGATCTCGCCTGGCGCGCCGACGCCACCCGCGCCGGGCTCCGGACCGCCGACGCCGTCATCGCGCCGACCGACGCCCATGCCGCCGCCACTCGGCGCGCGTATGGCGATGTCGCCATCACCACCGTCCACAATGGCGCCAATCCTCCTCTGCCGCAGGCGGCAGAGGGGAGGGGTGACGGCATCATCCTCACCGCCGGCCGTTTGTGGGACGAGGCGAAGAACGCCGCCGCCCTGAACGATGTCGCCCCCGCGCTGACAGCGCCCATCCGCGCCGCCGGCCCGACCGCCGGCCCGAACGGCACCTCGATCGACCTCCCCAACCTCCACCTTCTCGGCACCCTCGACGCGCTCGCCATGCGCCGCGCCTACGCCGAAGCCACGGTTTTCGCTTCCCTCGCGCGCTATGAACCGTTCGGCCTCTCGATCCTCGAAGCCGCCCAAGCCGGTCTGCGCCTCATCCTCTCCGACATCCCGAGCTTCCGCGAACTGTGGGACGGCGCCGCCCGCTTCGTCCCTCTCGGCGCCGACCCGGCCCCCTCCCTTCGCGCCGCCCTCGCGGACACCGGCGACGTCCGCGCCCACGCAGCCCGGTACACGATCGATGCCATGGTGGCCGGCACGCTGGCCGTCCATCGCCGCCTGGGAGCCTGCGCCTGATGCGTATCGTCTATTTTAGCCACGCGCTCTCCTCGTGCTGGAATCACGGCAACGCCCACTTCATGCGCGGCATCCTGCGCGAGCTGATCGCCTCCGGTCACGACGTGGTCTCTCTCGAGCCCGCCGTGAGCTGGAGCCGCGAGAACCTGCTCGCCGATGCCGGCCCAGAGGCCGCGGAATCCTGGCGCTCCGCCTATCCCGAACTCGAGGCCAGCACCTTCACGCCCGCCGACGACCCGGCCCGGCTGGTCGACGGCGCCGATCTCGTCATCGTGCATGAATGGACTGACCCGGCCCTGGTCGCTCAACTCGGGGCCCTGCGCCGCGGCGGCGCCCGTTTCATCCTGCTGTTCCACGACACCCACCACCGCGCCGTCAGCGACCCGGCCGCCATGCGCGCCTACAACCTCGACGGCTATGACGGCGTCCTCGCCTTTGGCGAGACGCTGGCCGAGATTTACCGCGGCTGGGGCTGGGAAGGCCGGGTCTTCGTCTGGCACGAGGCCGCCGACATTCGCCTGTTCCATCCCCCCGAGCAGGAAACCGAACGCATCGGCGCCGTCTGGATCGGCAATTGGGGCGACGGCGAGCGCACCGCCGAACTCGAGGACTTCCTGCTCCGCCCCACCGCGACGCTCGGCCTGAAGCTCACCATCCACGGCGTCCGCTACCCCGACGAGGCCCGCGCGCTCCTCTCCCGTTACGGCGCTGACTACCGCGGCTGGCTGCCCAACCATCGCGCGCCGGAAATCTTCGCCCGGCATCTGCTGACGGTGCACGTCCCCCGCCGCTTTTACGCGACCCAGCTGCCCGGCATCCCGACCATCCGCGTCTTCGAGGCCCTGGCCTGCGGCATCCCGCTGGTCTCGGCGCCCTGGGAGGATCGGGAAAGCCTGTTCACCCCCGGCACCGACTACCTTGTCGCCCACACCGGCGACGAGATGACCGCCCAGCTGCGCCGCCTGCAACACGAGCCCGCCCTGCGCGCCGCCCTCGCCGCCCACGGCCTCGACACGATCCGCGCCCGCCACACCTGCGCCATCCGCGTGAGCGAATTGCTCACGATCGTCCAACGACTGAGAGACTAATGAAGATCGCCTTCTACGGATCGAGCCTGCTGTCCTCGTATTGGAACGGCGCCGCCACCTACTACCGCGGCATCCTCTCCACCCTGGCGCCGCTCGGCTACAAGATCACCTTCTACGAACCCGACGCCTTCGACCGTCAGAGCCACCGCGACATCGAGCCGCCCGACTACGCCCGCGTCGTCGTCTATCCCGCCACGATGGACGGGCTGCGCTCCGTCCTGAACGAGGCGCCGGCCGCCGACATCGTTGTCAAGGCCAGCGGCGTCGGCGTGTTCGACGACGAACTCCTCGCCGGCATCCTCACCAAGGCGCGGCCCAACGCCCTGAAGCTGTTCTGGGACGTCGACGCCGCCGCCACGCTCGACGCGCTCCGCGTCGAGCCCGCCCATGCCTTGCGCGCCGCCCTGCCGCAGCTCGATCTCGTGCTCACCTATGGTGGCGGGCCGCCGGTCGTCGATGCCTATCACGGCTTCGGAGCCCGCAAATGCATCCCCGTCTACAACGCGCTCGACCCGGCCACCCACCACCCGGTCCCCGCGCAGCCCCGCTTCGCCGCCGATCTCGCCTTCCTCGCCAACCGCCTGCCGGACCGCGAGGTCCGGGTCGAGCAGTTCTTCCTCCATGCCGCGCAGCTCGCTCCGGATCGTTCCTTCCTGCTCGGCGGCAACGGCTGGCACGACAAGGCGATGCCGCTGAACGTCCGCGCCATCGGCCATGTCGGCACCGCGGACCACAACGCCTTCAACTGCTCGGCCGCCGCCGTGCTGAATGTGGCGCGCGACAGCATGGCCGCGGTCGGCTTCTCGCCCGCCACCCGCGTGTTCGAGGCGGCAGGCGCCGGGTCGTGCCTAATCACCGATGCCTGGGAAGGGATCGAGCTGTTCCTCGAGCCGGAGCGCGAGGTTCTCGTCGCCCGTGACGGTCAGGACGTGGCCGATCATCTGCGGCGCCTGACGCCCGAGCGCGCCCGTGCGATCGGGGCGGCGGCCCGCATCCGAGTGATGAACGATCATACCTATGCGCAGCGTGCGGTCGCGGTGGACGAAGTGTTCCGGTCGGAACTCGCCGCCAAGGGCTGACGCCGCGGACCCAGGGGGCGTAAGGAAATCCCATGGCCGACTCTGTCCAAGCTGATATCCCCGGTTACACGCACCAGCAGATCCTGCGGGTCATCACCGGGATCTTGCTCTGCATCTTCCTGTCCTCGCTGGACCAGACCGTCATCATTCCCGCGGTCCCCGCCATCGCCGCCGACCTCAACGCGTTCGGCCATCTCGCCTGGATCGTCACCGCCTACTTGCTGACCAGCACGGCCGCGACGCCGATCATCGGCAAGCTGTCCGACATCTGGGGCCGCCGCGCCCTGCTGATCCCGAGCCTGATCGTGTTCATCCTGGCCAGCCTGGCCTGCGGTTTCTCCCAGAGCCTGCCGCAACTCATCGTCGCGCGCGCCGTGCAGGGGCTGGGCGGCGCCGGGCTGATGTCGATGGCGCAGGCCTCCATCGCCGACGTGGTCGCCCCGCGCGAGCGCGGCCGCTATCAGGGCTACATGGCCTCCATGTGGGGCATCTCGTGCATCGCCGGCCCTATCGTCGGCGGCTGGGTGACGGATCATCTGTCGTGGCGCTGGATCTTCTGGGCCAATCTGCCGATCGGGCTGGTGGCGCTGTTCCTGTGCGAGCGCGCGCTGCGCATGATCAAGACGCAGAAGCGCGCGGTGCAGATCGACTATCTCGGCTCCGCCCTGCTGATCGGCAGCGTCACCGCGCTGCTGCTGATGCTGAGCTGGGGCGGTGTCGAGCTGCCCTGGACGTCTGTTCCCGTCGTGACGCTCGGCGTGGTCGGCTTTGGCCTGCTGGCGATACTGATCTGGCAGGAACGCCGCGCGGCCGACCCGATCCTGCCGCCACGCCTGTTCGCCAACCGCACCTTCTTCTTCGGCGTGCTGATCGCCTTCTTCACCTCGCTCGGCCTGTTCGGCGCCACCTTCCTGCTGCCGCTATATTTCCAGCTCGTCATGGGATTTGATGCCGCGACATCCGGCTTGCTGGTCGTGCCGTTCCTCGCCTCGAGCGTCGTCGGCGCGTTCATCGGTGGCCAGATTGCCCGCCGCATCGGGCGCACCAAGGGGCTCGTGGTCGCCGGCCTGGTCGCCTGCGCACTCGGTTTCCTCGGCCTGACGTTGCAGGCTGCCGGCGGCTCGCTCTATCTAGTGCTGCCGTTCTCCGCGCTGATCGGCATCGGCATCGGCGTGACCATGCCGAGCATCCTGATGCAGGTGCAGAACGCCGCCGAGCGCCGCGACGTCGGCGCTGCCACCGGATCGCTGCTGTTCCTGCGCTCGATGGGCGGCGCCTTCGGCAGCACCATCGTTGGATCGCTCCTGGCCTCCCGCTTCAACGCCGGCCTGGCCGCCGCCGGGCTGCCGGCGATCGACCTAGGCTCGTTGCGCGGTGGCGCAACCACCGGCACGGCGTTGACCGAAGCCCGCGTGGCCCTGGCCAGCGGCTTCACCCTGGCTTTCGGCGTGTGCCTCGCCCTGCTGCTGATCGCCATCCTGATTGGCGGCTTGATGAAAGACCTACAACTCCGTTCCGGCGCTACCGTCTCCCGCGAGATCGGCCACTGAGCCTACTGACCGATCGGCGCACAGTTCGTCCGTCCCGCGGCGACGCAATCCTGAATCGCACCGCTCCCGCGTAGCGCGCCCGTCAGCCATAGCCCGGCCGCCAACAGCGCCACGATGACCAGGATGGACGCCACGAGTTGCCTGGTCCGGCCGGGGTCCTTGTCGTGATCCATCGTCAAACTCCGAAAAACCCACGAAAAGATAGTTTGTCTCGCGCCCAACGGTTGACACGTTACATTGCAGCAAGGTCATAAGTCTCGCATGCGGCTTGCGTTGTTAGGACTTGCTTTGGCTGCGCTGCTGGCTCTTCCCGCAGCCGCGGACGCGCGCGACCTGCAGTTCACCACCAGCGACGGCGTCCGCCTACACGTGATCGAGGCCGGCGATCCCAACCGCAAGACCATCGTCCTCATTCCGGGCTGGACCATGCCCGCCTGGATCTTCCAGCCCCAGATCGACGCCTTCTCCCGACAGTACCACGTGCTGGCGCTCGATCCGCGCGGTCAGGGCGACAGCGAGATCGCCGAGTCCGGCTACGATCAGGAGCGCCGCGGCGAGGACATCGCCGAGCTGATCGCTGCCAACGGCGGCAACCCGGTCGTGTTGGTCGGCTGGTCGCTCGGCGTGCTCGACAGCCTGGCCTACGTCGCCCGGCATGGCGACAATCAGCTTGCCGGCCTCGTGCTGATCGACAACTCCATCGGCGAGGACCCGCCGCCCACCGCCTCGGCCCGTTTGCCCGGCCCTCGCGGCCCCCGGCTGGCGCGCGACGAGCGGATGCGCCGCTTCGTCCGCGGCATGTTCACCATCAATCCGGGTGAGGCCTATCTGGAGCGCTTGACCGAAGCCGCACTCCGCACGCCGCCCGAAGCCGCCGCCGCGCTCGGCAACTACGCGGTCCCGCGCACCTTCTGGAAGCAGGCGGTCTACTCGGTCCAGAAGCCGGTGCTCTACGTCGTCCGCCCGCGCTTCGCCGCTCAAGCCGCCAATCTCGCTGCCAAGGACCCGTTCGCCGAGACCGCCCTGTTCCAGAGCGCCGGTCACGCGCTGTTCGTCGACGACGCCGCCCGGTTCGACGCGTTGCTGGCCGATTTCATCCGCCGCCGGGTCTGGCGCTGATGCTCCGGCGCTCGCTCTGGCCGCTGTTCCTCGTCTCCGGCGCCGCCGTCGGCTTCGAGATTGCGCTCACGCGATACTTCGCCGTCGCGAAATGGTCTGAGTACGGTTACTGGGTGATCTCCATCGTCATGGCCGGCTTCGCCCTGTCCGGCGTCGCCGTGGCGTTGGGGCGCGACGCCATGGTCCGCCGCGGTGACGCCCTGCTCGCCTGGTTGCCGCCGGCTATGATCTTGGCCGCCGCCCTCGGCTACTGGGCGACCACGATCAATCCATTCAACCCGCTGCAGTTACAAAATGCGGCGACCTACGCGCCGCAGCTGGTCAATATCGGCCTGTATTACGTCGCGTTGCTGCCGTTCTTCTTCCTTGCCGGGCTGTATGTCAGTCTGAGCTTCGTCCTGAACGGCGAGCGGATCGGCACCGTCTATGGCTACGACCTCACCGGTGCCGGCGCCGGTGCGGCGCTCGTGCTGGTGTTGATGTTCCTGCTGCACCCGTTTTCGCTCGCCCCGGCGCTGCTTGTCCCGCTCGCGCTGGCCGCACCCCGCCGCGCGCTGCCGATCGCCGGCACGCTCGCTGCCCTGATCGCGGGGGAGGCGCTGCTGCTCGGCTTCCCGCAGGCCGACTACAACGACTTCAAGGCCATCTACGCGCCGATGCACACGCCGGACGCCCATCAGGTCGCCGAAGTGCGCTCGCCCCGAGGCCTCTACGCGCTGCTCGACGACTTTACCGAGCGCGTCGATACCGACGTGTCGAACAATGCCGGCATGCTCGGCGTCCCCGGCCCACCGCAATCGCTCGGCCTCTACCGCGACGGCAGCCGCATTGCCGCCCTGCCGAAGGCCGCCGCCGCCGCAGATTACGCGCCCGCCGAACTCGACGCGCTGCCCTACCTCCTGGTCCCGAAAGCCAAGGTGCTGCTGACCGGCGCCTCCGGTGGCTTCGCCATAGCCCACGCGCGCACCCTGGCCGCGACGGAAATCACCGCCCTCGAGCCCGACCCGGTCCTGCTCGGCGCCATCGCCCACGGCCTCGGCCCGGCCGCCGCCATGGCCGCCGATCCCCGCGTGCACCTCTCGGCCGCCAGCCCACTCGCGCTGACTGGGCGTTATGGCATCGTCGACATCGCCGGCGACTTCCTCGATGCTGGCGAGGCGAACGCTACCGCCTTCAGCCAGGAGGCCATCGAGGGCTACCTCCGCGCCCTCGAGCCCGGCGGCGTCGTCTCCATCCCGGTCTCCATCCGCGAGTTCCCGGTCTACGCCGTCCGCGTGCTCGCCACCGTCCGCGCCGCCCTCCTCGCCACCGGCGTCACCGACCCGGCCGCCCAGGTCGTCGTCTACCGCTCCGCTTGGAATGTCCGCATCCTGGTGGCCAAGCGCCCCTGGACCGCCGAGCAGATCGCCCTGGTCCGCAAATTCTGCGACGACCGCTCTTTCGACGTGTCCTACTATCCCGGCTTCGACCCCGCTGCCGCCCGCGCCAACATCTACAACGACTTGCCCCCGATCGACTTCGAGAGCGGCGAGGTCGAAAGCAGCGGCTCCGCGCAGGACGCCGTCGCCGACGAGGCCGAGCTGGTGCTCCGTGGCCAGACCAGCCCCTCGCAGCAATCCTTCGATCTCCGCCCGATCACGCTCGACCGGCCGTTCTACTACGCGATCCTCCGCCTCGGCCGCCTGCCGCAGATCCTCTCCCGCCTGGAGATCCTGCCGCAGCCGGAAGTCGGCCAACTCGTCAACGTCGCCGTGCTCGCGCAATCCGCCGTGCTGGCATTGCTGGTCCTGGCCGTGCCGCTATTCGCCCCCCGGGTCGCCGGCGGCGCTGACGGCCGCGTGCCGATCGGCCGCGCGATCATCTATTTCGCCTGCCTCGGCCTCGGGTTCCTCTGTATCGAGATCTTCCTGATCGAGAAGGCCAGCTTCTACCTCAACGACCGCACCAGCGCCTTTGCCCTCGTGCTCACCGGCATGCTCGTCTTCTCGGGCTTCGGCAGCCTGCTCGCCAGCCGCGTCCCGGGCGGGATCGTCACCGCCTCGGCCGTCATCGTCGGCTGGTGCGCGCTGGCGCTGGTCGGCCTCGAGCCGTTGCTGCTCGGCACGATCGGCCTGCCCTGGGCGCTCCGCGCAGCGATCCTACTGGCGGTCACGGCCCCGGTCTCGCTGGCGCTGGGCCTGCCGTTCCCGATGGGCCTGGCGCGCGCCGGGTCAGGGGCGATGCTGCCATGGGCCTGGGCGCTCAACGGCGCTTTTTCCGTCGTCGCCACGCCGCTGGCCAACCTGCTCGCCGTGCATGACGGGTTCAGCCGCGTTTTGATGGCGGCGATCCTGCTTTACACCGTGGCCTTGATTTCTTTCCCCTCGTATCGAAAGTCGCTGATTTGGCAACCGTCCCGCTCCCACGCCGAACCGTCCTCGCCACCGCCTTAGCCGCGCCGCTCGTCGGTCGATTCTCACGCGCCGAGGCTGCTCCGGTAAATGCCGGCGCCGGCTGGACGCGCGACGCCTACGAGCGCGCCATGGCCGCATCCGGCCGCCCGGTCGACGTCACCGACGCCCAGTTCGCCGCCATCCAGGCGCGCCGCCCCGCCGCGTTGAAGCATATCGAGACCTACCTGACGCAGCGCCTCGGCAGCGCCGACCCGGCCGTCATGAAGGCGTTCGGCGAGGTTCCGCGCGAATACTATCACTACGTCTACCCCGACCACCGCTCGCAGGGCGGCGTGGCCTACGAGGACGATCCCAAGCCCTGGGCCCTCGGCTACGGCTCCGCGCTGTCCGACTATCTCGGCCAGGCCTACATGAGCCAGGTCTGCAAGCCGCAGCCCGGTGACGTCACCCTCGAGGTCGGCACCGGCAGCGGCTTCCAGAGCAGCCTGCTGTCCCGCATCGTCAAGAAGAGCTACTCGATCGAGATCATCGAGCCGCTCGGCCGCGCCGTCGGCAAGATCTTCGCCCCGCTCGGCTATACCAATGTCGAGAGCCGCGTCGGCGACGGCTATTTCGGCTGGCCCGAGGTCAAGGACGGCTTCGACGTCATCATCGTCACCTGCGCCGCGCAATACGCGCCGCCCGAGCTGTTCAAGCAGCTCAAGCCCGGTGGCCGCATGCTGATTCCGATCGGCCAGCCCTTCAAGCGCGGCCAAATCCTCTACGTCTACAGCAAGGACGCCGACGGCAAGGTCCACTCGCGCAAGGATGTCGGCGTGTTCTTCATCCCGATGACCGGCGCCATGATGAACCGACCGCACCCCAACGGCGCCGCCGGTGCTCCTCCAGCGGGGGCGGAGGGTGTCTCCGTTCCCGCTGACGGCAGCATCGGCAACGCGGTCCCCGCCGAGGCGCCGGCGAAGTAAGCCGGTCATCAACTCGCTTGACGCAGCCCTTGCGCCGGCACCATTTGGCTTCAATCTGTGCCTCACCCAATGGATGGCCCGCATGACCGTGATACTGAGCAAGCGTGACTGGGAAATCAGCGAGCGGCTCGTGACGCCTGAAGCGCTCGTCATGGGCCGCCGGACCGCCGTCGGTGCGGCGCTCGGCGCGGCTGGCGCCTTGATGCTGCCGCGCGGCGCCCGCGCCCAGGGCGCGCCGATGTCCCCAGCTTTTGCTGACGCCGGCCGCCCCGTGACCCCGGAATCGGACGCGACGACCTACAACAACTACTATGAATTCGGCACCGACAAATCGATCGCCCGTGCCGCCCAGCGCCTGCCGATCACGCCCTGGTCCGTCAAGATCGACGGCATGGTCGCCAAGCCGATGACCATCGGCCTCGAGGACCTGCTCAAGCGCGTCCGGCTCGAGCAGCGCGTCTATCGCCATCGCTGCGTCGAGGCCTGGGCCATGACGGTGCCCTGGACCGGTTTCCAGCTCAGCGACCTGATCCGCATCGCCGCCCCCACCTCCGGCGCCAAATACGTCGAGATGACGACGCTGACTGACCCCAAGGCAATGCCCGGCTTGCGCCTGTCGATCATCGACTGGCCCTATCGCGAGGGTCTGCGCATGGACGAGGCCAACAACGAGCTGACGTTCATGGCCGTCGGCATGTATGGCAAGGAGCTGCCCAAGCAGAACGGTGCCCCGATCCGTCTCGTCGTGCCTTGGAAATACGGCTTCAAGTCGATCAAATCCATCGTCGGCCTGACCTTCACCGACAAGCAGCCGGTCAACTCCTGGCAGTCCACCCAGCCCAGCGAATATGGCTTCTGGGCCAACGTGAACCCGCAGGTCCCGCATCCGCGCTGGAGCCAAGCCAGTGAGCGGCTGCTCGGCACCGGCGAGCGCGTGCCGACGCAGATGTACAACGGTTATGGCGCGCAGGTCGCAAGCCTCTATGCAGGCATGCCGACTGATAGATTGTTCATGTGATGGTGGCACGCATCTTCGCCGTGCTGGCGGCATTTTTCCTCGTCGCGGCGGTGGCGATCGGCGCGCTGACCCCGCCCGGCATGACGCTGGGACAGGGGCTGGCAAACCTCGACGGCAACGTGACGACCTGGTTGCGTGAGCACAGCTTGGCCTGGTTGTGGAACTGGGTGGAAGTGCCGTTCATGATGCGGCCGATGTGGCTGATCCCCGCCGGCCTGGGCCTCGTGTGCGCCGGGTTGGCGACCACGCTTAACCTCGGCGACGCCGCACCGCGGCGCCGCCGGAGCTGAGCCTTCAGCCGCGGGACGTGTAGATCCCGCCCTGATATTTCTCGGCGACCGGGCTGCCGCTCAGCTTGCCGAGCACCTTGTTCTCGAACGCATCGGCGCTGTCCTGCGGCGACCAACCGATCGCGGCGCGGTCGTCCTGACCCCAGAAGCTCCGCTTGTTGTTCGACGCGCCCCACAGCAGCGAGCATCCGACCGTGGGCGCCGTGCCGCAGGCGACCATCATCCGCCCAAGGTCCGCATACGACAGCCAGGTCGACAGCATCCGCTCGTCGATCGGCTCCGGAAAGCACGACCCGATCCGCACCAGCACGCTCTCGACCCCGTGCTTCAGCCAGTAGAGCCGCGCCAGCACCTCACCGAACGCCTTGGATGCGCCATACAGGCTGTCGGGTAGCAACGAACAATCCGCGTCCAGCGTCTCCGTCCGTTCATGGAACCCGATCGCGTGGTTCGAACTTGCGAACACCACCCGCGCCCCGGCCAGCCGCGCCCCCTCATACACATGATACAGCCCGCGTAGATTGGCATCGACGACGGACTCGAACGCCCACTCATCCGTCGACGCCCCGCCGAAATGCAGCACCAGCCCGCATCCCTCGATCAGCCGTATCACCTCCACCCCGTCCGCCAGGTCGACCCGGCGGAAGCTCGCCCCCGCCGGCAGCTCGTCGGGAAACGGCGCCATGTCGGTCAGCCGCAGCGTCCATCCGTCGGCCGCCAGCGTCTTGGCCAGGAACCGGCCGAGGTTGCCGGAAGCGCCGGTGATCAGCACGGGTTTGTCAGGCTTGGCCATGATGCTCTCTCCAAATGGTCATAGGTCGAGGAGGCCGCGCGCGATCGCGATCACCCGATGGGCCTCGCTCCACAGCGCGAACGGCTCCAGCGCGTCGAGCGGCGCGAACACCGCGGCCGAGACGTCGTCGCCGGCCACCGGCTCGCCGCCCCGCCAGAGCGCGGCGAAGTCCAAAATCGTATAGTGGAAGCGGATGCGCCCGGTCTCGTCGCGATGGATGCTATCCACGTTCGCGGCCAGGTGCATCGCCCCGGCCTCAAGCCCGGCCTCCTCGAACAGCTCGCGCCGCGCGGCCGCTTCGGCCGTCTCCCCCAGTTCCTGCCCTCCGCCCGGTAGCGCCCATTGCCCAAGCGACGGCGCCTTGGCCCGCCGCACGAGCAGCACCGACGGAGTGCCTGACGGATCCGGCTTGAGCATGACGATGCCGATGCCGACCATCGGTCGCACCGGATACTCCCGATCAGTCACGTGCTTGTTGTCGCCTCATACAGCACTCATAATGCCCCGAAGCGCATGTCGAGAACACTGCGCAACGGTTGGGAGCACGTCATGTCTGTTAGTCGCCGCGTCTTGATGGGCTCCCTGCTCGGCGCCCCTGCGCTGCTCCGCGCCGGTCGTGCCTCTGCCGAGCCGCGCACCCTCAAGATCAGCCATCAATTTCCTGGCGGCACCACTGACTCCGGCGACTTCCGCGACCGCCTAACCCGCAGGTTCGCCGACGAGGTCACCAAGCAGACCAATGGCGAGCTGAAATTCGAGGTGTATCCCGGCTCCTCGCTGATGAAGACCGTCGCCCAGTTCTCCGCCCTGCGCCGCGGTGCGCTCGACCTGTCGATCTACCCGCTCGCCTATGCCGGCGGCGAAGTCCCCGAGGTCAACATCGGCCTCATGCCCTGCCTGGTGACGTCCTACGAGCAGGGCATGGCCTGGAAGACCGCCAAGATCGGCGAGGAGCTGACGGCGCTGCTCGACAAGCGCGGCGTCAAGATACTCACCTGGGTGTGGCAGGCCGGCGGCATCGCCTCCCGCTCGACCCCGATCGTCGTGCCGGACGACACCAAGGGCCTCAAGGTCCGCGGCGGTTCGCGCGAGTTCGACCTCATGCTCAAGCAGGCCGGCGGTATCATCAGCTCGGTGCCATCGAATGAGATCTACGCCGCCATGCAAACCGGCTCGCTCGACGCCGCCGTCACCTCGTCGACCAGCCTGATCTCGTTCCGCCTCGAGGAGATCAGCAAGGCCGTCACCACCGGCGCCAAGGGCAGCTTCTGGTTCATGTTCGAGCCGCTGCTGATGTCCAAGCAGATCTACGACAGCCTTACGCCCGACCAGCAGAAGGTCGTCACCACGGTCGGCGCCTCGATGGAACCCTTCGCCACCGCGGCGGCTAAGGCCGACGACGAGGAGCTGGGCCGGGTCTACGGCAAGGCTGGCGCCACTATCCGCGACATGGATGCCGCCGCCATCGCCAAATGGCGCCCGCTCGCCGAGAGCACGGCCTGGAAGGACTACGCCGACAAGAGCGCCGCCAACGCCGCCCTGCTGAAGGCTGCCGAAGCAGTCGCCGCGTGAGCACCCACGGCATCGATGCCGCCGCAGGCTCGATGCCGGCGGCGGACGTGCCGCGGGCCGGGCTGCTCGGGTCGCTCCAAACCGCCGTCAGCGGCATCAACGCCGTGCTGGCGGTCGGCTCCGCGCTCGCCATCGCCGCCGCCGGCGGGGTGCTGACCTGGGAAGTCATGGGCCGCTACTTCTTCGCCATCCCCAGCGACTGGCAGGACGAGCTCAGCACCTTCCTCCTCATCGGCGCGACCTTTGGCGCCGCCGGCTGGATCCAGGCCAAGCGCGGCCACGTCGCCATCGACGCGCTGACCCATATCCTGCCGCCCGGCATCGACGCGGTCCGCAAGGTGCTGGCCGACCTATGCAGCTTCCTGTTCGTGACGTTCTTCGCCTGGAAGAGCTGGGCTCTATTCTACGAAGCTTGGGACGAGGGTCAGATCACGCCGTCGGCTTGGGGGCCGCCGCTCTGGATCCCCTATGGCTGCATGGCGCTCGGCATGAGCCTTCTGGCCGTGCAACTCCTGCTGCAGGTCCTCGGCAGCCGGCATCGCAGCAGCCAGCCCGCCCATCTCGCACCCTCGCCGCCGCTCCCCGTCGGATGAGCACGCTCCAGATCGGCCTGATGTATGGCGCCGCCACGCTGGTCGCCCTGTTTTCGGGCATGCCGATCGCCTTCGCCCTCGGCGGTGTGGCGACGCTGTTCATGGTCGGCTTCATGCCCGCCGCCTCGCTCGATACCGTCGCGCAGAACGTCTACGAGGAGCTAGCCAGCATCACCCTGCTGACCATCCCGCTGTTCATCCTCAAGGGTGCCGCGATCGGCAAGTCCAGGGCCGGCAAGGACCTCTACGACGCGCTACACACCTGGCTCGGCCGCGTTCCCGGCGGCCTCGGCGTCGCCGTGGTCATCGCCTGCGGCCTGTTCGCCGCCATGGCCGGCTCCAGCCCGGCCACCTGCAGCGCCATCGGCAGTTCCGGCATCCCCGAGATGCGCCGCCGCGGTTACTCGCCGGGCTTCGCCGCCGGGCTGGTCGCCGCAGGGGGTACGCTCGGCATCCTGCTGCCGCCGAGCATCGTGCTCATCCTCTACGCCGTCGCCGCCGAGCAATCGCTGGGGCGTTTGTTCCTCGCCGGTATCGGGCCGGGTATCCTGCTGGTAGTGCTGTTCTCGACCTATGCCATCTTCCGCTGGCGCCATGAGTTCGCCGCCGCCGAGGCCGGCAGCGAGATTCTGCGTCAGGACACCTACACGATGCGCCAGCGCTTCGCCGCGTTGCCGCGCGTCGTGCCGTTCCTGATCCTGCTCACCGGCGTGATGGTCGCGCTCTACGGTGGCATCGCCACCCCGAGCGAGACCGCCGGGCTCGGCGCCGTGCTGGCGCTCATCCTGATCGCGATCGTCTATCGCGCGTACAAGCCGGCCGATCTCAAGCCGATCTTCGCCGGCACGCTGGGTGAAAGCGGCATGCTGCTCATGATCATCGGCATGAGCCTGCTCTACTCCTATGTGATGAGTTACCTGCACATCAGTCAGGACGCCGCCGGCTGGATCGTCGGGCTGCACCTCGGCCGCTGGCTGCTGCTGCTGGCGATCCTCTTACTGGTGGTGGCGCTCGGCTTCTTTTTGCCGCCTGTATCCATCATCCTGATGACCGCGCCGATTATACTGCCGCCGTTGAAGGCGGCCGGATTCGACCTAATCTGGTTCGGCGTGGTCATGGCGGTGGTGATGGAGATGGGCCTGATCCATCCGCCGGTCGGCCTCAACATCTTCGTCATCAATCGCATCGCGCCCGATATCGGCCTCGGCCCGATCATCTGGGGCACGCTGCCCTTCGTCATCCTGATGGCGCTCGCCGTGGTGATCCTCTCCGTCGTGCCCGGCATCGCGATGGGCCTGCCGAACCTCGTTTATGGCTGATCCGCTAACCGGCGCTTAACCTCTCGCCGGTAGGCTGTACCGATCGGCGAGGGGAGGGGCGTCATGACGTCGCTGGCGGATGCCAAGCTGGCCTGTGCGCGGCAGGCGGCGCTCGAGCAGCGAGCGCGGCTTCTGGGCACCGTCTGGGCCGATCTTCAGGGTGAGCGGCGGATCGTCGCCTCGAGGGCTTTGCCCGAACGGCTTCTCGGAAAACAGGTTTTTACCGGATGGCCTCTACAAACCTACACCGCCGACCTCATGTTGTGCTCTGACGGTGTGTGGCGCGTGACGCGCGACGACTTCGGGCGGCATCCAGCCGCAGCACTCTTACAAGCGCCGATGCTGGCGGCGTTCCTCCCAGCGTTGTGCCGTCTGTTGCTCGGCCAACCCCTGTTGCTCGCGTCGGTTCCGGTCTGGTGGCTGGGCGATGCAGCGACGCCTCGGGTGGTAGCGCGGGAGCACGGACGGGTATGGATTAGGGACGGTCTCGATCCGGACGAGCCACCGGTCAGCCCGACAAAATTGTCGGTTCCCCAGCGGGTGCACCTGCAGTCGATCGTGACTGCCGATCCCGGCAGGTTCATAGCAGGTTGCATTGCTCTAGGCTCGGCGCCGATCCGGCGTGTGACCTGTGCCACACCGTTATTCGCTCTCGCATAGGACGACAGCCCTTGCGTGTAATCACACATTAACGATTTCTTCAGAACCAGAATGATAAGCAAGAACTTGAAAATCGACGTCCAAACGGAAAACCCAATGCTTCACAATGCCCAAAGTGCCCAGACCACCCTAAGCTCGACCGGTTGTCACCAGATCCTGGCCAATCGCCTGCTGCAACTCGCCAACGACACCGATCGCGTCGGCCTGCACCACGAAGCGCACGCGCTCGCAATGTTTGCCACCTCCATGCTCGACGGTCGAAGGGTCGAAATCCGCGATGCGTAAGGATGGTCGCCAATGTGCAGCACTTCCGTTCAAGGTAGCGGACGGCGAGACATTGGCGATGCTCATCACCAGTCGCGACACCGGGCGCTGGATTCTGCCGAAAGGCTGGTCCGAGAAACGGCTCACCGAGCCGGAGCTTGCCGCCAAGGAGGCCTATGAGGAGGCCGGCATCGTCGGCGTGATCAGTCCGCTGCCGCTGTTCAGCTACCGCTATACCAAGCGCCTGCCGATCGCGTCCAAGGAGTGCTCGGTAAACATTTACCCGCTTCGGGTGACCGAATTGCTGTCGGACTGGCCCGAAGCGCATCAGCGTCAGCGCGAATGGTTCACCCTGGCGCAAGCGGCCCTGCACATCGACGATTGCGAGCTGGTGACCATCCTACTCGGCCTTGCCGCATCGGACGCGCTCTCGCACCTCTGTCAACCCGGCGTCGAGGCCAGGATTCACACGCTGGCCTGAGCTTCGGGGGCAGCGCTTGCCGTCTGAGCTCCGTTGCGGACAGCATGCGGCCGGCGAGGCGTTCTGACAGACCTCGCGAGGGATTGCCCATGCCGGATGCCAGCTTGACCCCCGTGATCGTCGGCGTCGGCGAGATCAAGGATCGTCCCGTGGACCGGGCCGCCGGCCAGGAGCCCGCGGCCTTGATCGAGGCGGCACTGCGGCGCGCGGAAGCCGATGCCGGGGCGACGCTGCTGACACGGTTGAACAGCCTGGACGTGATCAACGTGGTGTCCTGGCGCTACGACGATCTACCCGCGCTGTTGGCGGAACGGCTGGGCGCCGCGCCGCGCTGGCAACGTCACGGCGAGATCGGCGGTCAGAGCCCGGTGCAGTTCCTGCACGAAGCGGCGGCGCGGATCGCCCGCGGCGAGGCCGACGTAGCGGCAATCTGCGGCGGCGAGGCCAGCTACACCGCCACCTGGGCCCGCCGCACCGGTGCCGAGCTTGGCTGGACCGTGCCGCGGACCGCCGCGCAGCAGACTGGCGACGACTGGCTTCCGGCCCGCAACCGCGACTACATCCACCCCCTGGCGCGCCGCCACGGCTTAACTGAGCCGATCACCGTGTATCCGCTCTACGAGAACGCTACCGCCGCCGCGTGGGGGCAGACCCCCGCCGCCGCCCGAGCCGAGTCCGCCGCGCTATGGTCGGCGCTCTCCCATGTCGCGGCCAACAACCCGAACGCGTGGATCCGGACCCCGGTCGACCCGCTGACGATAGCGACCGAGACGCCCGACAACCGCATGATCGCCTGGCCATATCCCAAGCTGATGGTCGCCAACCCCGCGGTGAACCAGGCCGCCGCGATCCTGCTCACCAGCCTCGCCGTGGCCCGCGCCGCCGGCCTCCCGGATCACCGTCTCGTGTTTCTGCACGCCGGCGCCTCGGCGCAGGAGCCGCGGGACTGGATGTCGCGGCCCCGTCTCGATTCGAGCCCGGCCCAGGAAGCCGTGCTGCACGCCATGGCGAATGCAGCCGGCGCGGACGGTGTTGGGATGCGGGAAATCTACACCTGCTTCCCCGTGGTGCCGAAGATGGCCCGCCGCGTGCTGGGCCTGCCCGAGACGGCGCCCATCAGCGTCACCGGCGGCCTCACCTTCCACGGTGCCCCGTTCAACAGTTTCATGGCACACGCTGCCGCCGCGATGGTCCGACGCCTGCGCGAGCAGGACGGCCCGTCGCCCGGCCTGCTCTACGGCCAGGGCGGCCACCTCACCGCGCACCACGCAGTGTTGCTCGGGCGGCGACCGGCCGCGCCCGACACCATGCTGCGCCCGTCGGACCTCAACACCGATGGCGCGGCAAAGCCGCCAGTGACCGACGATCCCACCGGTCCGGCACGGCTGGAAACCTTCACGGTGCTGTTCGACCGCGATGGCGCGGTCACCAAAGGCGTCGCCGTCTTGCGCTTACCCAACGGAGCGCGGAGCATGGCGACCATACCCGCCGACGACACGGCCACGCTCGGCCTGCTGATGGCCCAGGACCGGACCGCGATCGGACACGAGGGACGACTGACCCCCGGCCACGACGGGCTGAACCAATGGGTGGCCTGACCATGACCCCGACCGAGACGACCCCGCGCCTGCGCTTCATCCAGCGCTCGGCGCTCGCCCTGCTGGTGCTGAGCGGCGCCATCAACACGATCGACCGCGCCGCGCTGGCGATTGCCAATCCGCTCGTGCGCCACGACCTGAACCTGTCGGTGTCCGACATGGGGCTGCTGCTGTCGGCATTCCTGTGGGCCTATGCCTTCGCACAACTGCCCGTGGGGCCGTTGATCGACCGTCTCGGCCCGCGCCGCCTGCTGACGGCCGGGTTGGCTCTTTGGTCGACCGCGCAATTGCTGTGCGGCATGGTCGGCAGCGTCGCCCAGTTCGCCGCCGCCCGCGTGCTGCTCGGCATCGGCGAGGCGCCGCAATTCCCCACCGGCGGGCGCGTGGTGCGCGACTGGTTCAACGCGCGCGACCGTGGCCGCGCTTCCGGCATCTTCAACAGCGCTTCCACTTTGGGAACCGGCATCGCCGCGCCACTGCTGACGACGCTGATGCTGCTCTACGGCTGGCGCTGGATGTTCATCATCATGGGCCTGCTGGGGATCGGCGCCGCCGTCATCTGGTACGCCCTCTACCGTGACCCGGCGCAGATGGCGCTGACGCCCGAGGAGAACCGCTACCGCACCTCCGGCGACGCGCCCGAGACCGCGCACCCGGTGACGTTCGGCGAGTGGAAGCGGCTGTTCCGCTGCCGTACCACCTGGGGCATGGTGCTGGGCTATTTCGGCGTCATCTACGTCAACTGGCTCTTCAACGCCTGGCTGCCCGGCTACCTCGAGATGGGCCGTCACATGAGCCTGCTGCACACTGGTTGGGTCGCGGCGATCCCGTACGCGTTCGCGGTGTTCGGCGGCGTGTCGGGCGGCTTCATCGTCGACCGGCTGATGGCGCGCGGCCTGTCTCGCATCGACAGCCGCAAGTTCCCGCTCTGCCTGGCCATGCTGGGCGAGGCGGCCTTCGTGGTGGTCACGGCGCTGATCGCGAGCAACACGGTCGCTGTCGCCTGCCTGTGCGGCGCCATGTTCTGCGGCACGGTGGCCACCACCTGCGCCTGGGCGATGGTCAGCATCGCCGCGCCGGCCAACAGCACCGGCTCGCTCGGCTCGCTGCAGAATTTCGGCGGCTATCTCGGCGGCGCGCTGGCCCCGATCGTGACCGGGTTCATCGTGCAGTACACCGGGTCGTTCGTGCCGGCCCTGATCGTGGGCGCGGTCATGTGCGTGTTCGCCGCAGTGAGCTACTTCGTGATCCTGCGCCGGCCGATCACGCCGGAGGACCTGCTGCCGCCGGGGACCCCGGTTTGACCTGACGGACCCGAGGCGTAGGCTGGCCGCAAAGCCAGGGAGGACGAAAATGTCAGGCAAAATGCTCGAACGGATCCTCACAGGGATCGCGCTGCTGGCGTCCGTCGCACCGGCGATGGCGCAGGCGCCGCTGGTCACCGAGGAAGCGATGATCGACTCGCCGCAGCCCGGCCAGAAGATCTACGTTCGCAATAAGCACGCCGCCGGCATGACCGCTTTCACGCCGGAGCGCGTCGTCGTGTTCGTGCACGGCGCCACCTACCCGGCCAGCACCGCCTTCGACCTGCCGCTCGGCGGCCTGTCCTGGATGGACTACATCGCCCAGCACGGCTTCGACGTCTATCTGCTCGACTTGCCTGGCTACGGCCGCTCGACCCGGCCCGCCGCCATGGATGGCGCCAGCGATGCAGGCCGACCGGTCGAGACGACGGCGCAGGCCGTCGCCGACTACGCCGCCGTCGCCGATTGGGTAATGGCGCGGCGGCACGTCGCGAAATTCGACGTGATGGGATGGTCGTGGGGCACCACGATCGCCGGTGGCTATGCGGCGGCACATCCGGACAAGGTCAACAAGCTCGTGCTCTACGCCCCGGTCTGGGTTCCGCAGCAGCTCAGCACGGCCGAGCCGCCCAAGCTCGGCGCTTACCGCATCGTTACCGCCGACGCCGCCAAGCAGCGCTGGCTCAACGGCGTGCCGGCCGACAAGCAGGCCGACCTCATCCCGTCCGGCTGGTTCGACCAGTGGCAGCGCGCCACCTGGGCGACTGACCCCAAATCGGACGGCAACACATTGCGTGCGCCCAACGGCGTCACCGAGGACCTGCAGAACGCCTGGGCGGTCGGCAAGCCGACCTATGACCCTGGCAAGATCACCGCGCCGACGTTGATGATCCAGGCCGAGTGGGACCACGACACGCCGCCCTTGCGCTCCCAGGGCCTGTTCCCGGCGCTGACCCACGCGGCCTCGAAGCAATACGTGCTGATCGGGGAGGGCACGCATACGGTGTTGATGGAGAAGAACCGGATGCAGTTCTTCGCCGCGGTCCAGGCGTTTCTGGAGACGCCCTAAACGAGGTCGCGTGACGGCGAGCGATGGTGGGCTTCGCCCCCTTAAGGTGCTGCGTCGCGCATCGCCGTCCAGACGCGGTCGGGCGAGGCCGGCATGTCGAGCCGGGTCACGCCGGCCGGCGCCAGGGCATCGAGGATCGCGTTCATCGCCGCCCCCAGCGAGCCCGTCGTCCCGGCCTCGCCCACGCCCTTGACGCCGAGCGGATTGTTCGGCGATGGCGTCGACAGTTCGTGCAGCGAGAAGCGCGGCAGCAACTCCGCCCGCGGCATCGTGTAGTCCATGAAGCTGCCGTTCAGCATCTGGCCGGACTGCGGGTCGAACACGCAGACTTCGCCCATCACTTGGCCCAGCCCCTGCACCATGCCGCCGAGGATCTGCCCTTCCATCAGCTTGTGGTTGAGCACGACGCCGCAATCGTCGACGGCGACGTAGTTCTCCAGCGCGACGGTGCCGGTCGCCGGGTCGATCTCGATTTCGGCCACGTGTGCGCCGGAGGGATAGGCCCGGCTCGCCGGCAGCCCTTCGATCGTGTCGAGCTCGCCGGGACGTAGGCCGGCCAGGTCGAACAGGCCGAGCGCAATGTCGGTTCCTGCGACGCGGAAGATGCCGCCGTCGTATTCGATGTCGGCCTCTGCCGCCTCGAGCACGTCGGACGCCAGCGCGCGTCCCTTCCTGATGACGGTGCCGGCGGCAACCTGGCTCGCCGCGCCTTGCGACAGCATCGAGCGCGACGCGAAAGCGCCGCCGCCGAGCAGCGCCGGGCCATCGGGCTCGCCGGCGTGCAGGGTGATCCGCTCCGGCGCGATGCCGAGCGCGCGCCCGACGATCTCGGGGAACACGGTCTCGTGCCCCTGGCCCGACGACTTGGTCGCGCAGTGGATCTCCACGCCATCGCGGTCGACGATGATCGCCACCTCGTCCTTCGGCACGACACCGCCGGCCGGCTCGACGAACAGGGCGCAACCGATGCCGCGCAACTTGCCGCGCGCCGCCGCCTCGATGCGTCGCTGCTCGAAGCCGCCCCAGTCTGCCCGCTCAAGGACGCTCTCGAGCAGAGCGGGATAATGGCCGCTGTCATAGACTGCGGCCATCTTGCCCCCGGTCGGCAGCGTGTAGGGGAAGGCGTCGGGAGTCAGCGCGTTCAGCCGCCGCAACTCGATCCGGTCCAACCCGGTCTGCCGCGCCGCCGCGTCGACCAGCCGCTCGATGACATAGGCCATGTCGGGCCGCCCCGCGCCGCGATAAGCCGTGATCGGCACCGTGTTGGTCAGCGCCAGCCGGTGCCGCCCATACACCGCCGGCACGCGGTAGCAGCCGGTGCACATCATCGAAGGATTGAGCGTCGAGATCAGCGGTCCCGTCGCCACCGGATAGGCCCCCTGGTCGCACACCCAGTCGTGGCGCAGTGCCAAGAACCGCCCCTCGGCGTCCAGCGCCAGCGACCCGGTCATGCCGATGCCGCGGCCATGGTAATCGCTGAGAAAGGTCTCCGACCGCGACGCCACCCATTTCACCGGCCGCCCCGCCCGCTGCGACGCGAGCACCATCGCCACGTGCTCGGCATAGGCCGGGCCGCGGATGCCGAACCCGCCGCCGACGTCGTCGGCATGCACGATGATCGTCTCCGCTGCCAGTCCGGTCAGCCCAGCCAGGCTGTCGCGCAGCGCCGCCGAGCCCTGGTTGCCCGCCCAGACATGCACGACGTTGCCATCCCACTCCACCAGCGCGGCCTTCGGCTCCATCGGGTTGCCGACCACCCGGTCGCTCGTGGTCTCCAGCGTGACGACATGGGCGGCCCGCGCGAACGCGTCGCGGACGGCGGCTTCGTCGCCATAGTCGTAGTCGAGGCACTGGTTGTCCGGCGCTTCCGCATGGATCACCGCCGCTCCTGCCGCGAACGCGGCTGCCGGCGAGGCGAGCACCGGCAGGTCCTCATACTCGATCACGGCCAGTTCTGCGGCATCGAGCGCATTCTGCAGCGTGTCGGCCAGTACGAGCAGCACGGGCTCGCCCACGTAGCGCACCTTGTCGTCGGCCAGCGCGCGGCGCGGCGGCACGATCAGCTTTGCCCCGCCGCGGCCGGGGAACGGCAGCAGCGCCGGCGTGCGATGCATCCCGGCCTCCCGCGTGTCGTCGCCGGTCAAGACGAGGGCGACGCCCGAGGCGGCGCGCGCGGCGTCGAGATCCATCGACACGATGCGAGCATGCGCGCGGTTGGCCCGCACGAACACCGCATGCAACTGTCCGGGCCGATCATGGTCCGCTGTGTAGCGGCCGGCACCGGTAAGCAGGCGGCGGTCTTCGCGCCGCCCGGTGAAGTTCTGCAAGCCATCCATCAGTGCCGGGTCTCCGCAAGCGTCGGTTCGGTGGTCGGCACCGGGGTGCGCATGAGATCGGCCACGAGCCGGTAGATGCAGCCGAACCGGACCGACACAAGCCCGCCGCGCTTGATCGTGTGCCGCCGATCGACCATGCGGCTCCGGGCTTCTCACGGCGGACGATCGGTGCACATGCTGGGACCAACGCCGCACGATCCGCTCGGAGCACATAATGGGCCGCCGCATTATCGACATCTCCGTCCCGCTCAAGGCCGGAATCGTCAGCGATCCACCGCACATGCTGCCGCAGATCGAGTATATCGACCACCATGCCTCCGCCCCGGCGCTGGCCGCTTATTTCGGCGTCCCGGTCAGCGCCCTACCCGATGGCGAGTATGCCGCGGTGGAGCAGGTGACCATCTCCACCCATAACGGCACCCATTTAGACGCCCCGTATCATTATTTCTCGTCGATGAATCACGCGCTCAAGCCCGGTGGGGAACCCTCCCTGCGGATCGACGAGGTGCCACTCGACTGGTGCTTTCAGCCGGCGGTGAAGCTCGATTTCCGCCACTTCGACGACGGCTACGTCGTCCAGCCCGGCGACGTGGAGGCCGAGCTGACGCGCATCGGACACACGCTGGCGCCTCTCGAGATCGTCGTGGTCAACACGCGCGCCGGGCTGCGCTACGGCGAACCCGACTTCATCGACAGCGGCTGCGGCATGGGCAAGGCCGCCACCATGTGGCTGCTGGAACGCGGCATTCGCCTGGTGGGCACGGACGGTTGGAGCTGGGATGCGCCGTTCAGCCACACCAAGCGCCGGGTCGAGGAGACCGGGGATGCCGGCCTGATCTGGGAGGGCCACCGCGCCGGGCGCGAGATCGGCTACTCGCATCTGGAGAAGCTGCACAATCTGGAAGCGTTACCGGCCGACGGCTTCGAGATCGCCTGCTTTCCCGTCAAGGTCCATCGCGGATCAGCCGGCTGGACCCGCGCGGTGGCGATCCTCTCCGACTGAGATCACCTGCTCCGCATCCGCCGCACCGGCCCCACGGTGCAGAAAACGTTAGCGCCGGAGGCTGGCGTCGGCTTGGACAGGTCGCACACGGAGGCGATGATCCCGATCGCGTCCGCTGGCAGCGCGATCGTGTCTCCCCGCCGGCACTTCGACCGGATCGCTTGCAGCCCGGTGCTCATCGTCGGATCCCGCCGCACGGCCTCTGATCCTTCGGCACAATAGGCCGTCTGCGGCTGCGACGGCCGAGAGGGTTCCGCCGGCTGTCCCCCGGCGAAGAGCCCGGCCAGATCCGTCCGCTCACGCAATTTTCCGCACAGCGGCGCCGACGGCTTCTCGACCGTTTCCGCCGCCCGCGCCACCAGCGCCGTCTTGTAGATCGCGCCTGCCTCCGCCGACAGCGTGGCCGGCACCGGGTCGCCGGCCGCCCGCGCCCGGGTCGCCCCGGCATCCGCCCCGCACGCCCGCGCCAAGCTATAATCGGCACCTCGGGCCTGCCCGGCAAACACCGCAACGATTTCCGGAGACGCGGTGTATTCCGTCTTTGGCGGCGGCTGAGAACACGCCGTCAGCGACATGGAGACGCACCAGAACGACAGGAGGCGACGGATGGAGTTCACACCCGATCTTCACGCACCATCATTCCGTCGTCAAACCACAACTGATCTGCGCCACCCGCGCTCTGGTCGTGCCACACCCGTTCGCGGCATGGTGCGGATAATGCTGCTCACGCTCACCATCCTCCTCGCCACCGCCGTCATCCTCGTGCCGCTGTCGCGCCGTCTCGGCCTGGGCAGCGTGCTCGGCTATCTCGTGGGCGGCGCGCTGATCGGGCCGTCCGGCCTGCGTTTGGTGACCGACGTGCACACCATCGCGGACGTCTCCGAGCTGGGCGTAGTCATGCTGCTGTTCCTCATCGGGCTCGAGGTCCGGCCGCAGCGGCTCTGGGTCATGCGGCGGGCCGTGTTCGTCCTGGGGCCGGCGCAGCTCGTGGTAACCACGGCGATCATGGCGGTCGCGATCCATGCGGCCGGGCTGTCCTGGGCCGCGGGCACGGTGCTCGGCGCCGGGCTCGCGCTGTCGTCCACGGCGATCGTGCTGCCGATGCTGGCCGAGCGCGACTTGCTGAGCACGCCTGCCGGCCGGGACACCTTCGCCGTGCTGCTGTTCCAGGACCTCGCCTTCATCCCGCTCGTCGCGGTCGTGCCGCTGCTGGGCCAGGCGCACGAGGTGGGGCACGAGATCTCGGCCGGCGTGCCCTGGGCCACCGTTGGCTGGGGTGCGGCTGCCATTGCGACCATCCTCGTCGCCGGCCGCGCCCTGCTGCCGCTAGCGTTCCGCGCCATCGGCGGCGCCCGCACGCCCGAGATCTTCAACGCGCTTGCTTTGTTCGCGGTCGTCGCCGCCGCTGCCCTGGCCAGTGCGGCCGGGTTGTCGACCTCGCTCGGCGCGTTCCTCGTCGGCGTGCTGCTGTCCGACTCCGAATACCGCCACGAAGTGCAGGCGGACATCGAGCCGTTCGAGGGATTGCTGCTCGGCTTCTTCTTCCTCTCCGTCGGCATGCAGGCCAATCTGGGTCTTGCCGTGCACGAGCCGGTGTTCTTCCTGCTCGCGGTACCGTTCCTGCTCGCCGCCAAGGCCGCCGCCGCCTTCGCCCTCGGGCGTCTCAACGGTCAGGGCAACGCCGACGCGCTCCGCTTCGCGCTGGCGCTGCCGCAGGGCAGCGAGTTCTCCTTCGTGCTGTTCGGGGTCGCGACCGCCGCCGGCGCGCTGGGATCGGCCGCCGCGGACCGGGCCACGCTGGCCATCGCGCTGTCGATGGCGGCCACGCCGATCCTGTTCGCCGCCTCCGAGCGTTTCCTGCTGCCGCGCCTGGCCACGTCCCGCCCGGTGCCGTTCGACGCGGTGCCGGGCGAGGCGCCGGTGATCATCTGCGGCTTCGGCCGGGTCGGGCAGATCGTCGGCCGAATCCTGACCATGCACGGCATTCCGTTCACCGCGCTCGAAGGCGATAGCGCTCAGCTAGAAGTGCTGCGCCGCTTCGGCAACAAGGTTTACTACGGCGACCCGGCGCGCCCCGACCTGCTGCGTGCCGCCGGCGCCGAACACGCCCGCCTGCTCGTCGTCGCCCTCGACGACGTCGAGCACGCGATGGAGGTCGTCGGCATGACCCGGCGCACCTTCCCGAAGCTGCCCATCGTCGCCCGCGCGCGCAACCGCCGCCACGTCCATCTCCTGCTCGACCGCGGCGTCACCCGCTCGGTGCGCGAGACGTTCCACTCCAGCCTGCGGCTCAGCGAGATGGTGCTCGAGGACCTCGGCATCCCGGAGGACGAAGCCAAGCGCACGGTGGAGCTGTTCCGCGACTACGACGAGCACGCGCTCCGCGAGACGCACGCCTTCCATGACGACGAAGGTCGGATGATCCAGACCGCGCAGGCTGCGGCGGCCGAACTGGCCGGCCTGCTCCAGGCCGACCGGTCCCTTAGGAAATAAACGTCGGAGCGGGTGCCTCTTCTCCTGGTTAACCACCGGCGACCCGATCGAGGTTCCGGTCACGTAAGCAGCCGCGTCCGAACATAGATACAGCACCGCGAGCACTTGCCTAAGTACTAGGCTATACGAAGCGATCGCATACGATCCTGATCTGCGGCCCGGCGCGGTAGGGTGCTGGCACGACGCTTGCTGGTCGTTGCGCGATGAGCACGCCTGCTTTCTGGACAGTCGCGCAGTTCCGCGCCCACTACGCCGCCGGCGCCGCTCCAGGCGCGGTGTTGGCCGCGGTGCGCGCGCAGATTCTCGCTTCGGACGATCCCGGTATCTTCCTTCATGTCATGTCGGCTGAGGCTCTCGAGGGGTCTGCCCTCGCGTTGGACCCGGCGGACCGAACGCGCCTGCCGCTCTGGGGCGTGCCGTTCGCGGTGAAGGACAACATCGACGTCGCTTGCATGCCCACCACCGCCGCCTGCCCGGCCTTCGCCTACACACCGGACCGCGATGCCACCGTCATCGCTCGCCTGAAGGCTGCCGGCGCGGTGCCGATCGGCAAGACCAACCTGGACCAATTCGCCACCGGACTGAACGGCACGCGCACGCCCCATCCCGTGCCGCGCAATCCGCGGGCGCCGGGTCGGGTGCCGGGGGGCTCGTCATCCGGATCTGCAGTGGCGGTGGCGGCGGGGCTGGTGCCGTTCGCGTTGGGAACGGATACCGCCGGGTCGGGCCGGGTGCCGGCCGGGCTGTGCGGCCTGGTGGGTCTGAAGCCGACGCCGGGGGCAGTCTCGACGCGCGGCGTGGTGCCGGCCTGCCGGTCGCTGGATTGCGTGTCCGTGCTGGCGCACGACGTGGCCACTGCCTGGTCGGTTCATGCGGTGATGGCCGGCTTCGATGCCGAGGATCCGTATTCACGGCACCTGCCGCCGGGCGATCCGGCGTCGGCCGTGCCGTGCCGGGTGCTGGGTATCCCGGCAGAGGCGGACCGGCCGCGATTCGAGCCGGAGGCCGAGGCTGCCTGGGAGTCCTGCCTGCTGCGGCTTCGCGCGATGGGCGTGGAGTTGGTGCCCGTGCCGATGGCGTCGTTCAATGCCGTGGCGGGGTTGCTCTACGACGGGGCGTGGGTGGCGGAGCGGTTGGCGACGCTGGAGCCCTTCCTGAAGGTGGCCGGGCCGGATGAGGTGCTGCCGGTGATCCGCGCCATCATCGAGGCAGGCGGCAGCCGGCATTCCGCCGCGGACGCGTTCCGGGCGATGCACCGCCTCGCGGCGCTGCGGCGGGAGACCGAGACGGTGTGGACGCGCATCGATGCCCTGGCGGTTCCCACGGCGCCGCTGTTTCCGACGCTCGCCGAGATGGCGGCAGACCCGGTCGGGCCCAACTCGCGGCTCGGCACCTTTACCAACTTCGTCAATCTGCTGGGCCTCGCCGCCCTGTCGGTGCCCGGGCCGGACCGGCCGGATGGGCTGCCGGCGGGCGTCACCTTCATTGCGCCTGGCGGATCGGAGGCGCGGCTGGCGGCGCTCGGCTCGCGGATGGCGGCATGAATCTCGAGATCGCCCTGGTCGGCGCGCACATGGCGGGCCTGCCGCTGAACGCGGAGATCACCGCGCTTGAGGGTCGGTTCCTGCGCGCGGCGGAGACCGAGCCCTGCTACCGGCTGTTCGCCTTGCCGGGAGGCCCGCCGGCCCGGCCCGGCCTGCTCCGAGTCGCGGCCGGCACGGGCGCCGCCATCGCGGTGGAGGTCTGGGCGATCCCGTCGGCGCGGATCGGGGCGCTGCTGGCGTCCATCCCGTCGCCGCTCGGCCTCGGCACGCTGCTTTTGGCCGACGGCACTGCGCCAAAGGGCTTCCTGGTGGAAGCCGAGGGTACCCGCGATGCGGTCGACATCTCCCATTTCGGCGGTTGGCGCGCCTTCCTGGCGCAACCCCGCCCCATTCCTTCGGAGTGATCTCATGGATCGTAGAACCTTTTTGACCGCCTCTGCCGCGACGCTCGCGGCGCCCATGCTGGGCTCGAGCGCCGCCGAAGCGCAGTCACCGAGCCGGGCGGAGACGCTGCTGCTGGTGCAGGAATACGGCCCGAACAGCATGGACATGCAGGGATTGGGGTCGTCCCAGCCGGTCAACGGCGTGGCGTTGAACTGCTACGACCGCCTCGTGCGGTTCAAGAAGGTGCCGCTGCCGGACGGCAAGGGCATGACCTTCGACCTGACCAAGCTGGAGCCCGAGCTGGCCGAAAGCTGGCAGGAGGCCAGCGACGGCATGAGCGTGACGTTCAAGCTGCGGGACGCGAAGTTCCATTCGGGGCGTCCGGTGTCGGCCAAGGACGTGAAGTGGTCGCTGGACCGCGCCGTCACCATCGGCGGCTTCGCCACCACGCAGATGAACGCCGGGTCGATGGAGAAGCCGGAGCAGTTCGTGGCGGTGGACGACAAGACGTTCCGCATCGACTTCATCCGCAAGGACAAGCTGTTGATGCCGGATCTCGGGGTGACCATCCCGTTCGTGTTCGACAGCGAGTTGGCGACTCGCAACGGCGGCGGCGATCCGCTGGCCAAGGAATGGCTGAAGAACAACGTCGCCGGCTCCGGCGCCTTCAAGGTCGAGAGCTGGAAGCCCGGCACCGAGACGATCTACGTCCGCAACGACGACTGGGCCTGCGGTCCCAAGCCGGCGATGCGGCGGATCATCACCCGCGACATCCCGTCACCGTCCACGCGCCGCGCGCTGCTGGAAAAGGGCGATGCGGACGTGTCGTTCGGGTTGCCGCCGAAGGACTTCAAGGACCTCGCCGACGCCGGCAAGGTCCAGGTCATCGGCGTACCGGTGCCGAACGGGCTCTGGTATGTGGCGATGAACAGCGCCGGCGGTGCATTTGCCGATCCGCGGGTGCGCCAGGCCGTTGCCTGGGCGATCCCGTACGAGAAGATGATGCAGGTGGCGCTCTACGGCCGCGGCGTGCCGATGTGGGGCGCCACGGGCGCACCCACCGCTGCCTGGCCGCAGCCATTCCCTTACGACACCAACATGGAAAAGGCGCGCGCGCTGGTGCAGCAGGCGAGCCCCGGCGGCTTCACCACGTCGGTGCTGTTCGACTCCGGTCAGGCGACCATCGCGGAGCCGATGGCGGTGCTGCTGAAGGAAGCGCTGGCGCCGCTCGGCATCACGGTGGAGTTGAACAAGGTGCCAGGCGCCAATTTCCGCGGCGAGCTGAACAAGAAGACGGCGCCGATCGTCATCAACCGCTTCGCCGGCTGGCTTGACTGGCCCGATTACTACTTTTTCTGGAACTTCCACGGCAGCAACTCCGTGTTCAACGTCGCGTCTTATCAGAACCCGGCGATGGACAAGCAGATCGACGCCGCCCGCTTCACCGCGGACCCCGCGACCTATGATGCCGCAGTGAAGTCGTTCATCGGTATTGCCGAGCAGCAGGTGCCGGTGGTGCCGATCGCGCAGCCGCTGCACGACGTGGCGATGCAGAAATCAATCGGCGGCTACCAGTTCTGGCCCTGCCGCGAGCCCGACTTCCGCGCCTTCACCAAGGGCTGAGCGGGATGATGAGGCTGGTGGCGTCGCGGCTCGGCACGGCGGTCCCGAGCCTGGTGGGCGTGGTGATCGTAACGTTCCTGCTGACTCGGGTGCTGCCGGGCGACCCGGCGACCTACTTCGCCGGGCCGGTGGCGTCCAAGGAGGCGATCGCCGCGATCCAGCATCAGCTCGGGCTCGACCTGCCGCTGTGGCAGCAATTCCTGCGCTACGTCGGCGATCTCGCGCATGGCGACCTCGGCAATTCGCTCACGACGGGGCGGCCGGTGGTGACGGAGATCGCGGCGCGGCTGCCGGCGTCGGCCGAATTGACGTTGCTGGGGTTGATCCTGGCGGTGGTGGTGGCGGTACCGCTCGGCGTGGTGGCGGCCTTGCGGCAGGGATCGTGGATCGATCATCTGTGCCGCGTGGTGACCACGGCGGGGGTGTCGCTCCCGGTGTTCTTCACCGGGCTGTTGGCGGTGTATGTGTTCTACTTCGTGCTGGGGTGGTCGCCGGCGCCGCTGGGGCGCTTGGACAGCTTCCTGTCGGAGCCGCCGCACGTCACCGGCTTCTTTCTCATCGACAGCGCTTGGGCGCGGGACGGCGAGACCTTCCTAGGCGCGCTGTCGCAGTTGATCCTGCCGGCGGCGACGCTGGCGGTGTTCGCCCTGGCGCCGCTGGCGCGCATTACGCGCGCCGCGATGTTGGCCGCTTTGTCGTCCGAGTTCGTGCGTACGGCGCGGGCGGCCGGGCTGACCGGGCGGACCGTGGTGATCACCTACGCGTTCCGTAACGCGATGCTGCCGGTGCTCACCACGCTAGGCATGGTGTTCTCGTTCCTGCTCGGCGCCAACGTGCTGGTGGAGAAGGTGTTCGCCTGGCCGGGCATCGGCTCGTTCGCGGTGGAGGCGCTGATCGCGTCGGATTTCGCGCCGGTGCAGGGGTTCGTGCTGACCATGGCGGTGCTCTACATCCTGCTAAACCTCGTCATCGACCTGCTGTACGGGCTGGTCGATCCGCGCATGAAGGCGGCGGGATGAGCGGCGTGGCCGCCCGGCGGCATCCGGCCGCGGCGCTGGCGGGACATGCGCGGCACGTGCTGGCGGGCAACCCGGTCACCGCGTTCAGCTTCGCGCTCTTCCTCTTCTTGGTGTTATGCGCCCTGTTTGGGCCGGCGCTAGTGCCGTACGATCCGCTGGCTAGCGACACGATGCAGGCGTTGAGCCCGCCATCGGCGGCGCATTGGTTCGGCACGGACCCGTTGGGGCGCGACATCCTGTCCCGCGTGGTGGTGGCGACGCGGCTGGACATGGCGATCGCGGTGTTCTCCGTGGCGCTGGTGTTCGTGCTGGGCGGGCTGGCGGGCGTGGCGGCCGGGTTCTTCGGCGGCTGGACGGACCGGATCGTGGGCCGGCTGGCGGACACCATCATGGCGTTTCCGCTGTTCGTGCTGGCGATGGGCATCGTGGCGGCGCTGGGCAACACGGTGACCAACATCGTGCTGGCCACGGCGATCGTGAACTTCCCGCTCTATGCCCGCGTAGCGCGGGCGGAGGCGCTGGTGCGGCGCGACGCCGGCTACGTTCAGGCAGCGCGGCTGACCGGGAATGGCGAGATGCAGGTGCTGCTGGGGACGGTGCTGCCCAACATCCTGCCGATCATGGCGGTGCAGATGTCGTTGACCATGGGGTATGCGATCCTGAACGCCGCCGGCCTGAGCTTCATCGGGCTGGGGGTGCGGCCGCCGACTCCGGAATGGGGGATCATGGTGGCCGAGGGGGCGGCGACCATCGTGTCGGGCGAGTGGTGGGTGGCGTTGTTCCCGGGGCTGGCGCTGATGCTGGCGGTGTTCTGCTTCAACCTGCTCGGCGACGGGTTGCGGGACATCGTCGACCCGTCGAGGCGGACATGAATTCTGACGTGCCGTTGCTCGACGTGCAGGATCTGTCGGTGGAGTTCTCGACGCGGCGGGGGCTGGTGCAGGCGGTGCGACACGTCAACCTGTCGATCGCCAAGGGCGAGACGCTGGGCGTGGTGGGCGAGTCCGGCTCGGGCAAGTCGGTGACGTCCTACGCCGTGATGCGGATCCTGGATCGGGCGGGGCGCATTGCCGGGGGGTCCATCGCGTTTTCCGGCGTGGCGCTGCGGGGCTTGCGGGAGCCGGAGATGCAGGATCTGCGGGGGCGGGAGATCTCCATGATCTTCCAGAACCCGCGGGCGGCGCTGAACCCGATCCGCGCCGTGGGTCGGCAGATCGCCGACGTGTTACTGCGCCACGGCCAGGCCACGCGCGCCACCGCGCGGGCAAAGGCGATCGAGGCGCTGGACCAGGTGCGGATCGCCAACCCGGCGGAACGCTTCGACGCCTATCCGTTCGAGCTGTCGGGCGGCATGTGCCAGCGAGTGGTGATCGCGCTGGCGCTGGCCTGCCGGCCGCGGCTGCTGATCGCCGACGAGCCGACCACCGGGCTGGACGTGCGCACGCAGAAGGCGGTGATGGACCTGATCGTGGAGCTGACGCGGGCGCGCGGCATGTCCACGCTGCTGATCACGCACGATCTCGGCCTGGCGGCGGCGTATTGCGACCGGGTCACAGTAATGGAGAAAGGCGAGGTGGTGGAGAGCGCCGGGTCGGCGGCGATCTTCCGGGCGCCCGATCATCCCTATACGCGCCGACTGGTACGGGCGACGCCGCGGCCGGGAGCGGTGCTGCACGATCTATTGCCAGAGGGCGCACCCTTGCCGGCTCCCGCCGCGCCGGCGGAGCGGGCCGGCGAGGTGTTGCTGGAGGTGGCGGGGCTGGTGAAGGAGTATCCTCGCGCCGGTAGCGCCGGACCGTTCCGGGCCGTCGACGGGCTGGGCTTCACGGTGCGGCGCGGCGAGAGCGTGGGGCTGGTGGGCGAGAGCGGCTGCGGCAAATCCACCACCTCGATGATGGTGATGCGGCTGCTGGACCCGACCGCTGGCTCCATCCGCTTTGCCGGCCAGGAGATCGGCGCGATGCCGGCGCGTGGGTTCGCCGGCAATCCGCTGCGGTCGCGCATCCAGATGGTGTTCCAGGACCCCACCGACAGCCTGAACCCCCGCCTCTCTGCCGCCCGCGCGATCGCCGACCCGATCCTGCGGATGGGCGCGCAGCGCGGCACGGCGTTGCGCGATCGGGTGGAGGCGTTGGCCGGGCTGGTGGGCCTGCCGCTGGCGCTGCTGGACCGCTTTCCGCATCAGCTCTCGGGTGGGCAGAAGGCACGCGTCGGGATCGCGCGCGCCATCGCGTTGGACCCCGAGCTGGTGATCCTGGACGAGCCGACCGCGGCGCTGGACGTATCGGTGCAGGCGGTGGTGCTGAACTTGTTGCAGGACCTCAAGCAGCGTCTGGGGATGAGTTACCTGTTCGTCAGCCACGATCTGCATGTGGTGCGGCTGCTGTGCGACCGCGTGATCGTCATGCGCGGCGGCCGCGCCATCGAGGAGGGCACCGCCGCCGACGTGCTCGACGCGCCCCAAGCCGAGTATACCCGCGAGTTGCTCGCCGCCATCCCGCATCCGCCTGCCTGACGCCCGACGAGGACCCATGACCCGGCCCGACCACGATCCCACAGCCCTGGCGCTCGAAGCCGCCATCAGCCTGTTCGGCGTCCCGATGCGGCCCGACTGGCGAGCCCCGGCGCTGGCCAACCTCGCCACCGTCGCCGCGGCGGCAGCGTTCGTCGCGGCGTTTCCGCTGGAGGACGAGGCGGAGTACGCCCCGGTGTTCCAGCCGTGAGCCAGCCCGAACGGACAGCGTCCGTCATCGCCGCGGAAGTCCGCGGCGGACGAAGCACGGCGAGATCGGAGACGGAAGCGGCACTGAGCCGCATCGCCGCCAGCGACCCGGCGGTCAACGCCTTCACCGACGTGCTAGCGGACCGCGCCCTCCGCACCGCCGACACCGTGGATGCCGCCCGAACTGCAGGACGCGACCCCGGTTTGCTGGCCGGTGTGCCATTCGCGGTAAAGAATTTGTTCGACGTAGCCGGGCTGCCGACGCGGGCCGGCTCCCGCATCAACCGCGAGCGCCCGCCCGCCGGGCGCGACGCCGCCCTGGTGCGACGGATGGAAGCCGCCGGTGCCGTGCTGGTCGGTGCCCTGAACATGGGCGAATACGCCTACGACTTCACCGGCGAGAACTGTCACGACGGCCCCTCCCGCAACCCTCACGATCTCACCCGTATGTCCGGCGGCTCCTCCGGCGGGTCCGCCGCTGCCGTGGCGGCGGGGATGGTGCCCCTCACCCTGGGGTCGGATACCAACGGGTCCATCCGCGTTCCCGCCTCGCTGTGCGGCCTGTTCGGGCTCAAGCCGACCTATGGGCGCCTCAGCCGGGCAGGAAGCTTCCCCTTCGTATCCTCCTTCGATCATCTGGGCCCGCTGGCCCGCAGCACGGCAGACCTGGCGCTGGCCTACGACGCCATGCAGGGCCACGACCCTGACGACCCGATGCAGGCCGAACGCCAGCTGCAGCCTGTGAGCGACATGATCGGCCTCGGCATCGGTGGACTGCGGATCGCGGTCGCCGGCGGGTATTTCGCGCGGGGTGGGAGGCCCGAGGCCTTCGCTGCCGTCCGATCCGCGGCGGAAGCGTTGGGTGCGGCGGGTCTCGTCGAGTTTCCGGAGGCGGCCCGTGCCCGCGCCGCAGCGTACGTGATCACCGCCGCGGAAGGGGCGGCCCTGCACGCCGAACGGCTGCGCGATCAGCCGGAGGCGTTCGACCCCGAGGTGCGCGACCGCTTGATCGCCGGATTGGCGATCCCCGCTGCCTGGGTGGCTCGGGCACAGCGGTTCCGTCGCTGGTACCGCGACCAGGTCCATGCGCTGTTCCAGACCGTCGACCTGGTGCTGGCACCTGCGACACCCGTATCCGCGCCCTTGCTGGGACAGAAGACCCTGGAGCTGGATGGCGATACGGTACCGCTGCGTCCGAACCTCGGCGTGTTCACCCAGCCGATCTCGTTCATCGGCTTGCCCGTCGCGGCCGTTCCCGTCTGGCCGAACGGTAGCCTGCCGCTAGGAGTGCAGCTGATCGCGGCACCCTGGCGGGAAGATGTGGCGCTACGAGCGGCGCACCAGCTGGAACGCCTCGGCATCGCCCGCTGCAGTTAGACCCGGCTGTGTTGCGTTGCGCGCGAGCGGAAATTACCCGACTGGTCGTGAACCAAACGAGGCGCGCATGACCCTGACCATTCGACTGGCCCTGCGGGACTGGGATTATCTCACACCGTTGCTGCTCGGCGATCTGCAGCCGGACCGTTTCATCCTGCAGATCGACCGTGTCGGCACCCTGGTCGACAAGCTGGCCGAGGACCCGCGCTACGAGGGCGGCGAGGTTTCGCTCAGCCGCTATGCCCAAAGCTGCGCCGCCGGCACCAACGGGCTGGTCGGGGTGCCGCACTTCTTGATGCGCGGCTTCCGCCATCGCTGCATCGTCGCCGCCAAATCCTCGCCCCTGACGCGGCTGGACCAATTGGGTGGCACCCGCATCGGCGTCACCGGCTGGCAGGATTCCGGCAATACCTGGACCCGAGCGCTGCTGCGGCGGGCCGGGGTCGGCACCGACGACGTGCGCTGGTTCGCCGGACGGCTGACGACGGACCACCCGATCACCGACCGCCTCGGCCGCTTCGCCCAGCCCGGCCGCATCGAGGCCGCGCCCGGGGAGCGGCCGCTGATGGACATGCTCGACGACGGCACGCTGGATGCCGTGTTCACGCCCTTCATGCCGCCGGGCTTTTTCGCGCCGGAGTCGCGGTTCCGACCCTTCCTGCCGGACTATCCGGCCGCCGAAGCGCAATACTGCCGCGAGGTCGGCTATGTGCCCGGCATCCATCTGCTCGCGCTGAGGCCCGCCATCGCCGCCGCACATCCCTGGCTGGCGCAGGCGCTGAGCGAGGTGCTGGACGAGTCCGCCCGGATCTGGCTCGCCAAGCGCGAGAAGTATGCGGACACCACGCCCTGGATCATCGACGAGCTGGCCCGCGTGGCGCGGGGATTGCCACCGGGCTGGGACGCCAACGGCTTTGCCCCGAACGAGGCGATGATCGACGGCTTTTGTGCCGAACTGCACGCCCAGGCGATCACCGTCGAGCGGCTGGCCCCGCGCGACCTGTTCCCAGCTTGATCCGCCGAAAGAGATGCGAATGAACCTCACCGCCGTCTTGCTTGCCGCCACCATCGCCCTCGCGGCAACGCCGGCCCTGGCGCAGGATGCCTCGATCAAGGTGCCCGCCCATTCGGTGAACCCGGCCTTGCGCGCCAAGCTGCCGCAGGAAATCCGCGATGCCGGGGAGCTGATCTCGGTCAATAACGGCTCCTTCCCGCCCTACGAGATCGTCGCCGGCCCGCGCACCATGACTGGTGCCAGCGCCGAACTGCAGGACGCGCTGGGCGAACTGCTGGGCATCAAGATCAGGCACGAGACGGTCAGCGGACTGTCCTCAATCCTGGCCGGCATCAAGGCCGGGCGCTACCAGATGGCCGGCGGCCCCATCGGGGACTTCCCGGAGCGGGAGGCGCAGAACGACTTCGTCGATTTCGTGCAGGAGTTCGTGGTGCTGGCGGTGCCGGCGGGAAATCCGAAAGGGTTTAAGAGCGTGGCGGACACCTGCGGCAGCCGGATCGCGGTGATGTCGGGCGGTTCGGCGGAGAAGGTGATCAAAGCCCAGGCCGAGACCTGCAAGACCGAGGGTAAGCCGGAGCTGCAGGTGCAGTCCTTCACCGATCAGCCCAGCTCGATCCTGGCGGTGCGATCCGAGCGGTCGGATGCGTTCTTCTCCTCCATGGCACCGCTCACCTACTTCGTGCAGCAGGCGCGTGGGCAGCTCGAGCTGGCGGGCGTGGGTCAGGAGAACGGGTTCCGCAACCTGTATCAGGGTAGCGTGGTGGCCAAGGGGTCGCCGCTGGGGCCGGTGCTGCTCGAAGGCTACGGGCTGCTCGTGGCCGACGGCACCTATGCCGCCATCATGAAGCGCTGGGGCATCGAGAACAACATGATCGCCAAGCCCGGCCTGAACCTGGCCGGTAGCGCGCCGAAGTGACGGCACCCCGGGCCGACGACCTGCTCGCGCTGCGGGATGTGGCCAACGCCCGGGCGCCGCTGCGGGTCGGCCTGTTCGTCGCGTGGATACTGGTGCTGCTGGTGGCCGCGCGGGTGCTCTGGGCCGTCGCGGTGAACAAGAACTTCGAATGGTCCGTAGTGGGCGAGTGGCTCACCGAGGCCTCCATCCTGCACGGCCTCTCGGTCTCGCTCGGCCTCACCGTGGTGGCGATGGTGCTGGGCGTGCTCATCGGCCTGCTGCTGGCGGTGGCGCGGCTGTCGCGCAGCCGGCTGCTGACCGGCCTGGCCGGTCTCTACATCTGGTTTTTCCGCGGCACGCCGCTGCTGGTGCAGCTGATCTTCTGGTACAACATGTCCACCCTGTTCCCTGCCGTGGTGTTGGCGGTGCCGTTCGGGCCCGAGATCGCGCGCTGGAAGACCAACGACGTGATCACCCCGCTCACCGCCGCCATCGCTGGGCTGGCGTTGAACGAGGCGGCGTATATGGCGGAGATCATCCGCGCCGGGCTGCTCTCGGTAGACCCGAAGCAGGCCGAGACGGCGGAGAGCTTCGGCATGACGCGGGCCCGGGCGCTGTGGCGCATCGTAATCCCGCAGGCGATGCGCGCCATCATCCCGCCCACCGGCAACCAGCTGATCAGCATGATCAAGGCGACCTCGCTGGTCAGCGTCATCGCGATGAGCGACCTGCTGTATTCCGTGCAGGCCGTCTATAACCGCACGTTCGAGGTAGTGCCGCTGCTGCTGGTGGCGGTGTTCTGGTATCTGCTCGTCACCTCCGTGCTGAACGTGGTGCAGTCCGCCGTGGAGCGCTATTACGCCCGCGGCTCCGACGACGTGCAGCGGCGGATCGTCGCGGCACCCGCTTTGGCGGATGCACGGTGACCGAGCCGCTGGTTCGCGCCCGCGGTGTCCGCAAGGCATTCGGATCGAACCAGGTGCTGAACGGCATCGACCTCGACGTCATGCCCGGGCAGACTGTGGCGATCCTGGGGCCGTCCGGCTCGGGCAAGTCCACCTTCCTCCGCTGCATCAACCGTCTAGAGGAGATGGATGCCGGCGCCATCACCGTCGGCGACATGCAGGTGGGCTACGCGCTGAAGGGCGGCACGCTGCACAAGCTGTCCCGCAACGCCGTGGCCCGGCAACGCCGCCGGATCGGCATGGTATTCCAGCAGTTCAACCTCTACCCGCATCTGACGGTGCTGCAGAACATCACCGAGGCGCCGGTGGGCGTGCACGGCATGAAGCGCGCTGCCGCGGAAGCTCTCGGGCGGGAGCTGCTGGCCCGTGTCGGGCTGGCGGAGAAAGCCGCCGCCTACCCCCGCCAGCTCTCGGGCGGCCAGCAGCAGCGCGTCGCCATCGCCCGTGCCCTAGCCATTCGGCCCGAGCTGATGCTGTTCGACGAACCGACTTCCGCGCTGGATCCCGAACTGGTCGGCGAGGTGCTGGCCACCATGCGTGGCCTGGCGCATGGCGGCCTGACCATGATCGTGGTGACGCACGAGATCGACTTCGCGCGGGAAGTTGCGGACCATGTGGTGTTCATGGATGGCGGCGTGATCGTGGAGCAGGGGCCGCCCGACCAGGTCATCGGCGCCCCGCAGCATCCGCGCACCCAGGCGTTCCTCGCCCGCTTCATCCAGTAATCGCCAAATCTCACCGTCAGTCCGATAGGATCGAAACATGGTTCCACTGACAGGCTATCTCGATCGTATCTCCGGCCGTCCCGGGGATCGGATCGAGGTCAAGGTCTCCAGCTCGTTGGACACGCCGTATCGCGCCGATCTCGTTCGGATCATCCATGCCGACCCCAATCCGGACGGGCCCGGCCTGAAGTTCGAGCCGACACCGTGCAGCTTCGCCGGGGAGTTCGCGTCGCAATCGCAGCCGGTGCGGCCGGGCTCCTACGGCCTGGTCGACGCGCCGCTTGCCGTCTCGGAGGGTGGCGCCATCCAGGTTCGCGTGCAGCCCGGGCTGCTCACCCGCAAACAGCCCATCCTGGCCCTCGGCGATGCCATTCTGCTGGCGTCCGCCGAGGGTGCGATGCTGATGATCGGTGGTCGGATCGCCGCCGCGGTCGCTGCGCCGATGCTGGAACGGTGCTGGTATGAGCTCACCGCCCGATTCGCCGGCGGGCGCGTCCACCTGACCCAGCAGGCGCTGCAGCGGAGCTGGGGCGTGAGCGATAGCGGGCATGCCGACGGGGCCGCCGGCTTGCCGGCCGGAGATCGCTTGTGGATCGCGGCCGACCATGCCGACGGTCGTTTCGATGGACGCATCGAGGATCCGACCTTACTCGGCTCGAATGGCGTCGCCGAGGCATCGTGGGACTTCTCGGTGGGGATCGATGGCGACCAGATCGACGGCACCCATCCCGGCCGCCTCGTCAACCTACCCACGCGGGGCGTGCGCGGGTCGCGCTGGACCGGTACCGAAATGGACCATAAGCACGCGCCCGCCGAATACGCAGCGATTCATTTCCACTCCGATGACCTCTACGATGCCGAGTGGGAGACGGATTTCACCATCGACCTGCCGGCCGACCTGCGCAGCGGGGTCTACGGTGTGCGGCTGCGATGCGGACCGCACCAGGACATCATCCCGCTCTTCGTCCTGCCGCCGCGCGGCCGGGTCACGGCGCCGGTCGCCTACCTGGCCGCGACGTTCACGTATCAGGCCTACGCCAACCATGCCCGCTTCAACTTCGACGCGGCGTTCCGCGAGCGCGCTGCCGCCTGGGGCGCGACGCCGAACAACCCGGAGGACCATCCAGAATACGGGGCCTCCACCTACAACCGTCACCCGGACGGCAGCGGTATCAGCCTCTCCTCGCTGCGCCGCCCCGTGCTGACGCTGCGGCCGGGCTTCCTCACCTTCAACGACCCGAAGGGCAGCGGGCTGCGGCACTTCTCCGCCGACAGTCACCTGACCGACTGGCTCGAGGTGACCGGCCAGGCCTTCGACGTCATCACCGACCACGACCTGCATCGCGAGGGTGCGGCACTGCTCGCCGGCTATCGCTGCGTGCTGACGGGAAGCCACCCGGAATACCACACGAAGCAGACGCTCGACGCCCTGACCGAGTGTACCGGCGCCGGGGGGCGGCTCTGCTACTTGGGCGGCAACGGCTTCTACTGGCGCATCGCCGTCTCCGATGCGATCCCGGATGTGCTGGAGGTGCGCCGTGCCGAGGGTGGCATCCGCGCGTGGGACGCCGCCCCCGGCGAGGCATATCATCAGCTGGACGGTGCCTATGGTGGGCTGTGGCGACGCCTGGGACGGCCGCCGCAGATGCTGGCCGGCGTCGGCTTCTCGTCGCAAGGCCTGTTCGAAGGCTCGCACTACCGCGTTCTGCCCGCCAGCGCCGACCCGGCGGTCGCCTGGATTTTCGACGGCATCGACGACGCGTTCATCGGCGACTTCGGCCTCTCCGGCGGCGGCGCGGCCGGCTTCGAGCTGGACCGCGCCGACCGGCGGCTGGGCACGCCCCCCAACACCGTCATCCTGGCGCGGTCGGAAGGACACCAGTTGCACTTCGTCGCCGTTCCCGAGGAGCTGCTGAGCCACGTCAACACCGTGACCGGCGAAGCGCCGCGCGACTTGATCCGGGCAGAGATCATCTACTTCGAGACCGAGCGGGGCGGTGCAGTGTTCGCGACCGGGTCGATCACCTTCTGCGGCAGCCTGTCGCATGACGGCTATCGAAACAACGTCTCCCGGATGTTAGGAAACGTCGTCGCCCGTTTCGCGGCCGACTGAAGACGGAGCAGCACGATGTCGCGCATCATCCAACGCAGCCTGAACGCGATGCCCGACACGGTCGTCGGCGGTGACGGCATCCGGCTGCATCTCGCCAGCGGACAGACGGTGATCGACGGCTCCGGCGGCGCGGCGGTCGCCTGCATCGGCCACGGCAACAAGCGGGTCGCCGCCGCGATGGCCGAGCAGGCGGGGCGGGTGGCTTATGCACACACCGGCTTTTTCACCTCCGAACCCGCCGAGGCGCTGGCCGACATCCTGCTCGAGGACGAGCCCGGCGGACTCACGCACGCGTTCTTCGTCAGCTCCGGCTCCGAGGCGATGGAAGCCGCGATCAAGCTGGCGCGGCAGTATTTCATCGAGATCGGCGAGCCCGGCCGGGTCAACTTCATCGGCCGGCGGCAGAGCTATCACGGCACCACGCTGGGCGCGCTCGCCGCCGGCGGTCACGTGGCTCGGCGCGCGCTCTACGAGCCGGTTCTGAGCCCGGCTTTCAGCAAGGTCTCGCCCTGTTTCGCCTACCACTACCAGGCCCCGGACGAGAGCGACGCCCAATATGTCGCCCGCCTCGCGGCCGAGCTCGAAGCCGAATTCCAGCGCCTTGGCCCCGATACCGTCGCGGCTTTCTGTGCCGAGACCGTGGTGGGAGCCGCCACTGGCTGCGTCACCGCGGTGCCGGGCTACTTCGCCGCCATCCGCGCGGTATGCGATCGGCACGGCGCGCTGCTGATCCTGGACGAGGTGATGTGCGGCATGGGCCGCACCGGCACGCTGCATGCCTGGGAGCAGGAGGGCGTCTCGCCCGACATCCAGGCGGTCGCGAAGGGGCTGGGCGGCGGCTACGCGCCGATCGGCGGCATCCTCGCGACGGGCCGGGTCATCGAGGCACTGCGTCAGGGCTCTGGTGGCTTCATGCACGGGCAAACCTACCAGGCGCACCCGGTCGCCTGCGCCGCGGCCCTGGAGGTGCAGCGCATCCTGCGGGAGGACGCGCTGATCCCCCGCGTCGCTGCCGCGGGAGAGACGCTCGAGCGCCTGCTCACCGACCGTTTCGGCAATCACCGTCACGTCGGCGACATCCGCGGGCGCGGCCTGTTCCGCGCGCTGGAGTTCGTGTCCGACCGGGCGCAGCGAACGCCGTTCGCACCCGCCTCGACCATCGCCGAACGCGTCAAGCAAGCCGGCTTGGACCGCGGCCTGGCGATCTACCCGTGCACCGGCACCGTCGACGGAATGCTCGGCGACCACATCATCGTAGCGCCGCCCTACATCGTATCGGACGGCGATCTCGCCCTGATCGTCGATCGCCTGGGCGACGCGGTCGACGCCGTCTTCGCGTGACCGATCAGGATTTGTAGTCGGGTTCCTCGCGATCGAGGATCCGGCGCCAGGCATCCAGGTGCATGCGGGCGTCGATCTTCTCCCCCCAGGCGCCGTGCCAATGCCGCCGTTCGTGGTCGGGCAGCGCGCGGAGTGGCCGGCCGGTGCTCAGGGCGGTCACCTGGTACATCGCCGTGCGCTCGGCGATGAACAGCTCGTCGAACGCGTCCGCGACGGTCGGCCCCGCGACGGTGACGCCGTGGCCGCCCATGATGAGCACGCTCGCGCCCTCCATGGCGGCGGCTAACCGATCCCCTTCCGCGTGCGAACCGGCCGGCGCGTCCCCGCCCTGGTCGATCCTGACCCGGTCGTTGAGCAGCAGGTTGTTGTGATGCGCCAGCGCGAGCTCCGGCTCGGCCAGCAACGACAGCGCGGTCAGATACTGCGGATGCACGTGCATTAAGCAGGCGGCCGATGGATGGCGCAGATGGATGCGGGCATGGATGTAGAACGCGACCTTGCGCAGCTCGCCCTCGCCGCGCAGCACGTTGCCCTCGAGATCGCAGACGATGAGGTTGCTCGCGGTCAGCTCCTGGAACAGCAGCCCGCGCGGGTTGATCAGGAACTGCTCGGGCTCGCCCGGTGCCGTCGGCAGCATGAGCGAATTATGGTTGCCGATCTGCTCGTTCCAGCCGTGGCGTGCGGCGATGCGGAACACCGCGGCCATGTCGCAGCGCATCTCCCACTCGGAAAGTGCGGGGTCGGAAAGTCCAGGGTCGGTTTGGGCGATCATGGTGTCTGGCATGCATCTAGCAAAGCGGAACCGCTTGACGCTGCGCAAGCCCCGTCGCGAAGATCGGGAGACGAGTTGATGAAGGTGTGTCGATGCGGGCGTTGATCCTGGCCACGAGTTTGCTCACGGCGCTGCCGGCCGCAGCCGAGACGTTCAAATGCCCCAAGGTCGGCGGTACGCTGGTGTTCGCACAGGAGGCGAATTTCAACAGCCTCGACCAGATGACGTCCAACACGATCAGCACCCGTAACATCGCCATGAACGTGTTCGAAGCGCTGATGACGCGCGACGAGAACAACAACCCGATTCTCGACCTCGCCGACAGCATGGTCGAGGCGCCGGACCACATGACGTTCACCTTCAAGCTGCGGCCGGGGGTCAAATTCCATAACGGCAAGCCGATGACCTCGGCCGACGTGGTCGCGAGTTGGGATCGTTACAGCAAGGTGGGCTTGGATCGGCAGATCCTCGGCGCGGTGGCCAGTTGGGAAGGGCCGGATCCCGCGACCTTCGTCGTGCACATGAAGCAGGCGCAGCCGACCTTCATCGAGAAACTGAGCAGCTTCAGCATCCCGATGGTGATCATTCCGGCCGAGAACAAGGACGATCCGCCGCAGCAACTGCACCCGATCGGCACCGGGCCCTGGCAGGTGGCCGAGGCGGTGCCGGGCAGCTTCGTCACGCTCAAGCGCTTTGACGGCTACACGCCGAACACTCATTTCGAGCAGCGCACCGGCTTTGGCGGCTACAAGCAGGCGTGTTTCGACCAAGTCACGATGCGGATCGTGACCGAGGGGGGCGCCCGCGTCGCCGGGCTCGAGACCGGCGAGTTGAACGCGGTCGAGGACGTGCCGAGCACGTCGGTGGCGCGGCTGAAGGGCAACAAGGATGTCAAGCTGCTGCCGCTGCCGAACTGGTGGATCCAGATCGCCCTCGCCAATGCCAGCGCGCCGCCGACCGACGACATCAAGGTCCGGCAGGCGATCCAGGCGGCGCTGGACATGGACGAGATCATGGATGCCGCCACCGACGGCAACTACAAGCTCAATTTCGGCTTCGCCTTCCCGAACCAGCCCGACTACGTCACCACCGGCAAGGACACCTACAACCAGAAGGACCCGGCCAAGACCAAGAAGCTGCTGGCCGAAGCCGGCTACAAGGGCCAGCCGGTCGTGCTGCTGACCAACAAGGACTACAGCTCGATGTACAACGCCGCGCTCGTCGTGCAGCAGGAGCTGCAGGCGGTCGGGATCAACGCCGAGATCAAGGTGGTGGACTGGCCGACCTCGGTGCAGATGGCGCAGAAGGCCGATAGCGGCTGGAACATGTTCTTCACCGGCTGGGGCACGCAGCCCGCGCTGGGCGCGCTGGCGACGATGGCGTTCCTTGCCCCGCCGGGCGCGCAATACCTGCCCAAGGACGGCGTCGACGATCCGGACGTGCTGGCCGCGTGGAAGGGCATGAACGACGGGCAAACCAAGGACGAGCGACGCGCCGCCTTCGGGCGGATGCAGCAGGTGATCCTCGACAAGGCCTACGCCTTTCCGTTCGGCAGCCTGACCAAAGTGCAGGCGACGCGGGCGAACGTGGAGGGCTGGGTGCCGTTCCGCATTCCGCGCTTCTCCAACGTTTGGTCCACCAACTGAGTTGATCCGTCTGCTGTTGGCCCGGCTGGCTGGCGCCGTGCCGGTGCTGCTGCTGGTTAGCGTCGTGAGTTTCGGGCTGATGCGGTTGATCCCCGGTGATCCGTCGGCGGCGATCGCCGGGCTGTCGGCGACGCCGCAGATGGTGGCGCAGATCCGCGAGCAACTCGGCCTCGACCAGCCGCTGCTGCAGCAGGCGCTGCATTGGTATGGCGGGCTGCTGCACGGCGATCTCGGGCGCAGTATCCTGTTGGGGCAGAGCGTGTTCGGCGCGACCATGCAACGGCTGCCGATCACCATCGGCCTGTCGCTCTACGCGCTGGCGATCACGCTGGTGATCGGCGTGGGGGCCGGCATGATCGCCGCGCTGCGGCAGAATAGCTGGATTGACCAGGCTGCGATGATGGTGGCCATGGTCGGAATCTCGGTGCCCAACTTCTTCCTCGGCCTGCTGTTCATCATCTGGTTCGGGGTCGAGCTCGGATGGCTGCCGACCGGCGGCTACGTGCCCTTCAGCCAGAGCCCGTGGGAATGGTTCCGCACCAGCACGCTGCCGGCGGTGTCGCTGGCGATGCTCAACATCGGCCTGCTGGCCCGGGTCACGCGCAGCACGATGCTCGAGGTGCTGCGGCAGGATTACGTCCGCACCGCGCGCGCCAAGGGGTTGCCGCGGCACCTCGTCATCGGCAAGCACGCGCTGGCCAACGCGATGATCCCGATCACGACGGTGGTCGGCATCATCATCAGCCTGCTGGTTTCCGGCTCGGTGGTGACCGAGACGCTGTTCAGCATCCCAGGCATCGGCCAGTTGCTGACCTCGGCCGTGCTGGGCCGCGACTATCCGATGGTGCAGGGTGGGCTGCTGCTGGTGACGGCGATGCTGGTGCTGATCAACCTGGCGATTGACATGCTCTACGCCGTACTCGATCCCCGCATCCGGTATGAGGGATAGCGCCGTGAGCGTCACGCTCCGACGGTTGTTGCGGCACCGCTTGTTTCTTACCGGGCTCGTGCTGTTCCTCATCGTGCTGGTGTTGGCCCTGCTGGCGCCATGGATCACGACGGCGGACCCGAACCGCCTGGCGTTCCGCAACAAGTTCCTGCCGCCATCGGCCGATTTCGTGTTCGGCACCGACAATTTCGGCCGCAGCCTGTGGTCGCGCTCGGTGTGGGGGGCACGGCTGTCGATGGAGATCGGCGTCGCGGTGGTCGCGCTCAACGCGGCGTTCGGCACGGCGGTGGGTGCGCTGGCCGGCTATTTCCGCCGGCTCGACGGGCCGTTGATGCGGGTCAACGACGCGCTGATGGCGTTCCCGGCCATCCTGCTCGCCATTGGCATCACCGCCGTGCTCGGCCCCAGCACGGAGAACCTGATCCTGGCGCTCGCGGTGGTCTACATCCCGCGCACCGCCCGGATCGTGCGCGCGTCCGTCCTGGTGCTGCGCGAGATGGAATACGTCCAGGCCGCGGTCGCCGCCGGCGCCGGGCACTGGCGCGTGCTGCGTACGCACGTGATCCCGAACGCGTTGGCGCCGCTGATCGTGCAGCTCAGCTTCCTGTTCGCCTACGCGGTGCTGACGGAGGCGACGCTGAGCTTCCTCGGCCTTGGCGCGGTGCCGCCGACGCCGACCTGGGGCAATATCATGGCCGAGGGCCGCCAGTATATGCGCGAGGCACCCTGGATCATCACCATCCCGGGCGGCCTGCTGATGCTGACGGTGATGGGCCTCAACCTGCTCGGCGACGGTCTGCGCGACGTGCTGGACCCCCGGCTGCGGCTGCAGCCTTGAGTTTGCTTTCTATCGAGGACCTAACCGTCACCTTCCGCGGCGAGCGCGGCGAGACGACCGCCATCGAGGACGTCTCGCTCGAACTCGCGCCCGGCGAGATCCTCGGCATCGTCGGCGAGAGCGGTAGCGGCAAGAGCGTCACCGCGCTCAGCGTCATGGGCCTGCTGCCCGAGCCCGCCGCTAGGGTGACAAGCGGCCGGGTCGTGTTCGAGGGCCAGGTGTTGACCGGCATGGCCGAGCACCGCCTGCGCCGGCTGCGCGGCCCGGGAATGGGCATGGTGTTCCAGGAGCCGATGACCAGCCTCAACCCGGTCTTCCCGATCGGCGAGCAGATCACCGAGACGTTGCGCGCGCACGGCGAGGGCGACCGCCGCAAGCGGCTCGACATCGCGGTCGAGATGCTCGACCGGGTCGGCATCCCGTCCGCGGCACAGCGGCTGCGCGACTATCCGCACCAGCTCTCGGGCGGGCAGCGGCAGCGGGTGATGATCGCCATGGCGCTCGCCTGTCGGCCACGGCTGCTGATCGCCGACGAGCCGACCACCGCGCTCGACCTGACCATCCAGGCCGGCATCCTCGATCTCATCCTCGATCTGCGGGAGCAGTTCGGCATGGCCGTGCTGATGATCACCCACAACATGGGCGTCATCGCCGAGGTCGCCGACCGGGTGGCGGTGATGTATTCCGGCCGGGTCGTCGAGCAGGCGCCGGTCGAGCCGCTATTCGCTGCGCCGGGCCATCCCTACACGCGTGCGCTGCTCGCCTGCGTCCCGGCGTTGGACGACGACCGGGAGCGCCTCGCCGCCATTCCGGGCGCGCTGCCGGACCCTCGCTCCCGGCCGCCGGGGTGCCGTTTTGCACCGCGCTGCGCGTTGCACCTCGAGGCCTGTGACGCCGCCATCCCGCCCTTGCTGCCGCTCGACTCTGGCCACGAAGCCGCCTGCATCCGGCTCGACGCGGCATGAGTCCGCTGCTCGAGGTCGAGGACGTCTCGAAGCATTACGACCGCGGCGGCAGGGGCGCCTTCGGCCTTGGACCGCGCACGCTGCTGCGCGCCGTCGACGGCGTATCGCTGCGCATTCACGCCGGCAGCACGCTCGGCCTCGTCGGCGAGAGTGGCTGCGGCAAGAGCACGCTCGGCCGCCTCCTGATCCGCTTGCTGCCCCCCACCGGCGGCCGCATCACCTTCGACGGCGAGGAGATCAGCGCCCTGCACGGCCCGGCGCTGAAGCGGCCCCGCCGCAGCATGGGCATCGTATTCCAGGATCCCTACGGCGCGCTCGATCCCCGCATGACCGTCGGCACCATCGTGCGCGAACCGCTGCTGATTCATGGCGAGCCCGCCGGCAACGCCCGCATCGCCGCCATGCTCGACCGCGTCGGCCTGCCGGCCTCGGCGGCCGGACGCTACCCGCACGAGTTCAGCGGCGGTCAGCGGCAGCGGATCGGCATCGCCCGCGCCCTGATCATGCAGCCGCGCTTCCTGGTCTGCGACGAGCCGGTCTCCGCCCTCGACGTCTCGGTGCAGGCGGGGATCGTCAACCTGCTGCAGGACCTGCAGGCGGAGCTCGGCGTCGCCATGCTGTTCATCGCCCACGACCTCAGCGTGGTGCGGCACATCAGCGACCGCGTCGCGGTGATGTATCTCGGCCGCGTCGTCGAGCAGGCCGACAAGCGCTCGCTCTACGATACGCCGCTGCATCCCTACACGCAGGCGCTGATCGCGGCCGTGCCTGCGCTATCGCCCGTCGGCCGGGCGGAACGGCGGGCCCGGCGAACGCGGATCACCGGCGACATCCCGAGCGCCATGGCGATCCCGCCGGGGTGCCGCTTCCACACCCGCTGCCCGCACGTCATGCCGATCTGCCGCACCGACGACCCGGTGCTGACCCCGCAAGCGCCGGGTCACGACGTCGCCTGCCATCTCTACCCGAGGAGCGCCGCTTGACAGCGAAATCACGCCTGATCCCCGAAATCGACTTCGATGCGCCGGGCGCGCAATACGGCTTCGTGCGGCTGTTCCACTCCGTGCACCGCTCCGCCTATGGCTACATCCCGATCCCGATCGTCGTGCTGCAGAACGGCACCGGGCCGACGGCGTTGTTCGTCTCCGGCACGCATGGCGACGAGTACGAGGGCCAGGTCGCGCTCTGCAACCTCGCTCGAACGTTGAAGCCGGAGATGATCCAGGGGCGCGTTATCCTGCTGCCGGCGGCAAACCTCCCGGCGGCGGTGGCCGGCCTGCGCACGTCGCCCATCGACGACGGCAATCTCAACCGCGTGTTCCCGGGCGACCCGGAAGGCTCGGTCACCGAGCAGATCGCCTACTTCATCGAGCACGAACTCGTCAGCCGTGCCGACTTGGTGGTCGACCTGCATTCCGGCGGGTCCTCGTTGGACTACGTGCCGTCCGCGTTGATGACGCAGGACGATCTGGACCCGGTCCGGCAGGCCGCGTTGCTCGCGGCACTGCGCGCCTTCGCTTCCCCGATCAGCTACATCGGCCACGCCCAACCCGGTCAGGGCGCCATGCGCACGACCGGCGGGGCAGCCCAGCGATACGGCAAACTGGCGCTCGGGAGCGAGCTGGGCGGCGGCGGAACGGTGTCGGCCGCCGGGTTGCGCGTCGCCGAGCGCGGCCTGCGCAACGTGCTTGCCCATATGGGCATCCTCCCATCGTCGGCGGCCGAGCCGGGCCCGACCCGCATCCTCGACGTCGGCGGCCCCGAATACTTTGTCTACGCCTCCTCGGCCGGACTCTACGAGCCGCTGGTCGAACCCGGGGACACCGTGAGCGCCGGTCAACCTGCCGCTCGATTGCACACGCCTGAAACGCCTTGGGCACCGGCCGAGACCATCCATTTCGCTCGCGACGGGCTCGTGCTGTGTAAGCGAGTCCCGGGGCGCACCGTTCGAGGCGACTGCCTGTTTCATCTCGGTAGCGATATCTGACTTCGGCGCCGTCACTGTCCGCCATTTGAGAGCGTGTAAGGTGATCGTGCATCGTCGTAACGGGCCATCGGTGGCCCAAGCAGGGGTCATTGATGCTTAATACCGATATGGATCGCTCGATATATCGCCGGGTCACGATGGTCGTGCTTCTGGCGGCTTTCGGTGTCTCGCCCGCCGTCGCACAGGACGCCGGTCGACCACCGGGCGACGTGGCGGCCTCGTCCCGGCCCTGGCCCGGCATCATCAGCACCCACGCCCAGTCCCTGCGGCGACTGCCGAATACCGTGTCCGACGCCACGGTCGGCCTCGAGGTGCACGGGCGCGATCTCCGCGGCACCGCGGCGGCACTCGCCAAGCAATCGCAATCGCTGCTCACCTTCCTGCGCGGCCAGACGACCGAGCGCCTCCGCACCGATGGGATGAGCTTCGACCCGGAGATCCAGGAGCTGAAAGGCCAGCCCGACCGCATCAAAGGCTATACCGGCCGCCTGACCGTGTCGTTCCGCACCTCGCCGGAGCAGTTGCCGCTGTTGCTGGCGGGCTGCCTCGACAACGGCGCGACGTCGCTCGGTCAGTTCGGCTCGTCGCCCCGGGAGACCGAAATCGAGGCGGCGCGGCGCGAGATGGTGGCCGAGGCCACGCAAGCCGCGCTGGGCCAGGCGCGCACGATCGCCGATACGGTGGGGCAGAAGATCGCCGGGGTGGAACTCGTCCAGGTCGATCCGGCGCCGGGCATCATCCCGGACCCTCCGAGCATGTCCTACATGGCCGAACGTGCACCCAAGCTGGCTCCCCCGCCGCCACCGATGGCGACTCAGGCCGGCGATTCCGGGATATCGGTGATGGTGGTCATGACCGTGCGCGTCGCACCGCCGAGCTGAGCTGGTCGGACCGGGTACGAGAGTATGAAGCCGACCAAGCTCGAACAATCGGTGCTGTTCGCCATCCTCGTGCTGCCGTTGCTGTTTGCTGGCCTGGGCATCTGGGAGCTTTTGCGGGGCCTCGGCACCCTTGTGGAAACACAAAGTGCCGACCCGGCCGCTCTCGACACGGTGGTCGCGCGGCTACGGCTGGTAGCGGCTGCGGCTGCGTTGGTGGGCGGGCTCGTGGCCGGAGGTGCGGGGCTCGCCGGGTTGGGGATGGTGGCCGCCTCGGCCCGGCAGGGTTTGCGGTCCCGCCCGGCGCTGGTGGCCAGTTTCGCGCGGGTCAGCCGACTGCTGCCGCTCCTGCTCGCCGCGCAGGTGATCGGCTTGGCTACCGCGATGCTGGGCGTCAGCGTGTTCGAGGCCAGCGGCCTGTGGTTCACGCCCGATGCCGATGACAGGACGGCTCTGCTGGCCTTCTTGGGCCTCGTCTATGCCGGCGTTGCCTTGTGGGGCGGCTACGCAACCCTGCGAGCCCTGCGGCGTGCGTTGCGCTTGTTCGAGCTGCGTCCCGTGGCGCTGGCCGGCCTTGCCGTTTCCGAAACGGACGCGCCGGGCTTGTTCGCCCTGCTGAGAGACCTGGCGCGGGAACGAGGCACGGCAGTGCCGGAAACCGTGATCGTGGGCGCGCGGGACGGTTTCTTCGTCTCGGGGCTGCCCGGGCTGTTGAATGGATCGCCTGACGCCGCACCGACCGCCACGGTCGGCCGCATCCTGCACCTTCCGCTCGCCGGCCTGACAGCGCTCGATCCGATGGAGTTGCGCACGGTCCTAGCGCATGAATTCGCACACTTCTCAGGCGACGATCTCCAATACAGCGTGCACTTTCAGCCACTGTATCGCGGACTTGGCCAAGCGGCGGCGGCCATGTCGGTGCGGGGGCTCAACTGGGGCGGCACGGTCCCGGATCGGCTGCTGGAACGCATGGTTCACCCACATTCCGCACTGGCGGTGCACGCCTATGACCGGTTCGACCGCGTCGTCGCGCAGTGGAGCCGGCAACGCGAGCTGGAAGCAGACCGCGCCGCGATCGCCTCGGGCTCTGCCGATGCGCTGGCCAGTTCGCTCCTGCGCATGCGCCTGGTGACGGACCTCAACAACCGGGTGCTCCGCTGCATCGCCGAGGAGCCCGACACTGCCTTCTTCGAGCCCGAGACGACTCTGCCCGAGGACCTGGTATACCGGATCGAGGTGGGCGAAGCCGGCGACCCGGCGGCGCACCTCGACGACCGTGCACCGCATCCCACCGACACCCACCCGCCAGACCGGCAGCGGATCGAAACCGCCGGCGTTCCGATAGACGCTGCACTGATGGCGCGAGCGGCTCGCCCGGTGGCTCCGGCCGAATTTGCTGTCGCACAGGGGCTTTTCAGCAATTGGGCAGGCCTGTCGGAGGACATCAGCGCCGGGCTGCGGAACGAGGCGCGACAAAAGCTGGCGACGTATCGCGAGCATCTGCAGACCGTGGCCATGCGGACCGATCCGGCGGTGACGGCGCTGCATGAGTCGCTGCTGCGGCCGACGCTGTTGCTGGCGCTACTCGGGTCGGTCTGCCTCGTCGTCATCATCGGTTGCATCCTGTCGACGCTGTACGGCGGTGAGCAGGATCGCCAGGCTTGGCGCCTGTTGACCGGGATCGCAGTGTTCGGGGCCATCGGTTTCGGCTTCGTCTTGTCATGGGTCATGCGATTATGGCGCGGGCGACATGAACCATATCTGGTGCTGTCAGCAGACGGGATCGCCTCGCCCGGTCTCACCGAAACGCTGCGCTGGCTCGACATCCGGGCAATCTCAGTGTCCCCATTCCCAGTACGGATCGAGTTGATGCTCCACCGCGGCAGGCCGTTGCCGTCACGAACCCGGCGGATCCGCCGGCTGCAGCACGATGTCCGGCAGCACGGGCTTCAGTTCGCCGGCATGTTGCCGCGCGGCATGTCGGCCGCGGCGCTGCAGGCCATGTTGCTGCAGCGCGCCCAGGCCGCCCATGCGCGCAGCCGCTTGGATACGCCGTCCGTTTGAGGGAGATGTCACGAAGGGTGGCTTGATCGTCAGACGCTTGCACTGCAGAACATGCGACAAGGTTTCAATTTCCGAGAGGGTAACGTCTTGCGCTATTTGCCTATAGCTTGTCTGGTCGTCGGCCTGTCCGGTCCTGTCTTGGCCCAGACGGCAACCCCGGAGGCCACGGGACTAGCCAAGCAGCTCATTGCCAAGATCGAGCCCAGTCCGCAGCAGACCATCAGCCAACTTGGCGGGTCGATGGTCGGTATGATGCAGCAGATGGGCATCAAGGACCCTGAGCAAGCCAAAGTCATCGTGCAGGAAGCGCTGATGCCGATGTTGTCCGAGCATATTGGCGGGCTGATGGATCGCTCCGCAGCGGCCTATGCCGAGACGATGAGTGTGGAGGATCTCAAGGCGATCATCGCTTTCTACGACACGAAGGCAGGTCAGGACTTGATCAAGGCGCAGCCGTTGCTGGCCCAACGCCGGGTTCAGGGCATGACTGCATGGATGAGCGAGTTGCAGCCTGAAATGCAGACCAAGATCGCTGCCGTCATCAAGCAGCATGGGTGGGACAAGGGGTCGAAATAACCCCTTCTAATCGTCACCCTGGCGGGTTCCGCGCCACCTATACTCTGGCTCGAGGCGAGCCGTCAGGGACGGACCGCCGGCGTTTCCACGGGCAAGCCGTTGGCGCGAGAGGCGAGGTAGAACTCCAGGTCGACCAGATCCGGTGAGGCCGGGGTGAACGGCTCGGCGCGGACGCCGGTGAGGCAGTTGCGGATGCGGCGGTAGAGCGAGCCGAGCGACTGCCATTCGAGGCGGTAGAGCGGGTAGCCATTGGGTTGGCCCTGCGGAATGAGAGCGCTGGCGAGATGTTGGCCGGCGAGGCCGTCATGGCATTGGGCGCAAGATAGGTTGAGCTGGCCCATGCGGGTGGTGAAGATGGATCGGCCGTGGGCGACGAAGGGCGCGGCCGGCCCTGAACTGTCGACGGCGATGGGGACACCGCGGGATTGTTCGCCGATGAAGGCGGTGATGGCGAGCAGCTCGTCGCTTTCTGCTTTCCAGGCGGGGGCGGCCTGGCGCCTGGTGCGGCAGTCGTCGATGCGCTGTTCGAGCGTCATCGGTCGGGCGGTGCCGGGGTCGAAGGCGGGGTAGCGGGCGGAGACGCCGCGCATGCTGGTAGCCTGTCGGTGACAGCTGGCGCAGCTTTGACCGGAGGGGTTCGAGGAGTCCGTCCACAGGCTCTCGCCCTGCTGGACCCAGAGGAAGCCGGGGTTGGCGGCGTCGTCGTCCTGCATGGCGCGGATCGGGGGGCTGGCGTCCTGGTAGCCGGAGTGGGGCGCGGCGGCGGTGAGGAGGAGGGCGAGGAGGGCCGGGCGCCGGATCATGCGACGTTGAGGGGGGCGAGCTGGGTCTGGACCAGTCCGTCATCGTCGACCCAGGTCATGCTCAACGTTCCGCTGGCGTCTGCGACGACGGAGAAGGCGAGGAAGGGGTTGGCGGAGATGGCGGGGTAGAGGTCGAAGCTGACCACCTCCTCGCCGCCCAGCGAGCAGACGAAGCGGTTGATGATCTTGCGGGGGATCACCTGGCCGTCGCTGCCGCGGCGCTGACCGCTTTCCATGGGATGCGAGATCAGCACCTTGACGTCGAACGGGACGCCCTTGGCGACTTGCTTAGGAACGTTGATGAGCACGCGTGCCATCGGCGAGGTCCTATTCGATGCAGGCGGCGAGGGTGACGATGAGGTCGACGCTGTCGCTCCAGCAGTGTCCGTCGGCGCATTTGGCGACGGCGATGACGGTCTGCGAGGTCGCGAGCCGGATGTGCGTCTGCAGCCAGGGGCGGCCGCTCCGGGGGCCGAAGGTGGCGGTCATCACCTGGGGCAGCGGGTTGCGCTCGGCGAAAACGGAGAGGCTGAGGACGCGGTCGGAAGTATCCTGCACCTCGGCGGTCATGGAGACGGCGTTGCCGTTCTCGACGAGCTGCGGCAGGTCGAGCTTGACCCGGCCCTTCTGCAAGCTGCCGTCACCGACGAGCTCGTGGATCAGAGCGGCGACGTCTTCCGGGAGGGCGCGGGCGCGAGTGCTGCCGGCGAGCAGGATGCCGGAGGCGCCGATCAGGACGCGGCGGCGGGGGAGGGCGATCATGGCGCTTTCAGCGTGCTGAGAAAGGCGACGAGGTCCTCGATCTGCTCGGCGTCGAGCACGGGACGGTCAGCGTAGGCGGGGGCGACGCGGGTAAGGCCGGTGGTGGCGTAGAAGCGGGGCATCGACGTCTCCGGGTTCACGCGGGTGGCGTCGACCAGGCGCAGGCGGATCTGGGCCGGGGTGAGGCGGTCGCCGACGCCGGTGAGCGAGGGACCGATGCTGCCCTGGAGTCGCTGCTCGGCGAACGGCCCGGCGTGACAGAGCAGGCAGGTGCTGGTGCGCTGATCGAGCATGAGGGTGCGGCCGCTGGCGGGATCGCCGGGGTGGCCGGTGAGGGAAGCGTCGATGCGGTCGGCGTCGACGCGGTAGGGGAGCAGCCCGGCGCCGCCGAGAAGGAGGGCCATCGCCAGGAGGCTAGCCGAACGTCTCGGCGGTGATGGTCTTGAACCAGGCATCGGCGTAGGCGGCCTCCTGGGCGCGGAATTCGGGGGGAGCGTCGAGCGGGCTGAGGCCGGCGGCGCCCAGCATGTCGGTGAGGACGCCATCTTTAGGGCGGTAGACGCCGGCGACGGAGATGGCCGTCTCGGGGGCGAGCATGCTGTAGCAGGTGTTCATCAGCAACGGCTCGGCCGGCTTGGTGTCGGCGAGCAGGGCGAGGACGGCGAGCGCGCAGGTTTTGGCCTGTGCATTGGCAGCGAAGGCGGATTTCGGCATGGCGCCGGCAATGGCGGCGTCGCCGATGACGTGGATGCCGGGCACGAGACGGGATTCGAAGGTGACCGGATCGATTGGGCACCAGCCGGTGCGGTCGGCGGCGCCGGCGATGGCGGCGATCTTGCCGGCGCGCTGGGGCGGGATGACGTTGGCGACATCGGCCTTGTGGTCGCCGAAATCGGTGACGAAGGTGCGGGTAGCCGGGTCGACGCTGGTGACGGTACCGCCATCGGATTGGGCGATTCGTTCGACCAGGCCGGGGTAGAGGTGCGCCCAGCCAGCCTCGAACAGAGGCTGTTTCGAGAAGGCGTCCTTGGCGTCCAGGATGATCAGTTTGGAGCGGGGCTTCCTGGTTTTCAGGTAGTAGGCGATCAGGCTAGCGCGCTCGTACGGCCCGGGCGGGCAGCGATACGGGTTGGCGGGCGACGAGATGATGACGGTGCCGCCGTCGGGCATGGCTTCGAGTTGGCGGCGAAGGAGATCGGTCTGAGCGCCGGCCTTCCAGGCGTGCGGCATCAGCTCGGCGGCGGCTTCGCTGTAGCCGGAAAGCTTGTCGTAGGCGATGTCGACGCCCGGGGAGAGGATGAGGCGGTCGTAAGGGAGGACCGTCCCATCGGCCAGCATGACCCGGCGCGCGGTGGGATCGACGCCGGTGGCGGTGGCCTGGACGAGGGTGATGCCGTCAGTGGGCTGGAAGCGGAAACGTTGGGCGGACAGATCGCGGAGCCCGGCGATGACTTCGTTGCTGTAGGGGCAAGCGACGTAGTCGGGGTTGGCGTCGATCAGGGTGACTTGGATCGCCGGGTCATTGCGGCGAAGGAAGCGAGCGGCGGTAGCGCCGCCGAAGCCTGCGCCGATAATGACGATCTTTGGCGTGGATTGAGCGCGTGCGACGAAGGGGAGGGCCAGGGTGGCGCCCAGGACGTGCCGGCGGCGGATCATGGACGCTGCTCCGAGACCCAGGCGGCGATGGCGGTGATCTCGGGGGTGGTCAGCGGCTTCATGAGACGGCCCATCAGAGTCGAGGGGCGCTCGCCGTCGCGGTAGGCCAGCATCGTGGTCGACAGGGACGCTGCGTCCTGGCCGTTGATCGGCAGCGATCCGGCGCCGTGGCAGCCGGAGCACGAGGCCGCACCGGGCGGCGGCGCGGCCGCACCGAGGAGAATCGCCGCGAGCACGAGACGGCGCATCAAGCCTTACGCAGGTCCTGGTCCTTGAGCGGCAGTTGCCGAACGCGCTTGCCGGTCGCGGCGAAGATGGCGTTCAGCACCGCCGGTGCCGCCACCGCGATGGTTGGTTCGCCGACGCCGCCCCAGAATCCGCCCGAGGCCTGCACAATGGTCTCCACCTTCGGCATGTCGGCCATCCGGGCCACCTGGTAGCTGTCGAAATTGCCTTCGACGGCGCGGCCCTTGTCGATGGTGATCTCACTGTAGAGCAGCGCCGACAGGCCGTAGGCAAAGGAACCGTCCACCTGGGCGTCGACCTGGTCCGGATTGACGACGTAGCCCGGGTCGGTGCCGGCGACGATGCGCAGGATCTTCAGCTCGCCCTTGACCGAGACCGACACCTCGGCGACCGCCGCGACATAGCTGCCGAAGCCGCAATTCTGGCAGATGCCGCGATAGACGCCCTCGGGCAGCGGGGTACCCCAGCCGGCCTTGGCGGCGACCGCGTTCAGGATGGCGAGATGCTTCGGGTTCTTGCCCATCATGGCGCGGCGGAACTCGAGCGGGTCTTTGCCGGCCGCGGTCGCCATCTCGTCGACGAAGCATTCCATGTAGATCGCGTTCTGGTTGACGTTGACGCCGCGCCAGAAGCCGACCGGCACGTGCGTGTTGCGCATCGCCATGTCCACCAGCAGGTTCGGCACCGCCATGTAGCCGTATTCGGCCGCGTTCATGCCCTGGAACATGATCGGATCGGTGTCGTCCTTCAGCGAGGATGGCGACAGGTAGGCGAGGATCGACTGGCCGGACAGGCGCATGTGGATGCCGGTCACGTTGCCCTGGGCGTCGAGGCTGCCGGTGAGCTTGCATTGGGTGATTGGCCGGTAATAGCCGTGCTGCATGTCCTCTTCGCGGGTCCAGATCAGCTTGACCGCGTGACCCGGCACTTGCTTGGCGAGCAGCACCGCCTGACGCGTGTAATCCTGCTGACCCCTGCGGCCGAAGCCGCCGCCCAGGCTGATCTTGTTCACCTTCACGTTCGCCAGCGGCACCCCGCCGGCTTCGGCGGCAGCGGCGAGCGAGGCGTCGCCGTTCTGCGTCGGCACCCACACCTCGACCCGGTCGCCATCCACGCGCGCCGTGGCGTTCATCGGTTCCAGCGTGGCGTGGTTGAGGAACGGGGTGCCGTAAGTGGCTTCGAGCTTCTTGTCGGCGGCGGCGAACGCGGTCGTGACGTCGCCCTGCTTCAGCCCTATGCCGGCCTGTTTGGCGTCAAGACCTTCGGCGAGTTGCGCGGCGATGCTGGCGCTGGTGACGCTGCCACTGTCGCCCTCGTCCCAGACGATCGGCAGCTTGTCGAGCGCCAGCTTCGCCTGGATGAACTTGTCGGCCACGACGGCGACGGCGTTGTCGCCGACGGCGAGCACGTGCCGCACGCCGGGCATCGCCTTGATGGCGTCGGCGTCGAAGCTCTTCAGCTTGCCGCCATAGACCGGGCTCTGGGCGATGGTGGCGTTCAGCATGTCAGGCAGTTGCAGGTCGATGGCGAAGACCTGGCGGCCATTAAGCTTACCGACGGTGTCGAGGCGCTTCACCGGCTTGCCGATGATGGTCCACTGCGCCGGCTCCTTCACCGTCACGGCGTCGGGCACCGGCAGGCGGGAGGCGGCTGCGGCCACCTCGCCGTAGCGCAGGGTGCGGCCGGTGGGCCCGTGGGTGACGACGCTGGCGGCGGCGGTGCACTCGCCGACCGGGACGGACCATTGCTGGGCGGCGGCCTGGATGATCATGGCGCGGGCGGCGGCACCGCCCTTGCGGACGTAGTCGACGGAGCCGCGGATACCCCGGCTGCCACCGGTCGACATGTCGCCCCAAGCGCGCTTGCGGGCGAGGTTCTCCTCCGGCGAGACGTATTCGGCGCGGACGTGCTTCCAGTCCACGTCCATCTCGTCGGCCACGAGCTGAACCAGCCCGGTCATCGTGCCCTGCCCCATCTCGGAGCGGGCGATGCGGATCACCACGCTGTCGTCGGGATGCACGACGGCCCAGACCCCGACTTCGCCCGGCGTGGTCGCGGTTTGGGCGTGGGCGGCGGCGGTGCCGCCGGGTCGGAGTCCGAGGGCGAAGATGCCGGCGGCGGCGGACGCGACGAAGGTGCGGCGATCGAGGTTCATGGTCATGCCGCACCGTTGGCGGCGACGGTGTGGATCGCGGTGCGGATACGGTTATAGGTGCCGCAGCGGCAGATGTTGCTCATGGCATCGTCGATGTCGCCGTCGGTCGGTTTGGCGGTGGTGGCCAGCAGGGCGGCGGCGGCCATGATCTGGCCGGACTGGCAGTAGCCGCACTGCGCCACCTCGAGAGCGAGCCATGCCTTCTGCACCGGATGGCTCAAACCGTCAGGCGATAGCCCCTCGATGGTGACGATCTTGGCATCCCCCACCGACCCGGCCTGCACCGAGCAGGAGCGCATCACCTGGCCATCGACATGCACGGAGCAGGCGCCGCACTGGGCGATGCCGCAGCCGTATTTGGTGCCGGTCAGCCCGACCCATTCGCGGATCACCCAGAGCAGCGGGGTCTCCGGGTCGGCGTCGATCTGATGGGTCTGGCCATTGATGTTCAAGCTGAGCATGACGACTAGCCTTTCGGATGGCGGCGAATGACTGGAAAGCTGCGGCCATGAGCGCCTGAAGGGCCCGCCCGAGGCGCGATGAAACCGACGCTAGTGTTGCCTGAGTACCGGGTCCGCCCGCAAGCGTGATGAAGCACCGTCGCGGATCGCCGCCAGCCACCGAGCTACTCGCCGACGGTTCACCCCGAAATCCGAGTAGCCGTAGACACTGCGAGACCAGATCACCAGCCTTGACCGGTTCACGCCATCCTCCAACACCTGCACGGTGATCAGATCCGGAAATCCGAATACCGGGATCCTCTCTACGAAGTGCGCCTGTCTGAGATCATCGTAGCGAGTGAGCAGAAACGTCCGCGCCTGCCCCTCGGCCGCCGTGACGACCGCGGCATAGAGGTCATCCGCCGACCGTTGGTAGGTCGGCGTCACGATATCCGGCGCTGGTGTGAACCCGTCCGGGGCGGCGAGCGTCGAATTCGGTGTCGTCGGTCGTTGCAGATGCGCCATGTCGATCGGCGGGGGCACTGGAATTCCTTCTACTCCCGACCCGCAGGCCGCCAGTGTCAGGCTCAGTGCCGCAGCAACCAACCGCCCCGCGCGTCCGCGCACTAGCCGGCTCCGTCGTTCAGGTGGCACGCGCTCCGGTGGCCGGGCGCGACCTCCTTCAGTCGCGGCACCTCCACGCTGCATCGCGCAAAGGCATGTGGACAGCGCGGGTGGAAATGGCAGCCGGCGGGCGGGTTCAGCGGGCTCGGGATCTCGCCCTTGATCGCGGTGAACCGCCGTGCCCGCGCGTCCAGCCGGGGCACTTCGGCCAGCAGCGTCTGCGTGTAGGGGTGGTTCGGGCGCGCGAACACCGCCTCCGTGTCCGCCTGCTCCACCACGCGGCCAAGATACATGATCGCCACGCGGTCGCTGAGATGCTCCACCACGCCGAGATCGTGACTGATGAACAGGTAGGTGAGGTTCAGCTCCCGGCGCAGGTCCATGAACAGGTTGAGGATCTGCGCCTGGATCGAGACGTCGAGCGCGGCGACGGCCTCGTCGCAGACCAGGAAGTCCGGCTGCACGGCCAGCGCGCGGGCGATGCCGATGCGCTGGCGCTGGCCGCCGCTGAACTGGTGCGGGAAGCGACGCTTGTAGGCCGGGTCGATGCCGGCGCGCCGGAGCTGGGCGTCGAGGTAGTCGTCGCGGGCGCCGCCTTTCGGGATCAGGCCATGGACACGCGGCGCCTCGCCGACGATCTCGCCGACGCGCAGCCGTGGGTTGAGACAGGCGTAGGGATCCTGGAAGATCATCTGCACCCGCAGCCGGGCCAAACGAGCGTCGGCGCCGGTCAGGCTCGCGCGATCGCGGCCGCGTAACAGCACCTGGCCGTCGCTGGGCGGCATGATGCCGGCGACCATGCGGCCCAGCGTGGACTTGCCGCACCCGCTTTCGCCCACTAGGCCCAGAACCTCGCCCTGGCGCACGCTGAGGCTCACCTCGTCGACGGCGCGCACGACCGGGTTCGGCGTCGCGTTGCCCCGCAGGCGGCGCACGAGGCGAGCTGTTCCGTCGAGCTTCTTCTCGAACCGTTTGCTGACGCCGCGCAGCTCGATGATCGGCGGCTCGCTCATGGCGGCACCGGGTGGAAGCATCGATGGGCATGGCCGCCGCTGGCGTCGAACTCGGGCGGATCGCTCTCGCACCGGGCCGTGGCGCGGGCGCAGCGGGTGCGGAAGGCGCAGCCGGCCGGCAGGTTGAGCGCGCTGGGCGTGAGACCCGGAATGCCCGGAAGCCGCTCCCCGCGGGGCGTGCGGCTCGGGACGGAGCCGATCAGACCGTTGGTGTAGGGGTGCATCGGCGTGTCCAACACCTGGTCCACGGTGCCTTTCTCGACGATGCGGCCCGCGTACATTACCGCCACATGGTCCGCCAACCCGGCGATGACCGTCAGATCGTGCGTGATCCACACCAAGGCGGTCCCGAACCGGGTGCAGAGCGCCTGCATCTCCGCCAGGATTTGCGCCTGGATCGTCACGTCCAGCGCGGTGGTCGGCTCGTCGGCCACCACGACCTCCGGCTGGTGCAGCAGCGCGATGGCGATGGCCACGCGCTGCCGCATGCCGCCGCTGAACTGGTGCGGATAGGCGCGCAGGCGCTCCTCCGGGCTGGGAATGCCGACCAGGCCCAACGCGTCCCGGGCGCGCTCGCGGGCGGCGGCGCGGCTGACCGTCTCGTGCGCCTGCACCGCCTCGATCATCTGCGTGTCGATGCGCAGGACCGGGTTGAGCGTCATCATCGGGTCCTGGAAGACCATCGCGATGTGCCGGCCGCGCAGGCGGCGCATCTCTCGCTCGCCGAGCCCGGCGATGTCGCGCCCGCCGAACAGGATCTGGCCGGACACGACGCGGCCGGGCGGATCGACCAGGCCGAGCAGGGAGAAGCCGGTGACGGACTTGCCGGAACCGCTCTCGCCCACCAGCCCCATGACCCGGCCGCGCTCGACGGTGAACGACACGTCGTCCACCGCCCGGACCACGCCAGCGCGGGAGGTGAAGTGCGTCGATAGCCCGCGCACTTCGAGAGCCCAGCTCATCGGCGCAGCTTCGGGTTCAGCACGTCGCGCAACTGGTCGCCCACGAGGTTGATCGACACGATGGTGATCAGCAGCGCGATGCCCGGGTAGAAGCTGATCCAATACTTGCCGGAGAGCATGTATTGATAGCCGTTGGCGATCAGGAGCCCGAGGCTCGGCTCCGTCACCGGTACGCCGAGGCCGAGAAAGCTCAGCGTCGCCTCGAGCGCGATGGCGCGCGCGATCTGGAACGTGCCGACCACGATCAGCGGCGGCATGCAGTTCGGCAGCAGATGCTTGAACACTACACGGGCCTTGGACAACCCGAGCGCTTCCGCCGCCTCGATATACTCGCGGCGGCGTTCGGCCAGGGCTGAGCCGCGGGCAGTGCGGGCGTAGTAGGCCCATTCGACCAGCACCAGCGCCAGCATGACGTTGCCGATCCCCTTGCCCAGGAAGGCCAGGATCATCAGCGCCATCAGGATGCTGGGGAAGCTCAGCTGCAGGTCGACCAGCCGCATGATCAGGCTCTCGACGCGCCCGCCCGCATAGGCGGCGACAAGCCCGAGCGCGGAGCCGACGATCCCCGCAATCAGGGCGGAGCCGGCGCCGACGAACAGCGAGATGCGCAGGCCGTACATGATGCCGGACAGCATGTCGCGGCCTTGATCGTCGGTGCCGAGCCAGTAGGTGATGGCGCCGTCCCCGGACGCAGCACCGGGCGCGAGGCGGCCGTCCATGATGTCCAACTGCGCCAAATCGTACGGGTTCTGCGGCGAGATCCAGGGTGCGACCAGGGCCACGACCGCGATCAGCAGCATCACTACAAGGCCGATGACGGCGAGCTTCGATTGCGCGAAGTCGATCGCCAGCCGCTTGAACGGCGTTTCCTCTTTCGGCGGCGCCGGCGTCGCCACCATGCCGCTCACCCCTGTTCCTCCAGGCGAACGCGCGGGTCCAGCGCCGTGTAGAGCAGGTCGACGACGAGGTTGATCGCGACGAACAGCAGCACGATCAGCATCAGATAGGCGACGATGACGGGGCGGTCGAGCAGGTTGATGCTGTCGATGATCAGCTTGCCCATGCCGGGCCAGGCGAAGATGGTCTCGGTGACCACGGAGAACGCGATGGTCGTGCCCAGCTCCAGCCCGACCACGGTGACGATCGGGATGAGGATGTTCTTCATTACGTGGACGCCGACGATCCGGATCGGCGCCAGACCTTTGGCGCGAGCGAATTTGACGTAGTCGGACGGCAGCGCCTCGCGCACGCCGGCCCGGGTCAGCCGCAGGATCAGGCTGACGTTGAACAGGGCCAGGTTGACCGCGGGCAGGATGAGGTGCGCCAGCCCGTCTCGGGTCAGGAACGACCATTGCACGCCGAACAGTGCGGCCGTGGTTCCGCGCCCTGTAGAAGGCAGCCACCCCAACTGCACCGAGAACAGCATGATAAGCATCAGCCCCACCCAGAACGACGGCAGGGAGAAGCCCAGTATGCTCCCTGCCATCAGCAGGCGCGATAGCGGGGAGTCCGGCCGCAATCCGGCATAAAGCCCGGCCGGAACGCCGAGCACGACGCTGATCAATACCGCCGCAACCGCCAGCTCCATCGTGGCCGGCAGGCGCTGCAGGATGACCTGCATGGCGGGCTCGTTGAAGACGAAGCTGCGGCCGAGATCGCCATGCAGGATGCCGCCGAGGAAGCTGAGATATTGGTGCCAGAGCGGCTGATCGAGGCCGAGCGCCGCGATGGCGCGGGCGCGTTCGGCCGCGTCGGCTTCGGGCGAGATCAGGATGTCGACCGGGTTGCCGATGACGTTAACGCCGATGAACACGATCACCGTCATCGCCAGCACCACGAACACCGCCTGGATCGAACGGCGGAGCAGCCAGGTGGCCACTTACCCTGCTCCGCCGGGGATCACCGGCAGCACCACGGAAGAGGGACGGGCCGTATCCAGGAACACGGTATTGGTCGCCACCCGAATCGTGCGCCAGGCGCCTTCTGGCTCGCCGCTCTGCGGGTTGATGTCGTAATGCGGGAACTCGCTCGACGCGATGTCCAGCCGGATGCGGTGGCCGGCGCGGAACAGGTTGGCGGTCGGAAACAGCTCCACCGTGATCCGCGTCGCCCGGCCCGGCTCCAGCATGGTCGGCGCGCTGCGATCGTCGCGGTAGCGGCAGCGCAGGATGCCCTCGCACAGATTGAGCGCGAAGCCCTGCGGCCAGTCGGCGCTGGCCGGATGCACGTCGATCAGCTTGGCCGTGATGTCCGTGTCCGGCGCGTCCGAGGCGATCCAGAGATGGGCGACCACTGGCCCGGCGATCTCCAGGTCGGTCGCGAGCGGCTCCGTTTGGAACACCAGCACGTCCGGCCGGCTGGCCAGCGGCAGGAACGGCGCGGCGTGGCCGAACATGTCGGGTCGTTCCCGCTGGTCGTAGCCGCCGCCGGCCAGCAGCGGGTCCATCGAGGTGATGGCGCCGCCGACGGTGGGCACGGGATGCGCCGGATCGCTGGTCCAGGCGAGCGGGGTTGCGTCGACCTCCGGCGCCGCGGTGGCCAGGCTGCCATCGCCGTGCAGATGATAGTTGGTGAACGCCGTGCCGGGCAGCGGCCAATCGGCGGCTGTGATCCAGCGGCCACCATGCAGCAGGCGCCCGGCCGCGTCCTTGCCGCCGCTGCCGCCGCCCATGACGAACACGCGGACGGCCGGCTCCTCGGCGGCCGTCTCGCCTTTCAGGTGGCGGTCGAAGAAGCGGCGACGATAGTCGCGCCAGTCGCCGGCCCAGCTATCCAGCGTTGCCGCGGGGCCGAACTCCGTCTCGCCGAACGCCGTCTCCGACCGGTTGCCGTGCGTCCATGGGCCGAGGATCAGCCAGGTCGGGCCGCGCCCGGCGTCGCGGAGCCCGCGGTAGTTTTCCGTCGCGGTGCGCGGGTAGGGATCATACCAGGACGACATGTGCACGGTTGGCACGCGGGCGTAGCGGTCGTACCAGCCTCGCGTGTAGATCCCGAGCTTTTGCCAGTAATCGTCGAAAGTGCCGCTCCGCCATTGCTCGAACAGGTAGTCCTCGTAGTCCGGCGCATGCCGCACCGGCGAGTGGCCCTGCTTCCACGGCCAGCGGGTGAACCAGGCGGCGAGGTCCTCGCCCGCAAACGCGGCGGCGCGGACCGGGTCGGACAGCGTCTCGGGCGCCAGGCGTCCCTGGTTGAACGCCCATGTCGCCTGCTTCAGTTCGAACGCGCCGCCGCGGCGGATGCCGCCGTTCCATGAATCGGAGAAGCCGCCGGAGTCCAGGATCTGCGCCGCCAACCCCGGCGGATCGAGGCAACCGAGGCTCGCCTGCGTATGGGCGGCGTAGCTGAGCCCCATCGTGCCAATCCGCCCATTGCACCAGTCCTGTGCCATGATCCAGGCACAGCAATCGAAGCCATCTTCGCCGTCGGCCAGGTATTTGACGAACTCGCCCTCGGACCCGTAACGGCCGCGACAATCCTGGTAGATCACGGCGTAGCCATGCGCGTTGAAATACGTGGCGACCACCTCGCGTGACACCGGCGCCGGGTCGGCGGTCGAGCGCTCGGAGCGGGACACCTCGCGTTTGCCGTACGGCGTGCGCTCGAGGATGACCGGGAAGGGCCCGTCGCCGTCGGGCAGGTAGACATCGGTGGCCAGGCGGACGCCGTCACGGCAGGGGACCATCGCTTCGGTGCGGTTCATGTGCGGTGTGCTCGCTGCGCCGAGGTGGCTTCTTCCAAGCCGCCCTCGTAGGTGATGCCCGCCGTATGGGCCCAGACATTGTCCGGCACGTGCAGGGGCACGATGCCGACATCCTGCTCGAGGCCGATACGCTGCGCCTGTCGCAGCAGTGCGTCGCGCGCGGCCGCGTCGGTGGTCGTGCGGGCCCGTTCCATGATCGCGTCGAACGCGGGATCGCTGAAGCGGCCGCGGTTCAGGCCGCCGGTGCCGTTGCCGTCATAGGTCTGCAGCACCTGCGACAGGCCCGGCCCGGCGTCGCCGGTGCTGTGCCCGAACCCGATCAGGAACGCGCTGAACTCGCGCTTGCCGGCGCGGGTGAAGAAGACGTTGGCCGGCATCACTTCCACCGGCGTCTCGATGCCGATCCGGCTCCAGAACTGCGCCACCGCCTGCACCGTCTTGGCATCCTCGACGTAGCGGTTGTTCGGCGAATGCAGCGTCAGCCGGAAGCCGTCGGGATAGCCCGCCTCGGCCAGCAGCCGCTTGGCTTGCGCCGGGTCATACGGCGGCGGCTTGAGCGCCGGGTCGAAGCCGACCTGGCCCTGGACCGCGATCTGCCCGGTCGCCCGCCCGCCGCCCTGCAGCACCCGGTCCACGATGGCGTCCCGGTTGATGGCGAGCGACAGCGCCCGGCGCACCCTGACGTCGCGCAGCGGGTTGTGCGGCAGGGGCTTGCCGTCCTTGCCGCTGACGAACGGCGAGGTATCGCCGCTCTGGTCCAGCGCGAGGTAGATGACGCGGGCGGAGGGTGAGATCGTCAGCGCGAAAGCCTTGTTCGCCTTCAGCCGCGGCACGTCTGATTGCGGCACCCGGTCGATCAGATCGACATCGCCGGCCAGCAGCGCTGCGACCCGGGCCGCGTCGCTGGCGATCGGCCGAATGGTAGCGGCGTCGAAATCCGGCCTCGGTCCCCAGAACCGCTCGTTGCGGGCCAGCACGAGGGCGGATCCGGGCTGCCACGCGGTCACGGTCCACGGCCCGGACCCGATCGCCGCCCGACCCGCATTGAAGTCCGCCGTCGACGCCTCGACCGGCTTGACGATGTACGACGTCATGCCGTTCAGCAGCAGGCTGAGATCCGGCCCGTGCGAGCGCAGGCGCAGGGTCTGGCCGTCGACCACCTCCATGCCGGCAATGGCCGCCTGCATGCGGACGAAGGGTGCCGGGCTGTTGGGCACATGCGGCATCCGCTCGAGCGAGAAGCGCAGCGCCTCCGCCGTGACCGGCGTGCCATCGGAGAAAACGGCGCCATCCCGGATGCGGAACTCCCAGACGTCCGGTTGTGGATTGCTGAACCGGGTCAGCCCGGCTTCGGGCCGCATCTGGGCGTCGCTGTCGACCAGCGGGTCGAAGATGTGCATCGCGATGGCTTGGTTGGCGCCGACCAATGCAAAATGCGGGTCCAGCGACGAGGTCTCGGTCTGCACCGCGATGCGGAGGGTGCTGCTCGCGCCCTGCGCGAACGCTGCCCGCCCCGTGTTCGCCAGCAGCGTCGAACAACAGCTTGCCAACAGAAAACGACGGCGCCCGATCAACGGCCGCATCCGGTCAGCTGACAATCGCGTAGGCCGGCCGTCGCGGGTCGGCGCCGGCCGAGAGCATCGCGCGGCCGGGCTCGATCCGCATCACCTCGACGCAGCCAGCCAACCAGGTGATGTCGGGCCAGTCGCGCACCTCGTGCCCCCACCCTGTCAAAGCCTGCCGCGTCGCCGCGGAAATGCGCGACTCCACCGCGAGCCGGCCGGGGAAATACTCGAACGGCGCGAACGACGACGGGAACGAGTAGCTCGCCACCCGCGGTGCCTCGATGGCGTCCTGCAGCTCCATTCCGAAATGCAGCACGTTCAGCAGCACCTGGAGCATGGCCTGGATCTGCACGTCGCCGCCCGGTGTGCCGAACGGCATCACGCCGCCATCGGCGGTCATCACCATGGCCGGGTTCGGCGTCAGCCGGGGCCGCTTGCCGGGAGCGACGCCGGCGGGATGCGCCGGGTCCGGCCGGCTCTGCGAGCCCCGGTTGGACGGGATCAGCCCGAGGCCTGGGACCACCGGGCTGTTCCACGAACCATCGGACGGCGTCGCGCTGAAGGCGTTGCCCCAACGGTCGATGGCGCAGACGTAGCTGGTGTCGGCCTCGACCGTCGGCAGCCCGGCGCGCGCCGCGACTGGCTCCGGCCGGGGGCCGTCATCGGCGTCCGGCATGCGCCCGAATGCCTGCCCATCGCGCACCAGTGCCGCCCGCCGCGCGATCGTCGCCGGGTCCAGCAGGTGGTCGGTCGGCACGTCGACGAAGGCCGGGTCGCCGAAGAAGCGGTCACGGTCGGCCATCGCCAGGTTCACGCATTCCGCCAGCCTATGCAGGTATTCGGGCCCGTTATGCGCCAGTCCGTCCAGCCCGGTCGCCTCCAGCAGAAGCAGCGCCTCCAACAGCGCCGGCCCCTGGCACCACGGGCCGCACACCGCGACCTGGTGCCCGCGCCAGGGCCGCACCACGGCCGGCTCGATGCGGGAACGGAAGCCGGCCATGTCCTCCATCGAAAGATAGCCACCCTCCGCCTTCTGATGCGCCACGATCTGCCGGGCGATGTCGCCGCGGTAGAACGCGTCATGGGCGGCGCGCAGCCCGGCAGCCCGATCCGGCGCGGCCCGATCCTGGTCGGCCATGTAGCTCAGCGTCCGCGCGAGATCCGCCTGCACGAACCGGTCACCCGGACGCGGCACCTGCCCGCCCGGCAGGAAGATCGCCGCGTTCGACGGGTAGCCGGCGTAGTCGTCCCGGTGCGTGGCGATGGTGTGGCTGAGCAACTCGCCTACGGCAAAGCCTTCGGCGGCGCATTTGATCGCCGCCGCGGCGATGTCGGCAAAGCGCATCGTGCCGTGCCGTTCCAGCGCCGTGATCCACGCATCGGGCGCGGCCGGGACCACCGTGCGCAGGACGCCGGAGGGGATCTCGCCGGCCGCGGCGAACAGGTCCGCCGGCAAGGCGCGCGGCCAGTGGCCCAGCCCGGCGATCGTCTCCAGCGTGCCATCGGCCAGACGGATCATGATGGGCGCCACCCCGGCCACGTTCACCAGATCCGGTAACAGCACGCCGAGCGCGATACCCGCCGCACACCCGGCGTCGATCGCATTGCCACCCGCTTCCAGCACCGCGAACCCGGCCGCGGCGGCCAGATAGTGGCCGGCCGACACGCCGTGACGCGTGCCGTACAGCGTGGGTCGTCCGGTCATGGCTGCGCTCCTGTGGCGGGGGTGGCGTCCATCGCGACCATCTGCTGGTCCATGCGCGGCGCATAATCGATGCCGGCGCGCGTGGCGGCGATGGTGGGCTCGTCGTAGAGCGGGATCATGCCCAGCGCGTGCACGGCTTGGAGCTGGACCGCTTGCAGCGCCGGCTCGCGGTCCGGTCCGGCGCGGATGATTGCCGCCTCGATCGCGCGATCGAGCGCTGGGTCGGAGAAGCCGCCACGGCTGCCGATGAACCCGTTCGTCTCATCGGCCGTGTGCACCATCGCCAGGATGTAGGCCGCGTCGCGTAGGGAGGAGAGCGAGATGGCATATAGCACCAAGGGCAGATCGTTCTTGCCTGGCCGCGTGCGCGCCATGAACAGGCTGCCGGGCATCGCCTCCACATGCGCGACCAGACCGGCTCGGCCCAGCATCTGCGCCACGGCCTGGCACATGCGGCCGTCGTAGACGTAGCGATCGTTGGTGCAGCCGATCGACAGCGAGAAGCCATCGGGATACCCGGCTTCCGTCAACAATCGGCGGGCTGCGGCTGGGTCGGGTCGCGCGACCGGGAGGCTCGGGCTCCAGCCGCCGAACCCTTCCGGCACGATTTGCATGGAGGCAACGCCCTGGCCGGACAGGACCCGCTGCACCAGCGCGTTCCGATCGATCGTGGCGGAGATTGCCTGCCGTACCCGCAAGTCACGCATGGGGTTGCCGTCCAGCGTTTGGCCGGACTTAGTCGTCAGCAACGGCAAGTGGTCGGCCCCGACGTTCGGCAACAGGAACACCACACGGTCGGCCGCACGGCTGAACACGCGCGTCGCAGGGTTCGCGCGCAGCCGCGCCACGTCGTCCGGCGGAAGGTTCTCCATCACGTCGATGTCGCCCGCCAGCAGGGCCGCCTCGCGCGCCGCATCGTTGCTGATGACGCGGACCGTCACGTCCGTATAGGCGGGCTTCGACCCCCAGTAGCTTTCGTTCCGCTTCAGCACCATACCCTCGCCATAGCGGAAGCTGGCGAGGCGATAGGGCCCGGTGCCGACCGCGACACGCGTGCCGGCCGCCTCCGCGGGCTCCTGCGCCAGGTGCGCGGGGATGATGAACACATTGGTAAACTGACCCGGCAGTGTCGGGTTCGGGCGGTCCGTGTGCACCACCAACGTGTAGGGATCCGGCGTGTCGACCGACCGCACGGTGCGCAGATTGCTCTCGTAACTGCTCGGGTTATTCGGGATCGCGGGAATGCGCGCGAAACTCGCCACCACGTCGGCTGCCGTGAACGGCGAACCGTCGTGGAAGACCACGCCCTGCCGCAACTTGAATTCCCAGGTGAGGTCGTCCGTCTGCCGCCAGCTCTCGGCCAACCCCGGCACCCAGTGCGAGTCCGCGTCGCGACCGACCAGACTGTCGAAGATGTGCCGGGCGGCGGCCATGTTGGGCCCGAGGAACAGGTAGTGCGGGTCGAGCACGAACGGCGCCTGAACGCCCATCCGCAGCGTCTGCGCTGCCGTGATGCCGGGGATCAATGCGAGGAAGATACCGACGATCGCGCCCCGCATGTGTCGACGAACGATCATCTTGGATGAGCGCGCATTGCCGAGGTCATCTCCAAGCTCCCGCCGTCGCCGACATCGTAGGCGATGCTGCTCTTGCAGGCGAGCACGACGGGCGCCGTGGAAGCTGGTTCGAGCAGGTGGCGATGAACCGCGACATGATCTTACGCATCCTCAGCCGGCACGGCGTGCGCTACGCGGCGGGGTAAGTTTACAATGGCCGTTCAGGACAGAAGCTGGAGCGCCGCAACGGCCTGTTGCACGGCGAAGCTGACGCGGTTGCAGGCGCGGATGGCGTCGACGGTCAGGAAGCGTGCCTCGTCCGATCCGGCGGTCGCGGCGGCAAGCTGCCGCAACGGGTCCAGAACGGGGTAGGGGGCTTGCCCAAGCGCCGGGTCATGCGTGAAGCGATCTCCGGTGGTGTAGTCCATCGGCACCATGGCGCGCGAGACCGCCACCAGCGCACGGTTCACCTGGTCCGGCGCGGCGCTGGACGTCTGCACCAGGGCGGCTTGATCGCCGAGCGTCGCCACCTGTGCCGCCAGCCGCGACAAGTCGAAACGCTCGCCGAGTTGTGCCGCCAACCTGGTGAGTTCCTTCTCCAAGACCGAGGCCGCAGCACGGTAATCGAGCGGCAACACCTCGTCGGTCAGCAGCCGATGGATGGCGTGCACATACACCCGCGTGTCCCGAACCAGGAGGTCGACATCCATCTTGTCCAGCGTGTCGTCCGGCGTATGCCACCACCAGCCGAACCCGGCGCCCAGGCGCGAGCCGCCGCCGAGCACCGCGCCCATGACATTGTCCGCGGTATCAGCGGGCTGCTCGCCCATGCCCATGAACAGCGACGGCACCCCGATACCCCAGAACGACTGATCGCCGGCCCGGCTCATCCGCAAGCCGGCCAACGCCTGATCGCCTTGGACGCGCACGGCTTCCGCAGCCAGGCCGGTCAGTTCGGCCGACGACAGTGCGTCCGCCATGACGGTGTTCCCCGTCGCGCCAGTGGAGTCGACGTTGACATGCACGACGCAATGCCGGGCCAGTTCGTCCCAGTGATTGTCGGCATACCAGGTCGAGCCTGAATAGCGACCGTGCGAGTGACCGGACCAGAAGCATAGGCGCAAGCCACGGCGCCAGTGGGCCCGCTCACGCATCAACAGCCGAGCGGTCTCCAGCATGGTGGCGTTGGCGCCACCATTGTCCATCACACCGAAATACCAGGTGTCGTGATGGCCCGAGAACATCACGAATGGCGCGCCGTCGGTGGCCTCCACCGGTGGCAAGTCGGCAACCAGCAGCGGCGTCTTGCGCCACCCGGTATCGACCTCGGCATGCAAGGTTACCTCGACCTCCTCGCCCGCCTGCACCCGCGCTTTGATCGCATCGCCGTCGGCCTTGCGCAGGCTCACGACCACCGTCGAGGGCAAGCGGGGCAGTGTGCCCAGCGTCGGGCTGCCCCAGACCGAGGAAATGCACATCTCGTGCAGATGTTCGTGCGGGCTGATGTGGATCTGCCCGACCGCCCCGGCTTGGGAGGCGTGTAGGCTGGCGGCCGGGTTGGCAATGGACTCCAACAACACGATCCGCCCCCGTGCATCGATCCCGGCAAAATCCTGCGCGCGGCCCAACCCGGCATACACGACCGTCCCCCTGACGCCGCCGGGCGGGGAGCTGCGGGAGAAGGAATGCGTGATGCAGTCCGGTCGGTTGGAGCCGATCTCGATCTGCGCGCGACCGGGTAAGCTGATGTAGGCGTCGTGTTGGATGAGGTCGGTGTGGAAGCCGAAGCCATCGAGCGTGGCTTGCAGGTAGCGGAAGCTCTCGAGCTCCTCCGCCGTGCCCGACAGCTTCACACGCCGGGCGAACTCCTCGAGGTGGCGCATCATCGCCGGTCCGTCGACCTCGGCGCAGATCCGCGCGATCGTTGTGCTCATGATGTGACCTTCCATCAAGCCGGAGGCGGCGAGGGTTCGACCCAGCGGCGTGGTCAGGACCGGCCGCCATCCACCGAGAGTACCTGACCGGTGATCCACGCCGCCTGCTCGCTCGCGAAGAACAGGACCGCGTTGGCGATATCCTCGGCCCGCCCGAGGCGCCGTGTGTGCAGGCTCTCGACCAGCCGCTTCTGACCGTCCGGCCCGTACGACTCCCATTGCTTGTGTGTGGCCGGGTTGGTCAGGATGAGCCCGGGCGCCACGGAGTTCACGGTAATGCCGTGTTGGGCCAGCCCGACCGAAAGTTGCTTTGTCAGGCCGACCACGGCGTGCTTGGCCGCGGTGTAAGCGTGCAGCCCGGTCAGGCTTGGCCGAAGCCCGGCTCCCGACGACACCGTGACGATCCGCCCCCAGCCCGCGCGCTGCATGATCGGCGCGGCGGCTTGCGACAGCCAGAGCACGCTTTTCACGTTCGCCGCGAAGACTTGGTTCCAGCCCTCTTCCTCGACGTCGTCCAAGGTGAGATCGGCCTGTCCGCACACGCCGCCCGCGGCGAGGGCGAGGATGTCGAGCCTGCCGTCCCGCTCCGCGATGCCTTCGACCAGGGCCGCGCAGCCGCCACGGTCAGACAGGTCCAGCACATGGGCAGTGGCCCCGAGCTCTTCGGCGACACGGGCGACGTTCGGGTCGATATCGGCCAGATGGACCCGCGCCCCCGATGCCTGGAATGCGATCGCGATGGCGCGACCGATCCCCTGGGCCGCGCCGCTGACGAGGACGACGCGGTCTCTGAATGCGAGTTCCATCTATGCCGCCACGGGGCTGATCGGGCCCGTCAACTCGTCCGGCAAGGCCTGTCCGGCACGTTCCTTGATGAACAGCGTCGCGATGAAGCTCAGCACGCCAGAGCCAATCACGTAATAGGCTGGCGCGAGCGGATCGCCCGTCAACGAGATCAACCCCGTGCAGATCAACGGTGCGAACCCGCCGAAGATCGCCACCGCGAACCCGTAGCTGACCGAGAGCGCCGTGTAGCGGATGTTGGTCGGGAATTGCTCGGCCAGCACCGCGCAGATCGGTCCGGTGTAGAGCGTCAGGATCACGCTGGCGATCACCTGCGTCAGGATCAGTCCACGAAACGAGTGCATCGTCACCAGCATCTGGAACAGCGGGTAACCGAGGATGACGGACGCGGCCGAGGCGGCGAAGAACATCGGGCGGCGCCCGATCCGGTCGGACAAGGCGCCCATGACCGGCGTCAACGTCAGATAGACCACGCCCGAGATCAGCACGGACAGGAAGGTCGCGGACGCGGGTATGTGCAGTTGCTGTTGCGCGAAGCTCGGAACGAAGATGACGAAGACGTAGTTGATGACACAGCCGATGATGCTGATCCCGAACGCGGCGGTGAGCGCGCCCGGATATTCCGTGAACGACCGGCGCAGTGGCGAGCGGCTCACCGTGTGCGTGACCACCGTCCGTTCGTAGGCTGGGGTCTCCTCCACCTTGTTGCGGAGATAGTAGCCGATCGGGCCGAGCACGAACCCGAGCAGGAAAGCGCAGCGCCAGCCCCAGGCGGAGAAAGTGGCCGGGTCCATCGTCGACGTGAGGAGGAACGAGATCAGCGTTGCGGCCAGCAGACCGAGGGCGGTTGCCGCTTGCTGGTAGCTGCCGATGATGCCGCGCCGACCCGGCGGCGAATACTCGACCAGGAACGCGGCCGATCCGCCCCATTCGCCGCCGGTGGAGAAGCCCTGCAGCATCCGACACAGCACGAGCAGGATGGGCGCCAACAATCCGATGCTGTCGTAGGACGGGATGAGCCCGATCAGTCCCGTTGCACCCGCCATGGCTCCGATGGTGACCACCAGCGCCGCGCGTCGTCCATGGCGGTCGCCATACGCGCCGATCACGACTGCTCCCACCGGCCGCATCACGAAGCCGACGGCGAAGGTCGCGAAAGTATTCAGCAACGCCACGATCGGATTTCCCGCCGGGAAGAAAGCATGCGCGAGCGCCCCTGCCATCAATCCGTAGATGACGAAGTCGTAGATCTCGAAGATCTGGCCGATCCCGCAAGCCACGACCGCGCGTCGTATCGTTGCGCTGTCCGTCCGGGATCCGTGGATCATGCTGGCCATGGACGGGTTACTCCTATGCGATCTCGACGAGCGTTTCATGCGCAGTTCGGTGCGTCAAATCGTTGGCGCCAGCAGTCGCGAGTCGTCGCTTTGTGCCGTCAGAGCCCGTTCGCGACGTCATGCGCCTCTCTGATGGCGGCCAGCATGCTCCGAGGCGCGCGGCAATCGCCGACCGCGTGTACCGGAACGCTGTGCGCGAGCAAAGCCTGCCGCAGCCGATCGTCCGAAACACGTGGCGTCGCATAGGCCACCAAGGCGACGTCCTCGATCCGGCGCTCCTCGAGCGTGAAGGCATGCCGAACCGTTACGATACCGTCCGCGAACCCAGACAGCTCGTTGAACACCAGCGTGGAGATCCGCTTGGTGGCGAACAGACGCGCGTGCACCCGCTGCTTGACAACCAGCGGCAGGTCGCGCGCCACCGCCTCGCGAGGCGTGATCAACAGCAGCTCGTCATAAGTGGCGGCCAGCAGTTCGGCGGCGTCGTAGGTGCCCGCCGTTCCGTCCTCGTCATAGAGCACCGCCCGCCCGCCGCGACGCCCGGGATGCATCCAAAGAATGTCGGCAACGGCGTCGCGTAGGTCGCCGCCGCCGCGCGCGGGCAGCATACGCGAGCCGGTCGCCAGCACCACCGCGTCGGGCGACAATGCGAGCACGCTGTCGACGGTCGCGATCTCGCCCAGGCGGAACACGACGCCGGCGTCGCGCGCCGCGCGTTCCCTCGGGGCGGTCGCACGCGCCAATGCCTCGCACCCCGGGATTTCAGCGTTGAGCGCGCATTTTCCGCCAACCCGCTGCGACGCGCCGATCAGCGTGACCGCGTGGCCGCGCCGGGCGGCGATTGCGGCAGCCTCGAGTCCGGCGACGCCCGCGCCGATCACCACGACCCGGCGACGAACCGTCGCGGGCGCAGGCTGCCATCCCAATTCGTCCTCGCTGCGCAGACGCGGATTGACGTCGCACAGCACCGGCTCGGCGCCGTCGATCGTCGCCCAGCAGGTATTGCCGCCGACGCAGAGTTGGATCCGCTCCGGAGCACCCTCGCGCGCTTTGGCCAGCCACGCCGGGTCCGCCAGCAGCGCCCGCCCGAGCATGACCGCGTCCGCCGCATCGCCGGCGATCAGCGCCTCTGCCTCGTCGGGCGTCGTCACGCCGCCGACCGCCAGCACCGGCGTCCCGTTGGCCGCCGTGCGGATGCGCCGAGTCAGGGCCTCATACGGTAATTTGGTATGCGACCGGTCGGGCACGTGCATGTACAGCGAGCGTGGATGATGCGCGCCTTGGGCGACCGCGAGATAGTCGGCGAAGGGCGCGAGATGGGCGGCGAGTTCCGCCGCCTCGTCCGGCCCGATCCCGCCCGGCACGCCGTCATCGCCAGGGATCTTGAGGCCGACGACGAAGCCGGGGCCGCACGCGGCACGGATGCCGGCGACCATCTCGCGGACGAGTCGCGTGCGCCCGACGGCATCGCCGCCGTAATCGTCCTCTCGCTGGTTCGCCTGCGGGGAGAGGAATTGGTGCAGCAGGTGGCCGTGCGCGCAGGATAGCTCGGCGCCGCTGAAGCCGGCACGCTGAAGCCGCCTTGCGGTCGCGCCGAACTCCTCGACGAGACGGGCGAGCTCGTCGATCTCGAGCGGCCGGGGCACGACCCAGCTCAGATCATCCGGCAGCGCGCTGGGCCCGATCGTGTCGACATGACGGCCGGCGCGGCGGAAGCCGCGGCCGGGATCCATCAATTGCCCGACCAGTCGGCATCCGGACCCCTCGACCGCCTCGGCCCACCGTTGCAGTCCGGTGAAGTTCGCCTCGTCATGGGCGTTGACGCGCCCGCCGGGTCGCTGCCGCGCGTGCGACGACATCGCTTCGGTGACGATCATGCCGAGGCCGCTGCGGGCGCGATTGCGATACAGCGCGACCAGGCCGTCTGTGACCGCCCCCCCGGCGGAGGCGATGGAGGTGAGTGCGCTCATGGCTACCCGGTTCGGCAGCTCGAGCGGCCCGATGCGCATGGCCGAGAACAGGTGAGGGAACGGGGTGAGCTTCGATTCCATGGCGCGACCGTCCCTTGGATCAGATCGCGCGGGCGGCGATTTCGCCTTCACGGATGGCATCGCTCGCCCGCCGCGGACTGAGCGCGTCGCCGATCAGGTGCAGCACTAGGCCATCCTCGCGGCGAGGCTCGAGCGCATGAAACAGCGTGTCGTCGACGGCCGCGCCGATCACGAGCACGATGTCCTGCACGCCGCGACGGACCGATTGGTCGCCCGTGTAGACGTCGCGCAGGGTGACCATGTCGCCGTCGATGGCGTCGATCTCGGTATCGACGGTGAAGCGGACGCCGAGCTTGCGCAGCATGCCGTGCACCTTGGACCAGTCGCGCGAGGCGGCGAGATCCGGGGAGCCCTGGCCGAGTTGGGTCACGAACTCGACCGCGCACCCGCGGCGGGCCAGGAACTCGGCGACGACCGCGCCTTGGCGGCCGCCTAGGCTGTCGAACAGTATCACATTGGGGCCGAGCCTCGGCTCGTCCCGCAGGACCTCGTGATAGGACCAGACATTCGGCTGATCGGCACCGGGCAGGACGGGGCCGTTCCAACGTGCCGGATGGAGCGGCGTCCAACCGTGCTTCAGGCCGCTTGCCCCCGTGGCGACGACCACCGCATCGAAGTGCTCGGCGCTCAACATCTCCGGCGTCGCGATCGTTTGGCAACGGACGGTGATCGGCCGCTGGGCGATTTGGCCGCTGAGCCAGTCCACGATGCCGGTCAGTTCCTGCCGGCTCTCCGCCTTGGCCCAAAGCCGGACCTGCCCGCCCAACTCGGCCTGGCGCTCGAGCAGCGTGACCTGATGACCGCGGTCGGACGCCGTCAACGCTGCGCGCAGGCCGGCTGGGCCGCCGCCGATGACGGCCACCTTGCGCGCCACGGGCGCCCGGACGAGCGTGCCGGTCCCGAGTTGCAGCTCGGCGCCGGCAGCGGGATTGTGGATGCAGGCGATCGGCGCCTGGGCGAAGATCGAGCTCATGCACCAGTTGGCGCCGACGCAGGGGCGGATGTCGTCGCCGTGACCTTCGGCGGCTTTGTTCACCCACTCCGGATCGGCGATCAACGCCCGTGCCAGAGCGACCATGTCGCAATCTCCGGCGGCGATGAAACGCTCCGCGTCGGCGGGATCGACGATGCGGCCGACGCCGACGACCGGCAGCTTGACCGCTTCCTTGATCTTGCGCGTCGCCGGCATCTGGTAGCCGTGCGGCATGGGAGAAGTCGGGTAGATGAGCATCCGATTGAGGTAGGTGCCCTGGGTGACGGAGATGTAGTCGAGATGCCCGGTCGCCTCGAGCCGCGCCGCGATTTCCGCCCAGTCGTCCGGGCCGAGGCCACCGTCATGCCCGTCATCGCCGTTGATGCGGACGCCGACGATCATGTCCGGCCCGGTTTCCTGCCGGGTCGCGTCCAGGATCTCGAGCACGATGCGAAGCCGGTTCTCGAGCGAGCCGCCGAACGCGTCGCGACGATGGTTGGTCGCCGGCGATAGGAACTGGTTGAGCAGATAGCCGTGCGACATGCTGTGCACCTCGACGCCGTCGAGGCCACCCTGGCGGGAGAAGCGCGCGGTGAGGCGATATCCCTCGATGATGGCGTTGATGTCGGCGACCGTCATTTCCTTCGGGATCTCGCGGTACACCGAATCGGGGATCGGTGAGGGCGCCCACACCGGCTCGAGGCTGGCCACGCTGCTGGTTTCGCGGCCGCGATGCCACGGCTGGGCCAGGATCTTGGCGCCGTATTGATGGACCGCGTCGGCGATCTTCTGGAATTGCGGCACCATGCGGGGATCGAAGGCGAACGCCTTGCCCTTGTAGGGCTGCGTCGTCGGATGCACCGCCATCGCCTCCATGGTGATGATGCCGACGCCGCCCTTGGCCCGTTCGCGGTAGTAATGGATGTGAGCGTCGGTAAACAGATTGTCCTTCACCAGCAACGTCGCGTGCGCCGCCATCCAGACCCGGTTGCGGATCGTGTGCCGTCCGAGCTGGATCGGGCTGAGGAGATGCGGATAGGCGCTCACGGCGTGACCTCGGGCGGAAGGGTGATCAGGTTCCGGCCGTCGCGGATCCGCAGGCAGGCGGCGAGGTCGCCGGCAGCGTGGGTCGGCTCGAGGGCAGGGCGAGTGGTCCGGCACGTGTCGAGCGCGATGGGGCAGCGGCTCGAGAACGCGCAGCCCGGCGGCAGCGTCAACGGGGACGGGATCTCGCCCTCCAGGACGTGACGATGCACCGGCACGCGCGGATCGGCCGGCAGGTGTGCGGAGAGCAGCGCCTGGGTGTACGGGTGCTGCGGGGCATCGAACAGCGCCTCGGCCGTCGCGTGCTCCACGATGGCACCGAGGTAGAGCACGGCGACCCGGTGGCTGATCCGGCGCACCGTGCCCAGATCGTGGGTGATGAATAGGAGCGCCACGCCGAGATCGGCCTGAAGCTCGGCCAGCAGCGCGAGGATGCCTGCCCGCACCGACAGGTCCAGCGACGAGGTGGGCTCGTCGAGCACGATGAGCTTGGGATCGGTGGCGATCGCGCGGGCGATGCACACGCGCTGCAATTGGCCGCCGGACAGACCGGAGGGGGTGCGCTTGAGCGACTGCGCCGGCAGTTGCACCCGCCGGGCCAACTCGGCGACCCGGTCGCGTCGTTCGGAGGTGCCCAGATCGGTGTGCAGCTTGAACGGCTCTTCGAGGAGCGCGCCGATGGTCATGCGAGGATTGAGCGCGCTCCACGGATCTTGGAACACGATCTGCATCGCGCCCCGCAGGCGACGGCACTCCCGCTCCGGCAGATCGGTGATGTCCTGGCCCATCAGGCGGATGCGCCCGGCGGTCGGCTGCAGGAGTCGCAGCGCGGTGCGGCCGATCGTCGATTTGCCGGAGCCGCTCTCGCCGACGAGACCGAGCGTCTCACCGCGGCCGATGGAGAAGCTGACGTCGTTGATGGCGTTTACGACCTGCCCGCCGCGACCGACCGGGAAGCGTTTGACCAGGTTCTCGACCTGGAGAACGGGAACGCTCATGCGACGGCGAGGATCGGCATTGATGCGAGCTGGTCGGCGAAATGGCAGAGCGCGACGTGGCCGGGTTCGGGCTCGTGCGCGGTCGGCATCGTGCGGCAGGCATCCTGGACCTGCTTGCATCGGTCCTGATACGGACAGCCGGCGGGCAGGGCGTAGAGGTCCGGCGGCGTTCCGCCAAACGTCGATCCTGCTTCCGGCCGCCGCGTCTCCGCCGCAGCCTCGATGAGCTTGCGCGTATAGGGATGCGCGGCGCGGTGATAGACGGCGTCCACTGGCCCACTCTCCACGACATGTCCGGCGAACATGACGACCATGTCGTCGCAGTAATGGGCGACGACGCCGAGATCGTGGGTGATGATCAATGCGCCGAGGTCCCGCGTGCGGACGGTCTGCTGTAGCAGATCGAGGATCTGCGCCTGGACCGTCACATCCAGCCCGGTGGTCGGTTCGTCGGCGATGAGCAGGCGAGGTTCGTTGACCAGGGCGATCGCCATCAGCACACGCTGCGCCATGCCGCCGGACAGTTCGTGCGGCCAAGCGCGCATGACCCGCTCCGGCCCCGCGATCCCCACATCCCGCAACGCGGCGATCGCGCGGGACTGGGCTTGTGCGGTCGAGATCCGGCGATGCGCCCGCTGCACCCGGATGAGTTGCTGGCCGATCCGAAGCATCGGGTCGAGTGAGGATTTCGGGCTCTGCACCACCAGCGCGAGATCGGTGCCGCGAAGCCGGTTCAGCTCCGCCGGGTCCATGGCGAGCAGGTCGGCGCCGTCGAACAGCGCGCGTCCGGCAACGACGCGCGCCGGGTCACGTAACAGGCCGAGGATGGACATGGCGGTCAACGACTTGCCCGCTCCGGTCTCGCCGACGACGCCGAGGATCCGCCCGGGCGCGACCGAGAACGAGACCCCGTTCAGGGCGCGCGCGACCCGCACCTGATCATCGAGGTCGCGGAACACGAAATGCGTGTGCAGGTTCTCGACCTGGAGCAGCATCAGCGCGACTTCCTCGGATCGAGCAGTTCCTGCACGCCGTCGCCGGCCATGTTGAGGCCCAGCACCATCGTGATCAGCGCCAGGCCGGGAAAGATGCCGACCCACCACTGGCCCGTGACCAGCAGTTCGGTGCCCTGTCGGATCATGGCGCCCCATTCGGGGGTTGGTGGCTGAATGCCGACGCCGAGGAAGGCGAGGGTCGCGCTGATCCTGACCGCCCAGGCGGCGCGGACGGCGGTCTGCGCGATCGCGCCTTTCAGCGCGTTGGGCAGGATGTGCAGCAGCAAAATGCGCCAGGTCGGGTTGCCCATGGCGATCGCCGCCTCAACGAAGATCGAGGAGCGCAACACGATCACCTCGGCGCGGACGACGCGGGCGAAGAGCGGGCTGTCGAGCAGGCCGATCACCAGCACGACGTTCAGCACCGACGGGCCGGCGGCAGCCACGACCGCGAGGGCGAGGATGATCGACGGAAAGGCGCGTAGTAGATCGAAGAACCGCATCAGCAATTCGTCGAACCAGCCACCCTTGTAACCGGCGAACAGCCCGACCGGCACGCCGACGACCAACGCCAGGATGACCACGGGGATGGCGATGCCGAACGCCCAAGCGGTGCCCGCAATCACGCGGGAGAACACATCCATGCCGTTGCTATCGGTGCCGAACAGGAATTGGGCGGAGGGTGGGCTGAGGATATGATCCTGCATCGACGCTACCGGATCGTAGGGCTCCATGAAGCGGCCGAAGATGGCCAGTACGACGAGGAGCAGAATGATCGTTACGCCGATCACCAACGTCGGACTGCGCCGGGTCAACCCGGCCAGACGCGCGAATGGTTGCGGCAGGCGTCGTTCTGCCGGAGCCGCGACGCTCGTGCTCATGCGGTCACCGTCGCACGCGGCTCGTAGAGCAACACGAACACGTCCACCACGAGGAAGATGAACACGGAAAAGATCGCGAGCATCAGCACGTAGCCCTGAATAACGGTGAAGTCGCCCGCGATGATCGCCGACAGCCCGTATTGCCCGACCCCTCCCCAGGCAAACACGTATTCGATCAGCGAAATCGTGCCCACCAAGGTTGTCAGTTCCGAGGCGATGAAGGTGACCAGCGACGTGGTGCTGTTGCGCAGCGCCATTCGGCGGATCAGGCGCGGGGGCAGGCCCTGGGCGCGGGCATAGCGGACATAGTCGGAGCCGAGCACGTCCAAGACGATCGCGCGGGTCTGTTTGATTATGGGCGCTGTCGCGATGACGGCGACGCAGATCACCGGCAAGGCGAGCTGCGACAGCGCGGAGCCGAAGACTTCCCAATCTCCACTCATCAGCGCATCGAGCGCGTAGCTCCCGGTGATGGCGGCGGGCGGCGTCAGCATCAAGTTGAGCCGGCCCAGGCCCGGAGGCGCCCATTCCAGCAGGTAGAAGAAGACGAACAGCGCCAACAGACCGAGGAAGTAAGTCGGGATGGAGAAGCCGAACAGCGACAGAAAGCGACTGATCTGATCGAAGGTGCCGTTCGGCCGCAGCGCCGCGCGCAACCCGACGGTGATGCCGACGAACGTTCCGATGAGCACGCCGGGGATCAACAGCTCCAAGGTCGCTGGGAGGCGAGCGACTAGGTCGTCGAGCACCGGGCGATTGGAGATCCAGGAATGACCGAGATCACCGTGCAAGACCTGGCGGAGATAGACCAGGAACTGCGTCCAGATCGGCTGATCGAGCGCCAACGATGCGCGCAGCCGTTCGATCTCGCCGGCGGTCGCGGTCGGCCCGGCCAGCAATCCCACCGGATCCTGACCGCTCAGGCGCACGAGCAGGAACGTGAAGAAGAGAACGCCCACGAGCAGCGGGATCAGCAACACCAAGCGGCGGAGAAGAATGCGAGCGATCGACATGGTTCAGTGCCCGCCCGATCCGGTGCGGGTCACCCCGGTCCGCCTCATCGTCTCAGAAACACCCACGGGCCATCCGCTCTCGCCAGGTTGTTCTATCACCAAGACAAGCTTCCGGCCGCATCGCATCAACTGTCAAGCGAAAGCAAGTCTCGCCGCGTGTGCGCGATGTGGTCGGCCAGGCGGAGGGCGAGGGCCTGCACCGTGTTGGTCGGGTTGACGGCGCCTGCGGTGACGAACAGCGAACCGTCTGCCACGAACAGGTTCGGCACGTCATGTGTGCGCCCGAAGCGGTCGCAGACCGAGCGTTCGGGATCGTCTCCAAGCCGTGCGGTGCCCATCAGGTGGAACCCGGCATCCGCGACGAGATCGACCGGTTCGGTGAGCAGCGCGCCGGCCTCGGCCAGCAGGCGGTCGGCGCGCGTGATGCCCCAATCGAGCGCCCGCCGCGTGTTGTCGCCGACGCGGTAGATCATCGCCGGCGCCGGCAAGCCATCCTGATCCTGCAACCGATCCGAAAGGACGACCCGGTTGTCCTCGTCCGGGAGATCGTCGGAGCAAACCGAGACCGACAGCGTGTGATCGAACTTCTGCAGGAAGCCGGTGTGGTGGGCGCTTCCCCATGGGAGCTTCTGGCCCCCACCCCCGAGCGCGGTCAGTGCCGGCCCTGGCGAGCGCATCACCTGCAGCTTGACCCCGCGGACGAAGCCGCGGGATCGGTCGGTCTCGTAGAAGGCGTGACTGGTGATGGCGCCGGCGGTGATGCCACGATGGCTGCCGAGCGGCGCGTCGAAGGTGCCGATGACGCGGGCGAGCGGATGAAGCATGAGCCGACGCCCGACCAATTCGCTGCGGTTCGCCAGGCCGTTCGGGAAGCGCCCCGACGCCGAGAGCAGCAGCAGGCGAGGGGTGCCGACGCCGTTGGCGGCCAGCACGACGGCCTGCGCCGCTTGCAAGTGTCGGCGCCCGTCGGCGTCGATCCAAACCGCGCCGGTCGCTCGCCCTTTGGCATCGACTGGGATTTCGGCGACCCGCGCGCCGGTGATCAGCCGTACGCCCGCCGCCAGCGCCGCCGGCCAATAGACGACGTCGGCGCTCGCCTTGGCGCGTTTCCGACAGCCGAGCTCGCAGGGGCCGCAATTCACGCAGGCGCCGCGACCGGCGCCGTGCGGGATCGTATTGATCGCGATGTCGCCGGGCCACCAGGGCCAATCGAGCCGTGCCAACGCGTCGGTGATGCGCCGCTCCTCCGGCAGCAACGGGACCGGGGGGAGGCGCCGCGTATCGTCGGCCGGGTAGGCGGTGTTCCCGATGGCGCCGGCAACCCCGGTGATGCGCTCGTTCTCGGCATACCAAGGTGCCAACTCGGCGTAGTCGAGCGGCCAATCGTCGGCGACGCCATCCAGTGTGCGGACGCGGAAGTCGGAGGGATGCAGGCGCGGAAAATGCGCCGACCAAAGCACCGTAGAACCGCCGACCCCGTTCCACATCAGCGGCCGGATCGGGCTTTGGGAGTCGTCGACCGGGACATCCCACGGCGCCCGGCGGCGGTTCGGGTTCGGGTGCCAATCGGCCAGGCGGCGGCGCTCCCAGAGCGGGTCCGCTGCGGCCCCGGTCTCGGGCGGCGTCCAGCCACCCTGCTCGAGACAGACGACCTTGAAGCCATGCGTCGCCAAGCGCCAACTCAACGCAGCGCCCGCCGCGCCGGCGCCGATGACGAGGACCTCGGTATCCGCGCTCACAGGGCTCGGCCGGCTTGGTGCCCCTCGAAAACCGCCTCCAGCGCCGAGCGGGCCGCCACGCAGTCGCCGATGCCGATGATCTCGAGCGCATCGGCACGACTGGTCGATCGGGACTGCAGATCGCGCAACAGGCTGTCCTCGGGGATCGCATGCGTCGGGGCAACGAGGCTGTCGACCCCGGCGAGCGTCTCGGACGCTCCCGTCGCGCCATCCAGCAAGTGCAGCACCCCATCCCGCAGCCCCTGAACGGTTCTCAGCCCGAGGATCTCGACACGTGCATCGCGAAGGCGCTGTCGCCAGGCGAAACTCGAGTAGATGTTGACGCCCCATCCCGGCGCACCGGTGGGGGCGACCAGGATCACGCGCCGGCCGGTCCCGGCCAGCCATTCGACGAAGCCGGCCACCGCCCAGGAGCCGAGGCTGTCCTGCACCGCGACGGTGCTGCCGAGCGCGTCCGCATCGGCCAAGGCTGCCTCGAGGGAGAGTGCGGCGCCGGCCTGCATCGGCAGCGTCGCGGGCCGGGCTCCCGTCGCGACGACCACCGCGTCGAGCCCAGTGGCGATCAGGTCGGCGGCGTCGGCGACTTGGCCCAATCGAAGCTGCACACCGAAACGGTCGAGCGTGCGGCGTTGAGCGTCGAGCAGCAGCAGCAAGTCGTGGCGCAGCGGCATGCGCTCATTCCAGAGCAGCGCACCGCCGAGCCGGTCGCTCGCCTCCCACAGGGTGACGGCATGACCGCGCGACGCAGCCGTGGCGGCCGCCTCCAATCCAGCCGGTCCGCCACCGACCACGGCGACCCGGCGATGCCGCCCGGCAATGAGCGGGGCCGGCAGAGGCCAGGTCGCTTCGCGCCCAGTGGCCGGGTTGGTCAGGCAGGTGATCGGCAGCGACAGGGCGAGAAAGCCGGCGCAGCCCTGGTTGCAGCCGACGCAAGGCCGGGTCTCATCCTCGCGCCCCTCGGCCGTCTTGCGGACGAGCGCAGCGTCGGCGATGTGGGCGCGGGCCATCCCGACGGCGGCGACGGCACCGTCGGCGATCATCGTGTCCGCCTCGGCGACGCTGCGGAACCGGCACGCGGCCAAGACCGGGACGGCGTGACCGGCGTCGCGGACCGCGGCGGCGATGCCCCGCGGAAGATGATGGAAGCTGTCCGGCGCGAATGCCATGTCGGCCATCTGCGTGCTGATCGTCTGGCTCGCGTGGTAGGCCGAGTGCGACACGCTGATGAAGTCGAGCCGCACGGCGTCGCATAGGATGCGGGTGACCTCCTGCATCGTTGCGGCATCGAGGCCCCCGGGCAGGAACTCATCGGCTGAGAGACGCACGCCGACGGCGATCCGGTCGCCGACCTCGGCCCGCACGGCTTGGACCGCTTCGCGCGCAAAACGAAGCCGGTTGGCGAGCGTCCCGCCATACTCGTCGTCGCGGCGATTGACGACGGGCGAGAGGAATTGTTGCAGCAGGTGGCCATGACCCATTGCGATCTCCACCCCGTCCAGCCCGGCTTCGAGCAGGTGCCGGGCGACGGTGGCATGGGCCTGGACGACCATGGTGATCTCGGCCGCCGTCATCGGGTGCGGCGGAGGGGCCAGGGGCGACCAGGGAATCGAACTCGCCGACCAGGACGGCGTGCGTGCGTAATTGCCGTCGATGTGGCGGCCGAGATGGATGATCTGGCCGAACAGCTTGCAGCCCTCGTCCTGAACCGCGCGAGCGATGCGTGCGAACGGCGGGATGCACGCGGGGTCGTAGCCGTTCACGCCCTGGCTCCGGCCGAGGCTCGAGCGGTGGACCCGAATGCCCTCGAAGACGATCATCCCAGCGCCGCCGGCAGCACGCGCGCGGTGGTAGTCGAGATGCCGCTGCGTCGGCAGATTGTTCTCACCGTAATTCGTGGTGTGGGCGGGGACGAAGATCCGGTTCCGCAACAGAGTCGGGCCAAGCTGCAACGGCCGGAACACGTGAGGGTAGCGTGTCTCGGAGGTGGTGATCTCGAGCGGGGGCGCCATCCAGGCAGTCTCGCAGTTGCTCTATTGACCTGACAAGTGGATAGCTGGTCTGTTTCGTTTCAGGCGCTGGCGGCTTGTCGTAGCGCGTTCGCCACGCCCGGCCGTCCTTCTGTGCGGCCATGATTCGGCAAAAAGGAAAATCGCGATGACAGTTGGCCGTAGAGCGGTTCTCGGTGGCGCCGCAGCGATCGGTTCGGCCGCCTATCTGCGCATGACCAGCGCGCTGGCCGAGGCGCAGACGGGGCGGACGATGTTGCTCGCCGCGCCCGGCACGCCGGAGGGCTTCGACGGTGACGCGCTGCGGCCGGGAACGCAGGAGACGGTGACGCAGGTCTTTGAGGGCCTGACGCGCTACGCACAGGTCGAACGGAATGGTCGTACCTATCTCGATGCCGCCAAGATCGAGGGGCATCTTGCCGAGAGTTGGACGACATCCGAAGACGGCAAGCGCTGGGTGGTCACGCTGCGGCAGGGCGTAAAGAGCGCCTACGGCAACGAATTGTCGGCGGCCGATGTCGAATGGGGCTGGGCCAAGAGCTTCGCGCAGAAACGGACGGGTGCGTTCATCGCCACTGCCGCCAACGTCGTCGGCGTCAAGGCGATCGGGCCACGCGAGGTGGAATTCACCCTATCGGCACCATCCTCGATCTTCCTGTCGGCACTGACGCTCTACACGCCCAGCATCTACGACAGTACCGAGGTGAAGAAACACGCGACGCCTGAAGACCCGTGGGCGCTGAAGTGGATGGAATCGCATACTGCCGGATACGGCGCGTACCATCTCGACTCGCTGTCGCCGGGCCAGCAGGCGGTGTTCACCGCTAACCCGAACTATTTCGGCGGCAAGCCTTTCTTCGAGCGGGTGATCTATCGTGCCGTGCCGTCGGGCGCGTCGCGGGTCACGTTGCTGCGGGCCGGGCAGGTTCAATGGATCGATCGAGCGACCGTGCAGCAGGTCGTCGAGATGCAGAAGGATAAGCGGGTCAAGGTGCAGGATGCTCCTGGCCGGGCGATGTCGTCGGTGCGCATGAATGCTGGCGTCGCGCCGTTCGACGACGTGCGCGTGCGGCGGGCGTTCAATTTCGCGATCGACCGCGAAAAGCTGCGCAAAGCCGTGCTGCTCGGCACCGGCACGGATGCGATGAGCATCGTCCCACCGATCGTGGACGCTTACGATCCGTCTTTCTTCGAGTATCAATACGATCCGGCCAAGGCCCGGTCGCTGCTCGCCGAAGCGGGACATGGCGGTGGTCTCGACGTCGAATTGAATTTCGCCGACCTGTTCTGGTGGGAGGAAGCGATGTCGATCCAGGTCGCCGACCAGCTCAAGCAAGTGGGCGTCAACGTGAAGCTGCAACGGATTACCGGGTCCGACATGCGGGCGCGGTCCGCGCCGGGCAAGCAGGATATCCCGTTCTTCACCTTCGAGGACGGGCCGATCGTGCTGGACCCGATCTACACTTTGTCGCTGTTGGCGCAGTCCACCGGCGTCTCCAACCGCGCCCGCTTCAAAGACCCGGCGCTCGACGGCCTGATCGACCAGGCCAAGCAGACCATGGACAAGACCGCCCGCGACAAGATGGCGCGCGACGCGCAGAAGCTTTGGATGGACGATGCGCCCTGGATCGTCACGGTTTATCCGACGACGTTCGAGAGCATGTCGCCGGCCGTGTCCGGCTGGGTGCCTCACCCGGATGAGCACGAGCGCTGGGTCGACCTTCGCCTCGGATAGTCGATGCGCAACCGATGCGACGTCGCGATCGTGGGTGCGGGCGCGTCCGGTCTCGCGGTCGCCTGGAGCCTGGCGCGCCGCGGACTGAGCGTGATCGTGCTCGAGCAGGGGGGCGTCGTCGAGCAGGGCGGGTCGCCGAGCCTCTCGCTCGACTGGGAGCGCGCGCTACAGACCCGGTTCAATCCCGACCCGAACCGGCGCCAACTTCCGTCCGACTATCCCGTCGCGGTCTCGCAGACCTGTATCCAGCCCGCAACGTATAGCGGGGTCGGCGGGTCCACGCTTCGATGGGGGGCCCATTTCCCCCGGCTGCGCCCGTCCGATTTCCGGGTGCGGAGCCTCGATGGCGTCGGCGAGGATTGGCCGATCGCCTATCGGGATTTGGACCCGTGGTTCGACCTGAACGATCGCATGACGGGCGTCTCCGGCCTGGCGGGTGACCCGGCCAACCCAGAACGCGGCGCAGCCCGGTTGCCGCCGTTGCCGCTCGGCCCGGGTCCGACGCGGTTGGCGTGGGCGTTCGACGGGCTCGGCTGGCATTGGTGGCCGTCGGACGCGGCCATCTGCTCCGAACCCAGGGACGGCCGCGCCGCATGCAATCTATGCGGCCCGTGCGGAGTCGGTTGTCCGCGTCTGGCGAGGGCCTCGGCAGACGTGGTCTACGGGCGGCCGGCGGTCGAGGCGGGGGCGGAAATCCGCACGGGCGCGCGGGTGCGCCGCGTCGCGCTCGACGAACGGGGCCGTGCGACCAGCGTGCATTATGCCCGCGATCGCACAGAGCACGTCCTGCACGCGACGGCGATCGTGCTCGCCGCGAACGGCATGGGCACGGCCAGGCTGATGCTCGCCTCGGCCAACGACCGCCATCCCGACGGCTTGGGCAACCGGTCCGGGCTACTCGGCCGGCACTTGATGCATCATCCGACCGCGATGGTGACCGGCGTCTTCCGCGAGCGGCTCGACGGTCACCGCGGCCCGTTCGCCTGCGCGCTGTACTCGCAACATTTTGTCGAGACCGACCGCAGTCGCGGCTTCGTGAGGGGCTACCAACTGCAGGCGATGCGAAGCGGCGGCCCGGTGCAGACGGCGCTGGGCGGCTACATGGCCCGGGTTCCATGGGGACGCGGGCATCACGAGGCCTTCGCCACAACGTTCGGCCACAGCGTCAGCCTCACCGTCACTACGGAGGACCTGCCCGAGCCGGAGAACCGGGTCACGCTCGACCCGGTGCTGACCGACAGCGACGGGCTGCCGGCGCCGGCATTGCACTACCGCGTTGGCGAGAACACGCGCCGCATGCTGGAACACGGCGTGGCGCGGGCCAGCGAGGCAATGCGCGCTGCCGGGGCGGAGCACGTGATGGTCAATCCCCTCGTTGCGGCCGCCGGCTTTCATTTTCTGGGGACCACGCGGATGGGGGAAGATCCGCGGCGGTCGGTCGTCGACGGTCTCTGCCGGGTGCACGATGTCCCGGGCTTGCTGGCGGTCGATGGCGGAGTGTTCGTCACGGCCGGCGCGGTCAACCCGACCAGCACGATCCAAGCGATCGCCTTGCGCGCGGCCGACGCGCTCGCGACAGGGTGGAGGCAAGCCGCATGACCGATGATCGCCTGGGCGACTTGTTGGCAACCATCATTCCTGGCGACGCCGAGTGGCCGGCAGGCGATAGCGTCGTGACGGCGGTCCGGACCGACGCGGAGGCCGCGCCGGACGCGGCGGCGGCGTTGCAACGCGTGCTGTCGCAGTTGCCGCCGGGCTTCTCGCGCGGGGACGAGGTGGCGCTGCAGGGCGTCGAGACACAGGCGGCGGCGGCGTTCGAGCGCGTCGTCGGGCTGGCCTATCTCGCCTACTACACCGATCCGCATGTCCGCTCGGTGATCGAGCGCCTGACCGGTTACGCCGCCCGACCGCCTCAACCGCTCGGCTACGCCCTACCGCCGTTCGATGAAGCGCTCCTCGATCAGCAGCGTCGGCGGGCGCCTTTCTGGCGTGACCCGGACGCGGTGGGATGAAGGGGGGCGTGGCCCCGCATGGCCGGTCAAACCGGGTCGTTCACGCCCAACCATTCGGCTGGAGTCTGACGGTCAGCGGCGCGGATTGTTCGCGATCATCGCCGTGGTATCGGTCCGGAGCTCGATCAAGGCTGGCCGGCGAGCCGACAGAGCGCGCATGAAGGCCGGCTCGAACGCCTGCGTGTCGTGGATGCGTTCGGCGATCACGCCGTATGCGGTGGCGAGCGTCACGAAGTCCGGGTTGGTCAGATCGGTCGCGAAGGTGCGGCCCGGGTAGTCCCGCTCCTGGTGCATGCGCACGGAGCCGTAGCTGTTGTTGTTGACCAGGATGATGATCACCGGCAGCGCGTGCGCGACCAGGGTCGCCAGCTCGTGCCCGCTCATCAGCAGGCAACCGTCGCCAGCGAAGCAGATCACCGTACGGTCCGGGTGCAGCAACTGCGCGGCGATGGCGGCGGGCAGGCCGAAGCCCATGGCGCCGCTGGTCGGCGCGAGCTGGGTCGGGAACGTCTTGAACTGATGGTATCGGGTGACGTAGCTCGCGTAATTGCCGGCGCCATTGGTGACGATGGCGTCTGTTGGCAGGGTCGCGTTCAGCCAGGCGACGATGCCGGCGATGTCCAGTTTGGCGTCGTTCGCCGGCGGTGTGGTTCGCGTCTCCTGCAGCGCGCGGCCGCGTGCGACCCAGTCGGCGCGGGCGGGCGCCGGGTCGAGGCGCAGGGTCGCGACCGAGGCGGCGAAGGCCGGCATGGTGGCGTTGATCAGCAGGTCCGACTGGTAGATCCGGCCGAGTTCGCCCGGCTCCGGATGGACATGCGCCAGCAGCTGCGTCGTTCGCGGGATGTCGAGCAGCCGGTAGTGCTTGGTCGTCGCTTCGCCAAGCCGTTCACCGACGACCAGCAGCAGGTCGGACGCTGCGACGTAGTCGGCCAACGGCCCGCTCGTCGCCAGGCCGAGTTCGCCGACATAGTGGGCGTGGCGATTGTCGATGAGGTCTTGGCACCGGAACCCGGTGGCGACCGGCAGGCCGAACCGTTCGGCAAAGCGCGCCATGTCGTCGCAGGCCTGGGCGGTCCAGCCGCCGCCGCCGAGGATCAGCAGCGGCCGCGCCGATCGTTCCAGCAGGGTCTCGAGCCGCGTCAGCGCCGCCGGCGCCGGCGCGGCTTCCGCCCGCTGGAAAGGCTGCAGCGGGGGCGCGGCGCATCGCTGGGTCAGCACGTCTTCCGGCAGCGCCAGCACCACCGGGCCCGGACGGCCGTTCACCGCCGTATGGAACGCGCGGCCGATATACTCGCCGAGGCGCGCCGGGTCTTCGACTTGTCCCGCCCACTTGGCGATCTTGCCGTACATCTGCCCGTAATCGATCTCCTGCAATGAGTCGCGGTCGGCGCCATCGCGCTGGACCTGGCCGACGAACAGGATTAGCGGCGTCGAATCCTGGGCGGCCGTATGCACGGCGATGGCGGCGTGGGTCGCACCGGGTCCGCGGGTGACGAAGCAAACCCCTGGGCGGCCGGTCAACTTGCCATAGGCGACGGCCATGTTGGTCGCGCTCGCCTCATGTCGGCAGACGATCAGGCGCGGCGCGCCCGGCAGGTCGGACAATGCATCCAGCACGGCCAGGAAGCTTTCGCCGGGAACGCAGAATACCAATTCGACGCCGTTGGCCCGCAGCGCGTCCACCACGATCTGCCCGCCCGTCCGCAAGCCGACGGTATCGCCAACGCCGTTGTCCATCAGTCGCTTCCCCATCGACCACCCTGCCGGTGCCGTCCGATGCACCACCGAGGCGGCCCTGCTTCTAGTTGTATTGATAGCAATACCTATCGACCAACATGTCAAGCAGTGGGATCGTCGACGAGTCAGGCCCGGGGCATCACCGTTTGCCAAAGCCCGGCCGTCTCGCCGTCCCGGGTCATGGTCACTTCGAACTCGTAGCGGTCGGGGCGATACAGCACCTGGATGAATTCGATCGGCCGCGCCGACTGGTCCGACACCACCCGGCTGATCTGCAGCAGCGGCGCACCCATGGCGAGGCCTAGCAGCGCCCCGACATGCGCCTCCGCAGCGGTCGCCGTGATGCGCTGGTGGGCGCCCACGATTACGATGCCGGCGCGGTCCAGCAGCACCAGGAGCGGCGTGCTCACCAGGTCCGCCCGGGTCCAGCTCCGGCCCACATCCTCGACGATCCAGCTCGTCGCCAGAGAAAATGGCTGGCGCTTGTAGCTGCGCAGCCGCACCGCTCGCTGCACCACTGTGTCCGGCGCTAGTCCGAGCATCTGCGCCACGGCGGGTGGGGCCGGAACGTAGTCGAATTCGAGCACCTGCGATGAGGTCCGCATCCCGAGCGCGAGGAGGTTGTCCATCAATCCGGACACGTCGGCGACCACCGGGCGAGACGCCAGGTCAGGATGCGCGAACGTGCCGCGGCCCTGCTCGCGCACGACGAGCGACTCGAGTTGCAACGCCTCGAGCGCCTTGCGGATGGTGACCCTGGACACCTTGAACTCGGCGCTCAGCTCGTGCTCGCCGGGCAGCGCCCCATCAGCATATTGGCCGGACAGGATACGGTCGCGCAGCACCGTCTGGATCCGGAAGTATAACGAGGTCGGCCGGGTCCGGTCCTTGATGCCGGCGCGCGCGTCGATGACAGGAATGGGATTGTTTGGTCGGCGCGGCGCTGGCATCGCATGCTACTGGCACGCCCGCATTCCCCGGCCAAGACTGGTGGCACGGTGCTTGCGCGACGCGGTCACGGCCGAGAGGACCTAAACAATGCCAGACTGGACCCCGACCTTGAGGCAGCTGGAGATGCTGCTGCTCGTCGCCCAGACCGGCAGCCTGACGCGAGCGGCGGAGCTGCTGGGCGTCACGCAACCGGCGGTCAGCCATGGTCTGCGGACCATGGAGGACAGTCTAGGCTATCGCCTGTTCACCCGAACGAATGGGGGCCTGCAGCCGACGGGACAGACGACCGTTCTCCTGCCGCAACTCGCCGACCTGCACGAGCGGTTCGAGGCATTGATCGCCCGGATGCGCGGCGTGGGGCAGACCGAGGCGGAGGTGTTGCGCGTCGTGGCCCTCAGTTCCCTTTCCGCCACCTTGGTGCCGGGGGCGCTGCTGGACTTCTCCAAGCGCTTCCCGTCGGTCCAGGTGCAGGCGCTCGCCAGCCCCGGGCGTGAGATCGCGGAGATGCTGCGCCTCGGCAGCGTCGATTTCGGTGTGGTGTATGCCGCTCCCGAGGACACGCCGGACGGCGGCGGCGCACTGCTCGACACCGAGATCGTCTGCTTCGGAATCCGGGCCATGCGTCCGAAGCGGGCACGCGCCGCGACCCCGGCGTCCTTGACCGGCCACACCGTGATCGTGGCTGGGAGCGACACGGCGACCGGCATGCTGGTCCGCCGCAGCCTCGGCGACCTCACCCGCGGCGGCATCACCGTGATCGAGGCCAACACCGCCCTGAACGCCTTGTCGCTGGCGCGCGAAGGATTGGGCGTCGCCCTGGTCGACCCCATGCTCGCGACGATTAAACAGGACGCCGACTTGATGGTTTGGCCGTTTGAGCCCGCGATCCCTCTGCGCGTGGTCGCCCTGCTCGGCCAGACGCGCGACCGGCTTCGCTCGGCCGACGAGCTGGCCAGGACCGACCATTTCCTTGCCGATCTAAAAGCGGCCGCCGCCACCGCCGTCGCCCGGCTGCACGCGGCGTCCATCGCCGCCCGGCTGTGTGCATGAGCGGGATTGATGGCTGATGAGGCACATTTTCGATGACAGACCGCCGAAGCGGCCGCAGGCTCCCGACATGATCGCATCCCCCGAGCCCTTCGACTTCGTTCTGATGAACGGCCAGGTGGTTCCACGCGCCGAGGGGACCGTCAGCCTGATGTCGCCGGCGTTTCGCTATGGCGCCACCGGCTTCGAGGGCATCAAGGCCTATTGGAGCGAGGAACGACAGGACATCCTGTTGTTCCGGCTGCAGGAGCATCTGGACCGGCTGCTGCGCACCATGCGGATCATGCGCTTCGCCGGGGGACCGACGCCCGATCAGATGCGTGACGGCGTCATGCAGCTGCTCCAGCGGAACTCGCCGCGACAGACATGCCATCTGCGCCTCTATGCCTTCGTGGACGGCGACGAGGGCATGACCGCCACCGGCCCGATTGCGTGGGCCGCCACGCTGGTTCCCACCCCCCGCAGTCCTCGCATCGCGCACGGCATCGCGTGCGGGATCTCATCTTGGCAGCGCATCGGCGACAACATGATGCCGCCGCGTGCCAAAGTCGCCGCCAACTACAACAATGGCCGGCTAGCCGGCATCCAGGGGCAGCTCGACGGCTATGACAACGTGCTCATGCTCAGCCAGCACGGCCACATCTCGGAAACGCCGGGATCGTGCTTCTTCATGGTGCGCGACGGCCAGGTGCTCACGCCGGGCCCGACCGATTCGATCCTCGAGAGCATCACCCGCGACACCGTCATGGTGCTGCTGCGCGAGAAGTTAGGACTCCGGACTACTGAGCGGACGATCGACCGGACGGAGGCCTATTGCGCGGACGAGGCATTCGTCTGCGGCTCCGCTCAGGAGATCACGCCGGTCACCTCGCTCGACCGCCTGGTCTTCGGCGACGGCACGCCCGGGCCGATCACGCGGGCGATGCAGGACGCCTATTTCGACGCCGCGCTGGGGCGTGATCCGGCCCATGCCGATTGGGTCACTTCGGCGGGCCTGATACCCGCCTGACGCCATGCCCGGCTGTCAACCCGGATAGTCACGGGCTGCCGCTGCGGCGGAAACATTGCCCAGCAGGACATCCTGCGCCAAAGCGGCGGTGTCGCGCAGCGCCGGGTCGCCGTAGCCGCCACCGCCAGCGTCGAACACCTCGATGGTGTCGCCGGGCTGCAGCACGTATCGGCCGCGCGGGTGCACGACCTCGCCGTTCACCCGATACTCGCGCAGCGCGCCATCCTTGCCGCCGTGCAGCCCCTGTGCGGCGAACTCGTAGCGGCGGCCGAGCCCGGCCACCGTCATCGGCCCCGCCGTCGTATTGCGCAAGCGATAGACCTGGCCGAGTCCGCCGCGATACCGGCCCGCACCGCCCGAATCCGTGCGGAGGCGCCGATACTCCACCGTCATGCTGGTCAGGCTCTCCAGGATTTCGGTCGGCAGCACCCGCATGTTCGACGGCGCTGGCGTCATCGAGCGGCCATCGAGCCCCTGCATCGCCCCGAGCCCGCCGGCGGTGAAGAACAGCGTGACGAAATCTTGTCCGTCTCGATTGATGCCGCCGATGTTGAGGATGTTGGTAAATGCGGGGTTGGCCTGGACCTTGGTCGGCAACGCCCCCGCCATGGTGACGTAGATCGCTGGTGGCACGTTGTGCCCGACCAGATGGCGCGACGCGGTGGCGCACGGCGGAAGGGCGTCGAGGATGGTGTTCGGTTCGGTCACCACCTCGATCGGCTCCACCGACCCGGCGTTGTTCGGGATCTCCGGCAACAGCAGCACCTTAAGCGCGTAGGCGGTAAATGCCCGCGTGTAGCACACCGGCACGTTGAGCGCGTTCGGCACCGGCTTGTCGGTGCCGGAATAGTCCACCACGATGCGGTTCCCATCGACCGTGATCCGGCAGCGTATCGTGATCGGCGAGCCGGTTCCCTCGCCCTCCATCCGCGTCTCGGTCGCGTATACCCCGTCAGGCGTCGCCGCGATCGCTCGCCGCATGGCCGCCCGCGAATGGTCGATGATGGCGTCCGACAAGCCCTCCAGATCGGGCAGATCGTATTCGTCGAGGAACTCCACCAGCTTGCGGCACCCGATCTCGGTCGCCGTCACGTTGGCCATGATGTCGCCGACGACCTGCTCGGGCACTCGCACGTTCATCCGCACCAGGTCCATCAGCTCGCTATTCAGCACGCCCTGGCTGACCAGCTTCACGACCGGGATCTGCAGGCCCTCCTCATACATGTTGGCGTTCTGCACCGAGAAGCCCCGCCCGCCGATGTCGGGAAGGTGGCTGATGCTGAACGCGTAGCCTACGAGGCGGCCGTTGCGGAACGCCGGACGCATGACGTTCACGTCGTAGGCATGCCCGGTGCCGAACCAGCTATTGTTGGTGAACAGGATGTCGCCTTCCTGCAGGGTATCGGCCGGGAAGCGCGCGAGCATGTGACCCACGGTGAAGGGCGCCGTGCCGGTGAACGTCGGCATGCTGTAGGCGCCCTGGGTGAGGATGCGGCCCTGCGCGTCGAACAGAATGCTGGCCAGGTCCCAGCTTTCCCGCGCGATGGTGGAGAACGAGGTGCGGGCCAGCGTCTGCTCGATCTCGTTGCCGATCGAGATCAGCCGGTCCCACAGGATGCCGAGGCTGACGGCGTCGAATGTCGTGCTCATGACGCGATCTCCGCAATGAGATTGCCAAGCGTGTCGACCGTGACCCGGTCGCCTGCGCCGATGACGAAGGTCGCCTCCCGCTCCTCGATGAAGGCGGGTCCGTCGATGGTTTCGCCGGGCTTCAACGAATACCGATCATAGACCGCGCAGGCCGCGTAGCCGTTCGCCTCGGGGACGTAGGCGTCGCGATGACCCTTGAGCGCGATCCCGTCGGTCTGGCCGCGCCGGAAGCTGAGCTGGCCGGTATCGGGCGCGGGGCCGATCGCCTCGACCTTCCAGTTCACGATCTCGAGCTCGTGGTCCACGTAGCTCAAGGAGAACACTTCCTCGTAGCTACGGTCGAACAACTCGTGGAGCAGAGCGTAGCTGCCTGCCACGTCCGGCCCGTCCGGCAGCGGCACCTCGATCTCGTAGCCCTGCCCCCGATACCGCATGTCGACGGAGCGGCGGAGTTGGATGGCAGCGGCGGGGATGCCGGCGTCGAGCAGGAAGGCCGAGGCTTCCTGCTCGACGGGGTGGAATTGCGCCGCGAACTCCGCCGGGTCGAGCTGTCCGGCGAGGACCCGGCGGGACCGGGCCGTCTGGAACGACATCGGACAGACGAGCATGCCGATGGCCGACATCACGCCCGAGCCCATGGGGAAGATCACCCGAGGGATCTTCAGCTTCCGCGCCACGCGTAGGGCGTGCGCGGGACCGGATCCACCGAACGCCACCATCGAGCAGCGGCGATAGTCGAAGCCCAATTCCGAGGCGTGGACGCGGAAGGCGCGGGCGACGTCCTCATTGATGATCTCGTGCACGCCCCACGCCGCGCGGGTCCGCTCGAGATCGAGCGGCTGGCCCACTGAGGTCTCGATCGCGCGGCCGGAGGCGTCCCGGTCCAGCGCCATGGTGCCGCCGAGGAAGAAGTCGGGATCGTAATATCCGAGCACCAGGTTGGCATCGGTCAGAGTAGCGGCGGTGCCGCCACGGCCGTAGCAGGCCGGGCCTGGCATGGCGCCGGCGCTGCGCGGCCCGACGCGGATCAATCCGCGGGCGTCGACCTCCGCGATGCCGCCACCGCCGGCGCCGATCTCGATCATGTCGATCACCGGGATCTTGGTCGGCAAGCCGCTGCCGGGGCGGAACTCGGCGACCCGGGCGACCTCGAGTTCATAGACCTTGCGCGGCTGCCCGTTGCGGACGATGGCGCCCTTGGCCGTCGTTCCACCCATGTCGAACGAGAGCAGGCTGTCCACCCCGAGGCTGCGGCCGTGATAGGCGGACATCAACACGCCCGCGGCAGGGCCGGATTCGAGCATCCGCACCGGGAAGCGCCGCGCCGTCTGCGCATCCACCACGCCGCCGCTGGAGGTCATGACGTGGAAGGTCCCGGTGAACCCGAGCGCGGCCAAGCCGGTCTCGAGGTTCTTCAGGTAGCGGTCCACCATCGGCTGGGTGAAGGCGTTGATCGTCGTGGTATTCCACCGCTCGTATTCGCGGATGAACGGGAACACGTCGGCCGAGGTCGACACGTACAGCGCCGGAAACGCCCGCTGCACGGCGTCTCGCGCCGCGACCTCATGCTCCGGATTGGCATAAGAGTGGAGGAAGCAGATGGCCAATGCGGCAATGCCGTGCTCCTCGACCAGCCGCCCGGTCTCGCGGACCACCTGCTCGAGGTCGACCGGATGCAGCGGCACGCCATCGTCGCGTAGCCGCTCGTCGATCCCGACGCGGAGGTTCCGCGGCACCATCGGTTCCGGGTATTGGGCGCGTAGGTTGTAGATGTCGTATCGGCGCTCGTTGGCGATATCCAGCACGTCGACGAACCCTTCCGTCACCAGCATGCCGACCGGCGCACCGCGCCGCTCGATGACGGCGTTCGTCACCAGCGTCGATCCGTGAATCAGGCCGCGTAACGCGCTGACCTCGACGCCATCGCGCTGCAGAATGAACGCGACCCCGTCCAGCACGGCCCGTGCCGGGTCGTCCGGCGTGGTCAGCGTCTTGTGGATGGAGATCTGGCCGGAACGATCGTCGATCATGGCAAAGTCGGTGAACGTGCCGCCGATATCCACACCTAGCCGATACGCCATCGCGTTCTATCCCGTCTTGCCCCCTCGACGATGGGCAGGAGCGGCAAGGCTGTCACCGAAAGACTTGGTCATCCATCATGAGGCGCGCTCATGGTGGCCGCGTCGGCGCGGAGCATGAGGCGCATGGCATCCGCAGCGTGGCTGAGTTCGCGGCCGACCGCGGTGACGATGCCGATGTGCCGCGTCAACGGCCGACCTTTCAGCGGAACGAGCGTCACGCCGGCAGGGCTGACGACGCTGCTGATCATCCGCGTCACGAGCGCGATACCGAGTCCGGCACGGACCATGGCCAGCGACGTCAAAGCGTTCCGCGTCTGGTAGGCCGGCCGGAACGGCAGCCCGGCGGCCTCGAACGCCCGCCGCAGCGACGTCCACGCGGCCGATTGCGGCGGCATGCAGATCAGCGGCAGCTCGGCCACATGCGCCAGCGACAGATCGGCCTCGCGCGCCAGGTCGTGGTCGTCTGGCAAGGCGACAACATGCTCGTCCGTCGTCAGCAGCTCGAAGGCCAGGCCCTCCTGTTGCGGTTCGAACGGTATCACCGCCAGGTCCACCTCTCCTTGAACGAGCCGGTCGAGCGCGCGACCGAAGAAATCGTCGAACAACACGAGGTCGATCGCCGGATATCGCTGGCGGAAGCGGGCGATCACCGCGGGCAAGAAGCTCGCCGCCACCGAGGGCGAGCAGCCCAGGCGAAGGCTGCCCCGTTTGAAACTCGCCTCCTCGCGGAACGATGCGGCGAGGTCGCGCAGTTCCGCCACCATCGGCTCGGCCCGCAGGCGCAGTCGCTCCCCCGCCTGCGTGATCGTGACCCGGCGCGTCGTCCGCTCGAACAACCGAACGCCGAGAACGGCCTCCAGGTGCTGGATGCGCGCCGAGATTGCCGGCTGCGACCGCCCCAGCACTTCGGCAGCGCGGCGGAAACTACCGTGGTCGGCAACGGACAGAAACGTTTCGAGGTCGCCCGCACCGATATTGATAAGGTTCATCTATCGATTGATAGGATTATCCGTTTTGCGGTTCAATCGCGACGCTGTCAGACCTGTCGGCACGCCGCGACCAACAGCGGAGCAGGAGGGCGGCCGAATGGGCACCATGAACGGGATCAATGCCGGCGCGCGATTGGATCGTTTGCCGATCGGCAGTTTTCACCACCGGGTGCTGGTGCTGATCGGGCTCGGCATGTTCCTCGACGCCTGCGACATCTATCTCGCCAGCGGCGTGCTCGGCGCGATGGTGAAGTCGGGGTGGTCCGATCTCGCGACGAACGCGACGTTCCTGTCGGCCACGTTCCTCGGCATGCTGGTCGGCACGTTCTCCTCGGGTATCCTGGGCGACCGGTTTGGCCGGCGCTTCACCTACCAGGTCAATCTGCTGATCTTCGGCCTCGCCTCCATCGCCGCCGCGTTCGCGCCGAACATGACGGTGCTGATCGTGATCCGCTTCTTCATGGGCATCGGCATGGGGGCCGAGATCGTCGTCGGGTATTCGAGCCTGGCGGAGTTCATGCCGCGGGCCAAGCGCGGCCGCTTCGTGGCCCTGCTGTCGGTGATCACGAATCTGGCGGTGCCGGTCGTCGGCATCGGCGGCGCCTGGATCATCCCGAACATCGGTTGGCGCTGGATGTTCGGCATCGTCGGCGTCTGCGCCCTGGTGGTGTGGGCGATGCGCAAGAACATGCCGGAGTCGCCGCGCTGGCTGGAATCTCAGGGCCGCTTGGCGGAGGCCGAAGCGCTCGTCGCCAGCATCGAAGCCGAAGCCGCGCGCACGGCGCCGCTGCCACCGGTCATCGAGACGTCGAACGTCGTGGTGGCGGCGGGGTCGATCAAGGAGTTGTTCGGCGCCGCGCTGATCCGCAACACGCTGCTCGGTATGATCATCGCGGTGATCAGCGGCATCAACCTGTATGGCTTCCTGTCCTGGGTGCCGACCTTCCTGGTCAAGCAGGGCTTCTCCGTCGTGTCCTCGCTGTGGTTCTTCGGCCTGATGGGCGTCGGCGCGCCCCTAGGCGGTCTGGTCGGCGCCCTGATCGCCGATCGGTTCGGCCGACGCCATAGTTTGATCGGGCTGGCCCTGACCGAGGCGGCGCTGGGCGTGCTCTACCCCAATGTCGGAAGTGGCGCGGAGTTGGTCATCGTCGGCTTCGCCCTAACGCTCTGTGCTTATGCCATCACCGCCTGCGGCTTCGCGCTCTACATTCCCGAGCAGTTCCCGACCCGGTTGCGCCTGCGTGGCGTCTCGGTGGCGACCGGCACCGGCCGCCTGACCTCTAGCATGGTCGGCTTCGTCATCGTCTCGATCTTCGGCGCATTCGGCATCGAGGGCGTCGCGACGTTCCTGGTCGGCAGCCTGCTGTTGCTCGCCGCGGCGGTGTTCCTCATGGGGCGCGAGACCAGCAATCTATCACTGGAGGCGCTGGCCGAGCGCGTCGACCCACCTCTTCGGTCCGCCGACGCGCAGCTCGCCAGTCACTGACACTATTCATCCCGGAGACGACACGATGGACGACATGACCCTCGGCTTCAAACAGGCCGCCACCGAAACGCTGCCGGGGATCGTCGATTGCGACGTCCATCCGTTGGTCGCCGGCGGCTTCCAGACCCTCTACGACTACATGCCGGACGCCTGGAAGCAGCGCTTCATCCGCAAGCGCGCGCACACCATCCAGGGCGGCCTGACCCTGCGCTATGCCCAACCGAACGGGACCGTCGTGCGTGACGATGCGGCCCCGGCCCCCGGCAAGCCCGGCGGCAGCGATCCCGCCTTCCTGGTCAAGGATCTGCTCGACGCGAACGACATATCGCTGTGCTTACTGAACAGCCTGGAATCCGGCAAGTATTGTGCCGTGCACGCCTCGGTCGACGAGAGCATCGTGCTCGCCAGCGCGTTCAACGATTACTACATCGACCAGTGGCTGTCGGTCGATAAGCGCCTGACCTACGCGCCGGTCGTGCCGTCGCAGGATCCGGCCGCCGCGGCTGCCGAGATCCGCCGGGTCGGCGGACACGGCCAGGTCAGCGCCGTCGCCGTGCCGCCGCTGGCGATCCTGATGGGCAACCGGTACTGGTGGCCGATCTTCGAGGCGGCGGCGGAGATGGATCTGCCGGTGCTGCTGCACGTCACCGGGTCGGAGGCGATCTACAACGGCGCCCCGATGCCGGCCGGCGGAATGCCCGACACGTACATCGAGCGGTACGTCACACTCGGCCAAGGCGCCGAGGCCAATCTCAACAGCATGATCATGAGCGGCTTGTTCGAGCGCTTCCCGAACCTGCGGATCCTGTTCGTCGAATACGGTTTCGTCTGGCCGATCCCGGTGATGCTCCGCATGGATCGGTTGTGGCGCGGCCTGCGGCACGAAGTGCCCTGGGTGAAGAAGTCGCCGATCGACTACATCGCCAAACATGTCTGGTTCACCACCCAGCCGATCGAGGAGCCGCGCGACCCGCGGGACCTGGACCGCCTAGTGCAGATGGTCGGCGTCGACAATCTCTGCTTCAGCACGGACTACCCGCATTGGGACAACGACATGCCGATGCAGTCGCTGCGCACGCTGAGCCAGGGCGATCGCGACAAGATCTTCCGCACCAATGCGCGCAACGTGCTGCGTCTGAGCGCCTGAATGTCGGAAGTGAGAGCGGCACCACCGCCCAAGCAGCAGGTCGGCGTCGGATCGGACGCCGATTTTGTGGCCGGCAAGTTCGTCATGGTCGACATCCCCGGCCACGACATCGGCGTCATCCGGTTGGCCGGAGGGGAATTGCGCGCCGTGCGCAACTGGTGCCCGCACAAGGGCGCCAAGATCTGCGGCGGCATCGTCGGTGGAACCTGGCCGCCGACGACGCCCGGCGAGCTGCAGTTCGCCCATGCCGGCGAAGTGCTGGTGTGTCCGTGGCACGGGTTCGAATACGACCTGAATACCGGCAAGGAGATGTTCGGCACCGGCATGACCCGGCTGCGCATGTATCCGGTCACGGTCGCCGACGGACAAGTCTTCGTCACGGTTTAGGAGCAGTCGACGTGCCCGAAATTGTCTTCATCCACCCGACCGGCGCCGTTCAGACCGTCGAGGCCGCGCTCGGCCAGAGCGTCATGCGCGCCGCGATGCTCAACGACGTCGACGGCATATTGGCCGAATGCGGCGGGGCCGCGGCCTGCGCGACCTGCCATGTCTTCGTCACGCCGATGCCCGGCTTGCCGCCGCGCAGCGCGCTCGAGGACGACATGCTCGACGCCACGGCGGTCCCGAGCACGGCCGAGAGCCGGCTGAGTTGCCAGATCTTCGTGACCGCGGAGCTGGCCGGGCTCCAAGTCCGTCTGCCGGAAGCCCAGGTTTGAGCGCTGCCGGGGTCGTCATCGTCGGCGCGGGGCAGGGCGGGTTCCAACTCGCGACGTCGTTGCGCGAGGGCGGTTTCAGCGGGAAGGTGACGCTGATCGGCGAGGAGTCGGCCCTGCCGTATCAGCGCCCCCCGCTGTCCAAGGCCTTCATCAAGACCTCTGACGACCCGGAGGCGCTGATCTTTCGGCCCGCCGGGTTCTACGAGAAACATGGCATCGCAGTGCGCCTCGGCATGCGGGCTGCGTCGGTCGACCGCGCGGCCCAGCAGGTTCATGCCGAGGATGGTAGCGCGATCGACTACGACACATTGGTTCTGGCGACCGGCGCGCGCAATCGCAAGCTGACGGTATCGGGCATCGACCGCACAGGCGTGTTCACCCTGCGGGACGCGGCGGATGGCCTCGCGCTGCGGGCGGCGCTCCATGCTGCGCAAGGCGGGCGGGTCATCGTCGTCGGCGGCGGCTTCCAGGGCCTCGAGATGGCAGCATCGGCGTGCGCGCTGGGGCTGTCGGTGCACGTGATTGAGGCTGGCGACCGTTTGATGGGCCGGACCGTCAGCCCGGCGATCGCCGACTACATGCTGGCGCATCACCGCACCAATGGCATCGCTGTCCGGCTCGGCGAGAGCGTCACGGCCATCACGGGCGGTGACGCGGCGACGGGCGTGCGAACCGCAAGCGGCGAGAGTTTGCCGGCCGACTTGGTCGTCATCGCCATCGGCGTGGTGCCGAACGTGGAACTCGCCGAGGCCGCCGGGCTCGCGGCGGAGGGAGGGATCGTCGTCGACGCCGGGCTTCGCACCTCGGACCCCAGCATCTACGCGCTGGGCGATTGCGCACGGTATCCGTCGGTCCACGGCGGCGGCATGCTCCGGCTGGAATCGGTGCAGAACGCGGTCGATCAGGCCCGGTGCGTGGCCGCCGGCATCCTCGGGACGCCCAAGCCATACGACGCACTGCCCTGGTTCTGGTCCGATCAGGGCGCGCGCCTGCAGGTTGCCGGGCTGACCGCGGGAGCGGACGACGCGGTGGTGCGGGGCGAGGCGCATGCCTTCTCGGTCTATTGCTTCCGGCAGGAGCGCCTGATCGGCGTCGAGTCGATCAACCGCCCTGCCGATCATGTCAAAGCGCGCCGTCAGCTCGCGGGCGCCGCCGTCCATCGCGCCGAATTCCATTGACGACGGGAGCATCGAGATGACGCCCACATCGCGACTACGTACCTTGTTGGCCGGACCGGCGATGATCCGCGCGCCGGGTGTTTACGACGGCATCACCGCCACGCTCGCGCAACAGGCCGGCTTCCAGGCGCTCTACATGACCGGTGCCGGCACGTCGATGTCGCGCGGGCTGCCGGACTTCGGGCTGCTGACGATGACCGAGATGGCCGCCAACGCGGCGCTGATCGCGCGGACAGCGAGCATCCCGGTGATCGCCGACGCCGATACTGGCTATGGCAACGAGCTGAACGTCACGCGCACGGTGCAGGAATACGAGCGCGGCGGGGTCGCTGGTCTGCACATCGAGGACCAGGTGATGCCGAAGCGCTGCGGCCATTTGGACGGTAAGGAGTTGGTCCCCGAGGATGAATTCATCGCCAAGATCCGCGCCGCGGTCGCAGCGAGGCGGGACCCCGATTTCGTTGTCATCGCGCGCACCGACGCCCGGTCGGTCATGGGGTTGGATGCCGCGGTGGCACGCGCGAACGCGGCGCTCGACAACGGCGCCGATCTCGCCTTCGTCGAATCACCGGCCTCGTTGGAGGAGGTCGCAGAGATCCCAAAACGGGTTCGCGGCCCTTGCCTGCTCAACATGGTCGTCGCCGGGAAGACGCCCGACCTCGGGCTCCGTGAGGCCGAAGCGATGGGGTACCGCCTCACCATCATGCCGAGTCTCCTGCTCAGCGCCGTGATGAACGCCGTCACCGCAACGTTGGACGCGCTGCGGGAGACGGATACGCCGCCGCCGAGCTTCGGCCAGAAGAGTGTGTCGGAGCGGTTTAGGCGGTTCGGTTCCGACGAGTGGGACGCGTTGAGGACTCGCTTCCGGAGGCCAGATGTCGATGCGGCTCGAACTCGATCGCAATGACGGGCACCGGTCGCCGGCCCGGAGAACCTTTCAGACTGGGCTCGTCGAGATCCGGGCCTTGTCGTGCGCAAAGTGGCATGCCGCGACGTGCTCGGGCTCAATCTCCTGCAGAACCGGTGCCTCACGGCGGCAGATGTCCTCCGCGAGCCAGCAGCGCGTATGGAAGGGGCAGCCGGACGGCGGGTCGAGCGGGCTCGGGACATCGCCGGTCAGCACGATCCGCTTGCGGCCTGTCCTGCGCTCGCTGCCGGGCGTGGCTGAGAGCAGCGCCCGCGTGTAGGGCATCCGAGGATCGTCGTAGAGCTGCTCGGCGCTGGCAAACTCTACCAGCCGGCCGAGATACATCACGCCGACGCGGTCGCTGATGTATTCGACCACCGAGAGATCGTGCGCGATGAACAGATAGGTCAGGCCGAACTCGCGCTGCAGCTCGGCCAGCAGATTGAGCACTTGTGACTGGACCGAGACGTCGAGCGCGGAGACCGGCTCGTCGGCGAGGATGAATTTCGGCCGTAGCGCGAGTGCGCGGGCGATGCCGATCCGCTGCCGCTGGCCGCCGCTGAACTCGTGCGGGTAGCGGTTGAGGTGCTCGCGCCTCAGGCCGACGCGGTCGATCAACCCGGTAACCCGCTCGTCCCGCTCGTCGCGGCCTAGCAGCCCCTGGATGATCAATCCTTCGGCCACCTGCTGATGCACCGTCATGCGAGGGTCGAGCGACCCGAACGGGTCCTGGAAGATGGCCTGGATGTCTTGCCGAACCCGCTTCATCTGCCGCGCGGGCAGGGTGAGGAGGTCTCGGCCCTCGAACAGGATCCGGCCGGAGTGCGGCTGTTCCAATCGCAGGATCGAGCGTCCGAGCGTTGACTTGCCGCAGCCGGACTCGCCGACCAGGCCGACCGTCTCGCCGCGGCCGATGGAGAGCGACACGCCGTCTACCGCTTTCACCACGGTGCCGCGCGTCTTGTAATACGTCCGCAGGTCGTGGATCTCGAGCAACGGCTCCATCAGTAAAGCCAACACGCGACCTGGCGGCCGTCGCCGGGGTCACGCAGCCCGGGATCGGCGCTACATTGCGGCATCGCTTGCGGGCAGCGCGGCGTGAACGGACAGCCCGGTGGCCGCGCCAGCGCGCCGGGCACCGTTCCGGCGATGGCGTCCAAGGGAGTGCCGCGCTTGGCCCGGGTCGGGATCGAGGCCAGCAGGCCGCGCGTGTAGGGATGCTTCGGGTCGCCGGTAACCTGCGCGACGGTCCCCCATTCCATCACCCGGCCGGCATACATCACCAGCACCTCGTCACAGACCTCCTCTACGACGCCGATGTCATGGGTGATGAGCAGCACCGCCGTGTTGACCCGGTGACGCAGGCCGCGGATCAGGTCGAGGATCTGGGCCTGGATGGTGACGTCGAGCGCAGTGGTGGGCTCGTCGAGGATCAGCAACTCCGGCTCGTTGACCAGCGCCATCGCGATCATGACACGCTGCCGCATGCCGCCGCTGAGCTGATGCGGATACTCCCGCACATGCTGCGCCGGCGCCGGAATGCCGAGCTGGCGGAACAGCTCGGTCGCCCGCGCGAGCGCGGCGGCGTGCCCGATCGGCGCATGCGCCTGCATCGCTTCGACGATCTGGTCGCCGACGCGATAGACCGGGTTGAGCGCAGTCATCGGATCCTGGAACACCAGGCAGATTTGCCGCCCGCGGATGGCGCGGATCTCGCGCTCGGACAGCGAGACCATGTCCTTCCCGTCGAGCAACACCCGCCCACCGGCGATGAACCCGGGCGCCTCGAGCAGCCGCATGATCGACAGCGACGTCACCGTCTTGCCCGAGCCGGACTCGCCGACAATCCCCAGCGCGCGGCCGCGATCGAGCGTGAAGCTCAAGCCATCGACGGCGCGCACCTCGCCCGCGCGGGTGCGGAAATGCGTCTGTAGGTCCTCGACCGCGAGCAGGCTCATCCGGCGCGCTGCACCCGGACCTCGCCACCCTGCAGCACCAGCCGCACATCGCCCAAGCGCGCCAGATCGTCGAGTGGATCGCCGGCGACGGCGATGACGTCGGCGATCATGCCGGGCCGCAACGTGCCGACCCGGTCGGCGATGCCGAGGACCTCTGCGGCCCGCCCGGTGCCAGCATGTATGGCCTCCAGCGCCGGCATCCCGCCCCGATGCATCAATTCGAGTTCGAGCGGCATGCCCTCGATCTCGGTATAACGCCAGCCCGCATCGGTGCCGGCGACCCACGTCACCCCGGCATCCCGCATCTTGCCGAACTGCACCAGGTTGTCGTCGAACATATAGAGCCAGCGGTCGAGCGCGGCTTGCTCGGCCGGGGTGCGCCGCTCCATCGCCTGCAGCGCGCGCAGCATGAACCCGCCGACGGCCAAGGTGGTCGTGCAGGGAATGCCCGCCCGCGCCACCCGCTCGGCCGTCTCCGGCACGAAGACCTGGTGGCCGGTCTTGTCGACCAGAAAGCTGGCGTGTTCGATGCCGTCGAAGCCGGCTTCCACCACCCAGTCCATCGCCGTCGCGCACAGGCAGTGCGCCGTGATGGTGCGGCCGAGCCGGTGTGCCTCGTCGGCGAGCGCCTGCAGCTCCTCGCGGCTGTAGGAGGGCAGCCAGGACATGGTGTTCAGCGTGCCGCCGCCGGTCGCCATCACCTTGATGTAGTCGGCCCCGAGCTTGGCCATCTCGCGCACCTTGCGGCGCAGTCCCTCCGGCCCGTCCGCCTCGCCGCCGAGATACCAGGTGTGGCCGCCGGTGATGGTGATCGGTTGGCCGCAGGCGACGATGCGGGCGCCGTGCCCGTGGCCGAGTTCGAAGGCACGGCGGACGTCGAAGATGGTGCCGCGGGCCCCACCGAGATCGCGCACCGTGGTGATGCCGGCCTGGAGCGCGCGCACGGCCGAGAGGGTGGCGGTCGCGGTCAGCACGCCGTCGGTCTCGCGCGCCGCGACTTCGAGAGTCGTGCCGTCGCCCGGCAGGTTGAGATGCACGTGCGCATCGATCAGGCCAGGGAGCAGCGTGCAGCCCGGCAGCCGAAGCTCTGCGGCGGCGGGTGACACGGCGCCGTCAGGCACCCGACCCGAGAAGATGTCGCGTACGCAGCCATCGGCGATGACCAGGACCGGGTCGGCAAGCGGCGCGGCGCCGGTGCCGTCGACGAGGCGGTCGGCGTAGAGGATCGTGGTGGTCATCACTTGGCCATCGACGCAGCGCCGAAATATTCGAAGCCGCCGCCGGAATAGGTCAATCCGGTCAGCTTCTTGGACGTCATGACCAGGTCGATGTTCTGCCGGATCGGCAGCACGATGGCTTGGTCCATGATGATCTTCTGCGCTTGGGCGTAGATCGGCAGCCGCTTGGCCGGGTCGAGCTCCTGCTGACCGTCGGCCAGAAGTTTGGTGAGCGTGGGGTCGGTGAAGTGGCTCCAGTTGAAATACTGGTCGGGCGTGAACCAGAGCCGCAGCGCGTCGGGATCGACGGCGATGTATTGGCAAGGTGCCATCGAGGACTGGCCGTTGATGTTGGCGGCGAGCCAGGCGGGAGTGGCCATCTGCTCGACGCTGGCGTCGATGCCGATCTTGCGAAGGTAGCCCTGGATCGCCAGGGCAAGCGGCGGATAGGAGGTCGAGGTGGAGATCGCCGTCAGCTTGATCGCGAGCCGCTTGCCGTCTTTTTCCCAGAACTCGCCCGGTTTGGTCCAGCCGGCTTCCTTGAGCAGCGCTTCGGCGCGGGCGGGGTCGAACGGGTAGGCGGTCTCCAGCGCTTCGTCATAGCCGACCATGCCCTTGACCAGTGGCGTATTGCTGATCGGGTAGGCCCCGGCATCGGCCAGTTGCTCGACGCCCTTGCGGTCGACGGCGTAGAGGATCGCCTGGCGCACCCGGACGTCGTCGGTCGGCCACAGGCTGGCGTTGATGGGCGCGAAGATGCCCATGCCGGTGATCGGCACCGGGAGCGCGGTAAAGCGGTTCATCTTGGTCAGCGCGTTCCAGAACACGCCCGGCACGTCCTGGATCACCTCGGATTGCCCGGCCTGGAACTGGCTGACCCGGGCCTGTGGCGCGCTGACGATCTGGAAGGTGATCTGCGCGATGTCAGGTGGGCCGCTGAACTTGGTGGCTGGCGGGTTCCATCTATAGTCGTCGTTGCGCTTGAGCACGAGGCTCTGCCCGGCGACGTAGCTGACGACGCTGAACGGCCCGGTGCCGACCGGATGCAAGCCGAGATCCTGACCGTATTCCTTGATCGCCTTGGGCGACTGCATGCCGAGATAGGGCTCGCCGAGTTGCGCCAGCAGCGGCGCATACGGACGCGCGCAGCTGATCTCGACGACGTATTTCGACAGCGCCTTGGCGGTCGTGCAGGAGCCGATCAGGCTGAGCGAGATCTTCGATTGCGTGGTCTTGTCGCTCAGGTAGTCGAGATTGGCGACCACGGCCGCGGCGTCGAACGGGGTGCCGTCGTGAAAGGTGACGCCCTCCTTCAGCGTGAAGGTGTATGTCTTCTTGTCTTCCGAGACCTCCCATTTGGTCGCCAGGCCTGGGGTCAGTTCGAAATCGGGCGTCAGCCAGACCAGCGTGTCGAAGACGTTGATGGCGACCGGGCCGACATTGCGGGCGCCGGTGGTGGCCGGGTTGAGCGTGTCGAACGGGCCGGCCCAGCCGACCGTGATCTTGGCGTTCTTGTCGGCCTCGGCCAGCGCGGGGGTCACGAGTGCTGCGGCAAGGCCGAGGGCAGCGCAAAGTCTCAGCATCGGAAATCCTTGATTAGAAGCGGGAGAGCGTCGGGTCGAGCTGGTCGCGCAGGCCGTCGCCGATCAGGTTCACCCCGATCACCAACAATGCGAGAAACACGCCAGGGAACACCGTGATCCACCAGGCGATGGTGATGTAGTTCTGACCGTCGTTCAGGATCGCGCCCCATTCCGGCAGCGGGGGCTGCACGCCGACGCCGATGAAGCCGAGGGCGGCGATCCACAGCACCGCGATGCCGAGCCAGGTCGTGGTGAGCACGATGATGCCTGGCGAGATGTTGGGCAGGATGTGCCTCAGGATGATGCGGGGCGCGCCGGCACCCAGCGTGACCACGGCGTCGACGTAGGGGAGGTGCCGCACTTCGGCCGTCGCACCTTCGACCAGGCGCGCATAGACCGGCGTCAGCACGATGGCGATCGCGAAGACCCCGTTGATCAGCCCCGGCCCGAGCACGGCCGACACCGCCAGCGCCAGCAGGATGCCCGGGAAAGCGAGCAGCAGGTCGACCGTGCGCATGATGAGGAAGCGCACGACACCGCCGGCATACCCCGCGATCAGGCCGAGGGTGACGCCGGCGATGCCGCCGAGCGCGACGACACAGAGGCTGGCCAGGATGGTGGTTCGCCCGCCATAGAGCACGCGCGCCAGCAGGTCGCGCCCGAAGGCATCGGCGCCCATCGGGTGTTCGGCCGAGGGTGGGGCGAAGCTCGCCATCGGGTCCTGCAGGTTGGGATCGGCCGTGGTCAGCAACGGTGCCGCGGCGATGACCAGCAGCAGGGCCGCCGTGATCACCAGCCCGGCGACCAAGCTACGATGCCTCAGAACGTCCGGAAGCCTCATCGCTTGCCGATCCGCGGGTCGAGCAACGGGTAGAGGATGTCGACCAGGAAGTTACACAGGGCGTAGATCACGGCGATGATCAGCACGATCGCTTGCACGGTCAGATAATCCTTGGCCAGGATTGCCTGCACCAGCAAGCGCCCGATGCCTGGCCGCGAGAACACGGTCTCGATGATCACCGCGCCCGCCAGCAACTGCCCGACCTGCAGCCCGGTGATCGTCACCACCGGCAGCAGCGAATTGCGCAGCACGTGGCGACGGAACACTTGGCTGCGCGACAATCCTTTGGCACGCGCGGTCAGGACGTGCCGCAGCGTCTGCGCCTGCACCACGCTCGAGCGGATGAACCGTGCGTTGAACCCGGCCGTGCCGAGCGCCAGGGTCAGCGCGGGCAGCACCAGGCCCTTCAGCGAGTCGCCACCCACCACGTCGAACCACGGCAGTTCGACGGCGAACAGCAGGATGAGCAGCAGCCCCAGCCAGAAGCTCGGGATCGACAGGAACGCCAGCGCGACGCCCATGCCGGCCGTGTCGGCGAGCTGGTTTCGCTTTGCCGCCGCGGTGATGCCGACGGCGCCGCCGAGCAGAAGCGATAGGGCCAGGCTAGCGGCCGTGAGTTCGATCGTCGCGGGCATGTTCTGGCCGATCAGCGACGACACCGATTGCTGCTGGCCATACGAATAGCCGAAATCCCCGTGCAACACGCGGCCGAGCCAGACGACGTATTGCTCGGGGATGCTGCGGTCGAGGCCGAGTTGTTGATGCAGCCGGGCGATCAGCTCGGGGTCGGCGGCGTTGGTGCCGAGCATGACGATCGCCGGGTCACCGGGGATGAGGCGGATGATGAGGAACACCAACAGCGTGATGCCGAAGGCGAGCGCGGCGATTGCGGCGAGGCGTTGCAGGACATAGCGGCGCAAGATCTTTGGTGGCTCAGGCGATCGTGATCTGGGTGAAGTCCTGATACCAGCTTTGCGCCGGCTTGAAGTTCTGGACCTTCTTGGCCAAGCCGCGTGGATTCTGATCGTGGACGATGAACAGCCATGGAGCTTCGTCGACGACGATCGCGTGGGCCTGGGCGAGGAGCTGGGTTTGCTCGGCCGCGTCGAAGGTCGACTGCGCCTGGCGCAGGAAGCCATCGAGCTTGTCGTTCTGGTAGTGCCCCCAATTGTAGTTGACCGGCGAAAAGCTGTCGGAGGCGTAGTAGCGGAACATGCTCGACGGGTCGGTGTAGCTGAGGCTGATGTTGACTGCGTCGTCGTTGTGGGTGGGGGGCGAGCCGGGAACGTTACGGATGGCAACCAGCATGGTGCCCCATTCGACGACGTCGAACTCGATCTCCATGCCGACCGCAGCGAAATTCTGTTGCATCAGCTCGTTCATTGGGATCGGGACCATCTGGCCGGAACCGGAGGTCGAAATCATGATCTTGGCTTTGAGCGGCTTGTTCGGGCCGTAACCGGCTTCCTTGAGCAGCGCCTTGGCTTTCTCTGGATCGTAGCCGTAGCGATTGACCGGCTTGCCGAAGACGGGATGGTCGGGTGGGTATAAGCCGATGGCGGGTTTGCCGGTCTGGTTGAGCATGCCGCACATGCCGTCGCGGTCGATGGCATAGTTTGCTGCCTGGCGGACGCGCACATCCGCGAACGGGGAGCCCGGCATCGTATTGAACACGTAAGGATAGGTGTGCGGATATGGCCATAGGCTGACCTGGAAGCCGGCTTGTTTCAGCGATGGGATGGCATCCGGGGGAGGGACCTCGATCCAGTCGACCTGGCCGGACCGGAGGGCGGCCAGCCTTGTCGTCGATTCCGGCATCGGGTAGACCGTGAACTTTTCGAGCTTGGGGATGCGCGCTTTGTCCCAATAGGCCTCGTTGCGGACCATCTCGACATATTGACCCGGCACGACGCGGCTGATCTTGAACGGGCCGCTGCCGATCGGCTTCTTGGCGAATTCCTGCCAGCTCTTGCCAACTTTATCCCATTGCGTGGGGCTGACGATCAGGATGCGGGTCAGGAGATACGGGAAGAAGCCGAACGGGTATTTTGTCGTGATGGCCAGTGTGGCGTCGTCGACCTTCTCGTATCTGTCGAGCATCGAGACGGTGGCTTTGACGATCGGGGCCGCGGGCGCGTCGTAGTGCGGGCTCTTATCGTCGTAGATGCGGGCCAGGTTCCAGAGCACCGCCTCGACCGTGACCGGCGTCTCATCATGGAACAGGGCGCCCTGGCGGAGGGTGAATAGCCAGCGCTTTGGATCTGCGGGATCGATCTTCCACGAAGAGGCCAGGCCGGGCGTCGTCTCGGCGGTCTCGTTGGGATGCGTGAAATCCCAGTTCACCAGGGCGTCGTAAGCGGGGTAGCCGAGGAAGCGGAAGCCTTCGCCGCCGTTGTTGGGAATGCCGGTGACGGTGGGGAGGTCGGCCGAGGTCATGCCGACGCGGAGCGTTTGGGCGGGCGCGGCGCGGGCTTTCGGGAGGCTGGCGGCAAGGGCCGCTGCGCCGGTGCCGAGGATGAGGTCGCGACGATGGGGCATGGTTGGCTGCATCCTAAACAGGCAGAGTCACGTTTACGCCTGTTAGAACGACATTCAAACTACGCGCGTGAGCGAAATCGAACATTCCTTGGGCAATTTTCTCTAGGCGGTTGCGGCGGAGCGTCCTAGCGTTGCGATCGTTGGGGACGCGGTCCAAGGACCACCCCTGGTCCAAAAGGAGGAGCTGGAATGCTCATCTTCGTAGGACGCCGCTTGTTACAGTCCATTCCGATCCTGCTCGGCGTGAGCCTGGTCATCTTCGGTCTGGTGCATCTGGCGCCGGGCAACCCGATCGACATGCTGATGCCGCCGGAGGCTTCCCCCGAGATCATCGCCCAGATGAAGGCGGCCTACGGTTTCGACCGGCCGCTCTACGTGCAGTATTTCATGTGGCTGGGCCGAGCACTGACCGGCGATTTCGGACTTTCGGTATTCAACGCGACGCCGGTATTCGGCCAGTTGATGACAGCGCTGGCCAATACGCTGGTGTTGGCGGTGACGGCGGCGCTGCTGGGCTTTACGCTCGGGATCGGGCTGGGGATCGCGGCGGCGCTGAACCACGGACGGTGGCTAGACAAGCTGTTGAGCGCGATCACCACGGCGGGGGTGAGCCTGCCGCATTACTGGTTCGCGATCGTGTTGGTGCTGTATTTCGCGGTCTTCCACGACTGGCTGCCGGCCCAGGGCATGGGCGACGACACCCTGCCGCTATGGCAACGGCTGAACTACATCGTGCTGCCGGTCATTACGCTGTCGATGATCCCGATGGGGGTGGTCGGGCGATTGGTGCGCGCGACGATGCTGGAGATCCTCGGCCAGGATTTCGTCGGCGCGCTCTCGGCCAAGGGACTGACGCGCGGGCCCGTGCTGCGGCACATCATGAAGAACGCCGCGCCGCCGGTGCTGGCGTTGATGGGGCTGCAATTTGGCTATCTGCTGGGCGGGTCGATCCTGATCGAGACGGTGTTCAACTGGCCCGGCACCGGCAACCTGCTCAATCTGGCGATCTTCCGCCGCGACATCCCGGTGCTGCAGGCGACGATCCTCGTCCTGGCCAGCTTCTTCGTCATTCTCAACCTGCTGGTCGACATCGCGCAGGCGGCGATCGACCCGCGGATCCGGCGATAGGGAGACAAGCCATGTCCGGAACCACGCCCGAGGCGCTCGCCGCGCTGGTCACCGACCGGCCGGTCACGCTGGCGCCGACGCCCGGCTACTGGAGCGCGGTGGCGCGGCGCATCCGGCGCGACCCGGTGACGATCATCGTCACGCTCCTCCTGCTGTCCATCATTCTGATCGCGATTTTCGCGCCGCTGGTGACGTCCTACGATCCGTATGCCGGATCGATCCTCCGGCGGCTGAAGCCGATCGGAACGCCGGGTCACTGGCTGGGGACCGACGAGACCGGGCGCGACCTCTGGACACGGCTGGCCTATGGCGGGCGGCTGTCGCTGCTGGCGGGCGTGGCGCCGGTGCTGGTGTCGCTCGTCATCGGCGGGATGCTGGGCATCACGGCCGGGTTCATGGGCGGACTCGCGGGCACGCTGATCATGCGAACGATGGACGTGTTCTATGCGTTCCCCTCGATCCTGCTGGCGATCGCGATCTGCGGGCTGCTGGGCAACGGGCTGACCAACTCGATCATCGCGCTCGCGGTGGTGTTCATCCCGCCGATGGTGCGCATCGCCGAGACGGTGACGACGCAGGCGCGCCACTTGGACTTCGTCGAGGCGGCGCGGGCGAGCGGGACGACGACGCTGCAGATCATCCGCCATCACGTGCTGGCCAACGTGCTGGGGCCGATATTGGTCTACGCGACGAGCCTGATCAGCCTCTCGATCATCCTGTCGGCCGGGTTGTCGTTCCTGGGGCTGGGCGTGATCCCGCCGAACGCGGAGTGGGGGCTGATGCTGAACTCGCTGCGGCAGTCAATCTACGTGCAGCCCTACGTGGCGGCGCTGCCCGGGTTGATGATCTTCGTGACGTCGATGTGCTTCAACCTCGTCAGCGACGGCTTCCGCTCCGCGATGGATATGAGGCTCGGCAAGTGAGCGCCGCGCTGCGCCTCGATCCGCGCGACCGGGGCGGGCCGGCGCAGCCGATGCTGACGGTGACGGGGCTGCGGAAACATTTCCCCGTCTATGGCGGCGTGTTGAACCGCCGGGTCGCGACGGTGCAGGCGGTCGACGATGTCGGCTTCGGCATCGCCAAAGGCGAGACGTTGGGGGTGGTGGGCGAGAGCGGCTGCGGCAAGTCGACGACGGCGCGGCTGCTGATGCGCCTGCTCGAGCCGGATGCCGGCAGCATCGTGTTCGACGGCGACGAGGTCGGCAGCCCAGACGGCATCTCGGTGACCGACATGCGCCGGCAGATGCAGATGGTGTTCCAGGACAGCTACACGTCGCTGAACCCGCGGCTGACGATGGTGGAGTCGATCGCCTACGCGCCGCGGATGCACGGTCTGCCCGCGCGGGAGGCGACGGCGCGGGCGGAGCAGTTGCTGGGCCAGGTCGGGCTCAACCCGGCGCAATTCTCGCGGCGCTACCCGCACGAGCTGTCGGGCGGCCAGCGGCAGCGGGTGAACATCGCCCGCGCCCTGGCGCTGGAGCCGCGGCTGGTGATCCTGGACGAGGCGGTCTCCGCACTGGACAAGTCGGTGGAGGCGCAGGTGCTGAACCTGTTGGCCGAGCTGAAGGCGCGGTTGAACCTGACTTACCTGTTCATCTCGCACGACCTGAACGTGGTGGAATACATCTCGGACCGGGTGCTGGTGATGTATCTGGGCCGGGTCGTCGAGGCGGGACCGGTCGAACAGATCTATGGGCGGCCGCGCCACCCGTATACGCGGGCACTGCTGGCGTCCAAGCCGACGCTGGACCCGGATCGGCGCACGACGGTGCTGCCGCTGACCGGCGATCCGCCGAACCCGATCAACCCGCCCTCGGGCTGCCGATTCCGGACCCGCTGCTCCCATGCGCAGTCGCAATGCGCCGAGGTCGTGCCGACTCTGGCCGCGCCGATGGCGCACGCGGAGCCCGGCCATATCGTCGCCTGCATCGTGCCGGAGGCGCAACATGCCGCTCGATAGCACGCCCTTGCCACCCGCGATCGAGGTGGACGGCCTGACGGTGCGGTTCCGCAAGCGCGGCGAGCCGGAGGTTTGCGCCGTCAACGGCGTGTCGTTCGCGCTGGCGCGGGGGCAGGTGCTCACGATCCTGGGGGAATCCGGCTCGGGCAAGAGCGTCAGCCTCAAGGCGGTAATGGGGCTGCTACCGGGCTTCGCGCAGGTCGAGGGGCGCGTGCGGATGGCGGGGCGGGACATCCTGACCCTGCCGCCGCGGGACCTCGCCAAGCTGCGCGGCGGCGAGGTGTCGATGATCTTCCAGGAGCCGATGGCGGCGATGGACCCGGTCTATACGATCGGCGACCAGATCGCCGAGACGATCGTGCAGCACGAGGGAACCACGCGGGCGACGGCGATGGCGCGCGCCAAGGCGCTGCTGGAACGCGTGTCGATCCCGTCGGCGGCGCGGCGGCTGAAGAACTATCCGCACGAGATGTCGGGCGGGATGCGGCAGCGGGCGATGATCGCGCTGGCGCTGGCCTGCAAGCCGCTGGTGCTGCTGGCCGACGAGCCGACGACGGCGCTGGACGTCACGGTGCAGATCCAGATCCTCATGCTGCTGCGCGAATTGCAGGCGGAGCTGGGGATGGCGGTGGTGTTCGTCACGCACGACGTGGGCGTGGCGGCGGAGATCTCGGACCGGATCGCGGTGATGTATGCCGGGCGGTTCGTCGAGACCGGAACGGTGCGCGAGATCATCCGGACGCCGCAACATCCATATACCAAGGGGCTGCTGGCCTCGACCGTGCACGGCGGGATGCGCAAGCAGGTGCTGCGGACCATCCCGGGGCATCCGCCGAGCCTGGCGACGTTGCCGGCCGGGTGCCATTTCCGGCCGCGCTGCCTCGAGGCGGTGCCGCGCTGCACGGAGGAGCCGCCGGTGGTCTCGATGCAGCCGGGCGCGCTGGTTCGTTGCGTACATGCAGAGGCCGTGCCGGCCTGACAGGAGATCGTCCGTGAAACCCAAGATCAGCGAAGCCGACTTCGACGTCCTCATGGCCCAGACCGGGCTGACGCTGTCCGCGACGCAGCAGAAGGACATCTACGACGTCTACGGGCTGGTGGAGGCGATGCGCGAGCGCGTGCATGCGCCGCTGCCGCGCGAGGCGGAACCGTCGCTGATCTTCCACGCGCGGGAAGGGCGCTGAGATGGAGCCGATCCCGACCATTGCCGACGCCAGCGCGCTGATCGCGGCCAAGTCGCTCTCACCCGTCGAACTGACGCAGGCATGCCTGGACCGCATCGCGGCACTGGACGGCACGCTGCACGCCTTCGTGCTGACGACGCCGGAGCGGGCGATGGACGATGCGCGGGCGGCGGAGGCGCGGGCGATGCGCGGCGAGCGGATCGGGCCGCTCGACGGCATCCCAATCGGGCACAAGGACATCTACGCGACGGGCGGCATCCGCACGACGGCGCATTCGCGGCTGCTCGAGCATCACGTGCCGGCGCACGATGCCACCACAGTGGCCAAGCTGGCCGCGGCCGGGACCGTGATGATGGGCAAGCTGGCGACGCATGAATTCGCCATGGGCGGCCCGTCCTTCGACCTGCCATGGCCGCCGGCGCGCAATCCCTGGAACCCGGCGCATCTGACCGGCGGGTCCTCCTCCGGAACCGGGGCGGCGGTGCCGGCCGGGCTGGTGCTGGGCGGAACCGGCTCGGACACCGGCGGTTCCATCCGCGGGCCGGCGACGCTGTCGGGGCTGTCGGGCATCAAGCCCACCTACGGGCTGTGCAGCCGCGCCGGGGTGCAGCCGCTGTCGTTCACGCTGGACCACACCGGCCCGATGGCGTGGACGGCGCAGGATTGCGCGCTCCTGCTGCAGGCGATGGCAGGGCACGACCCGGCCGACCCGGCGAGCGCGGACCGTCCCGTGGCCGACTTCTCGCTCGATGTCGGACAGGACCTCAAGGGCCTTCGCATCGGCGTGCTGCGGCACTTTTACGAGGTCGATGCACCGGCCAGCGGGCCGACCGTGGCTGCGCTGGACGCCGGGCTGGCGGTGCTGGCCGGGCTGGGCGCGGAAATCCGCGACGTGACGGTGTCGCCGTTGCAGGAGTATGGCGCGGTAGGCTGGATGATCATGCTGACCGAGGCCTATTCGGTGCACGAGCCGTGGCTCAAGACGAGCTACGACCAGTATGGCGCGTTGCTGCGCGAGAAGCTGACCCTCGGCGCGCTGCTGACCGGCGCGGATTACGTGCAGGCGATGCGGCGGCGCCGGATCCTGTGCGCGGAGATGGCGGCCGCCATGGCGGACGTCGACATGCTGGTGACGGCGGTGCAGGCCGACGAGGCGCCGCCGATCCACGAGGCGCCGCGCTGGGGCATGTTGGAGCGACCCAGCTACATGATCCCGTTCAACGTGACGGGACAGCCGGCCATCTCGGTATGCACCGGGTTCGGGCCGGGCGGCTTGCCGCTGGGGATGCAGATCGTCGGCAAGCCGTTTGCCGAAGCGATGCTGTTCCGCACGGCGCATGCGTACGAGACGGCAACGGCATGGCGGCAGACGCGGCCGGCGCCGCACGCCCTGCGCCAGGCGGCGGAATAGAGGAGAGGCACCATGGACCTTCATTCGAGCACCATCGCGACGCTGGCCGGGCTGATCCGGTCGAAACGACTGTCGCCCGTCGAGCTGACGCGCAGCTGCATCGCGCGGGTCAAGGCGCTGGACGGACAGCTCAACAGCTTCATCTTGTTGCTCGAGGAGCAGGCGATGGCCGAAGCGCGGGCGGCGGAAGCGGAGATCGCCGCCGGACGCTACCGCGGACCGCTGCACGGCATCCCGATCGGTCTGAAGGACATCTACAATACGGCTGGCATCGCCACGACCGGCCATTCGGCGCTGTTCCGCGATCACGTGCCGGCGGAGGACGCCACCACCGTGCGCCTGCTGCGCGACGCCGGCGCGATCATGCTGGGCAAGCTCTCGACCTGGGAGTTCGCGATTGGCGGTTCGTCGTTCGACTTGCCGTGGCCCCCGGCGCGCAATCCGTGGAACACGGCGCTCGACACGTCGGGCTCGTCGTCCGGCTCGGGCGCGGCCGTGGCCGCCGGGTTGGTGCCGGGGGCGATGGGGTCCGATACCGGCGGCTCGATCCGCGGTCCGGCGGCATGGTGCGGCATCGCCGGGCACAAGCCGACTTACGGACTGCTCAGCCGGCGCGGCATCCTGCCGCTATCGTTCTCACTGGATCATGCGGGACCCATGTGTTGGACGGCGGAGGACTGCGCACTGATGATGCAGGTGCTCGCCGCCCACGACCCGGCGGATGCCGCGAGCGCGGACCCCGGCCCGATCGACTTCGCGGCGGGGATGGGCGGCGGAGTCGCCGGGCTGCGGGTCGGGGTGGTGCGGCATTTCTACGAGCGCGACGTGAGTTGCGAGCCCGACGTGCTGGCGGCCATGGAGGCGACCCTGGGCGAGTTGCAGGCGGCCGGGGCGACGCTGACCGACGTCACCTTGGCGCCGTTCTCGGACTACAACGCCGTCGCCAACATGATCTCGCGGTCGGAATCCTATGCCGTGCACGAGAACGATCTGCAAACTCGGCCGCACCTCTATGGCGAGTACGGGCGGCGGCGGCTGATGAGCGGCGCGCTGATCCGGTCGGTGGATTACGTCAACGCGCAGCGGCGGCGGGCGCGGATGGTAGCGGAGGCAGCGGCGGTGATGCGCGACGTGGACGTGCTGGTGTTCCCGACCGCGCGCAAGACGGCCGGCGTGTTGGGCGAAGACTCGATGGTCGGGCAGCAGCCGTTCCTGAACCGGGCGTTCAACGTACTGGGCGGGCCGGCGCTGTCGGTGTGCAACGGCTACTCGGCGGCAGGCATGCCGCTGTCGTTCCAGATCGCCGGGCGCCCGTTCGAGGACGATCTCGTGCTGCGCGCCGGCGATGCGGTGGAGCGGATGATGGGAACGCGCGATCGGCGGCCGGATCTGGCCGAACCGATCCGCGCGGCGGCGGAGTGAAACGGCAATGAGCATGAGCATTGAAGACCGGCTGGCGGCGGCTGGACTGACCGTCACGCCGGAAGACCTGCCGAAACTGGCGACCGCGATCGAGGACATGGACCGCCTCGCGATCTCGTTGCGCGGGGCGCATCCGTATGCCGACGAGCCGCTCAGCGCGTTTCGGCTGAAGCGCGCCTGATGGCCGTCATCTCCTTTGCCGATCGCCTCGATGCCCTGGGGCTCGAGCGGTTTCCCGAACAGGACCGCGCCGGTCTCGAGCGTGTGGTGCTCGCCAACGACGAGGCGGCGGCCCGGATCCGCAACGCGTGTTCCTACGCGGAAGAGCCCAGCAACGTGTTCCGGCTCGGAAAGGCAGACGCATGACCGAACTCTGCTTCCTGACCATCGCCGAGGCATCGCGCCGCATCGAGGCACGCACGCTCTCGCCGGTCGCGCTGACCGAGGCCTATCTGGACCGCATCGACGCCCTGGATGGCAAGCTCAACGCCTACCTCCTGGTGCTGCGGGAGCAGGCGTTGGCCGAGGCCAAGCGCGCCGAGGCCGAGATCGCCGCCGGCACCTATCGGGGCAAGCTTCACGGCATCCCGCTGGGGATCAAGGACATCTACAACACGGCTGGGATCGCCACGACCGGCCATTCGGCGCTGTTTCGCGACCATGTGCCGGCGGAGGATGCGACGACGGTGCGCCTGCTGCGCGAGGCCGGGGCGGTGATCCTGGGCAAGACCTCGACTTGGGAGTTCGCGATCGGCGGTGTCTCGCATGACTTGCCATGGCCGCCGGCGCGCAATCCGTGGGACACCACGCTGGACCCGGCCGGATCGTCCTCGGGCTCCGGGGCCGCGGTCGCCGGCGGCTTGTGCATGGCGGCGATGGGCACCGATACCGGTGGGTCGATCCGCTCGCCGGCGGCTTGGAACGGGATCGCCGGGCTGAAGCCGACCTATGGGCTGGTCAGCCGCCGCGGCGTGCTGCCGCTATCGTTCACGCTCGATCATGCGGGGCCGATGTGCTGGACCGCCGAAGATTGCGCGCTGATGATGCAAGTGCTCGCCGCGCACGACCCGATGGACCCCGGCAGTGCCGACCCGGGCATGATCGAGTTTGCCGGTGCACTCGGGGGCGGCCTGAGCGGCCTGCGCATCGGCGTCGTCCAGCACTTCTTCGAGACGGACGCTCCCGCCGACACCGTCATCGTCGATGCGGTCGAAAGCGCGCTCGCCGTCTACCAGAAGGCAGGCGCGACGGTGAGGGACGTCAGCCTGGCTCCGCTCGAAACCTATTACGATCTGTGTGCCCTCATCATGGGGCCGGAAGCGTTCTCCATCCATGAGCGGGGTCTGCGGGAAACGCCGGAGCTCTACGGGTCGGTCGCGCGGAAGCGGTTGACCGCGGGCGCCTTCGTGCAAGGAACCGATTACGTCAACGCTCTGCGTCTCCGCGCCCGTCTCGTCCAGCAAGCTGCCACGCTGATGCAAGACGTCGACGTGTTGGTCATGCCCACTCGGCATACCCCGCCGGAGACGCTGGGCGCGTTCGATACGATCATGGGGCACCGTTTCTATACCCGCCCCTTCAACGTGCTCGGCCTGCCGGCGCTTTCGGTCTGTTCCGGCTTCACCGGCAACGGCCTACCGCTGTCGATGCAGATCGTTGGACGCCCGTTCGAAGACGCGCTGGTGCTCAAGGTGGGCGACGCGTTCGAGAAGGCGACCAGCTTCCGGGAGATACGTCCCGCTCTCACGCATGAGGCGCTGGCGGCATAACCGGGCCACGCCACACGGCCTGCGACGAGCCCAACTCGCAGGCCGGCGACGTCCACAGCAGGGGCATGCCGCCGATCAGCACCGGTGACCGTAGCCGCAGGGCGGGACCCCAAGGCATGTCTTCGATCGTCGTCCCATAATCGTCATCGCGGAAGCCGCTGTCTGCCGGACCATGCGACGGACCGGCGTGGTCGGTCAGCAACAGGGCGGTTCGTGCGAGTGAGAGTTTGGCGCTGACCGCGCGATTGTCACGAAGTCGGGCGATCAGCCCCTGGATGGCGGCGGCAGCCATGAGATACCCCGTCGCATGATCCAAGGCCTGCACCGGCAATGGCACCGGACAGTCGGCAGCCTTCCAGCCCATGCCGGCGGCGGCGATGCCGGACGACATCTGCACCAGGCTGTCGAAGCCGCGTCGGCCGGCCCAAGGTCCGGACCAGCCATAAGCGCAGAGCGAGATCTCGATGAGCGCGGGGTTGAGTGCGCGACGTCGCGCCTCCCCGTAGCCTAGGCGTTGCAACGCTGCCGGCCGATAACCGTGCACGAGGATGTCCGCTTCGGCCAGGAGGACCTCGAAGGCTTGCCGGTCCGTCGCATCGCGAAGGTCGAGCCGTGCGCAATGTTTGCCGGGCGTCACGTCGGGTGCCAGGGCGGGTTCATCCCAGTCCGGCGGGTCGATGCGGAGTACGTCCGCGCCCAACCCGGCCAGAAACCGGGTGGCCACCGGCCCGGCCAGGATGCGCGTGAGGTCGAGCACTTTGATCCCGGCAAGTGGCCGTTGCGGATCCGGGCGCCACGCCAATCGCGTCGCTGCGGTGGTCGCCTCGAGTGCGATCAGCCTCTCGGCCCGGACCGCCCGACCTTGCTCGTGGCTGCGCCACTCCGCCATGGTGTGCATGGCAGCAGCACAACCGCCCGCTTTCAGGATTTCGGCCTCCAGCGTCTCTGCCTGGACACGGGACACGGCGGCGGCGACCGCCTCACGCTCGGCAGCGCAGCCGAGTGTGGCGAGCGCGGCTGCCCGATGGCGCGGCGCGTTCGTGTGCAGCCGGATCCAGCCATCCACCGATCGATAGTCACCGGCGATCGGATCCCATGCGGCGGGCAATTGCCAGCCCTCCGGTCGCACGGAGGAAATGAACCAAGCCGATGCCAGGTGCCGATCGACGGTAACGCCGGGTGACTTGCGGCCTTCGAGCGCCAGGAGTTGGGATGTGGCGAGCCCCGCGGCGCCGATCGCAGCGACGGCGAGGTCCGTCACCGGAAAGCACGATGGTAGATCCTCGTTCCCGGTGACGGTCAGCAAGTCCAGCGCGGCGGCTGGGAGTGCCAGCGCGTCCACGATGCTCGAGAAGAGAGCTGGGAAAGCATGGGGAGACTGGCTTTTCGCAGACATGGGCCGCCCTTCGTGTCGTTCGCGATATTTCCTCCGATGGTGCAGCGCGGCAAGAAGCGTCTGTTCAGCGGCATTCCAGCGCCGCTATGGTTCGCGGAGCTATTTGCGGAGATGAGTGATGCGACGTCGCGACTTCATGGCCGGTGCCGCCGCACTGGCGGCGCCGCTTCCGTCCTTCGCCGTCGAGCGCGTGGGTGACCGGCGCTCGCTGGTCTTCTCCGGCGGCCAGCCGGTGCCGGTGCTCGACCCGCATGTCCGCTACGATTGGTCGACGCGGATGATGCAGCAAGGCGTCTACGACGCTCTGCTCAAATACGTCGGCAACCCGGCCAAGGCGGTGCCCTGGCTCGCGGAGCGGTGGGAGACCAGCGAGGACGGCCGGGTCTGGACGTTTCATCTCGTCGGGAATGCCAAGTTCCATAACGGCGATCCGGTCGATGCGGAGGCGGTGCGCTTCTCGTTCCAACGCGCGTTGCGCTTGAACAAGGGCGTGGCGTGGATGTTGAAGTCGGCGCTCGACCCGGCCGGCATCGAAGCGGTCGATCCGCGCACCGTCCGCATCACGCTGAAAGAGCCGTATGGCCCGTTCCTGTCGTTCGTGCCGCTGTGGTTCATCGTCAATCCGAAGCAGGTGACGGGCGAGGATGACGGTCAGAAGTTCCTGACCGACGGGGACGCCGGGTCCGGGCCGTTCCGGATCAAGCGGTGGGACGGGCAGGCGGTGATGGCGCTCGATGCGGTGCCGGAGTACTGGAAAGGCTGGCCGATGGCCGAGGCGGAGCGGCCGGCCGGCGTGATCTACCGGGTGATCCGCGAGCCCGCACCGCGCAAGGCGGCACTTCAGCGCGGCGAAATCGACATCGTCACCGAGATGACGCCCGACGATTACGATCAACTTGCGAAGGTCGCCGGGATCGAGGTGACGGACGACAAGGGCATGACGCCGTTCACCATCCAGATGAACACACAGAAAGGCCCGACGGCGGACCTCAACTTCCGCAAGGCGCTGGCTTATGCCTTCGATTACGACGCGCTGCTGCAGATCGAGAACGGCGCGGCCAAGCTGCTGGACAGCCCGTTTCCGGACGCGATGACCTTTCATGCGGAGATCAAGGACATCCCGCGACGCGACCTGGCCAAGGCGCGGGAGTATCTCGGCAAGACCGAATGGGCCAAAGGCGGCGTGACGTTGGATTACACCTACGTCGCCGGGCTCGAGGTGGAGCGGCGGATCGGGTTGGCGCTGCTGGAGTCGCTGCAGCCGCTGGGGATCGCGATCAACGTGGTGGCGCAGCCCTGGCCGACGCTGACGGCGCGCGGCGCCAAGCCGGAGACGGCGTCGGACCTGGTGGCGGTCTATGTCACGCCGGTCAGCCCGGATCCCGACGTGCTGGCCTCGCAATATGCGTCGTCGGCGCATGGGCAGTTCTGGGGCATGCACCAACTTTCCGACGGGGTCCTGGACGACATGGTGGTCAAGGCGCGGCTGGAGACCGACCCGGCCAAGCGCAAGCCGCTCTATGAGGCAATCCAGCAGCGGATCGTGGATTTGCAGCCGGCGATCTTCGGCATGATGGAGAACCGTAAATGGGCGATGCGTAACTATGTGAAGGGCTTCGACTACTGCCCGTTGCGCCTGACCGGGGAGGTCGATTTCTACACGCTGTTCGCCGCCAAGGCATGATCCGCTTCATCGCCGGGCGGATCGCGCTGCTCGGCGTAATGCTGTTCGGCCTCGTGGTCATCACGTTCATCGTCGCCAACGTTGCCCCCTCCGACCCGGCCGCGCTGGCCGCGGGACCCGACGCGACGCGCGACATGGTCGAGACGGTCCGGCACGAATACGGGCTCGATCAGCCATTGCCGATTCAATTCGTCCGATACGTCTCGGACCTGCTGCACGGCGATCTCGGCCGCGCGGTGCAGACGGGTGACAGCGTCACCGACGATCTCGCGCGGTATCTGCCGGCGACGCTCGAACTGGTGCTGCTCTCGATGGTGATCGCGGTCGTCATCGGGGTGCCGGCGGGCGTGCTGGCGGCGATGCGGCGCAATCGGCCGTTCGACCATGTGGCGCGCATGGTCGCGGTCTCCGGCGTCGCACTCCCGGCATTCTGGGCGGCGTTGCTGCTGCAACTCTTGTTCGGCGTCTGGCTCGGCTGGCTGCCGACCAGCGGGCAATTGTCGGTCGGCACCACGCCGCCGGACCCGCGCACCGGCATGATCATCGTCGACGCGCTGCTCGCCGGCGAGCCCGGCGTGTTCGTCGAAGCGGTGCGCTACGCGATTCTGCCGGCAGTCGTGCTGGCCTTGCCGTCGCTGGCGGCGATCATGCGGGTGGCGCGGGCGGAGATGGTCGAGGTGCTGGGTGCCGATTACATCACCGCGGCGCGGGCGCACGGCGTAGCGACCTGGCGGGTCGTGGCGCTGCTGGCGCTCAAGAACGCGATGCTGCCGACGCTCGCGATGATCGGGTTGCGGCTCGGCTGGACGCTGGGCAGCTCGTTCCTGGTCGAGACCGTGTTCGATTGGCCCGGCATCGGGTTGTATGCCGTCTCTTCCGCGCTGGCGTCGGACTTCAAGCCGGTGATGGGCGTGACGCTGGCGGTGGGTGCGACGTTCATGGTGTCGAACCTCTTGATCGACCTCGCTTATGGCTGGCTCGACCCGCGGACGCGGTCCGCATGAGCGAGGCCGCTCTGCCGCTGGCTGCGGCGCCGGCGTCTGTCCGCCGGCTGCGTTTCGTGGTCTGGACGTTCCGCGGCAGTGCGTCGGCGCTGCTGGGCCTGGTGCTCGTCGTCCTCTTCCTGCTGCTGGCGGCAATCGGGCCGGCGATCGTGCCCTATCCCGGCGATGCCGCCGGCGCGATGCATCTAGCGCAGAAGCTGCAGCCTCCGTCCTGGGGGCATCCGTTCGGGACCGACGAGATGGGCGACGACATCCTGAGCCGGGTCGTGATCGGGACGCGGACGAGCCTCTGGGTGGGCCTGGTCATCACCGGGGTGGCGACGCTGATCGGGGTGCCGCTCGGGGTCGCGGCCGGGTATCTCGGCGGCTGGACCCGGCGGATCATCATGCGGGTGACCGACGTGTTCCTCGCCGTGCCTGGCCTGGTGCTGGCGTTGGCGATCGTGGCCTCGCTCGGGCCGGGGGTGATGCATGGGGTGGTAGCGCTGTCGCTGGTGTGGTGGCCGGGCTACGTGCGGCTGATCGAGGCCAAGGCGCTGACGCTGCGGCACGAGCCCTATGTCGAGGCGGCGCGCACGATGGGCGCGGGCCATGCCTGGATCCTGTGGCACCACATCCTGCCGAACTGCCTGTCGCCGCTGGTGATCAAGGCCAGCATGGACATGGGGCTGGCGATATTGGGCGTCGCCTCGCTCGGCTTCATCGGTCTCGGGGCCAAGCCGCCGGCGCCGGAATGGGGCGCGATGATCTCGGTGGCGCGCTCCTACATGCCGGATTGGTGGTGGTACAGCTTCTTCCCGGGCCTGTTCATCTTCCTCACCGTGCTGGGTTTCAGCCTGTTCGGCGACGGCCTGCGCGATCTGCTGGACCCGCGGAGCGGACGCGGATGAGCTTGCTCGACATCCAGGATCTGCGCCTCAGCTTCGACGGCTATGAGGGCCCCGTTCAGGTGCTCAACGGCATCTCGCTGTCCGTGGCCGAGGGCGAGACGGTCGGCGTCGTCGGCGAGACCGGATGCGGAAAATCGGTGTTGGCGCGCGCCGTGCTGCGGCTCGATGCCGGCGCCCGGACAGATGGGGCGATCCGCTTCGCCGGCCACGACGTGTTGGCGATGCAGCCGGCCGAGTTGCGCGCCCTTCGCGGCGCCGGGATCGGCATGGTGTTCCAGGATCCGGTCACCTACCTCAACCCGGTCTTCACCATCGGCCGCCATCTGACGGAGGTGTTGCGGGCGCATCGGGCCGCCGCGATCCGGGCGCGCAGCCTCGACCTGTTGGGGGCCGTCGGCCTGCCGGATCCGGCAGGCCTGCTGCCCCGCTATCCGCACGAACTCTCCGGCGGCATGCGCCAACGTGTCTTGATCGCGCTGGCCTTGGCGGCCAACCCGCGCCTGCTGCTGGCCGACGAGCCGACCACGGCGCTCGACGTCACGGTGCAGGCCCAGGTGCTGCGGCTGATCGCCGACCTGGTGAAGCGGCTCGGGCTGACGCTGCTGCTGATCAGCCACGACCTCGGCGTGATCGGCGCGGCATGCCGCCGGGTCGTGGTGATGTATGCCGGCACCATCGTGGAGGACGGGCCGGCCGCGCAGGTACTGGACGCCCCGCGGCATCCCTACACGCAGGGACTGCTCGCGGCGGTGCCAGACCTGTCGCGGCCCGGCGTCGTGCCACGGGGGATCGCGGGCAGCATTCCGTCGCTGCGATCGCCACCGCCGGGCTGCCGCTTCCATCCGCGATGCCCTGCGGCCGTCGCGATCTGCCGTATCGAACCGCCGGCGTTGCGCGGCGGCGTAGCTTGCCATCTGGTGAACATGTGATGCCGACGCCGCATGCTCCCTCGCGGGCGTTGCTGGAGGTGCGCGGGCTGGTCTGCAGCTTCGGGGCCGCCCGTGCGGTGGACGGCGTCGATCTCGCGCTGCAGCCGGGCGAAGCGCTCGGGCTGGTCGGCGAGTCCGGCTGTGGCAAGACCACGGTGCTCCGCGCCCTGCTGCGGCTCCAGCCGGTCGCCGCGGGCAGCATCCATCTCGATGGGGCCGACGTCACGGTGGCCTCTGGCGCCGCCCTGCGGCCGCTCCGGCGCGCCGTGCAGGTGGTGTTCCAGAACCCCCATGCGGCGCTCGATCCGCGCTTCACCGTGCTCGCCGCCATCGCCGAGCCGTTGCGGCTGCTCGGCACGTCCCGCCGGAAGTTGCGCGACCGCGTCGCCGCGCTGCTGGGCGATGTCGGCCTCGGCACCGAGTTCCTTCAGCGCTACCCGCACGAGATGTCGGGCGGGCAGAAGCAACGCGTCTGCATCGCCCGCGCGCTGGCGCCGGAGCCGCGCGCGCTCCTGCTCGACGAGCCGACCTCGGCACTCGACGTCTCGGTGCAGGCGCAGATCATCGAGTTGCTCGCCGGGCTGCGGGTGCGGCGCGGGCTGTCGTACCTATTCGTGTCGCACAATTTGTCGGTCGTGCGGCTGCTGTGCGACCGGGTCGCGGTCATGCGCGCGGGGCGTCTCGTCGAACAGGGAGCGGCAGCGCAGGTCTTTTCGGCGCCGGCCCACGACTACACGCGCGCCTTGCTCGCCGCGATCCTCCCCCCTCGCGCCACCGCTTCGCTGCTGGAGACCCACTCATGACGTCACGCTATCGCATCGGCTTCGACATCGGCGGCACCTTCACCGATTTCATCCTGCTCGACGAGCAGCGGCACGACATCCGGCTGCATAAATGCCTGACCACGCCGGAGGACCCGTCGGTCGGCGCGCTGGCCGGTCTGGCGCAGATCGTCGGCGACGCCGGGCTGAGCCTGGGCGACATCGGCGAGATCGTGCACGGGACGACGTTGGTCACCAACGCATTGATCGAGCGCAAGGGGGCCAAGCTCGGCCTGATCACCACCGCGGGTTTCCGCGACATCCTCGAGATGGGCACCGAGCAGCGCTACGACATCTACGACCTGTTCCTGCAGTATCCGGACCCGCTGGTGCCCCGTCGTCGCCGGCTCGAAGTGCCGGAACGGATGGATCGCGACGGCACCGTCGTCGTGCCGCTCGACCTCGACGCCGTGCGGGCCGCCGCTTCGGCGTTGGCGGCCGAGGGAGTGGAGGCGATCGCCGTCTGCTTCCTGCACGCCTACCGCAACCCGGCGCATGAACGCGCGGCCGGCGAGGCGATCCGCGCGCTGCTGCCGGAGGTTTCGGTCTCGCTCTCGGCAGAGATCGTCTCCGAACTGTGGGAGTACCAGCGCCTGGTCACCACCTGCGCCAACGCCTTCGTGCAGCCGCTGATGGACCGCTACGTCCGCCGGCTGGAGCGCGAGCTGTGGCAGCGGGGCTTCCGCGGCGCGCTGTATCTCATGCACTCCGCCGGTGGTCTGGTCTCGCCGGAGACGGCCCGCGCCTACCCCATCCGCCTGCTGGAGTCCGGCCCGGCGGGCGGCGGCTTGGCGACGGCGTTCTTCGGCCAGATGGCGGGCAAGCCGGACGTGATCAGCTTCGACATGGGCGGCACCACGGCCAAGGCGTGCCTGATCGAGAACGGCCGCGCCGCCATCGCCTCGGAGATGGAGGCGGCGCGCGTGCATCGCTTCAAGAAGGGCTCCGGCCTGCCGATCAAGGCGCCGGTGATCGACATGATCGAGATCGGCGCCGGCGGCGGTTCGATCGCTGGCATCGACGAGGTCGGCCTGCTGCGCGTCGGGCCGCATTCGGCGGGTGCCGATCCGGGGCCGGCCTGCTACGGGCGCGGCGGCACCCAGCCGACCGTCACCGACGCCAATCTGGTGCTCGGCTACTACGATCCCGGCTTCTTCCTCGGCGGCCGAATGGCGCTCGACCGCGACGCGGCGATTCGCGCCCTGGAGAGCGTCGGATCGAGATTGGGCCTGTCGGCGATCGAGACGGCGTGGGGCATCCACCGGGTCGTGACCGAGAGCATGGCGGCGGCGGCGCGCATCCACATCGTCGAGAAGGGCAGGGACCCTCGCCGCTACGCCATGGTCGGCTTCGGCGGGGCCGGGCCGGCGCATGCGGCCGGTGTCGCCCGCGCGCTGGGATCGGCCGAGCTGCTGATCCCGCCCGCCTCCGGGGCGGCGTCCGCGCTCGGCTTCCTGGCCGCGCCGCTCTCGTTCGAACAGGTGCGCAGCCACCCGGTCCGGCTCGATGCGGCAGGCGCGATGGACGCGCTGCAAACGGTATTGGCCGACCTCGAGGGCGAGACCCGCGCCAAGCTCCTCGCCGCCGGGATTGCCGCTGCGGACATCGTCGCCGAACGCTCGGCCGACATGCGCCTGCTCGGCCAGATCCACGAGATCAACGTCGCGCTCCCGGCGGGCGCCTTGTCCGACGACAGCCTCCCCGCGTTGCGCGAGGCCTTCGCCGCCGCCTATGCCGCCCGCTACACCTCCGTCTATGCCGGCGTCGCGATCCAGCTCGTCTCGCTGCGCGTCGCCTGCCGCGGCCCGATCCCCGGGCTGACCCTCGCCCAAGCCGGCGGCGGCGTGGACGGTCCCGCGCTGAAGGCGACGCGCCCGGCGTGGTTCGGCGACGGCTTCGTCGACACCCCGGTCTACGACCGCTACGGCTTGACGCCCGGGACGACCATCGACGGTCCCGCCATCATCGAGGAGCGCGAGGCCACCACGGTGATCGCGCCCGGAGACCGCCTGCAGGTCGATGCCGCCGGAACGCTGCGCATCGCCATCGCCGTCCAGCCGCAAGCCGCCGCCCGCATCACCGCCGCCACCCCGCTCGCCGAAGCCACCGGGCTCATCGAGGCCGACCCGGTCTCGCTCGAGATCATGTGGGCCCGGCTCGTCACCGTCGTCGAGGAGATGTGGCACACCATCGTGCGCACCGCCTTTTCCCTGATCGTGTCCGAGGCGCAGGATTTCGCGACCGACCTGCTGGACCCCGACGGCGAGAGCCTGGCCCATTCGCCGCGCGCGATGCCGGTGTTCAACCTGACCGTCCCGATCGCGGTCAAGGCCATCCTGAAGCGCTACCCGCCCCATACCCTGCGACCCGGCGACGTGCTGATCACCAACGACCCGTGGCTCTGCGCCGGGCACCTGTTCGACATCGCCGTCGTGACGCCGGTGTTCCGCGACGGGCGGCTCGTGGCGCTCACCGCGACGGTCGGCCATGTCGGCGACATCGGCGGCACCAAGGACAGCCTGCGGGCGCGCGAGATCTACGACGAGGGCTTCCAGATCCCGCCGATGTTCCTCTACCGCGCCGGGGCCGCCAACGAGGATCTGCTGACCCTGCTGGCCGAGAACGTGCGCAAGCCGGAGGAGGTGCTCGGCGACGTCCACTCCTTCGTCGCCGCCAATCAGCTCGGCGCCGACCGCTTGCTCGCCTTCATGGACGATTACGGCATGCACGATCTGCGCGCGCTCGCCGCCGTGGTGCAGAACCGCTCGGAACGGGCGATCCGCGACGCGATCGGCACCCTGCCGGACGGGGTCTATCACAGCGAGATCAGCAACAACCCGCTCGGCACCGTGCTGCGCTACCCGCTCCAAGTGACGGTGAGCGGCGACCGCATCGAACTGGACTTCGCCGGTGCACCGCCGCAGCAGGCGCAGGGCGGGCTGAATTGCACCTGGTCCTATGCCGCGGCCCATGCGGCGTATCCGTTGAAATGCGTGCTCAGCCCCGGCGTGCGCAGCAATGCGGGCTGTTACCGCGCCTTCGACATCAAGCTCCCGCCGCACTCGATCCTGAATGCGGACAAGCCGGCGAGCGTCAACCTGCGCACCCGCACCGGCTGGTATATCGCGCCGAACATCTTCCGCGCCTTGGCCGAGGCCGCACCCGGAGCGGTCCAGGCGGCCACCGGGCTGCCGCATGCCATCAACATCTACGGCCATGACGCCGCCGGGCAAATCTACGCCGACCATTTCTTCACCGGGGGCGGACAGGGCGCCAGCGCCGGCAGCGACGGCAAATCCGCCCTGCTCTACCCGACATCGGCCGCCAACACCTCGATCGAGCTGATGGAAACGCGCGCGCCCATCCTGGTGCTGGAGAAATCCCTCGTCACCGACAGTGGCGGCCCCGGGCGGCACCGCGGCGGCCTCGGCACCCGCACCCGCATGCGCAAGCTGTATGATGACGGCCTGCCGACGCTGTTCTCCGTCTACCCGGAGGGTGTCGGGCTCAGCACCGACGGCCTGTTCGGCGGCCGACCCGGCGGCGGCGTCCACGGCCTCGTCACCGACGCGGCCGGGGTGACGGTCCAGGATTGCGGCACCGGCGAACTCGTCACGGTGGACCGCATCGACCGCATCGTCGAGGTTCAGCTCGCCGGCGGTTCCGGCTACGGCGACCCGCTCCAGCGCGCCCGCAGCGACCTGGAGCGCGACATGGCGAACGGCAGCGTCTCGCCCGATGCCGCGAGCGGTATTTATGGCGGCCTGCCGGCGGTGGCCTGATTGTTGCGGGTCACTTTCCAGCTTCAACGCGAGACCTGCCCATGCTGAGACGTCGGACCCTACTCGCCACCGGTGCAGTCGTGCTTGCCGCCCCGCATGTGGCTCGGTCACAGAGTGCGAAGACGCTGAAATTCGTACCGCAGATCGACGTCCCGCTGCTCGATCCCGTCGTGACCAGTGCGTACATCTCGCGCAATCACGGCTTCGTCGTGTTCGACACGCTGTTCGGGCAGGACGCCGCCTTCAAGGCGCAGCCGCAGATGGTGGACGGCTTCACCACCGAGCCCGACGGCAAGACGTGGCGGCTGACCTTGCGCGACGGCCTCAAATTCCACGACGCCACACCCGTGCTGGCGCGGGATTGCGTGGCGAGCATCAATCGCTGGGGCAAACGCGACGCGTTCGGTCAGGCGCTGATGGCCGCCACCGACGAGCTCTCGGCCGCCGACGACAAGACCATCGTGTTCCGTCTCAAGCGCCCGTTCCCCTTGCTGCCGGATGCGCTGGGCAAGGTGGCCGGCATCATGTGCGCGATCATGCCGGAGCGGCTGGCCAGCACCGACGCCTTCAAGCCGCTCAACGAGATGGTCGGCAGCGGTCCGTTCCGCTTCGTCGCGGCCGAGCGGGTTCCGGGGGCGCTCAGCGTCTACACGCGGTTCGAGGGTTACGTGCCGCGACCGGGCGGCACGCCGAGTTGCACCGCCGGGCCGAAGATCGCCTATCTCGACCGCGTCGAATGGGGCGCGATCCCCGACCCGGCGACCGCGCTGGCGGCGTTGCAGCAGGGCCAGGTCGACTGGTGGCAGGAGCCGTCGCTCGACCTGCTCGGAACCGCGAGGCGAAACGCCGGCCTGACCATCGACATGCTCGATCCGTCGGGACTACCCGGCATGCTCCGGTTCAATCATCTACAGCCGCCGTTCAACAATCCGGCGATCCGTCGTGCGCTGCTGGGGGCGGTCGATCAGGCCGACTTCATGCAGGCCGTGGCTGGGTCAGACCGCTCGCTTTGGAAAGACGATGTCGGCTTCTTCGCGGCGACCTCGCCGCTGGCCAACGATGCGGGCGTGTCCGTGTTCGAGGGCAAGCGCGACATGAGCCGCGTCAAAGCGGATCTCGCCGCGGCCGGCTATAAGGGCGAGCGCGCCGTCGTATTGGTCGCCACCGACCTGCCGGCGTTGCAGGCCATCGGCGAGGTGGGGGCCGACATGCTCAAGCAGGCCGGGATCAACGTGGACGTGGTCAGCACGGATTGGGGCTCGGTGATCCAGCGCCGCGCCAGCAAGGCGCCGATCGACCAGGGCGGGTGGAGCGTGTTCTTCACCAGCTTCTTCGGCGTGGACCAGTTCACGCCGGCGACGCATCTCGGATTGCGCGGCAATGGAGAGGCTGGCTGGTTCGGCTGGTGCAACTCTCCACAACTCGAGCAGCTGCGCGACACATGGTTTCAGGCACCGGATCTGGCGGCGCAAAAAGCCATCGCGGTACAGATCCAGCAGCAGGCATTCCAAGATGTCCCGTATCTGCCGACCGGCGAGTATTATCAGCCGACTGCCTATCGGAAGTCACTGAGTGGAGTGCTGAAGGGACTGCCGCTCATGTGGAACGTGAAAAAGGAGATCTGACAGCCGTTGTGGAGCGAGCATGCGCCAGTGCCTTCTCTGAACTCGTTGGATACCGTGGAATCGACCGCTGCATGAACATCAAGAATTGGCTTGCCGAGCACCGGACCCGCCTGCTCGACGAACTGCTGGACTTCATCCGCGCCCCGAGCGTCTCGACCGATCCGACCTACGCGGCCGGTATCGCCGACGCTGCCGAGATTGTGCGGGCGCGGCTCGAGCGGATCGGGATGCGCGACGTCCAACTGCTCGACGGTGGTGGGCACAAGGCCGTCTACGGCGCGTGGCTCGGCGCGCCAGGCGCACCGACGCTGCTGGTCTACGGCCATTACGACGTGCAGCCGCCGGACCCGGTCGAGCAATGGCACTCGCCCCCGTTCGAGCCGACGATCATCGACGGGCGCATCGTCGCGCGCGGTGCCTCCGACGACAAGTCGCCGCTCTGGATCGCAGTGTCGGCGGCCGAGGCGTGGCTGGCGACGGCCGGGTCGCTGCCGGTTAATGTGAAGTTCCTGCTCGAGGGGGAGGAGGAGATCGGCAGCCGCACGCTACCCGTCATCCTCGACCGCTACCGAGACTTGCTTGCGGCCGACGTCTTGATCTCGGCCGATGGTGGACGGTGGCGGCCGGGCCGGCCGAGCGTGAACGTGAACAGCCGCGGCAATCTCAGCATGGAGGTCAGCGTGCGCACCGCGTCGCGGGACCTCCACTCCGGCCGTTATGGCGGCCCGGTCGGCAACGCCGCGGGCGTCCTCGCGCGTCTGCTGGCGACGCTGCATGACGAGCACAACCGGGTCGCGGTGGGCGGCTTTCACCGTGGCTTGCGATCACCCGGCAATGCGGACATCGCCGGCATGGAGGCGCTCGGTTTTGACGAGGCCGCGTTCTTCGCCGAGATCGGCGCCCGACCCGGCGCCATGGAGCCCGGCGTCCGCTTGCTGGAAAGCATCTGGTTGCGACCGACGCTGGAGATCAACGGCATGTGGGGCGGCTATACCGGCCCAGGCGGCAAGACGGTGATCCCGTCCGAGGCGCATGCCAAGCTCACCTCCCGCCTCGGACCCGGCCAAGAGCCCGACCATGTCTTCGACGCCGTAGCGCGCCATCTCCACGCAAATTGTCCCGCCTATGCCGACCTCACCATTGACCGCTCGCGCGACGGAACGCCGGCCTACGCCGTGCCGGAGGACGACCGCTTCCTGGCCGCCGTCGAGCGCGTCATCGAGCGGGTCCACGGGCAGAAGCCGGTCCGCGTCGGGATCGGGGGCACGCTGCCGGTGTCGCCGATGGTCAAGCGGATCCTGGGGCTCGAGACGGTCACGCTGTCCTATGCGATCGCCGACGAGCAGATCCATGCGCCCAACGAGTTTTTCCGCCTCAGCTCGTTCGACGACGGTCTCCGCGCCTGGACCGAGCTGTTCGAGGAAGCGGCTCGCGCGTGACCGTGAAAATGGCCGAACAAGACGGGCTGCCGGAGCCGGCGCGGACCTGGGCGATCGTCACGACGGCGCTCGGCCTCATGATGGCCGTGCTCGATGGCTCGATCGCCAATCTCGCGCTGCCGACGCTGGCGGCCGAGTTCAACGTCTCGGCGTCACAGTCGATCTGGGTGGTCAACGCCTACCAGCTCGCCGTCACCATCTCGCTGCTGCCGCTGGCGGCATTGGGCGAGATTGTCGGCTATCGCCGGGTCTACCGGATCGGGGTGGCGCTGTTCACCGTGGCCTCGCTGGCCTGCGCGCTGTCGCACTCGCTGACCGAACTGACCATCGCGCGCGTGGCGCAGGGGTTCGGTGCGGCCGGGTTGATGAGCGTCAACAGCGCTCTGGTGCGGTTCATCTATCCGCGGGCGCTGTTGGGGCGCGGCTTCGGGGTGAACGTGATGGTCGGTTCGGCGTCGTCCGCGCTGGGGCCGAGCGTGGCGGCGGCGATCCTGTCGGTGGCCGGATGGCAATGGCTGTTCGCCGTCAACGTGCCGCTGGGGGCGCTGATCCTGATCCTCGGCGCCAAGACCTTGCCGTTCACGCCGCGCGCGTCGCACCGGTTCGATTGGGGCAGTGCGGCGCTGAACGCGCTGACCTTTGGCTTGTTCATCAGTGGCGTCGAAGCCTTCGGCCATGGCGGCAGCCCGCTTTATGCGGTGCTCGAGTTGCTTGCCGGCTTGATTGCCGGGTTCGTGCTGGTCAAGCGTCAGGTCTCGCGTTCCAATCCGCTGCTGCCGGTCGACCTGCTGCGACGGCCGATCTTCGCGTTGTCGGTCGCGGCGTCGACGTTTTCGTTCGCCGCGCAGAGCATGGCGTTCGTCACGCTGCCCTTCTACCTCGAGCGCGGGCTCGGGTTCGGGCGGGGCGAAACCGGACTGTTGATGACGCCGTGGCCGGTGACGGTGATGCTGGTAGCGCCCGTTGCGGGGCGGCTCGCGGACAAGTTCTCGCCCGGGCTGCTGGGTGGACTTGGGCAGGCGTTGATGGTGGCCGGATTGCTGTTGCTCGCCTTCCTGCCGGACCAGCCGGCCTTGTGGGACATTGCCTGGCGAATGTCGCTGTGCGGGGTCGGCTTCGGTCTGTTCAACTCGCCCAACAACAAAACCATCATCGCCGCGGCGCCGGCCTCGCGAGCGGGCGGCGCCAGCGGCATGCAAGCCACCAGCCGGCTGCTCGGCCAGACCAGCGGCGTGGCGCTGGTCGCATTGATCTTCGGGCTGTTCGCGACCGGTGCGACCACGGCGGCGCTTTGTGTCGCCGCGGCCTTCTCGGTGTTGGCCTGCCTATCGAGCGTGCTGCGCACCGGCCGCGGCGTGTCGTTCTGACTTCTGCGATGGCTCGCCGCGATCAGCGCGCGCGAGCGGATGCCCGGTAGGACGAGAACTCTCGGGATATGGCGCGGCCCTCGCCGGACTCCGGACTCCGCTGAACTGGCATGCACCTTGCAAGTGCATCTTCATGGATGCAGGCGTGCCGGACATTGATACACGCGGCGGACATCGGCTCGATATCGAGGCGGTGACGCTGGCATATGGCACGACGACGATCGTCGATCAGGTCACGCTTGGGGTCGAACCCGGCGAACTCGTCGCACTTCTGGGTCCGTCAGGATGCGGTAAGACGACCCTGTTGCGCGCGGTTGCCGGGTTCATCCGGCCAGCGTCCGGGCGGATCTGCTTCGACCGTGCGCCGGTCGATCATCTGCCACCGGGTCGGCGCCGGGTCGGCATGGTGTTCCAGAACTACGCGCTGTTTCCCAACATGAACGTGGCGGAGAACGTCGCTTACGGGCTGCAGGCGCGCGGAGTGGCGCGCCACGAAATCGGCCCGCGGGTCGCCAGCGCGCTCGAGGCGGTGCAGATGGGCCGGTTCGCCAGCCGCCGCCCCAGCCAGCTTTCGGGTGGCCAGCAGCAGCGCGTGTCGCTGGCCCGCGCCATCGTCACGGAGCCGGCGGTGTTGCTGCTCGATGAGCCATTCGCGGCTCTGGACCGCGCACTCCGGCTGGATCTGCAGCTCGAGATCAAGCGGCTACAGCGCCGGCTCGGGCTGACCGCGGTGATGGTGACGCACGATCAGGACGAGGCGATGAGCATGGCGGACCGGATGGCCGTGATGCGGGTCGGGCGGCTGGAGCAACTCGGCCCGCCGGCGACGGTCTACGATGCGCCGGCCAATCGGTTCGTGGCCGGTTTCGTCGGCGCCAGCGTCGAGATCCCCGGCCGCATCGACGCCGTCGGCGGCGGCGTCTGCGAGGTGATCCTGGACGGCGGCGCCCGCATCGCCGTGAATAACCGCTTCGGTCTCGAGCGCGAAGCCGGCGTGGTCGTGTCCGCCCGGCCCGAGCACCTCCTTCTGTTCGACGACCCGGCACCCGACCGGTTGCCGGCCATGCTGCGTCAATCCGCGCCGATCGGCGGTATGGTCGTCCACGATGTCGGCGTCGGCGACCTGGCGATGAAGGTCACCGAAGCACGCGCGACCGACATCCGTCCGCCGGGCACGGTCTATGTCGGCCTATCGCCATCGGCGCAGCCATCCGTCTTCCCATCCACCCCGTCCGGAGGTTAGCGATGTTCCACACCCGCCGTTTCCTACTCGGCGCCTCGCTTGGCGCTGCCACCTTGCTCGCCGATCGTCAGGCCCGTGCCGCCGGCAGCCTGACCGCGGCGATCTATCCCGGCGCCTGGGAAGACGCCTACCGCGCGGTCGTGCTGCCTGCGCTCAAGGCCAACGCCAAAACCGATGTCGCATTCGAGGCCCTGTTCGCAGTCGACGAGATCGCCAAGGCTCGTGCTGCCCGCGGCAACCCGTCCTTCGACGTGTTCCTGCTCGATCCCGGCCCTCGCGCCTCGGGGATCGACTATAATCTCTTCGAGCCGTTCGATTCAAAGCGCCTCAAGAACGCCGACAAGATCCCGGCCTCCCTGCTCGACAAATACGGCATCGCCGTCGCCGCACAGGTCGTGGGCATCGCCTACAACCCGAAGAAGATCCCCAAGCCCACCGGCTGGAAAGACTTGTTCAAGCCGGAGTTCGCGTCCCATCTCGGGCTCAGCGGCTTCCAGACGACGTTCGGCACCATGTGCATGATCGAGATCGCCAAGGCCTATGGCGGCTCGGAAACCGACGTCGACCCGGCGTTCGCCGAAATCGCCAAGATCCTGCCGAAAGTCGCCGCCGTCGCCACGCCGGCGGCGCTGCCGGGCCTGTTCCAGCAAGGCCAGGTCGACCTCATGTATATCAACACGCAGACGGTGACGGCGCTGCAGGCCCGCGGCGTCGACATCGAGTTCGTCGTGCCGGACACCGGCGCGTCCGCCTTCGTGACGACCATGCATGTTGCCAGAGGCGCCAAGAACGTCGATCAGGCCTACGAGTATCTCGACACCGTGCTATCGACGCCCGTCCAGGATGCCTTGGCGAAAACACCCTATTATTTGACGCCCGTGAACAAGGACGTCGATCCCGGGCCGAACGTGCCGATGAAGAGCCTCGCCGACATCGACAAGTTCAACACCTACGACTGGAGCAAGATCAATCCGCTGCGGGCGAAGTGGATCGACCGCTTCAACAAGGAAATGACGAAGTAAGCCCATGCCTCCTTTGTCGGGCCCGGCGTTGCTGGTCCTGCCGCTGGCCTTGGCGCACCTGATGCTGTTTGCCGCACCGCTGCTGCTACTGGCAGCGACGTCGTTCGCCACCGACGAGACGCTGCATTCGTTCAGCCTGCGGGCTTGGGCGGATCTGTTGGGCGACCCGTTCGACTGGCGGGCCTTGGCCAACACCGTGAAGCTCGGTGGGCTGACGGTGCTGGCGACCTCCTGCCTCGCGATCCCGCTGGCGCTGGTGCACATGGTCGCGGGGCCGCGGCTGCGCCAAGTCATCCTGATCGCCGCGATCCTGCCTTTGCTGACCTCCGTCGTGGTGCGCAGCTTCGCCTGGATCGCCATCCTTGGTCGCGAGGGTGTTCTGAGCACGATGCTGCAGGCGACTGGCTTGGCGAGCGGGCCCGTGCAGTTGCTGCAGACCGAGCCCGGGCTGATCCTGGCGTTGGCGCAGATCGAGATGCCGCTGATCCTGCTGCCGCTGATGTCCGCGCTCGGACGGCTCGACCCAGCGCTGCTGGATGCCTCGGCAGTGTTGGGCGCGTCGTTAGGGCGGACCCTGCGCCGGGTCGTGCTACCGGCGGCGTTGCCCGGGCTGGTCGCCGGCGGCAGCCTGGCCTTCGCGTCGTCATCGACCGCGTTCATCTCGCAGAGCATCATCGGCGGCGGCCGGTTGGTGTATCTGCCGGCGCTGGTGTGGCAGCAAGCGATGTTGACTTTCGATTGGCCGTTGGCAGCGGCGATCGCGCTATTGCTGATGGGGGCGGTGTTGCTTGTGGTGACGCTCGTGGGCCGGCTCGGGCGTGGCGCGCATGCGTAGCGGATGGCGGATGCGTGGTGGCGACCTGCCGCTGGCGGCCTTCATCGTCGTGTTGGCGGCGCTGGCGCTGGTGGTGTTGATTGGGCCAGTGCTGGTGATCGTGCTGACCAGCTTCTCCACCTCGGCGGCGCTGCGCTTCCCACCGCCGGGCTACACGCTGCACTGGTATGCCGAGCTGTTCGATCCGGCGCGATCGCACATCATCCACGTAGCCGCGCTGAACAGCGTGGTTGTCGCCGTGCTGGCGGCGGCGTTCGCGACCGTGTTGGCGACGGCGGCGGCGCTGGGTATCGCACGCAACCCGGCGCACTGGGCGCGTTGGGCCGATGGCGGCTTCATGCTGCCTCTGATCCTCCCGGGCATCGCGTTCGGGCTGGCGGCGCTGATGTTCACGTCATGGCTGGGGTTTACCCCGTCGCTGCCATTGTTGGCGCTCGCACACGGCATCGTCGTGACGCCCTACGTGCTGCGCAGCGCCATCGCGGCGGCCACGGGGTTGGAGCCGGCCTGGCTCGACGCGTCGTCCGTGTTGGGGGCGTCGCGCTGGATGACGTTCCGCCGCGTGGTGTTGCCGGCGTTGCGCTCCGGCTTGTTGGCCGGCGCGTTTTTGGCCTTCATGTCGTCGGTCGACAACGTGCCGGTGTCGTTGTTCCTCGGCTCGGCGCAGACGGACATGCTGCCGATCCGGATGTGGGGCATGATGGAGAACTCGCTCGACGTGCGCGTAGCCGCGATCTCCGGGCTCCTGGTCGGGCTCTCGTTCATCGTGTTGCTGTTGATGGACCGCGTGTCCGGGTTGACGCGGCGGCTCAGCCAGTGAGCCGAGACCTCGTCGGCTACGGCTTCTCACCGCCGATACTGCGCTGGCCCGGGGATGCGGCGGTGGCCGTGTCGCTGGTCATCAACTACGAGGAGGGTGCCGAGCTTTCGGTCGAGGCAGGAGATGCCGAGAACGAGCGGATGGGCGAAGTCATCAGCGTGGTGGCGCCGGGTCGCCGCGACATCGGCATGGAACAGATTTTCGTCTATGGGCTTCGGGCCGGGCTGCCGCGCTTCCTGGACGCGTTCGACCGCGCCGGAATGCACGCTACGTTCTGGATGTGCGGCCGCGCGGTGGAGCGCACGCCGGAGCTCGCCCGTGAGGTGGTGCGGCGCGGCCACGAGGCCGGCTGCCATGGCTGGTTGTGGCGCCCGAACGCCGATTACGGCAGCCTCGAGGAGGAGCGCGAGGCGATCCGTCGCGCGACCGACGCCATCGAGCACGCCACCGGCACCCGGCCGACCGGGTATTTCTGTCGTGGCAGTGCGAGCCCGTATACCCGGCGGCTGCTTCGCGAGGCGGGCTACAGCTACGACAGCAACGCCTTCGACGACGATCTACCGTATCTCTGCTTCGAGACCGGCCTGCTCGTGCTCCCCTACGCGCTCGACAGTAACGACATGAAATTCTTTCACCCGAACGGCTTCGTGCAGCCGGAGGACTTCTCCGGCTACGTCGCCTCGGCTCTCGACCAACTGATCTACGAGGGCCGTCGTGGCCCACCCCGCACGTTGAGCATCGGCTTTCACCTCCGCATCTGCGGTCGCCCAGCCCGGTTCCGCGCGGTGGAGGCGATCCTTGCGGATCTGCACCGGCGCGGCCGCGATGTCTGGGTCGCGACGCGGGCGGAGATCGCGGCGGTCAGCGCCGCGCAACTGCGGGTTCCGTCTTGAGATAGAATGCCAGAGCCCGAGCCATGTCTCAGGCCGGCCCGAAGCCAAGATCGGCGATCAGGTGAGCCGGGCTCAGCGGGGAGGGGGCTAGCGGTGCCCGTCCAGCAGCGCCGGATCGACTCAGGCAAGTGTCGCGTCGAATAGACGGAACACGGCATCTGGATACTGCACCCATTTCAGCTTGGTGGTCGACGCTTGCAGGATCGCGTCGAAATGCAGGAACAGCATCGGTGCGTCCTGGACGAGCTTGGCCTGCGCTTGCTCGTAGAGGGTTGCACGGGCGGTGCGATCCGATGTTGAACGTGCCTGTTCCAGCAATGCCGTGACCTCCGGACCGTCGTAGCCGGCGAAGTTGTTGGGGCCGGATTTGGTGAAGTAGTTGAACGTGTTGCCGTCCGGATCGTAACGGCCGCTCCAGGGCGACATGCAGAGGTCGAAGTCGCGGCCGCGAAGCACGGTGATGAGGCTGGTCGGGTCGATCTGCCGGATGTCGACCTTGAACCCGGCGGCAGCGCCCTGCGCCTGCATCACCTGGGCGGCGCGGACCATCTGGGGCGAGTTGGTGACGGTGATGGCGACGGGCACGGGCGCGGTGATCCCGGCATCGGTCAGCATGGACTTGGCGTGGGCGGGGTCGAACGGGATGCCGTTCTGGGCGGGGTCGAAGGCCCAAGCGACGGCCGGCGAGAGCGGGCCATGGGAAACGCGGCCGGTGCCGAAATACACCACGCGCTGGATCACGGCCGGGTCGATCGCGGCGGTGAAGGCGCGGCGGACCCGGGCGTCGGCGAAGGGGGGACGGGTGCAGTTGAAGGCAAAGGCGTTGAAGCCGAGGCTCGGGATCTGCGCGACGTGGACACTCTGGTCGTTGGCCAGGGAGGCGACGGCCTGCGGCGGAACGCTGTCGATCAACTGGAGGGTGCCGCTTCGCAGGTTGGCCAGCCGCACGGTCTCGTCCGGCAGCGGGCGATAAACCAGACGGGCAAAGTTCTTCGGCGGGCCCTGCCAGTAGCCGGGGAACGCCTCGAGCACGAGTTCGCTGTTCTTGGTCCAGCTGGCGAGCTTCCAGGGGCCGCAGCCGACGGCTTTGGTGGCGAAGTCGGGCCCGAGCGCCGCCACGGCCGTGGGCGAGACCATCATGCCGGCGCGGTTGGTCAGCACCAGCGGCAAGGGCGCGTACGGCGCCGATAAGGTCAGCTCGACGGTTCGCGGGCCGCTGACCGCAACCTCCTTGAGCGGCCCGAAATCGGGGCGGCGGATGGAGCCGGTAGCCGGGTCCATGAAGCGGTCGATGTTCGCCTTGGCGGCGGCGGCGTCGAGCACGGTGCCGTCGTGAAAGGTCAGGCCCTCGCGCAAGGTGAGGCGATAGTGGAGCGGGTCGATCATCTCGATGCTGGCCAGGCCGGGCGTGATGGTGCCGTCGGGCTTGGCGACGAGAAGGGTCTCGTGGAGGTTGTAGAGCACCTGGGTTTCGAAAAACGAGGCGGAGAACGCCGGGTCGAGGGTGACCGGGTCGGAGACGACCCCGATGGTCAGGGTCGGCAGGGTCTGGGCGCCGGCGCCGACGGGAGCCGCGATCAGAAGTGCCGTGGTGCCGAGCAGGCGGCGGCGGGTGAGATGCATGGGCGGGGTTCCTATCGATCGCGGGCGTCGAGACGGTCGCGCAGGCCGTCGCCGAGGAGGTTGAAGCCGAGCACGGTGAGAAAGATCGCCACCCCGGGGAAGCAGGCGAGCCAGACGGCCTGGTCGAGGAAGCCGACGGCGTCGTGCAGCATGTTGCCCCAGCTCGGCGTGGGCGGCTGCACGCCGAGGCCGAGGAACGACAGATAGCTTTCGGTGATGATCGAGGAAGCCAGCAGCACCGAGGCTTGCACCAGCAACGGCGACAACGCGTTGGGCAGGATGCTGCGGCAGAGGATGGTCGCCCCGCCGAAGCCCAGGGCGCGCTCGGCGGTGACGAAGTCGAGCGTGCGCAATGCGAGGGCTTGGCCGCGCGCGATGCGGGCGAGCACGGGCAGGTTGACCAGCGCGATGGCGGCCACCGTGACCGGCAGGGAGGCGCCCAGGGCGGCGGTGATGCCGAGCGCGAGCAGGATGCCGGGAAAGGCGAGTAGCACGTCCATGCAGCGCATCAGCACGCCATCCGTCCAGCCACCGGCATAGCCGGCGACGAGCCCGATGGGTGCACCGAGCACGAAGGCGGCAACGACGCTGCCCAGTCCGACCATGAGTGAGATGCGCGCGCCGTAAAGGATGCGCGCGAGCACGTCCCGGCCGAGATCGTCGGTGCCGAGCGGATGGGCGGCCGATGGCGCGGCCAGTGTGGCAAGAAAGTCGGGCGTGTCCGGTCCGTACGGGCACAGCGTCGGGCCTAGCAGCGCCGCCACTACGACGAGCCCCACGAGAACGACGCCCAGGAGGCTGCGCGGTTCGGACAGCAACTGCCACCAATGCGAGCGCGCCGTCATCGCCGTGGCCTCAGGCGAGGATCGAGGACCGTGTAGAGCAGGTCGGTGACCAGGTTGATCAGCACGAACAGGGTGGCGGTGACCAGGATCGACCCCTGCACCACCGGGTAATCGCGGGCGAAGATGGCGTCGACGGTGAGCTTGCCGATGCCGGGCCAGGAAAATACGCTTTCGGTAATGACGACGCCGCCGAGAAGCTGGCCCATCTGCAGGCCGACGAGCGTGGTCACGGGCAGCAGCGCATTGCGCAAGGCGTGGTGCCAGACGACCCGGCCGCGCGGCATACCTTTGGCGCGCGCGGTGCGGATGTAGTCGGCGCTCAGCACCTCGATCATGGCGGCGCGGGTCATTCGCATGGTGGCGGCCGCCATGGCGGCGCCGAGTGTGATCGCGGGTAGCACGAGGTGGGCGAAGGCAGCACCGGGCGCGCTGAGAAACGGCGCGTAGCCCGATGACGGCAGCAGCGGCAACGCGATGGAAAAGCCGAGGATCAACAAAATCCCGAGCCAGAACGACGGCAGCGACAGGCCACACAGCGCGATGAAGGACGCGATGAAATCCGCTGCCCCGTTGCGGCGAGCGGCAGCGACGATCCCGGCGGGTATGGCGATCAGCAAGGACACGATGGTGGCGGCGGCACCGAGTTGCAGCGTCGGGACCAGGGCGGCGGCGACGGTGGCCAGAACGGGTCGGCCGGTCTGGACCGAGCGGCCGAGATCGCCGGTGAGGACGTGGCCGAACCAGGCGAGAAAGCGCAGCGGCAAGGGATCGTCGAGCGCGTATTTGGCGCGCAGGGCGACGATGGCGGCCGGGTCGGCCTCAAGGCCGAGCATGGCGGTGACGGGATCGCCAGGGACGAGGGCGAGCAGGACAAAGGAGAGCAGGCAGATGCCGAACAGCACGGGCAGGAGGGAAAGGAGGCGGAAGCCGACCATTCTCATGAGCGGGCACCCGTCCGTTCCTGATCACGGGACTGGCGGTATGCGGCGATGCGGCGGTTGATCGGATTCAGCGCCGGGCTTGGCGGCGTGACTGGCCAAGCCGGTAGCATATCGGCGAACAAACAGGCGCTGGCGTGATCGGCCGCAACCGGTCGTAGCGGCGGCGCAGCCCCCTCGCGGCAGACGGCCTGAACCTGCGGGCAGCGGCTTGCGAAACGGCAACCCGGCGGTGCCGAACTCATGTCAGGCGGCTCGCCGGTGACGAGCGCGGCGGGGGGCCGCCGGGTCAGGCGCGGCACCGCGGCGAGCAGCGCGCGCGTATAGGGATGTGCCGGCGACGCGAACAGGTCGGCGGCGGGGCCGGTCTCCACGATGCGGCCGGCATACATGACCGCGACCCGGTGCGCGAGATGCCGGACGACGGCGAGGTCGTGCGAGATGAAGATCAGCGCCACGCCGGTGTCGCGCTGCAGATCTTGCAGCAGGTTGACCACCTGTGCTTGCACCGAAACGTCGAGCGCCGACACTGGCTCGTCGCAGACGATCAACGACGGCTCTACCGAGAGTGCCCGGGCGATGGCGACGCGTTGCCGCTGGCCGCCGCTGAACTGGTGCGGGAACAGCGCGAGTTGAGCGGGCGCAAGGCCGACACGCTCCATCAGCACCGCGGCCTCCCTCGCCGCGGCGGAACGGTCGCGCAGGCGGTGCAGCAGCATGGGGCGGATCAAGGCGTCCCTGACGCGCTGCCGGGGATCGAGGGAAGAGAACGGGTCCTGAAACACCATCTGCATGCGGCGGCGCATGGCGCGCAGGGCAGTGCCGCGGAGCGCGTGCGTGTCGGTGCCCTCGAGTGCGATGCGGCCGGCATCCGGCTCCTGCAGCCGGAGCAGGAGACGGCCGAGCGTCGACTTGCCGCATCCGGACTCGCCGACGATGGCCAGCGTCTCACCGCGCTCGACCTGGAGGTCGACACCGTCGACGGCCAGCAGGCGGCGTCCACCGGGCAAGGCGAAGCTTTTGTACAGCCCCTGCGCCTGCAGCAGCGGCGTCACGCGACGGGTGCCCGCCAGCAGGCGGCGAAGTGGGCCGGCCCCACCGATCGCATCGGCGGCTGAGCGGCGCAATCGGCGACGGCGAACGGGCAGCGCGGCGCGAACCGGCAGCCCGGCAGTGCCGTCCCCGGCGCCGGCATCCGGCCGGGAATCGGCTCCAAGCGGTCGGCCGTCGCGTTGATCGCCGGCATCGCCGCGAGCAGCGCCAGCGTGTAGGGATGCTGCGCCTCGCGGAACAGCGTCGCCGCCGGTGCCTGTTCCACGACCCGGCCGGCGTACATGACCGCGACGTCGTCCGCGATCTCGGCGACGACGCCAAGATTATGGGTGATGAACAGGATCCCCGCTCCGGTCCGGTCACGCAGGTCGAGGAACAGGCGGAGGATCTGCGCCTGCACGGTGACGTCCAGCGCGGTGGTGGGCTCGTCGGCGATCAACAGGCGCGGTTCGCAGGCGAGCGCCATGGCGATCATCACGCGCTGGCGCAGTCCGCCGGAGAGTTCGTGCGGATAGCTGTCGAGTCGCCGTTCGGGCGCGGCAATGCCGACGTCGCGCAGCGTCTCCAGCACGCGGGCACGGGCGGCCTTGGCGCCGAGGCCGCGATGCACCCGCAGCACCTCGCCGATCTGGTCGCCGACCGTGAAGACTGGGTTCAGCGACGTCATCGGCTCCTGGAACACCATGGCCATGCGGTCGCCGCGCAGCCGGGTCATGTCGCGGTCTGACAGGTGACGGAGGTCCCTGCCTTCGAAAGCCAGCGTTTCCGCCGCCACCTTGTGACGACCCGGCGGCAGCAGGCCCATGGCGGCCATGGCCGACACGCTCTTGCCGGAACCGGACTCGCCGACGACGCAGAGGATACGGCCGGGCTCGACGGCGAACGACACGTTCTCGACGATCGGCACCCGCCGATGCGGCGGGCCGAGCGCCACCGTCATGTCGCGGATGTCGAGCGTGGCGGTCACGCGACCAGACGCTGCGATACGCTGACCATTGGGAGGGAGTTGAGTGCGCCCGGGACCAGGAACGGGCCGGTGCCGGCGACAGCCTGGTTCAGGCTCGCGCGACCAAGGACGAAGAGGCGGATCATGCCATTCCAGTGACCCAGGACAGGGCGTTACGCCACAGAGTGGCGTATCCAGGCCAGCGGACGAAGTCCTCCGGTAGCCAATGCGGGCCGATGTCGGAGGTCCAGCACAGGGTTCGGCCCTGCCCATGCTGGCCGATGACGAGGAGGGGGTGACCACCCTGATCGTCGGGCAGGCGGGCGAGGGTATCGGCGCCGGGGCGGGCCTGGACCTCGTTGGCGCCGAGCAGAAGTGGCCATTCGCCGTCAAGACCGCGGAAGATTTGGTGCGCCGGATCGATAATGAGGGGACGGAAGCCCTCGGGAACTTCCAGCCGGTCGTCATACGGCAGGCAGGTGACGGGAAGCGCGTCTTCTACGGCGGTTCGATGCCAGCGGGCGCGACCGTCGATCCCTTGGAACGAGAAGTAGCCGCCGATCATCATCAGGCCGCCGCCCTCGGCCGTCCAATCACGGATGAGCTTGAGGCGGTTGGGGACGGGCTTGCCGTTCAGCCACACCGATGGCGGCAGCAGCAGCGTATTCGCGCCGATGTCGGACAGGATGATGGCGCGGTAGCGGCGCAGGGCCTCGAGCGTAAATGGGAAGCCTTCGGCGGCTTCGTGCGCGGTCATGTATGTGAGGCTAAATTCACTCTCGCGCAGCGCCTCGACCAAGGGTTCGGCACCCTTGTGGAAAGTGACGGAGCCGAATTGGTCGAAGCCCTTGTAGTGGGTTGCAGCGCTGATCCAGCTCTCGCCGACGAGGAGGACCTCGGTCTTTGCCATCAAATGTCTCCAGTGAGCGGGATCATGAGGCGCTCTCGATCGATGCGCGGCGGTTCATGTATCCTCGTCCCGGAACTCGAAGGCAGGCAAGAGGTCCGGGCTGCCGAAATCCGGGCCGGGTTACCTCAACGATCCTTGAAGCGATTGGACGATGCTGCCGACAGGGCGCGTCAATCATCCAGCTTTCGCTCGAACACGCCTGCCCAGGCCTTGTCTGACGAGATTGAGTGCAAATGCCCGATATCCATGCGCCTCACCCGAGCACATTGGAGCATACCAGAAGCTTCTAGCTACTCGGCGCCGTGGTGGGTGCTGTTGGGATCGAACCAACGACCCGCTGATTAAGAGTCAGCTGCTCTACCACCTGAGCTAAGCACCCACATCGCGACCGAGACGGCGATATAGCAGCCTCGGCTCGGGCTGCAAAGTGCCGATGCCCTGCTGGTTACGCAAGCCTTGCATGGCTGCCCCGGCCGTGCATGCTGGAACTCACGTCGTGCCCAGGGGATCGATTGGCTTACGCGCTGCAGCAGCTCATCAATGGCGTCACGCTCGGGATGATCTACGGCCTCATCGCCGTCGGCTACACGATGGTCTACGGCATCATCGGCATGATCAACTTCGCCCATGGCGACGTGTTCATGATCGGCGCCTTCCTCTCCCTCATCTCGCTGCTTGGCCTGTCCGCCATCGGGATCACCTCGGTGCCGCTCGCTCTCGCGCTCACGCTCGTCTTCGCCGCTGCCATCGCCGCGCTGTATGGCTGGTCCATCGAACGCATCGCCTACCGCCCGCTCCGCGGGTCGTTCCGCCTGGCGCCGCTCATCAGCGCCATCGGCATGTCCATCACGCTGCAGAACTTCGCCCAGGTCAGCCAGGGCGCCCGCGTCAAGCCGATCCCAGCCGTCATCCCCGGCGGCATCACCTTGCTTACCGCGGATAATTTCGCCGTCCAGCTCTCCTGGATGCAGATGGTCATCATCGCAACCACCCTCGTCGTGCTGGCGATCTTCACCTACCTCGTCACCGCCACCCCGCTCGGCCGTTCGATGCGCGCCTGCGAGCAGGATCGCACCATGGCCGGGCTGCTCGGCATCGACGTCGACCGCACCATCAGCCTTACCTTCGTCATCGGCGCCGCCCTGGCCGCGGTCGCCGGGCTGATGTTCCTGCTCTATTATGGCGTTATCGACTTCTTCATCGGCTTCGTCGCCGGCGTGAAGGCATTCACCGCGGCCGTGCTCGGCGGCATCGGCTCGCTGCCCGGCGCCGTGCTCGGCGGCTTGGCGATCGGGCTGATCGAGACGTTCTGGTCCGCTTATTTCAGCGTCCAGTATAAGGACGTCGCCGCGTTCAGCATCCTCGTGCTCGTCCTGCTGTTCATGCCCACCGGCCTGCTCGGCCGCGCCGACGTCGAGAAGGTATGAGGCCCATTATCCGCGACGCCGGGCTGTCGGCGCTCGTCGCCCTCGGCCTGTTCACGCCCATGGTCGGCCTGCTCACCCAGAGCGGGCCCACCGGCCTCTACCTTACGACCCGGCCGCTCGCTCTGGTCGCCATCGTCGTCGCCGTCTTCGTCGGCCGCCTGGTGATGCTGTCGTTCCGCGCCCGGCCGCGCGCCGAATACCGCGCCAACCGTCACCTCGCCGAGACCCTGCAACGCACCGGCAAGTTCGTTGCCCCCGTCCTGCTCGTCGTCGCGATCCTGCTGCCGGCGGTGTCCGGCCGCTACGGCGTCGACCTCGGCACGCTGATCCTCACCTACGTGATGCTCGGCTGGGGGCTCAACATCGTGGTCGGCCTCGCCGGCCTGCTCGACCTAGGCTACGTCGCGTTCTACGCCGTCGGCGCCTACACCTACGCGATCCTGTCGACGAGTTTCGGCCTCGGCTTCTGGACGTGCCTGCCGCTCGCCGGGCTGTTCGCCGGGATCTGGGGCATCCTGCTCGGCTTCCCGGTGCTGCGGCTGCGGGGCGATTACCTCGCCATCGTCACCTTGGCCTTCGGTGAGATCATCCGCGTCGTCATCCTCAATTGGGTCAGCCTGACCGGCGGGCCCAATGGCATCAGCGGCATCCCGCGCCCGACCCTGTTCGGCCTGAGCTTCTCGGCCGGCGGCGGGCCCGGCACCTTCACCGGGTTCACCGGCCTGGACTACAGCCCGAACCAGCGCATCACCTATCTATACTACGTCATCCTCGCCTTGGCGCTGCTGACCAACTGGGTCGCGTTGCGGCTGCGCAAGGTCGCCCTCGGCCGTGCCTGGGAAGCCTTGCGGGAGGATGAGATCGCCTGCCGCTCGCTCGGGATCAACGTCACCGTCACCAAGCTCACCGCCTTTGCCATCGGCGCCACCTTCGGCGGCCTGGCCGGCGCTTTCTTCGCCACCCGCGCCGCCTTCATCAGCCCGGAGAGCTTTACCTTCATCGAGAGCGCCATCGTGCTGGCCATCGTCGTCCTCGGCGGCATGGGCAGTCAGCTGGGCACCGCGCTGGCCGCCATCGTCATGATCGGCGGGGTCGAGTTGTTCCGCGATCTGCAGGATTATCGCATGCTGATCTTCGGCCTGGCGCTGGTGCTGATGATGGTGCTGCGCCCCCGCGGCCTCGTCGCCGGCCGCACCCCGAGCGTGGCACTCGGCGCCAAGCGCGAGATCTCGCCCGAACTGGTGGCCGAAGGCCGTGGCTGAGTTGCTGTCGATCGCCAATCTCACCATGCGCTTCGGCGGCCTGCTCGCCGTGCGCGACCTGTCGTTCTCGGCCCGCCGTGGCGACATCACGTCGGTCATTGGCCCCAACGGCGCCGGCAAGACCACCGTGTTCAACTGCATCACCGGCTTCTACCGCCCGACCGGCGGCGCCATCACGCTGACCCACGCCGACGGGGCCGCCTTCGCCCTGCAGACCATTCCCGGACACCGTATTGCCCGCCGTGCCCGCGTCGCCCGTACGTTCCAGAACATCCGCCTGTTCGCCGGCATGACCGTGCTCGAGAACCTCCTCGTCGCGCAGCACAACCAGCTAATGCCCAACGTCGGTGCAGGGCTGCTCGCCGTGTTCGGCATCGGCGGCCACAATCGCGCGCAGGAGGCGGCCATCGTCCGCGCCCGCGCCTGGCTCGACCGCATCGACCTGCTCCGCCGCGCCGACGACCCGGCCGGTGCGCTCCCCTACGGCGACCAGCGCCGCCTCGAGATCGCCCGCGCCATGTGCACCGAGCCGGTGCTGCTCTGCCTCGACGAGCCCGCCGCCGGCCTCAACCCCCGCGAGACGGACGAGCTCTCCGCGTTGCTCAAGAGCATCCAGGCCGATGGCTGCAGCGTCTTGTTGATCGAGCACGACATGGGTTTGGTGATGCGCATCTCGGACCACATCGTCGTGCTGGACCACGGCGAGCGCATCGCCGATGGCCCGCCGAGCGCCATCCGGGAGGACCCGAAGGTGATCGCCGCCTATCTCGGCGAAGGCGATGAGGATGAGGTGGCGGCATGACGGCGCTGCTCTCGCTCACCGGCGTCACCGCCTTCTACGGCGCGATCCAGGCGCTCAAAGGCGTCGACCTGGAAATAAACCCCGGCGAGATCGTCACCATGATCGGCGCCAACGGGGCCGGCAAGAGCACGCTGATGATGACGATCTGCGGCAAGCCCCAGGCCCGCGCCGGCCGCATCCTGTTCGACGGCACCGACATCACCGCGATGCCGACGCACCAGATCATGCATCTCGGCCTCGCCCAGGCCCCCGAAGGCCGCCGCATCTTCGGCCGCATGTCGGTGCACGAGAACCTGCTGATGGGGGCCGAGATGGTCCGCATGCGCAATTACGAGCAGACCCGGGAACTCGTCTTTACCCTGTTCCCCCGCCTGAAGGAGCGCCTGACCCAGCGCGGCGGCACACTGTCGGGCGGCGAGCAGCAGATGCTCGCCATCGCCCGCGCGCTGATGACGCAGCCGCGCCTGCTGATGCTCGACGAGCCCAGCCTCGGCCTGGCCCCGCTGGTCGTGCGCCAAATCTTCGGCGCCATCCGCCAGCTCAACCGCGAGACCGGGCTCACCGTCCTGCTCGTCGAGCAGAACGCGTTCCAGGCGCTCCGCCTGGCGCACCGCGGCTACGTCCTGGTCAACGGCGCCGTCACCATGGCCGGGCCCGGCGCCGAATTACTGGCCCGCCCGGAGATCCGTGCCGCGTATCTCGAAGGCGCGCACTGACCCTTAGAACGCGATCGTGCTGCGCACCCCGAACACCGCGGCGTCGCCGATCCGCCGGTCGGGCCGGTTCGGGTTCACCACGCCGCCGCCCGGGTTAAAGATGTATTGCGCCACCGGCTGCACCGTCAGCCACGGCGCCACCTGCGCCTGATACGTCAGCTCGAGCGCCAGTTCGCTCGACCGGATCGGCGAGAACACGCCGGGCTGCGCCGCCGCTGCCGCCGCATCGTTGGCCCGTGCCGTGTCGCTGATCCGCGCCCAGGCCAGCCCGAGCCCGACCGTGTCGTTCTCCCGCCCGAACACGTCCTTGTAGGTCACGCCGGCATTGGCGAACACGTTGACCTGGTTCTTGCTCCCCGGCCCGCCCGTCACGCGCGCGAACACGCCCACGCCGCCATCCTTGGTGTTGGGCGCATGCCAGACCAGCTGGTCGGCCACGCCGTAGAGCATCCAGTCGTCGTTCGGGTTGACGGGCGAGCCGGTGTTGTCGGTCGCGATGTTGAGCGTGTTGACGAAGAACTGGTTGGTGAACGCCCGGGAATGGTACCAGCCGCCGAGCTTGTAGGTCCCGGCCAGGCCGGTCGCGCCCTCTTCGGCGTTGATGGTGTATTGCGCCTCGGCGATGGCGAAGTAGCCCTCATCGAGGCGGAACGACGTCCCGTGCGCGTTGCGGAGTTGCGGGTCGTTGGTGCCGGGCCGTGCCGGGCTGCCGTTGAACACGCCGAGCAGAACGGTCGTGTTGTCGGCCGGCCGCAGCCGCAGCCGGGCGCCGAGCACGCCGAGCGGGTAGGCCGACCCGCCGCCCGGCAGGCTGACGGCGGAGGAGGTGGGCCAGCCGAAACTCGCATTGGTGAACAGCCCGCCATAGGAGCTGAGCGCGAATTCCAGGTCCGCGCTCTGCTGCCCGACGCGGATGTCCGCCTTCCCACCGGCGAACATCTGTTGATACCAGATTTCGTAGAGCCGGGTCGCGCGCGTCGCCTCGACGCTGCTGATGGTATTCAGGTTGGCGACGTCGTTGGTCGAGAGCCCCCGCCCATGGATCTGCAGCGCGCTGATGCGCATCGTCCCGCCGGACAGGCCGATCGACTTCTCGAGGTCGAGGTCGACGCTGATGTTGGTCGCTCCCTCATAGATCACGCCGGTCGCCCGGCCTCCGGTCGGACTGCCGAACACCTCGCTCGTCTCGTTGAGATTGAGCGAAATGCCGTGCGCCTCCAGCACCGGCCGCACGCCGCCCAGCGTGCCGAGCAGCTTGTCGCGCTGCATCAACCCGCCCTCCGTCGGCGAGTCCGGCGTGGAATCCGGCGTGGCCGGCAGTGGGACCGGGGAGGCGGGCGACTGCCCGGGATCGGAGTTGGTCTGCGCCAAGGCGGGCAGGGCGGCCATGCTTCCGCAGGCGATCAGGAGCCCGGCGAGTCGCGTGCGGGTCGGCTTGGTCATGATCGTTCCTCGGCGGTCGATACGGCTCACTTCTCCGAGAGTCGCTCGCGACACAAGTGATACATTGTAACATCAGCGGGAATTCCGCCGAGTGTTGCGCGGTCGGCTCACCAATCGGGCACACGGCGAATTCCCTTGTGCCCGGAAATCGGTCTAGGCTGCCCTCAGTCACGAAGGAGGATCCCCCATGCTACGCACCGCCCTAATGGCAGGCGCCGCACTACTCACGTTCGCCGCCGCCGCCCATGCCGACATCCATGTCGCCACCGTCGGCCCGATGACCGGCAACTACGCCGCCGTCGGTGCCCAGATGAAGGCCGGCGCCGAAAAGGCCGTCGCCGACATCAACAAGGCTGGCGGCGTCATGGGGCAGAACCTGGTGCTCGACATCGGCGACGACGCCTGCGACCCGCGGCAGGCCGTGTCGGTTGCTAACCAGATGGCCAGCAAGAAGGTCGCGGTCGTCGCCGGGCATTACTGCTCCGGCAGCTCGATCCCGGCCAGCAAGGTCTATACCGAGGAGGGCATTCTCCAGATCAGCCCGGCCAGCACTAACCCGAAATACACGGACGAAGGCTCCTGGAACACGTTCCGCATCTGCGGCCGCGACGATCAGCAAGGCGCCATCGCCGGCAAGTATCTGGCTGACAACTTCAAGGGCAAGAAGATCGCCATCCTCAACGACAACTCGGCCTACGGCAAAGGCCTCGCCGACGAGACGCAAAAGGCGCTCGAGGCCAACGGCATAAAGCCGACCATGGTCGCCGCCTACACGCCCGGTGAGCGCGACTACTCGGCCATCGTCAGCCGCATGAAGCAGGCCGGCATCGACGTCGTCTACATCGGCGGCTACCACACCGAGACCGGGTTGATCGCACGCCAGGCCAAGGAGCAGGGCATGAACGAGACGATCGTCGGCGGCGACGCCTTGGTCACCACCGAGTTCTGGCAGATCGCCGGCGACGCGGGGCAGGGCACGCTGATGACCTTCCCGGCCGACCCGCGCAACCGTCCGACCGCCAAGGCCGTCGTCGACGAGTTCAAGCTGTCGAACTACGACCCGGAGGGCTACACGCTCTACACCTACGCCGCGATCCAGGTCTGGGCCGACGCCGCCAAGAAGGCCAACACGCTCGACACCAAGAAGATCGCCGACACGATGCACAGTGGCCAGAAGATGGATACCGTGCTGGGCCCGCTCGCCTTCGACAAGAAGGGCGACATCACGTCGGCCGACTATGTCTTCTATGTCTGGAAGGACGGCAAATACGCCGAACTCTCGAAGTAACAGCGACAGCGCCCTCCCGATCGGGAGGGCGTCACGCCGCCTGGATTATGCCGCTTCGACGACGATCCGGTGATACGCACGACCGAAATAGATCAGTCCGGCTGTCTCGGCGCTCAGTTTCAGCGCTTCGACCTCGCAGAAGAACACCGTGTGCGTGCCGACCTCGGTCGATTGCGTGATGCGGCAATCGAACGACACGATCGCGCCCTGCAGCACCGGCGCGCCCGTCTGCAAGGTCGTCCACTCGCCGTTAGCAAACCGCTCGGCTTGCGTCGCACCTGTCATGCTGGCGAAGATCGGCGAGAGATGCTCCTGAGCCGCGCCGAGCGTGTTGACACAGATGATACGGCTCGCCTTGAACGCCTCGTTGGTGTCGCTGTCGCGGTTGATGCAGATTAGCAGCGTCGGAGGATCGTCCGTCACGCTGCACACCGCCGACGCCGTCAGCCCGCGAGGGCCGGTTCCATCGACGGTGGTGATGATGTTGACGGCGGCCCCAAGGCGGGCCATCGCTTCGCGGTAGGTTGGTTTATCGATCAACGTATAAGCCCCAAATTTCAGCAGAATATGGGGCGCTTCTGACCGGGCCGGTAGCGAAAAGAAAAGGCGCGGGCGCCCGTCAGAGCGCCCGCCGGTAGGCTACTTGTCGAGTGCGTCGCGGACCGTGTCCTTGGCGCCGCCGACAGTGCTCTTCGTCTCGCCCTTGACCTGGTCGGCCTTGCCTTCGGCCTGCAACTTCTCGTCGCCGGTCAGCTTGCCAACGCCTTCCTTGACATTGCCCTTGAGCTTGTCCCAGGCGCCTTCAACGCGGTTCTCGTCAACCATGACTGTCTCCCCAGCGGCAACATCGCCGTCTGTTCTCTAAAACGCCGAACGTTGAGGACGGTTTCATGCCGCAGACAGTGGCGGCGCGACCGTTTCGAGAGAACGCCTTTCCGCATCGGTTCCCCAAACGTAGGCCACGATCCCGGCGATCACCATCAGCGCGCCCCCGAACAGATAGCCGAGCAGCAACTCGTGCCGCGATCCCGACTGGATCAGCGCCCCGAACACGCTAGGCCCGGCCACCCCGCCGACGCCCGTGCCGAATGCGTAGAACAGCGCGATGGCGATCGCCCGCACCTCCAGCGGGAACGTCTCGCCGACGGTTAGGTAGGCCGCCGATGCCGCCGCCGACGCGAAGAAGAATATCACCGTCCAGGCGACCGTCTGCCCGGTCGCATCGAGCCACCCCGCCGCGAACGCCCATCCCGACGCCGCCAGCAACAGGCCTGATAACCCATAGGTCGCGCCGATCATGATCCGACGCCCCAGACTGTCGAACAGCCGGCCTAGCAGGATCGGGCCCAGTAGGTTACCCGCCGCGAACGGCAGGATATACCACCCGACCGACTTGCCTGGCACGTCGTAGAACTTCGTCAGCACCAGCGAGTAGGTGAAGAACACGGCGTTGTAGCAGAACGCCTGCGCCGCCATCAGCACCACACCGACCAGCGCGCGCTTGCGATAGGTGGTCGCCAACACGCGCAGGCTCGGCACGAACCAGTCGCCCTCGTGCCGCCGCAGCCGCAATGTCTCGTCGGGCACCGGCGGTAGCGGCGCTCCCGTCTCGGCCTCGACCCGGCGCTCGATCTGCCCGACCACCCGGCTCGCCTCCTCCGGCTGCCCGTGCGTCATCAGCCAGCGCGGGCTCTCGGGGATCCAGGTGCGCAGGAACAACACGCCGAGCCCGATCACGCCGCCGATGATGAACGCCGCTCGCCAGCCCCATTCCGGGCTGACGATCGCCGGGTCGAGCACGATCAGCGCGCTGCCCGCGCCGAGGGCGGCGCCGAACCAGAAGCTGCCATTGATACACAGGTCGGTGAAGCCGCGGCGGCGGGCGGGAATCAACTCCTGGATGGTCGCGTTCACGGCCGCGTATTCGCCGCCGATGCCGGCCCCGGTGAGGAAGCGAAAAATCGCGAACGACCAGAAATTCCATGCCAGCCCGGAGGCGACGGTCGCCACCAGGTAGACCAGCACCGTGATGGTGAAGAGCCGCTTGCGCCCCCACCGGTCGGTGAGCCAGCCGAACCCGAGCGCACCGACGACCGCGCCTGCCAGGTAGGCGGACGCGGTGATCCCAAAGCTGGCGCTGTCGAGCCCAAGGCTCGGGCTGCCGGTGATCGCGCTGGCCAGCGAGCCGACCAGCGTCACCTCGAGCCCGTCGAGGATCCAGGTGATGCCGAGCGCGACCACGACCAACCAGTGGAAACGGGCCCACGGTAGGCGGTCGAGCCGGGCCGGAACGTCGGTGGTGAAGACGTCGCGGGAGGGTTGATCCATGGATCGGCAACGACAGGGTGAGCGCCGGGTTGCGGTATGGCGTTTACGTCGCGGCTCCGGCCGGGTTACAGCCCGGTTCGGGGGCCGAACTTGGACAACGTCAAACTCGTCGCGCTGACATCGATCGCCGTCGGAACCTTGGTTCTGGCATTAAAGGCTGGTGCCTGGTGGGTGACCGGAAGCTCCGCGCTGTATTCGGATGCGTTGGAGAGCGTGGTCAACGTCGCCGCCAGCGTGGTCGCGGCGGCCGCCCTGTTCTACGCCGCGCGCCCGGCCGACAAGAACCATCCCTACGGTCATGACAAGGCCGAGTTCTTCGCCGCCGTCATCGTCGGCGTGCTGATCATCGTCGCCGCGCTGTCGATCTTCCGCAGTGGGTGGGAGAGCTGGCGCGCGCCCGAGCCGATCGTGTCCGCCTGGTCCGGCCTGGCGCTCAGCCTGGTGGCGACCGCGGTCAACGGGGGCTGGGCCGTGGTGCTCGGCACCGCGGGTAAGCGCAGCCGCTCGGCCGCGCTGAAGGCGGATGCCCGGCATCTGTGGAGCGACGTCGCCACCTCCGGCGGCGTGCTGGCCGGGGTGCTCGCCGTGCTGGCGAGCGGCATCGCCTGGCTCGACGGTGCCGTCGCCATGGTCGTCGGCGTGCACGTGCTATGGTCCGGCTGGGGCGTGATGCGCGAGAGCGTCGGGGGGCTGATGGACGAGGCGCCGGGCGAGGGGATCATGGACCGCACGCGCGAGGTGCTGAACCAGAGCGCCGAGGGCGCGATCGAAGCGCACGACCTCAAGATGCGCCTGGCCGGCCGGACCGCCTATCTCGAGTTTCATCTGGTCGTGCCGGGCTCCATGCAGGTCGCCGAAGCCCATGCGATCTGCGACCGGGTCGAGGCGGCGCTGAAGGCGGAGACGCCGGGCCTGGTCGTCACCATCCATGTCGAGCCGGAGGCCAAAGCCAAGCACTCCGGAGTTCTGGTCCTCTGAGGTGCTGACGGCGACCAACCGCCCCGTCCCCCCGACCCGGCCCCGCTCCCGCCGCGACACCGTCGCCACCGCCGTCTCCCTCGCGCTGCACACGGCTGCCCTCGCGATCCTGCTGATCCGGCCCGGCGGCCGCACTCTGCCGCCGCCGGAGAAGCCGCTGGAGATCGTGATGGTGCAGCAGCAGGAGCAGGTCCGCGGCGCCCCACCGCCGCCCGCACCCGCACCCACGCCCGCGCCGGAGAGCAGGGCCGCGCCGGCGCTGGCCGCACGTCCGCCCAGCCCTCCGCTACCGCAGGCCAAGTCGGCGCCGGAGCAGGCCGCCGCGCCGCCATCCGCTCCGATCCCGCCAACTCGGCCGCAACCGCCGGTCAAGAAAGTCGCGCCCGCCGTCAACCTCGGCAATGCCGCCGAGGACCTCGAGGCGCTGAGCGTCACCGGCGAGAACGTCGTCCCGCCGGCGCCCGACGCCCGCTACCGTAACGAGCCGCCGCGATATCCGCCCAAGGCCGCCAGGGTCGGCGCCGAAGGCACGGTACAACTCGTCGTCAAGGTCGCACCCGATGGGCGGGCCCTCGGCGTCGACGTGCTGACCAGCAGCGGCAATGCAGATCTCGATCAGGAAGCCCGCCGCGCCGTCGAACTCTGGCACTTCCGCCCCGCCCGCGCCGGCGCGTCCGCGGTGCCCTACGACTACGTCATCAACATCCGCTTCGCGATGGGCGATCACTGACGACGAACGCCGCGTCATCCTCACCGACGCACTCGTAGGGTGGGCTTCAGCCCAGCATCGCTCGCCGCCCCGTCATCCCGAGCGCCACGCTGCGCTCGCAGTGGCCCGGGTCGAGCAATTACGGACGACGGTGGGCTGAAGCCCACCCTACGAGTGACTTGATGACGACCGATGCCGTCTAGAAGAACAACGATTTAGGCCATCGGGCGGCGCGATATCGGAGCTGGTCCTCGGTCGGCGGCGGCGTGTCGGCCACTTCGTGCTGGTGCTGCGGCACCAGATATGGATCCGCCCAGCACGTCACCGGCCCGAGCGACCGCGTGCAATACGGTTGCGGCCGCGGCGTGTCGATCAGCGGCGCGCAATACGTCTTGCCGGTATCGAGCCGCACGACCGAGCAGTCGCGCCCGGTCACTGCCGACACCCCGATGTCGCCCAAGCCGCGCCCGAACACCGCGACGCTTCCGATTTCGGCCCCCACCAGCGGCGCGCAACCGCCGAACGCCAGCAACAGGAGGATGACGACATACCGCATGGCGGCATCACACCATCAATAGATGAAGGAGTGGTTACGGCCGTTTGCCCTCGCACCACCGCGCCAGTATGGTCCGGCCGAGTTTGGGGGTGCCGGTGGCTGATATTTTCGACGAGGTGAACGAGGACCTCCGTGCCGAGCGGGCCCGTCGCCTGTTCCAGCGCTACGGAATCCTGTTGGCCGCCATCGTCGTGCTGATCATCGCCGGCGTCGCGGGATGGCAGGTGCTGCAATCGCGGCAGCGGTCCCAGCGCGAGGCCGTCGCCGCCCGCTTCCTGGCCGCCATGGAGCAGCAATCCGCCGCTACCACCTCGCCCGAGCGCACCCAGGCGCTCAACACGTTCGGCGATATCGGGACTGACGGTCCGAGCGGCTACCGCTCCCTCGCCCGCCTGCGCGACGCGGCGATGAAGGCCAATGCCGGCGATCTCCCCGGCGCGTTGGCGCTGTGGAACCAGGTGTCGGCCGACGAGCAGGCCGACCGCAGCCTACGCAGCCTGGCCGACATGCTTTGGGTGCAGCACCAGGTCGACACCGGCGAGCCCGGAATCGTCGAGGGCCGCATTCAGGCGCTCGCCGCCCCCGGCGAACCCTGGCGCCCCCTGGCGCTGGAGGCGCGCGCCTGGCTCAAGCTCCGCACCGGTGACAATGCCGGAGCAGAGGCCGCGCTGCGTGAGATCGTCGCCATGCCGTCCGCGCCGGCCGGCGTGCGGGCGCGCGCCAACGGACTTTTGACCCGGCTCGGCGTGACGCCCGAGTCACTCTCGACGCCGGCGAACCAGGATAAGCAAGGATGAACCTCACGCGACGCGCCGCCCTCCTCGGGTTGCCGCTCACGCTGGCCGGATGCAGCGTGTTCGACAGCATCCTCGGCGACAACAAGGCCAAGCTGAGCGGCAAGCGCGAGCCGATCCTCGGCGCCCGCGGCACCGGCACCGCCGCGGACTCGACCACCACGCGGCCCGTCACCGTGCCCCCGCCGGTTCAGCTCGCGTCCTGGACCGAGGTCGGCGGCAATGCCACCCATGCGCTCGGCAACATCGCCGTCATCGGGCTGACCCCGGCCTGGACCGCCGATATCGGCGCCGGCGGCGGCTACCGCGCGCGGCTCACCTCGCAGCCGCTCGTGCTGAACGGCACCGTCTACACGATGGACAGCAACGGCACCGTCTGCGCCTTCGACCTGGCGAACGGCAGCCGCCGCTGGCGCACCAGCACCGAGGCCGACGACAGCCGCAGCACCAATATCGGCGGCGGCATCGCCATCGAGAACGGCCGCATCTACACCACCACCGGGCGCGGCGACGCGCTGGCGCTCGAGGCCGATACCGGCCGGATCGTCTGGCGCAAGGACATCGGCGTGCCGGCCCGCTCCGGCCCGACACTGTCCAACGACCGCATGCATTTCACCACCATCGACGACCAACTGATCGCGCTCAGCCTGCCGACCGGCGAGCGCGCCTGGGGCTATAGCGCCAACGGCTCGGCCACCACGGTGCTGACCGACGCGGCGCCGGCGATCAGCGATGGCTTCGTGGTCGCCGGCTTCGGCTCCGGCGAGCTCGTCGCCGTCCGCGCCGATAGCGGCGTGCTGGCCTGGAGCGACACGCTCGCCTCCTCGCGCGGCCGCAACAGCAGCGTCGACCTCTCAGCCATCCGGGCCTTGCCGGTGATCGACCGCGGCCGGGTCTATGCGATCGGCATCGGGGGCTTGATCGTCGCCCTCGACCTGCGCACCGGGCGCCGTCTGTGGGAGCGCGAGATCGGCGGCGGCCAGACCCCCTGGCTCGCCGGCGACTGGCTGTTCGTGCAGAGCAGCGGCCAGGCTCTGACCGCGATCGGCGTCGAGGACGGCCGCATCCGCTGGACACAGGATCTCCCCCGCTGGGATAACCCGGCCAAGCAGCGCGACCCGATTTTCTGGAGCGGCCCGCTGATGGCCAACGGCAAGCTGGTCCTCGCCGGCACCAGCGAGATCGCCGTCTCGGTCGACCCGGTCGACGGCCACATCCTCGGCACCCAGACCATGAGCAGCTCCGTCTCCGTCGCCCCCGTCGCGGCCGCCGGCACGGTGCTGATCCTCTGCGACGACGGCACGCTCCAGGCGTTTCGATGAGCGACCTCCCGGCGGCCAACCTGCCGGTGGTGGTGATCGCCGGGCGCCCGAACGTCGGCAAGTCGACGCTGTTCAACAAGTTGGCCGGTCGCCGCTCGGCCATCGTGTCCGACACGCCGGGCGTGACGCGCGACCGCAAAGATGCCGAGGCCATGCTGCGCGGGCGCCGGGTGCGCCTGGTCGATACCGCCGGGCTCGAGGAGTCCGCGCCGGACACGATGGCCAGCCGCATGCGCGCCTCGTCGGAAACGGCCGTGGCGTTGGCCGACCTCGTCGTCTTCGTCGTCGACGCCCGCACCGGCATGACGTCCGGCGACCGGCACTTCGCCGACTGGCTGCGGCGCCAGGGCCGGCCGATCCTGCTGGTCGCCAACAAGGCGGAAGGCCGCCTCGGCGCCTCGATGGCGATGGAGGCCTATTCGCTCGGCCTCGGTGAACCCGTCGCCGTCTCGGCCGAACATGGCGACGGCTTGTCCAACCTGATGGCCGAGATCGCCGACCGGCTGCCCGACGCGGTCGATCCGGACGAGGCCGACGACAAGCCGCTCAAGCTCGCCATTGTCGGCCGTCCCAACGCCGGCAAGTCCACGTTGCTCAACCGCATGCTCGGCGAGGAGCGCATGATCACCGGGCCGGAGCCCGGCCTCACGCGCGATTCCATCGCCGTCCTACTGCGTGACGCGGTCGGCCCGATCGAGATCGTCGACACCGCTGGCTTACGCAAGAAAGCCCGTGTCGAGGAGACACTGGAAAAGATGTCGGTCAGCGCCAGCATCGAGGCGCTGAAGATGGCCGAAGTCGTGGTGCTGGCGGTCGACGCGGTGCTGGGTCTGCACGAGCAGGACCTGCAGATCGCCCGCCTGATCGAGCGCGAGGGCCGCGCCTGCGTGCTGGCGCTCAACAAATGGGACGCGGTGGTCGATCGCAGCGCCACCAAGAAGGCGATCTCCGACCGACTCGAGACCAGCCTGGCGCAGATGAAGGGCATCCCCGTGGTGCAGATCTCGGCCATGACGGGGCAGGGGCTCGACCGTCTGATGCCGGCGGTCCGCGCCGTCTATGCGACCTGGAACAAGCGCGTCGGCACCGGCGAGCTGAATCGCTGGTTCGAGACCGCGCTCGAGCGGCACCAGCCGCCGATGGTCGAGGGCCGCCGGCTCAAGCTGCGCTACATGACGCAGGCGAAGGCGCGGCCGCCGACCTTCATCATGTTCGGCACACGCGCCGAGCTGACGCCGGAGGATTACCAGCGTTACCTGGTCAATAGCCTGCGCGAGCGCTTCGAGATGCCCGGCGTGCCGATCCGCCTGCAGCAGCGCGGCACCAAGAATCCGTTCGCGGAGGATTAAACCCGGCCGGTGGGCATGGCGTTGCCGATCCGGAGGCAACGATGTCCAAGACCGCCGAGAAAGCCGACCCCAAACTGTGGGAAAAAGTGAAAGAGAAGGTCGAGGCCAGCGACAAGGGCGGCAAGCCCGGTCAGTGGTCCGCCCGCAAGGCCCAACTCGCCGTGCACGACTACAAGGAAGCCGGCGGCGAATATAAAGGCGAGAAATCCGCCGACAACCATCTCTCGCAGTGGACCAAAGAGGAGTGGGGTACCAAGTCCGGCGAGAAAAGCGAAGAGACCGGCGAGCGATATCTCCCCAAGAAGGCGCGCGAGAAGATGAGCGACGCCGACTACACGAAGAGCACGGCCAAGAAGCGCGCCGACACCGCCAAGGGCAAGCAGTTCTCCAGGCAGCCGGCGCACGCCGCCGCGGTTACCAAGGAAGCACGGCTCGAGGAACTTCCGGTCGCCGAACTGCGCAAGCAGGCGAGCACGGCAAAGATCGCTGGACGTTCGAAGATGACCAAGGCGCAATTGGTCGAGGCGCTGCAGGCGGGCTGAAGCCGCTTGCAAATTCCGATGCGCTGACGCAAGCGTCCTCCAAAGACAGAAATTGGGGGACGCCGCGATGGAACTCGAGAATCAGACGCTCCGGCGGGTCACCGTCCGGCTCGTGCCGTTTCTCATCCTCTGTTACTTCATCGCCTATCTCGACCGGGTGAACGTCGGCTTCGCGGCGCTGACCATGAACCGAGATCTCGGCCTGTCGCAGACCGCGTTCGGCCTGGGCGCCGGCGTTTTCTTCTTCACCTATTTCCTGTTCGAAGTGCCGTCCAACCTGTTCCTGGCCAAGTTCGGCGCCCGCAAGTGGATCGCCCGAATCATGTTCACCTGGGGCATCCTCTCCGGCGCCATGGCGTTCGTTCAGGGCGAGTGGAGCTTCTACATCGTCCGCGCCCTGCTCGGCATCGCCGAAGCCGGGTTCTTCCCCGGGATCATCTTCTATCTGACCCTCTGGTTCCCGGCCGCCTACCGCGCCCGCATCCTGGGCTACTTCATGGCCGCGATCCCGCTCTCTTCCGTGCTCGGCCTGCCGGTCTCCGGCGCGCTGCTCGGCATGGACGGGGCTGCCGGGCTGCATGGCTGGCAATGGCTGTTCATCATCGAGGCGGTGCCGGCGCTGATCCTCGCGGTCGTGGTGTTCTACTACCTGACCGACCGCCCGGCCGATGCGGCCTGGCTGCCGGCCGAGAACCGGACCTGGCTCATGAGCCGGATCGCGGCCGAAGAGCAGGTCCGCACCTCGGCGGAGCACTTCTCCGTCGGCCAGGCGCTCGTCAACGGCCGCGTGCTCGCGCTGAGCCTGGTCTATTTCGGCGTCGTCGCCAGCCTCTACGGCTTGAGCTTCTTCCTGCCGCAGATCGTCCGCCAGTTCGGCGTCTCGACGCTGCAGAATTCCTTCATCTCCGCCGTGCCCTTCGTCATCGGCGTGATCGCGACGTTGGTCTGGGGGCGGCTGTCCGACCAGACCGGCAACCGCAAGGGTCTGACCGCGATTGCGCTGTTGCTGATCGCTGTGGGCATTGGCGCCGCCGCGATGATCGAGGACCCCCTCATCAAGATGATCTGCTTCTGCGTTGCCTCGTTCGGCATCTTCGGCACGCTGGCGGTGTTCTGGACGCTGCCGACCTCGTTCCTGTCCGGCATGGCAGCCGCCGGCGGCATCGCGGTGATCAACTCGATCGGCAACCTCGCCGGGTTCGTCGGGCCCTACGCGATGGGCGCGATCAAGGACGCCACCAACTCCTACCAGGGCGGTCTAATCATGCTGTCCGTGCTGGCGGTCATCGCCATGCTGATCGTGCTGATGTTGCGTCATGACCGCCACCTCGAGGCGGCGCCGGTCATGACGGCCGCGGCGGCCGAGTAGATGGAGCTCCACGACGTCGCCGCCATCGTCACCGGTGGCGCTTCCGGCCTCGGCGCGGCGACCGGCGCCGCCCTGGCCAGGGCCGGCGCCCGGGTCACCTTGCTCGATCTCGACCGAGAGCGGGGCGAGGCACACGCCGCATCCATCGGGGGCCGGTTCGCCGCCGTCGACGTGACCGACGAGACTGCCGTCGCCGCCGCGCTCGATGCTGCGCAGCAGGCGCACGGGATCGCCCGGGTGCTGGTCAACTGCGCCGGCGTCGCGCCCGCGTCGCGTGTGGTCAACCGCGAGGGCCTGCCGCACCAACTGGCGCTGTTCCGCAAGGTCGTCGAGATAAACCTGATCGGCACGTTCTGCGTCGCCGCCGCGTTTGCCGCCCGCCTCACCAAGGCCGATCTGGTCGGCGAGGGCAGGGGCGTGATCGTCAACACCGCCTCGGTCGCCGCATTCGACGGGCAGATTGGTCAGACCGCCTACGCCGCGTCCAAAGGCGGTGTTGCGGCGCTGACCCTGCCGCTGGCGCGTGACCTGGCGCAGCACGGCATCCGCGTCATGACCATCGCCCCCGGGCTGTTCCTCACCCCGATGCTCGCGGGCATGCCGCAGGCGGTGCAGGACTCGCTCGGTCAGCAGGTGCCGTTTCCCAGCCGCCTCGGCAAGCCGGAGGAGTATGCCCACATGGTCCTGTCCATCGTCGCCAGCCCGATGCTGAACGGCGAGACCATCCGCCTCGACGGCGCGCTGCGGATGACGCCGCGCTAGGGGCTGGAGCCGACCACGTCCGCAATCACCACGACAGGATGCTGGTTGCTGAAATTCGGCACGTCGCCGAACACCGGGCCGCCTTCCGCCGCGACGGCGTCCTTGAACTGTTGCGGCGTGTCGAAGTCGAGTGTGGCGATGATGCTGTAGAGCGGCTTCTCGCCGGTCGGCGTCCCTACCGATTTGACCACGCGCCAGCCCTTGATCCCGAAGCGGGCGAACTTCTCGTCCACCAACGGCATGTGCTTGTGGAGGTAGTAGTCGAGGTCGAACGTCGCTTCGTCGACGTTCTCGTACATGACGGTGATCGTGGTCGGCATCGGTTCGCTCCGCTCGTTAAGCCTTGAAGGACTGTGCGCTAGCCGCGTCGCAACAGGAAGTCCCGCCCGATCAGCCGGTAGCCGGCCATGACGATCAGGATCGTCACGCCCAGTAGGAAGAAGCCCAGCGCCGCCAGCGCCTCGAAGCTGCCGTTCTCGCTGAGGTCCAGCATCATCACCGCGATCACCCGCGTATGCGCCGAGACCAGGAAGATCGCCGTGCTCAGCTCGCGCGTCGCCGGAATGAACACCAGCAACCACGCCCCCATCAGGCTCGTCTTCAGCAGCGGCACCACGACCCGGCCGACCGCCCGCATCCGCCCGCCGCCGAGGATACGCACCGCCTCCTCCATCTCCGGATTTAGCGCCCGCATCGCCGCCAGGCAGCTCGAATACGCGATCGGCAGGAACCGCGCCGTGAACCCCAACACCAGGATCGTCGCCGTCCCATACAGCCCCACCGGCGGCGGCGCCCACGCGCTGTAAAACCCGATCGCCAGCACGATCCCCGGCACCACCAGCGGCAGCACGCACATCGTCCCGAGCAGCTGACCCCATCGCCCCGCCAGTCGCCGCTGCACGATGTAGGCGACCACCAGCGCCAGCGTCACCGCCACGAACGCGGTCGCCGCGGAATACGTGAAGCTGTGCAGGATCGTCTCCCGCGCCGTCGGGTCGTCGATCAGCAGCAGGCGGAAGTTCGCCAACGTCAGGTTCGATAGCGAGAAGCCTCGGCCCCAAGCCGTGCTGAACGCTGCCTGCGCCAGCGCGATGTAAGGCAGCACGACCGCCATCGAGACGACGAACAGTGCATAGCCCAGCATCGCCCAGCGCCACCGGCCCAAGCGCTGCGGCTGCCGGCTGCCGCCCTTGCCGGTCAGCGAGACGTAACTCCGTCGCCCCAACACCCGCCGCTGCAGCGTGAACAGCCCGACCGTGATCAGCACCAGCGGGATCGCGTAGGCCGCCGCGACCTCGGCCTGCACCGGGAACTGGAAGAACCCCCACAATTCGAGCGTCAGCACATGGATCCGCGCCGGTAGCGCCAGGATCGCCGGCGTGCCGAACAGCGCGACCGTATCGAGGAACACCACGATCGCGCCGCCCAGGATCGCCGGCGTTACCAGCGGCAGCGTAATGCGGAAGATGGTTCGCATGCTGGACGCGCCGAGGATGCTGGCCGCCTCCTCCATCTCCGACGACACCCGCTCGAGCGCGTCGGTGGTGAACACGAAGATATACGGAAATCCATACAGCGCTGTCACCCACACCAGCCCGGCGAAGCTGTAGACGTTGGCGAACCCGTGCTCGGCGCCGGTGACCGTCCCAAAAACGGCTACATACGCCTTGTTGATCCAGCCCGCATTCGGCCCGGCCAGCAGGATCCACCCGATCGCTCCCAGATAGGACGGCGTGATGAACGCGCCCAGCACCAGCGGCCGGATCAGCGTCTTGCCCGGCATGTCCGTCCGCGCCACGCCCCAGGCGATCGGCACGGCGAACACGATCGACAGGCCGGTCACGCACGCCGCATACAGCAGCGAGACCCCCAACGCTCGCAGCCGCAGCGCACTGCTATACGCCTCGACGTAGTTGCCGAACGTCCACTGCCCCGTCTCGCCATCCTGGAGGCTGGCGAGCACAAGCTTGATCGCTGGCCCGACGATCAGGAACGCCAGCGCCAGCGCCGCCAGCGCGTAGATCACGACGGTCGGCTCGAAGCGCCGCCGCCCCGCGGTCGACGCGGTCATGCCGGGATCAGCTGAACGTCTCTTTCCACTTCGTCTTATTGCCCGGCAGCACCCGTTCGATATCCGCCAGCGTCGGCGTAAGCACCGCGATCTCCGTCAACGACTTTGACCCGGCCGCCGGCTTCACGTCTAGCCGCAGCGGCTCTTCGAACTCGTCGGCCAGAATGGTCGAATACTCGGGCCCGCAGGTGAAATCGAGGAACAGCTTGGCCGCGTTCGGGCTGCGGCACCCCTTGATGATCGCCGTCGGCGACGGGACCGCCACCGTGCCCGACACCGGGTAGTTGACCGCCAGCGGATTACCCTTGGCTGCGTTGCGCAGCACCGACGCCACGCTGATCAGCCCGACGATTCGTTCGCCGGAGTTCAACACCGTGATCGCGTCGTCGATGGAGCGCCCGATCAGCGGGTTGGACGCGTTCAACTTGGTGAATAGATCCCAGCCGAACTTCTCCGTCATCGCGACCGTCCAGTTACCGACCAGACCGCTGTAATTCGGGTTTCCGAAGGTAACCTTGTCTTTCCATCGCGGGTCCGCGAGATCGGGCCAGTCCTTCGGCGAGTCCGCGGCGGAGACTTTGCTCGTGTTGTAGCCGATCGCGGCCATACCGACCCAGCCGGGGAAGTAGTCGCCCTTCGGGTCCAAGCCGCGCAGGGCAGGGATCATCCCGGCCGCCTGCGGCGGGTCGAAATGGATCAGCAATCCCTTCGATTGCAGATATTGCATGTGACTGACGTCGCTGGTGCTGAACACGTCCGATTCGACCCGGCCGCCTTTCATGTCCTGCAGCAAGCGCTGGAACGCCACTTGCGCCGTGGTCTTTGTCGCGTTGACGGTGATCCCCGGCCATTTCTGAGTGAAGGCGTTACCGATGCGGGCGCAGATCGTCTGGTCGAAGTAGCCCGAATACCAGGTGAGCTGCCCTTCTTTCTTTGCCGCTTCGTATATCGTTTGCAGCTCGCCCGCCTGCGCGAACGCCCGTTCCGTCGCCAGTGCGAGCCCGCCGGCTGCGACGGATCGCAGCACACCTCGACGCGAGAGAGCCATGTCGTTTCCCCAGCTTTATCGTTGCGGAGAGCTTGCGGGATGGCCGCATCACGGTCAACGCGCCGGGTCTACTCTCCCAACAGCGCGTCGAAGCCGAGCAGCCGCCCGGCCCAACTATATTCGCGCTCGACCAGGCGCCGCGCCGCCGCGCCGATCGCCGCCGCTGCCGGCTCGGCGGCCTCCAGGCACCGCGCCGCCAACGCCTCCGCCCCATCACCCAGCAGCAGCTCGATGCCTGCTTGCGCGTCGATCCCCTCCAGCGCGTCCGGCGTGACCACCACCGGCCGGCCCATCGCCATCGCTTCGAGCACCTTGTTCTGGATGCCCCGCGCGATCCGCATCGGTGCGACCGCGGCCGTCGCATGCGCGACATAGGGGCGGACGTCCGGCACGCGCCCGGTCACCGTGACATGCTCGCCCGCCAACGCCAGCACCTCGGCTGATGGGCTGGAGCCGACGATATGGAAATGCGCCGCCCGGCTGCGCTGGATGATCGGCAGGATCGTGGTGGCGAACCAGCGCACCGCGTCGACGTTCGGCGGATAATCCATCGTGCCGGTGAACACATAATTCAGCCGGTCGGTCGGGTAGAGTGCCGCCTGTGGGATCGCCGGGTCGAAATAGGCGAAATCAACCCCGCTCGGCACGGCGCGGATCTTCTCCGCTTCCTGCGGCCGCTGCGCGCGGAACAGCGCTGCCTCCTCAGCCGAGACGAACGTGCTCCAATCCATCTCGCGGGCAATCCGCCCCTCCAGCGCCGCGACCCGGTGCCACTCCCGCCGATGCACCAGCTTCATCGGCCCGCTGCCAGTCTCCGAATACGCCCGCCATTTCTCGGAATCGACGTCCGCCAGGTCGCACAGCGTCACCGTCGCGCCCCCGGTTCTACCCAGCACGTAGGGCGCCATGTTGGACGAACACACAAAGATCGCCGCCGGCTGGATCTCCGCCAACGTCCGCGTCACCCAGGCAGCCAGGCCGCGGTCCCGGTAGAAAGTGACGCTCAGCGGCTCGCCCGTCAGCAATCCGGCCAGGCAGGTCAGCTTGGCCCGTTTTCGGTCGAGCCGCGCGAAATGCGACGTCGTACACAGCGCCGCCACCGTCCCGATATGCTGCTCGTCATCGGGATCGTCGACCAGGCAGCCGAGATGCACGTCGTATCGCTCCCGCAGATGCCGCAGGATCTGCAGCGGCCGGATCTTCTCGCCCTTGATCGGCGGATACGGGATGCGCTGGGTGAGGAATAATAGGTTTCGCATCGTCACGCCGGCTTACCGGCTCCGAACGCGCGCGTCATCACTGTCATCATGCCGATCCCCCACCATAAGACGACAATACAACTCAAACGTGTATAAATCGGAAACGCTCGCCTAAATGAAATGCATAACTTTGCGGCCCTACCGTTCCCTGCCATAAGGCACCATGGAGTTCATGACATCGTTCCTCGACGAGACCGTCGAGGCTTTCGCCGCCTTCCGCGACAGCGCTGAGCAGCGCCGGGTCATGCAGGAGATGGCCGACGCCATCGTCGCGTGCTTCCGCGCGGACCGGAAACTCATGATCTGCGGCAATGGCGGCAGCGCGGCGGATTCGCAGCATATCGCCGCCGAATTCATCTCCCGCCTGCTGATCGACCGCGCCCCGCTTCCGGCCATCGCGCTCACCACCGACAGCTCCAACCTGACCGCGATCGGCAACGATTACGGCTACGAGAAGGTGTTCGAGCGCCAGGTCCTCGGTCTCGGCCAGCCCGGTGACATCCTGATCGGCATCTCCACCTCCGGCACATCCAAGAACGTGCTGCGCGCTTTCGAGGCGGCCAAGACCAAGGGCGTGACCTGCTTCGCCTTCGCCGGCGCCAACCCCGGTCCGATGGTCCCGCACTGCGACAAAGTCCTCGCTGCGCATTCGAGCAAGACCGCGATCATCCAGCAGATCCACATCACCGCCGGCCATGTCATCTGCGCCCTGGTCGAACGGACCATGTTTCCGCAAGGCTGATCCATGTCCGTCACCGTCAAGCAAGCTGCGGTCCTTGTCGGCGGCCTCGGCACCCGCCTCGGCGCGCTGACGGCTACCACACCGAAGCCCTTGCTGCGCTGCGGCGATCGGCCGTTTCTTGAATGGGTGCTGCGCGAGCTCTGCCGCTTCGGCATCGAGGAGACTCTGCTGCTCACCGGCTACCTCGCCGAGGAGGTCGAGCGTCTCCTCCCCGACATCGCCGCCCGCCTGCCGACGCCGATGCGCCTCATCTGTTGCCCGGAGCAGGGCAGGGCGGGCACCGGCGGCGCGCTGCACCAAGCGCGCGCGAAGCTGGCCGACCGCTTCCTGCTCTGCAACGGCGATTCCTGGCTCGACTTCAATCTCGCCCGTCTGCTCGCCGACGCTGCGGCCGACGGTCCCGAGATCGTCGCCCGCATGGTCCTGCGACAGCTGCCGGACGCATCCCGCGCCGGGGTCGCCGAGCTCGACGGCGACCACGTCACCGTCTTCCGCGAACGCCCCCTGGTCGCCGGCCAACCCGGCCTGGCCAACGCCGGCATCTATCTGTTGCGCCGCTCGGTGCTCGACCACGTCACCGACCCGTGCTCGCTCGAGCGCGGGACCTTGCCCGCCCTCGCTGCCGCCGGCTTGGTCCGGGGCACCGTCGGCGATGGCTACTTCATCGACATCGGCATCCCCGCCGACCTCGAGCGCGCCCAGACCGAGTTGCCCGCCCGCCTGCATCGCCGCGCCCTGTTCCTCGACCGCGACGGCGTCATCAACCACGATCACGGCTGGGTCGGCGAGCGAGAGCGGTTCGATTTCGTCGACGGCGCCGTCGCCACCGCCCGCGCCGCCGCCGATGCGGGCTGGCACGTCTTCGTCGTCACCAACCAATCCGGCATCGCCCGCGGCCGCTACGACGAAGCGCAGTTCGCCGCGCTGTCCGCCTGGATGATCGACCGCATTCGGGCCGAGGGCGGCAACGTCGACGATCTGCGCTACTGCCCGACCCATCCCGACGCCCGGCTCGAGGCCTACCGCCGGGTCGACCCGCGCCGCAAGCCGGGCCCCGGCATGCTGCAGGAACTGACCGCCGCCTGGGAGCTCGACCCGGCGCGCTGTCTCCTCGTCGGCGATCAACCGACCGACTTGCAAGCCGCTGCCGCAGCTGGAGTCGCCGGCCATCAATTTCCGGGCGGTGATCTTCTTGCGTTCACCGCGCCGCTCATCGATCGGGAAACCCGCTCATCCAGAGCCGCCTCAGGCGGCGTGGCGAACCAGGGCAGCAGCGGCACGACCGTCTGAAACGGCGGGTATTTACTGGTCGTAAGCGACGCGCAGCACGACGAACCACGGGTAACGCTCGTCCATCACCAGCCCATCCGACGTCGACAACGTGCCCTGCGGCGTCAAAGGTACATGCTTCATCGTGACACCCGCCGAGACGTTGCCGCCGATCACGGTCAGCTCGCTGGGCGTCGCCGCGACGACCATGTCGCAATGGCCGAAGAAGCTCGACGTCGGTAGGTCGGAAAACCTTAGTTTCTGCGCCCCGCGGCGGCCGAAGCAGATGAGGTCGCCGAGTTGCGGCGGGTAGCTCTCCGGCGGCTGCGCGGACACTGTCGCGTTGCCGTTAGCGGCCGCGTTGATGTAGGTCGCATGGAGCGGCGAGTAGGGGAATCGATCGCCGGCCCCCGCCGTCCGCATCAGATACGAGATGAAGGCGGCCGACCAGGCAGGGGGCGCCGACCGATATTCCTGGCCGCCATCGCCGTATTTGCCCGTCCAGCTACTGCTCTGCGAACCGCCGTTCTGGCCAAGCCACCAGTAATCGCCGACACGCTGCCACATCCCCGCCTGCCGATCCCCGCGCGCGTCGAGCGGTAGATCAGGGCCCGGCGGCGCGTCGTTCACCTGCATGCCCCAGGCCCGCCACTCGCGTATGGCGATGGCCACCGCATTATCGCGCGAGAACGGCTCGTAGGGGATCCGGGCGTAATCCGGCACCTGCGCGTCCAATCCCTGGAAGCCCAGGCGGATACCACCGCCCGGACTGTCCACGACCGGCTTCGGCGCACCGCAGGCGGCCAGCAAGGCCGGGGCAAGCAAGGCGGCGAGCCGTCGTGCCGATCGCGACAGGCTCACGTCCCGCTGCCCTCCAGCGACGCGCCCTAGCGCCGCCACCAGCCCCGCTTCTTCTCCGTCGGCTCCGTGGCCGCCCCGATCACCGTTGGCTGAATGACCGGACCGGAAACCACCGGCTCGGGCTCGACCGGCTCCGGCGTGCCCGGCTCGGTCGCGACCGTCTCCGTTGCGGCCGGCTCAGGAGCTTTGGTTTCCAAAGACATGAGTTCCGACGGCACCGGTTCGGGGGTCGTCATCTCGGCCACCGGAACGACCTCGGGCGCGGGCTCGATGATCGGCTCGGGCTCCGACAGGGTCGCGATCGGCTCCGGCGCGGGGCGCTGCTTCGGCTGCAGCAAACGCTGCTCCTCGGCCTGCTCGATCGCGTCGAAGATGTCGAACGCGCTCGCGCCCGCGAACGGGTTGGCCGGCGTCGGGCCGACATACGCCGACGGCATCGGCGCCTGCACCGGCGGCGCAACGGAGGGTTCCACCTCGGGAGCGGCCTCGCTCAAGGCTGGGCTCGCCTCGCTCTCGCTACCATCGCGACGACGGCGACGGCCACCGCGGCGACCGCGGCGACGACGCTCGCCCTCCTCGGCATCGCCAATCGCCCCCGCTGCGCCGGCGTCGGTCGCGCCGGCGTCGGTTACGCCCGCATCGTCATCCGCCACGCTCGTGGCGGCATCGGCCCCGACCGTCTCGGGCGTTCCCTCGACTTCCATCTCGCGTGACCCGGCGTCCCGCGGCTCCGCATCGGACTCCTGGTCCGAGCCGACAGCGATGTCGTCGCCGGGCTCGTCGCCCTCGTCGCTGCCCGCCTCGTCACCGGTCTCGGTCGTGACGGCCACGCCATCTTCACGGCGTCCACCGCGCCGCCGCCGGCGCCGGCGGCCCCGCTTCTCGGCGCTGTCGGCGCTCCCCGGCTCCGACCCGCCCTGCGTCACATCGGCCGCCTCCGCCGCGTCTGCCTCGTCGTCTTCAGCCTCGATGTCGACCATCGCCTCGATCTCGTCGGGGTCCTCGAAAGGCTCCGGCGGGGCGAGTTGCTGGATCGGCACCGGCAGCTCCGACGCCGTCTGCGCCCGCACCTTCTCGATGCGGATCTGCGGCGGCATCAGCGTCTCGTCGGCCACGAAGCTCACCAGCATCGAATGCCGGTTCTCGATGTCCGTCAGCCGCTGCCGCTTATGGTTCAGGATGTACAGCGCGATCGACGACGCGGCATACACCACGATCTCCGCCGCCCGGCGTCGTCCGCCCTCTTCCTCGATCGCCCGCAGCGCGACCAAGGCAGCGCTCTCGCTGGTGCGCGCGTGACCGGTGCCGCCGCAATGCGGGCACATCACGAAATTGGTTTCGGTCAGCGACGGCCGCAGCCGCTGGCGGCTCATCTCCAACAGGCCGAAATGGCTGATGCCGCCGACCTGGATCCGCGCCCGGTCGAACTTCAGCGCGTCCTTAAGCTTGCGCTCGACGGCCGCGACGTTCCGCCGGCTCTCCATGTCGATGAAATCGATCACGATCAGCCCGGCCAGATCGCGCAGCCGCAACTGCCGCGCCGCTTCCTCGGCCGCCTCGAGGTTGGTCCGCAGCGCCGTCTCCTCGATGCCGCGCTCGCGCGTGGACCGTCCGGAGTTGACGTCGATCGCCACCAGCGCCTCGGTCTGGTTGATCACCAGGTAACCGCCGGAGCGCAGCTGCACCGTGGGCTGCAGCATGCCTTCGAGCTGCTGCTCGACCTGCGCCTTGGCGAACAGCGGCGTCGGGTCCGTCCACAGCTGCACCTTCTTGGCGTGCGTCGGCATCAGCATGCGCATGAAGTCGCGCGCCGCCTTCCAGCCGGCTTCGCCGTCGACCAGGATGTCGTCGACATCGCGCGAATACACGTCGCGGATGGCGCGCTTGATGAGGCTCGCCTCCTCGTAGATCAGCGTCGGCGCGATGCTCTTCATCGTCAGCTCGCGGATCTGGTCCCACTGGTTGAGCAGGTATTCGCAGTCGCGCAGAATTTCCGGCTTCGGCCGGTTGGCGCCCGCTGTCCGAACGATCAGCCCCATGCCCCGCGGCAGGTCCAGCTCGGCCGTCACTTCCTTTAGCCGCCGGCGATCCGATGCCGACGTGATCTTGCGACTGATGCCGCCGCCCCGCGGTGAGTTCGGCATCAGCACCGAGAATCGCCCGGCCAGCGAAATGTACGTCGTTAGCGCCGCGCCCTTGCTGCCGCGCTCTTCCTTGACGACCTGGATCAACAGCACCTGGCGGCGCCGGATCACTTCCTGGATCTTGTAGTGCTTCAGGAAGCGCGGCGTGGAGCGGCGATCCTGGTCGTCGGTATCGTGCTCGCCGCCGATCTGCTCGGGGGCCGGCGTCTCCTCGGCCGTCTCGGCCGGCTCGGTCCCGCCGACTGGCGAGGCCTCCATCGCCGGGCTCTCGTCGGCGAACAGCACCGCCGCCTCGCTCGGCGCGACGATCACGTCCGCTGCGACTTCGCTGGAGGGCTCGGTCTCGGCGAGCTGTTCCGTCGGCACAGGCTCGACGGCGGTCTCGTCGCCGTCATGATCGATCTCGGTCGGATGATCGTTCGACGCCGCCATCAGCTCGGCGGGCGCGTTCTCGACGTTGCTGTCCGTGTCCGGTTCGGCGTCGGCCATCTCCGGCACGGTATCGACGCTGACGGTCTCCGCGGGGGCGTCGCTCTGTCGCGGCCGACGGTCCTGCGCGGCGGCGGCCCGGTCCTCGGCCTCCTCGTCCTCGCGGGCTTCCTGCTCCTGTGCTTCGAGCAACCGCTTCCGATCGGCGACGGGGATCTGGTAGTAATCCGGGTGGATCTCGCCGAAAGCGAGGAAGCCGTGTCGGTTGCCGCCGTATTCGACGAACGCGGCCTGCAGGCTCGGTTCGACGCGGACGACCTTGGCGAGGTAGATGTTGCCTTTGAGTTGATGCTTGGTGGAGGTTTCGAGGTCGAATTCGTCGAGCCGGTTACCGTCCAGCACCACGACGCGGGTTTCTTCCGCGTTCGTGCTGTCGATCAGCATGCGTTTGGTCATTGAGAGGGAATCTCCGATGGGCCGCGCGCCCCGGCCGGCCGGCAAGGCGGCTCTCGGGCACAAATGGGGCGCGGCAGCGATGGAATGGGTCGGCGGGCAAAGCGCCCAACAAGACGACGACGAGGGACGCGCGCGACGCAACCGGTTCCAAGACTCTGAGAACGACCGCGTCGGCTGACATAAGCATCCCTGGCAGGCGGGTTGCGCCCTCCGGCTCCCAGAGTTGGGACACCGTTTTGCGCCGCCCTCGTGAGGCGACCGGACCCCGGCGCGCGAAGCCGCGCGGCGCGGGCGATGATATTGAGACGGGACGCGCGCTTGCTCATCGCAGCGTGCCCATCCGACCAACACCATCTGGTCGACGTAAACATGACGCAAACCGATCCTACTCGCAAGAGCATCCGATTTCGCTATGGAACGGCCAGAGGCAGACGGAAACTCGCCACTTTTTTGCCGATTCAGCCATTTCATGCGCGCGGCGAGAGGTCTTGTTGTCGAATTATAAAGGAGTCGCTCCGGCGTGTTATACTGGCCCGGTGCACGAGCCCGTCCCCATCCTGCGCCGTCGTCTGCTGCAGGCCGCCACCATGGTGGCTGGCCTGTCGCTCGCCCATGACCCGGCCCATGCCGCCGCGCCAAGACCCTCCCGCCGCAAGGCCGGTCCGCCGCTGCCACTGGTCGTGCTCGACCCCGGCCATGGCGGCAAGGACCCCGGCGCCATCGGCGTCAGCGGCACCTACGAGAAACACGTCGCTTTCGCCGCCGCCGAGGAACTCCGCCGGCAGCTCGGCGCCGGCGCGCGCTGCCGGGTCGCGCTCACCCGCGGCCGGGACGTGTTCCTGCAGTTGCGTGACCGCGTCGAGATCGCCCAGGCGCATGGCGCCGCCCTGTTCGTCTCCATGCACGCGGACGCCCTGGCCGATCCCGGCGTCCGCGGCGCCAGTGTCTACACGCTGGCCGACGCTGCGTCGGACGCGCAGACCGCCGCCCTCGCCCGGCGCGAGAACGCTGCCGACCGCTTTGGCGGCCCGCGCTTCCGCGACGTCACGCCCGATGTCGCGAACATCCTGTCCAGCCTCGTCCGCGCCGAGACCCGCGCCGGCTCGGCGCGCATTGCCCGGCAGGTGGTCGGCGCGCTTGAGCCTCAGATCGGCTTGCTGGCCAACCCGGCGCGGCACGCTCACTTCATGGTCCTGCGTGCCGCCGAGATCCCCAGCATCCTCGTCGAGATGGGCTTCATGTCCAACCGGCAGGACGAGGCCGCGCTCCGTCGCCCGCAACATCGGGTCATCATCGCAGCAGCTCTGCGCCGCGCCATCGAAGGCTATCTCGATTCTCGCGGTCCAGAGGCGCATATCGCAGCCGGCTGAGGCCGGACGCGAGTTAAGGTAAAGGTACGAGACGACATGGCGAGCAAGGGTGAGGTGAGCGGCGTGACCGCGGGCGATCGGCTGGGTGCCGGACCGTCTCCCGGTACGCCTGGGCGGCGCGACAAGCGTCCGTCACGGAGCGGCTTCGGCTTCTGGCAATTCGTCCGCCGCGTCATCGGCCTATTCCTGCTGATCGGCCTGCTCGGCGGCCTCGCCGCCGGCGCCTTCGCCTGGCACACCTATCAGCGATACGCCGCCGAACTCCCGTCCCTCGACGGCCTCAGGACCTACCAGCCCAAAGTCATGAGCCGCGTCTATGCCGGCGACGACCGCCTGCTCGCCGAGTTCGCCACCGAACGTCGCATCTTCGTGCCCATCGGCGCCATCCCGGAGATCGTCAAGCAGGCCTTCATCTCCGCCGAAGACCAGAAGTTCTGGACCCATCGCGGCGTCGACCCGCTGGCCATCGCCCGCGCCGGGCTCAACGACGTTATGAACTACGGCAGCGGCCGCCGCCCGATCGGCGCCTCGACCATCACGCAGCAGGTCGCCAAGAACATGCTTCTCGGCAACGAGGTCAGCGTGTCTCGCAAGATCAAGGAACTGATCCTCGCGCTTCGCATCGACGAGACGATGAGCAAGGAGCACGTGCTCGAGCTCTACCTCAACGAGATCTATCTCGGCCAACAGGCCTACGGCGTCGCCGCTGCCGCCGCGTCGTACTTCAACAAGACGCTCGACGAGCTGACCCTGCCCGAGGCCGCCTTCCTCGCCGTGCTGCCCAAGGCGCCCAACAACTACAATCCGTTCCGCAATCCCGAGGCTGCCAAGATCCGCCGCGACTGGGTGCTGGACCGCATGACCGACGACAAGGCCATCTCTGTCGCCCAGGCCCAGGCCGCCAAAGCTACGCCGATCCAGCCCGCCGCCTTCCGCCGGCAGGAGCCGGTCGCCGGCGGCGAATGGTACGCGGAGGAGGTCCGTCGCCAGCTGATCGACCATTTCGGCGCTGACGTGACCACCACTGGCGGTTACGCCATCCGCACCAGCCTCGACCCGGTGCTCCAGACCGCCGCCGACAAGGCCCTGCGGGCCGGCCTCATGGCCTATGACCGCAGCCATGGCGGCTGGCGCGGCCCGGTCGGTCATCTCGCCGGCGAGGCGTCGATGGCCGAAGGCTGGAGCAACCGCCTCGCCGACACCGCCCGCCCGCCCGGCATGTTGCCGGAATGGCGCCTCGCCGTCGTTCTCTCCGTTGACCCGCGCGAGGCCAAGCTCGGCTGGATCGAGCGCACCGGCGGCAGCGTTGGCGGTGGACAATCCCACACTGGCACGCTGTCCCTTGCCGATGTCGGCTGGGCCCGCTTGCGCCACGGCACCAGCCGCGGCCCGGCGCCACGGATCATGCGCGACGTCGTATCCGTCGGTGATCTCGTGATGGTGGAACCGCAGCCCGCCGCCGACGGTAAATCCCGCAGTGACCGCGTCCTTCTCCGGCAAATTCCTGAGGTGCAGGGCGCGCTCGTCTCGCTCGAGCCACAGACCGGTCGTGTCGTTGCCATGGTCGGCGGCTTCAGCTTCGACGCCAGCCAATTCAATCGCGCGACCCAAGCCGAGCGCCAGCCCGGCAGCTCCTTCAAGCCCATGGTTTACTTGACCGCGCTGGAAGCTGGCTTTTCGCCCAGCCAAAAGGTGCTCGACGCCCCCTTCGAGCTCAAGACCGCTCAGGGCATCTGGCGCCCCAACAATTACGGCATGACGTTCAGCGGCCCGACCCCAATGCGGATCGCATTGGAGAAGTCGCTCAACCTCGTCACCGTCCGCCTCGCCGACAAGGTCGGCATGGACGCGGTCGCCCAGAACGCGATGGCGTTCCACGTCGTGGATGGCATGCCCAAGGTGCTCTCCGCCGCCCTCGGCGCGGTCGAGACCACCGTCCTGCGGCAGGCTTCCGCCTATGCCGGCCTGGCAATGGGCGGCCGCGAAGTGCTTCCCTCGCTGGTCGACAGCGTGCAGGATCGCGCTGGAAAGCTGATCTGGCGGCCCGGCGGCATCGAGTGTCAGGGCTGTCAGGATCCGTCCAAGCCGCCCAGCGTGGTCGACAACCGCCGCGTCATCGCCGACCCGGCCAGCGTCGCTCAACTCGTCACCATGATGCAGGGGGTCGTCACCAAAGGGTCCGGTTACGCTGCCGGCGCCGGGCTCGGCCGCGCCATCGCCGGCAAGACCGGCACCAGCCAGGACTTCAACGACGCCTGGTTCGTCGGCTTCACCCCGGACCTGGTCACGGCGGTCTGGGTCGGTTTCGACAACAACACCAGCCTGGGCGACAAGGAGACCGGCGGCAGCATCTCCGCTCCGATCTGGCACGATTACATGGCCACCGCGCTCAAGAACCGGCCCAACCTGCAGTTCAAGATGCCAGACACCGTCAAGCTCTCCAGCTGGGACAGCAGCTTCGGCCAGCGCGTCGACGCGTTCAAGCTCGACCAGCAGCCCGGCGCCAGCCAAGGCACCATTGGCGGCGGTGACGTCCCCAGCAGCGGCGGCACCGAAGTCAGCGGCGGACCGACCGGCCCAGGATACGGCGTTGATAGCGGCGTGGGCGGGCTATATTAGCAACCATGTCCACGGAATCCGACGACCTCAACGCGCAGCTTCAGCAGACATTCGCCTTGCTCCGGAGGCATCTTTGACTGGGATGTCGCCATCGGCCGCCTAGAGGAGCTGAACGCCCAAGCCGAAGACCCCGCCCTGTGGAATGACGCGACCGCCGCCCAGACCCTGATGCGCGAGCGCAACCGCATCGCCGGCCTGGTCGAGGGCCTGCAATCCATGGAGCGCGAGGCCGCCGACAGTGTCGAGCTGATCGCCATGGCCGAGGAAGAGGGCGACGCTGCCATGGCGACCGACGCCCGTGCGTCCCTGACGCGCATCCTCGAGGAAGCTAAGCGCCGCGAGATTGAGAGCCTACTCTCCGGCGAAGCCGATGCCTTCGACGCCTATCTCGAGGTCAACTCCGGCGCCGGCGGCACGGAGGCGCAGGATTGGGCCGAGATGCTCGCCCGCATGTACTCCCGCTGGGCCGAGCAGCATGGCTACAAGGTCCAGCTCATGGAGCAGAGCGACGGCGAGCAGGCCGGCATCAAATCCGCCACGCTGCAGGTTTCCGGCCCCAACGCCTATGGCTGGCTCAAGACGGAGGCCGGCGTGCATCGCCTGGTCCGCATCAGCCCGTTCGACGCCAACGCCCGCCGTCAAACCAGTTTTGCCAGTGTCTGGGTCTATCCCGTCGTCGACGACACCATCGAGATCGAGATCAACCCGGCCGACCTCAAGGTCGACACCTTCCGCGCCTCCGGTGCCGGCGGCCAGCACGTCAACAAGACGGACTCCGCAATCCGCATCACCCACATCCCCACCGGCATCATCGTCGCCTGTCAGACCGACCGCAGCCAGCACCGCAACCGCGCGACCGCCTTGGTCATGCTGAAGGCCAAGATGTATGAGCGCGAACTGGAGAAGCGCGAAGCCGTCTCCGCCGCCCAGGAGGACGCCAAGACCGACATCGGCTGGGGTCACCAGATCCGCAGCTACGTTCTGGCGCCATACCAACTGGTAAAGGACCTCCGCACCGGTGTCGAAACCGGCAACCCGGCCGCTGTCCTCGACGGCCACCTGGACGACTTCATGTCCGCCGCTCTCGCCGCCCGCGTCGGCGCCACCCGCAGCGACGCCAGCGCCCAAGCACAGTAGGAATTTTTAACCGGGCGAGGCTGACCACCTCGCCCGTAATTCTTCATTCATCTCTTGCCTGCACACTGCCTCGTATCAGCCGAGGATGTGTTCATGCCCAATCGTCACCCGCTTCGCGCCCGCGCTGCCGTCGCGCTCGTTGACCGTCCGCCCTCCCGTGCCGAGCGTATGTTCGCCGCCATCGCCATTTCGACCATGACGCTGACCAGCGCGATCCTGATCTTGTTCTGATGTTGATGTCGCCACGCCCGCGACACCGCTCCGACAAGAATTTTACACTTTTTTAAACCGATATGGTTGCCCAAGAACCCAGGGCGTCATGATCCACCGTCATCTTCTACTCGCCGGTGCGGCGATGCTCCTCCTGTCCGGTTGCGCCCCCATGCCGGTGCCGCCGGGCCTTGATTCCGAGGTGTTGCGCATCAACGGCCTCGCGCAATCCGGGGCCGTGCCCACCGACAGCGTCGCCCTCATGCGCCGGCAGGGTGAGTTGTACGCGCACCATCCGTTTGTGCCCGGCAACCGGGTCGAGCTTCTGGTCGACGGGCCCGCGACCTTTGCCGCGATGCGCGACATCATCGAACACGCGCAAACCCGCATCGACATGGAAAGCTACGAGTTCGACGACCAGGCCGGCGGCCAGTTCGCCGATCTCCTGATCGCGGCTCGCACCCGCGGCGTCGCCGTCAACCTGATCTACGACGCGTGGGGCGCTGTCGGCACCAATCAGGCCATCTTCGACCGCCTCCGCGCCGCCGGCGTCGAAACCCTCGAATACAACCCCATTCGCCCGAACGGGCGCGTGCCGATCGACCCGAACCGGCGCGATCACCGCAAGCTGCTTTGCGTGGACGGGCGCGTCTGCATCACCGGCGGCGTCAACATCAGCAAGGTCTACGAGAACGCGCCGGCGCCCCGCGGCACCAGCCCGGACGACCAGGCCTGGCGCGATACCGACGTGCGGATCGAAGGCCCGGTCGTGGCCCAGTTCGAGCACTTCTACGCCGACACCTGGCGCGACCAGCACGGCCGCCCGCTGCCGCCCGCGCCATCGCCGCCGGTGCTGCCCGTCGGCGACCTGCTCGTCCAAGCCATCGACGGCGCGCCGGAGGATGGCCAGCCGCTGATCTACCGCACGCTGCTTGCCAGCATCGCGCTCTCGCAACGCTCCGTGCACCTGACCACCGGCTTCTTCGTCCCCACGCCCGACATGCTGCATGCGCTCGAAGCCGCCGCCCGCCGCGGCGTCGACGTCCAGCTCATCGTGCCCGGCGAGAGCGACAGCACCATGGCGCTTTGGGCCGGCCGATCGAATTACGGCGAGTTGCTGGATGCCGGCGTCCAGATCCACGAGCGCCAGGCCCGCATCCTGCACGCCAAGACCGCGGTGATCGACGGCGCCTGGTCGGCCGTCGGCTCCGCCAATCTGGATTGGCGGAGCGCGATCTGGAACAACGAGATCGACGCCATCATCCTCGGGCCGGCGTTTGGCCAAAAGATGGAGGCGCTATTCACCGCAGACCGCCAACGATCCCACACGATCGATCGCCCTGCCTGGCACCGCCGCGGCCCATTTCAGCGCGTGCAGGAGTTGCGAGCCCGGTTGCTCAGCCGCCTGTTGTGACAGGCGGTTGAGCCGCCGGGCTAGACCGAGAAATACTTCGCCCGCGGGTTGAGCACGACGATCGCGCTCGTCGACTGCTCCGGATGCAACTGCCACTCGTCCGAGATCGACACACCGACCCGCTCGGCCCCCAGCAACTGCAGCAACGGCGCCTGATCTTCCAACCGCGGGCAGGCGGGATAGCCGAACGAGTAGCGCGATCCGCGATACCCCTGGCTCAGCATCTTCTCCATGTCGCGGTCGTCCTCGCCGGCGAAGCCGAGTTCCGCCCGAATGCGCTTATGCGTGTACTCCGCCATTGCCTCGGCCATCTCGACCGACAGCCCGTGCAGGTACAGGTAGTCCTGGTAGCGGTTATCCTCGAACCACACCCGCGCCGTGTCGCTGGCCTTCTGCCCCACGGTCACGACCTGCAACCCGATCACGTCCCGCTCGGCATCGTCCACGTCGCGGAAGAAGTCGGCGATGCACTCGCCATCCTCCCGCGGTTGCCGCGGCAACGCGAACCGGCAAACCTCCGTGGTCCCGTCTTGCTCGAACACGATCAGATCGTTGCCCTGGCCTGCCGCCTTCCAATAGCCATAGGCCGCCTGCGGCCGCAGGATGTCGTCCTGCTCGCAGATCTGCAGCATCCGCCGCATCACCGGGCGCAGCTCCTGCTTGGCCCAGCCGAGGAACTCCTCCAGCGTCCGCCCCTGCTTCCGGAAGCCCCACTGGAATTGGTACAGGCTGCGCTCGTTCAGGAACGGTACGATCGCCTTGGCCGGCGCCTCGATCACCTTGGCGCCCCAGAACGGCGGCTCCATCACCGGCACATCCTGCGTCAGCCGCCGCCGCCGCGCCTGCACCGCCGCGACGTCCACCGGCTTGAACGCCTTCTGATCCGCCTGACCCAGCGTCCGGCTGGTGTTCCGCGCCTTGCCCGACCGCTTGGACTGCAACGCCGCCAGGTAATCGTCGAACCCGTTGCCCGTCACCTTGTCCATCAGGCTCAGCCCGTCGAACGCGTCCCGCGCATACGCGACCCGGCCGCACGCATAGGCCCGCACGCAATCATCCTCGACGTAGTTGCGCGTCAGCGCCGCCCCGCCCAGCATCACCGGAATCTCGAGCCCCTGCCGCGCCATCTCCTCGAGGTTCTCGCGCATCACCACGGTGCTCTTGACCAGCAGTCCGGACATGCCGATCGCATGCGCCCGATGCTCCTTGGCCGCCGCGACCATGTCGGCCAGCGTCACCTTGATGCCGAGGTTCACCACCCGGTAGCCGTTATTGGTCAGGATAATGTCGACCAGGTTTTTGCCGATGTCGTGCACGTCGCCCTTTACGGTCGCCAGCACAATGGTGCCCTTTTCTTGCCCCTCGACCCGCTCCATCAGCGGCTCAAGATGCGCCACCGCCGCCTTCATCGTCTCGGCCGATTGCAGCACGAACGGCAGCTGCATCTTGCCCGCCCCGAACAGCTCGCCCACCACCTTCATGCCGTCCAGCAGCACCGTGTTGATGATGTCCAGCGGCGGCATTTTCACCAATGCCTCGTCCAGCTCCTCGGTCAGCCCCTTGCGGTCGCCATCGACGATCCGGTCCTTCAACCGCCCCTCAACCGTTTCCGCCCGCACCTTCTTGACCGCATCCGCCGCCTTGCGGTCCGCGAACATCTCCAGCAGCTTCTTCAGCGGATCGTAATCGCCCTCGCGCCGATCGAAGATCAGGTCTTCCATGACCTTCACCTCCTCGGCCGCGATCAGATGCAACGGCCGGATCTTGCTGACGTGCACGATCGCCGCCGTCATCCCCGCCTTGACCGCGTGATCGAGGAATACTGAGTTCAGCACCGCGCGGGCCGCCGGGTTGAGCCCGAAGCTGATGTTGGACAGCCCGAGCACGATCTGCACGTCCGGGAACTCGTCGCGGATCAGCTTGATGCCCTCCAGCGTCCACTGCCCGAGCTTGCGGTCGTCCTCGTTGCCGGTCGCCACCGTGAACGTCAGCGGGTCGATCATCAGATCCGATTGCGGCAGCCCGAACTCCTCGGCGATTGCGATCAGCCGCCGCGCGATCCTGAGCTTGTCGTCCGGCGTCTTGGCCATGCCGACTTCGTCGATCGTCAGCGCGATCACCGCCGCGCCGAACTTCTTGGCCAGCGTCAGTCGATCCCGCGCCGCGCCTTCGCCTTCTTCGAAGTTGATCGAGTTGATGATGGCCTTCCCACCATGCAGCTTCAGCGCCGCCTCGATGATCGGCGTCTCCGTGCTGTCGATCACCAGCGGCGAGTTCACGCTCGAGGTGAACCGCGTGATCACCTCGGTCATCTCGGCCAGCTCGTCCCGCCCGACGAACGCGGTGCAGATGTCCAGGCTGTTCGACGCTTCGGCGATCTGCTCGCGCCCCATGGCGACGCAGCCGTCCCAATCGCCGATCTCCTGCAGCCCGCGCCATTTCTTCGACCCGTTGGCGTTGCAGCGCTCGCCGATCGAGAAGTAGCTGTTCTCCTGCCGCAGCGCTGTCTGCCCATACAGGCTCGCCACTGCAGGCACCCAAACCGGCTTCCGCGCCACTGGCGCCGGCCGATAGTTGGAACCGCCCCGCTTCCGCAGCATCGCATCCAGCGCCTGGATATGCGGCACCGACGTCCCGCAGCAGCCGCCGATCAGGTTAAGTCCATCCTCACTGATGAACCGCTCCACCCAGCTCGCCATCTGCGCCGCATCCAGCGGGTATCGCGTCTGCCCATCCACCAGCTCCGGCAACCCGGCGTTCGGCTGCACCGACAGCATCCCGCGCCAGTTCGCCGCCAGCCACCGCACGTGCTCGGCCATTTCCTGCGGCCCCGTCGCGCAGTTCAGCCCGATCAACGGCACGTCCAACGCATCAATGACCGTCGCCGCCGCGGCGATATCCGGCCCCACCAGTAGCGTCCCGGTCGTCTCCACCGTCACCTGCACGAAGATCGGCGTGTCCTTGCCGGCCTCCTTGCGCGCGATCTTGGCCGCATTCACCGCCGCCTTGATCTGCAGCGTATCCTGGCACGTCTCGATCAGGATGGCGTCCACGCCGCCGGCAATCAGCCCGCGCGCCTGCTCGGCCAGCGCAGCCTCCAGCGGGTCATAGGCGATGTTGCCGAGCGACGGCAGCTTGGTGCCCGGCCCGACCGAGCCCACCACCCAGCGGTGCCGCCCATCCGAGAACGTCTCGGCCGCTTCGCGCGCCAGTTCCGCCGCGACCTTGTTGATCTCGTGCGTGCGGCCCTGCAGGTCGAACTCCGCCAGCGTCAGCGGCGAGCCGCCGAACGTATTGGTCTCCACCATGTCGGCGCCGGCTTCGAAATACCCGCGATGGATCTCCCGCACGAGGTCCGGCCGCGACAGGTTCAGCACCTCCGTGCAGTTCTCCTGTCCCCAATAATCGCGCTCGATCTGGAGGTCGAGCGCCTGCACCCGCGAGCCCATCGCCCCGTCGCAAAGCAGGACCTGATCACGAAGCGCGTCGAGTAGATGCGGGCGGGTCATAGCGCGAATTCCATTTTCTGTGTCTCGGCCGCAGCCTCCATCGGGAGGATCGCAGCCCAGAGCTTTGTCTCTAACGTTCCATTCACCGACAGGGCCTTGTCCGGCCGTAACCCGGCCTCTTCCATCAACCCTGCCATCTCGTCATCCCCGAACCCCGGCCAGCGATGCGCCAGCCGGTCCGTCACCGCCGTCCAGTCGTGCCGCAGCAGATCCACCACGATCAGCCTGCCGCCCGGCGCCAGCACCCGTGTCGCCTCGGCCAGCGCCGCCGCCGGGTCCTCGGCGTAATGCAGCACCATGTGCATCAGCACGAGATCGAACCGCCGCGCCACCGGCAGGCTGTACATGTCCGCCTGCCGTACCGATAAGTGGCCGAGCCCCGGTTTCGACAAGCGGGCGCGCGCCAGCGCCAGCATCGCCCGGCTCGCATCGACGCCGAGCCCGCTGCGCACCCGCGGCGCCAGCAGTTCCAGCATCCGCCCGGTCCCGGTCCCGATGTCCAACACCTGCCCGACACCCTCGTCCGGCAGCAAGGACAGCACCGCTTCCTCGATCACGCTGGCCGGCAGCGCCAGCGCCCGCATCTCGTCCCAATCCGCGCCTTGCTTAACGAAGCTCGCCGATGCCACCCGCGCCCGTTCCGCCACCACCCGCGCCGCCGCTCGCCGATCCGCCGCCAACACCGGATCGTCCTCCGGCACCCGCGCCAGCAACTCGTGCACCATCCCGGACTCCGGCGGCAGCCCGAACCACACGTTCGACCCTTCCCGCACCCGCTCGAGCACGCCGGCATCGCACAACAGCTTCAAATGCCTGGACAAACGCGGCTGCGACTGCCCAAGAATGTCGGTCAGCTCGACCACGCAGAACGCCCCCCGCGCCGCCAGCGCCAACAACCGCAACCGCGTCGGCTCAGCACACGCCCGCAGCGCAGTAAGAATGGTTTCCATACCTTTTAATGACATAAGTATATCCTTATGTCTACGTGATGACATGGTCTGTTGATGCGCGGGTGCCGGTGGTGTTGGCGGGTTTCTCTGAGATCGGGGAGGGCGATGCTGCCCTTGTCGAAGGTGAGCCGCGGCAGGTAGGCGATCGGGAGGGCTTCGTGCCGGTGCCGGGGGCGCATGCGCCGGGCTGCGCTTGTTGTGTCGCGCGGGGTCCGGCGGCGGTGGCGTTGGATCGGCTATTCCAGCGGCGCGCGCGGGGGGAGATCGGCTTCTTCCGCCGGGTCGTCGCGGTGACGGCGACGGCGGAGGGCGACATGGAGGTCTGGTCGGCGTTGCGGAACGACCCGGTGGCCTCGGCGCGGTTCCGGCTGGTCGACGCTTAGTCCGGCATGTCGTGATCGCCGCGGCCGAGCGGGCGCTGCATGTAGACGGCGTCCACCCAGCGGCCGAATTTCAGACCGGTGGCGCGAAGTAGGCCGACGCGCTGAAATCCGAGCGAAGCGTGCATCCCGATCGAGCCGACGTTCTCGGAATCCCCGACCACGGCGACCATCTGCCGAAAGCCTTGCTTCTCCGCCTCCTCGAGCAAGCGGGCCACGAGCGCCTTGCCGACGCCTTGGCCCCGCACGTCGTCTCTCACATAGACGCTGTCCTCGGCGGTGAAGCGATAAGCCGACCGCTCGCGGATCTGCGCGAAATACCCGTAGCCGAGCACCCCGGTCGCGTCGCGCGCCACGAGATATGACCAGCCGCGGCTGACGATGCCGTCGAAGCGTCGCTGCACTTCCTCGACCGGAGGTGGGATCTCCTCGAAGGTGCCCGCCCCATTCAGGACATGATGGGCGTAGATAGACTGGATCTCGGGAATGTCGGCCACGGTGGCAGCTAGGATTTCCATGCCGGCATCAAAGGTCAGGCCGCCGCGCCGTGCAACGCGCAAGTGCTGGTTAACTCATTTTTATACAGTTCAGCGCAAACTTCGTGCTAACGCCGCTGGCCCAACGAGATAGCAGCGGCCCGAGTGAAGGAACGTCCGTTGAACCTTTCCGGCCCCATCGCGATCCCGGTCGATTCCGCTGACCCGAAAATTGATGCCGACACGATCGGTGCGAGCGCGTTGCCGCCTGCGGCGGAAACTCGGTTGCTTGCCGTGGTCGCGGCCGCGCGGCATCACGGCGTGGATCTGAACGCGTCGGACTATCGCGCGCGGAGCGGAGAGACGATGCCGTCGCCGGCGTCGCTGGCGGAGTGGGCCATGCAGGAAGGGCTGCATGCGCGAACCGACAAACTGGGCTGGAAATCGCTGTTCAAGCTCGTCGGCGCCACCCGGCCACCGCCGCCGGTGATCCTTCTCTTCAAAGACGGCACCGCCGGGCTGATGATCGGGGCGGACCCGGCGCGCAACGTCGTCTGGATCCTCGACCCGCGTCAGAAATCCCACGAGTTCGCCGTCGCCGTCGATGAGTTCCGCTTGCGGCAATCCTGGAGCGGCGAAGCGTTGCTGATCCGCCGCGTCCGTGGCGAGTCCGAGGCCGACGTGCCGTTCACCTTCCGGTGGCTCATGAATCTCGTGTTCGGGGAGCGCCGTTCGCTGCGCGACGTCGCCATCGCCTCGATCACCATCAGCACACTGACTATCGTGCCGCCGCTTCTGGTGATGACGGTCGTGGACCGCGTGGTGGTGCACCACAGCCTGTCGACGTTGGTTCTGCTCAGCGTGATCCTCGGCATCGTCACCGTCTATGAGACCCTGCTCGGCTATGCACGGCGGGAGTTGGTGCAGGTCGTGTCGACACGGGTCGATGCGCGGCTGAACCTGCATGTGTTCAACCGCCTGCTGGCACTGCCGCTCGACTATTTCGAGAAGAACCCGGCGGGACAGATCAACTATCGCATCGCGCAAGTGTGGAAGGTCCGCGAGTTCCTGACCGGGAAGTTGATGGGCACGTTCCTCGACATGTTCACGCTGGTGATCCTGATCCCGTTCCTGTTCTGGATGGAGCCGACGCTGGCGTGGATCGTGCTGGTCTGCGCGGCGTTGATCACGGGCATCATTCTGCTGTTTCTTCCGTCGCTGCGCCGGGTCGTGGGCAAGTTGACGATGGCCGAAAGCCTCAAGGGCTCGACGATGGTCGAGACCGTGCATGGGATCCGGACGGTGAAGTCGCTGGCGCTCGAGCCGCAGCGGCGGACGGAGTGGGACGAACGGACGGCCGAGGCTGGCCGGTTGAAGCTGCAGGCCGGACGGCTGGCGAACTGGCCGCAAACCCTGATCAACCCGATCGAGAGCTTCATCCAGCGCGGCGTGATCATGCTCGGTGCCTATATTGCACTGAACGACACCACCGGGATCGCCGTCGGCGGTCTGGTCGCGTTCATGATGCTCGGCGCGCGCGTCACGCAACCGCTCGTCGGGCTAGCTAAGCTGATCGAGGATTTCGAGGACGTGCGGGCGTCGGTCGCGCAGGTCTCGATGGTGTTGAACAACCCGAGCGAGACAGCGGCGATGATGGGCGGGCTGCGGCCGCATTTGTCGGGGGCTGTCAAGTTCGAAGATCTGACGTTTACCTATCCAGGCGCCAAGCTGCCCGCTTTGGACAGGGTGAGCTTTGAAGTCCCGGCCGGCACGATGCTCGGCGTTGTCGGGCGGAGCGGGTCCGGCAAGAGCACGCTGATGCGGCTGTTGCAGGGCATCAACCGCGATTATTCGGGCTTCCTCAAGCTCGATGGCAGCGAGATGCGCGAGATCAACCTGACGCATCTGCGCCGCAGCTTCGGCGTCGTGCTGCAGGACAATTTCCTGTTCCGCGGGACCGTGCGCGACAACATCACGGCGGGGCGGCCTGGGCTGACGTCGAACGACGTGGTCCGCGCGGCCCGGCTGGCCGGGGCGGAAGAGTTCATCGAGCGGCTGCCAAGCGGCTACGATACCTGGATCGAAGAGGGCTCGGCAAACCTGTCCGGCGGGCAACGGCAGCGGCTGGCGATCGCGCGCGCCGTCATTGCCGACCCCAAGCTGATGATCCTCGACGAGGCGACCAGCGCGCTCGACCCGGAGAGCGAGGCGCTAGTCAACGCGAACCTGGTGCGCTTGAGCAAGGGTCGCACGATGGTGGTGGTCTCGCACCGCCTATCGTCGCTGGTCGATTGCGACCAGATATTGGTTCTTGACCGCGGGGCCGTCGTGGACATGGCGCCACACCGCATCCTGCTCGAGCGTTGTTCCATCTACCGTCTGCTCTGGGCTCAGCAGAACCGGCACGTCGATGGCGGCGGGATGGCCCGGCCTGGCCAGTTCGTGCCGGTCTTGGCGCAGGGAGGTCAGTCATGAGTTTGACGCTCAATGGCGGCAAGCCGGTCCTGGCGAAGCGGCCCGGTGACGATCAGGTGCCGATGCTGCTGGACTTCCACTCGCCGAGCGGGGCGCTGACGGTCGAACCGGTCTTGTACCTCGCACGGCCGGTGACTTGGATCGTGGCGTCCTTGGTGGGCGCTTGCTTCGCGGCGGCGTCCCTCATCCCGATCGACAAAGTGGTGACGGCGCAGGGGCGGATCATCGCGCTCAGCGCTACCAGCGTTGTACAACCGCTCGAGACGGCGATCATCCGTTCGATCGACGTGCATGAGGGCGACCAAGTCAGCAAGGGGCAGGTTCTGGCACGGCTGGACCCGACATTCGCGACGGCAGATTTCGGCGCGCTACAGTCGCAGGTGGCCAGCCTGCAGGCGGAGGTCGATCGTCTGAACGCCGAAGCGAACGGGACGAGTTATCACCCGGCCGACAACAGCCCCATGGCCGCGCTTCAGGGGGCACTCTATCTGCAGCACCTGGCAGAGCGGTCGTTCAAAAACGAAAATTATGCGCAGAAGTTGAATAGCCTGCAGAGTCAGATCCAGCGCGCGGTATCGGATGCGTACGGCTATTCCGAACGGCTGAAAGTCGCTGCCGAGGTTGAGGAGAAGCGTCGTGAACTCGAGCACCTTCAGGTCGGTAGTCAACTGAATCGCTTGCAGGCGACAGATAGCCGTCTCGAGGTCAAGCGCGGCTTCGACGGGGCGTCCGCACAGGCGGCACAGGCGCAGAGAGACATGCAGGCGTTGCAGGCGGAGCGGGACGCCTACAACGAGAATTGGCGTGGGCAAGTCGGACAGGAATTGACCGAGCAGAGCCGTAAGCTGAGCGACGCTCTCGAGAACCTGAAAAAGGCGAAGTTGCGCCGCGAGTTGGTCGAGCTTCGGGCCGATCAGGATGGAACGGTGCTGACGGTGGCGAAGGTCTCGCCGGGATCGGTGATGCAATCCGGCGAGCAGCTGATCACGCTGGTGCCGATGGACGCGCCGCTGGAGGCTGAAATCAACGTCGCCGGTGCCGATGCCGGCTACATCCACCCCGGCGACCCGACCAACCTCAAACTCGATACACTGCCCTATACGACATACGGGACGGTCGAAGGGGTGGTGCGGGTCATCAGCCCGGATAGTTTCTCGACCGCGCCTGAAGATCAGCAGCCCAAGCGTGGATCGCAGCCAGTGCAGCCACGGCCGCTCGGGACGTCGTATTACCGCGCGCGCGTGACGTTGGACGCGACGCATCTGCATGACATCCCGAGTTGGTTCCGCGTCACGCCGGGTATGCCGTTGACGGCCGACATCAAGGTCGGGAAGCGGACGCTGGTGCGCTACTTGCTGTCGCGGGTGTTGCCGGCGTTCATGGATGGGATGCGGGAACCGTGACCGGCGACGATCGCCTGGGTCAAGCGCGTTTACTGGCGGGGTAGGGTTGGCTCGGATGTTTGGACGGTTGGCTGCTTCGTTGTCTCCGGCGACGCGGTTGCGCGAGGCGATCGCGCGAGCGAAGGCGGGCGATGCGGCGCCGGGCTTCGCGGTTTTCGCGGCGGCTGCCGACAAGGGCAATGCTGACGCGCAGTATTGGGTCGGCCGCGCCTACATGGACGGCAAAGGCGTGCCGCCGAGCCGGCATACGGCGTCGGTCTGGCTCGAGAAAGCAGCCAGCGCCGGGCAGGTGGACGCCCAGGCGCTGTTGGCGGCGCTGTATCTGACCGGCGCGGGACGGGCTGCGGAGATGATTCCGGGCTCGCCGCTATCGAGCGATTTCGACCGTGGTGAGCCGGATTTCGAGCGCGCGCGGCATTATGGCTTGATGGCGGCCAATGCAGGCCATGCCGACGCGCAATCGCTGCTCGGGTATCTGTTCATCTCTGGTCCGCCGGCGCTTCGCGACCTTGCGGCATCAGATAGATGGTATTGCGCAGCGGCCGAGGCGGGCAGTGCGCAGGGTGCGCTGGGGCACGGTCTCGCGCTGATGCGCACGGCCAAGGAAGAGCCGCAGCAGATCGAGGCGACCGCGATGTTGAAGCGGGCAGCCGCCGCGATGGTTCCGCTCGGGCTGTATCTCTACGGCGTGGCGCTCGAGAACGGGGTAGGGCTCGAGAAGGATCTCACCGCCGCGGCGGCCTACTTCAAGCAGTCGGCGGAACGAGGCGTTCGCCAAGGCCAGGCGAAATGGGGATTGGCGTTGTTCGAAGGGCGCGGGGTGCCACGAGATACGACCAACGGGGAGACCTGGCTGCGGCGTGCGGCGTTGGCGGGGGATGCGGAAGCAGCGGCGCTGGTCGGCGATCTTTATGCCAGAGGCGGTGAGTTGCCGCCGAACTACGCCGAGGCGGCGACGTGGTATACCCGGGCGGCGGAAAGCGGGCACGCGGCAGCGGCGCGGACGCTTGCCACATTGTACACGACCGGTGCTGGCGTGCCGCGCGACGAGATCGAGGCCGCGCGATGGTTTCGTATCTCCGGCGAACGCGGCGACAAGCTGGCGCGCTCGAGCCTGGCCGATCTCGTGCTGCGAGGTGGTGGTCAGGCGGAAGATCGGGTTCGCACGCAGGAATGGTTCGCCGCGGCGGCCAATGAGGGCGATCTGACGGCGGCGTTCAATTACGGGGTCTGCCTGGCGACCGGGGTGGGGATCGAGCGCGACTATGCGGCGGCGGCGGGGTGGTTGCGCCGGGCTGCGGACGGCGTAGTCAACGCGCAGCTCTGGTATGGGCGCATGCTGGCAGAGGGGCAGGGCGTCGAGACGGATCTCGCGGGCGGCCGGGCGTGGATCAAGCGCGCGTCGGATGCCGGACTGGTGGAGGCGCAGGTCACGTTGGCCGAGATGATGGTCAATGCGCGTGGCGGGGAGCGGGACCATGCGGGGGCGATGGCGCTGTTCGAGGCAGCGGCGCTGAAAGGGCACCCAGGGGCGCAGTTCGCGATGGGTGCGCTGCTGGGCGGAGGGCACGACATCGCGGTGGACCGGGTGGCGGCACAGGGGTGGTTCGAGAAGGCGGCGGCCAACAACCATCCATTCGCGCTGTTGATGATGGGGCGTTATCTGTCACGAGGATTGGCGGGAATGGTCGATCATGCGGCGGCGCTCGGCATGCTCCAGCGGGCGCTGGCAGCGGGCGTCGCGGAGGCAGCGGGCGACATCGCAGCGCTGGCCATCGCGCCGGCCCCGGGTGATGCGGCGACACAGAAGGTGCTGCCGGACACTGCGCCGAACGCGAGTGTCCAGCAGCGCGCTTGAGCCGGGGTGCGGTCGCGCGGGTCATCCTTGGCGGGACGATCCGGGCTGGGCTGCGTGGTCGCGGGCGCTCATCGCGAGCGAGGCCGGCACTGTCGGCGAGGCGCTTCGCTGGCTGGAGCGAGCGCGGCGGTTGTTGCCTGGAGACGACCTCATCGCGTTGACGCTCGGCTCGTTGCGGCTGAGTGCCGGCGACGCGGCTGGGGCGGTGAAGCTGTTGAAGCCTTTGGCGGAGGAACGAGGCGGTGCGCAGGCATGGACGGCGCTTGCAGCCGCTGAACTCGCCTGCGGTGCTGTCGATCGGGCGGCTCGATCGGTTGGCGCGGCGCTGCGATCGGGGGTCGTAACGCCGGAGTTGGCGGCGGTGTCCGCGCGGGCGGCGGAGGCGGGATCGTCGGGGTGGTGCGGCATCGATGCGGGCTGGCGGCTGCGGATCGTGACGCCTTCGGTGCCGTCCGCGTGGCTCGACGGCCAGGCGTTCGACTTGGCGGATCCGGTCGAGCACGGTGAGACGATCACGGTCGACGTCATGGGTGAGGCGCCGCTCGGAAGCCCGTTGCCCATTGGAGGGCTTCGCACGGTACAGGGGTTCGTCGAGGAGATCGATGGCGGCTTGCGGGGATGGGCTTGGCATCCCTCGGATCCGCAGCGGGCACCGCGGCTCACGGTGCAGGGGCCCGGCGGCCGTTGCGGCCTGGTGCCGGAGCAGATCGTCGACGGAGTCGAGGGGTTGTCGCCCACCGCAGTGCCGCGGCGGATCGGGGTCGACGCGACGCTTCTGTCTGGGCTCGGAACGCCGATCGCGGTGCTCGATGCGGAGGGGCGGCATCTGCTCGGTAGCCCGATCTGGCGCGGGATCGAGCCGGCCCTGCCGCGGGCGGAGACGGCGCGGGTCGATCTGAGCGTGCGAGCGGTCGATGTGGTGATGCCGGTGTATGGCGCGGTGGCGGAGACGCTCGCCGGGCTGCGGGCGGTGTTGGTGAGCGTGCCGGCGGAGAGCGTCGTGCATGTGGTCGACGATGCGTCGCCGGATGCGGGGTTGCGGGCAGCGCTCGACCGGTTGGCGCAGGAGGGGCGGATCCGGCTGCATCGGCATGCGGCGACGACCGGGTTTCCGGGTGCAGCCAATACCGGGATCCGAGCGGCGGTCGGGCGAGACGTGGTGCTGCTCAACAGCGACACGGTGGTGCCGCCGGGCTGGCTCGAGCGGTTGCGGGCGGCGGCGTATTCGGGGGCGGCGATCGGGACGGCGACGCCGCTCTCGGGGGACGGGACGATCGTCTCATATGGCGGGGGTGACGACGGGTCGGCGCTCGATGCGGTGGCGGCGCGGGTGAATGTGGGGATGGTAGCGCCGGTGCCGGTGGGGGTGGGGTTCTGCCTGTTCGTGCGGCGGGACTGCCTCGATCAGGTGGGAGTGCTGCGGGAGGATCTGTTCGCGCAAGGTTACGGCGAGGAGAGCGAGTTCTGCCTGCGGGCACGGGCCTGCGGCTGGGGGCACGTGGCGGCGCTGGATGTCTTCGTCGAGCATCTCGGGGGGCGGTCGTTCGGGGCTGGGCGGGCGGATCTGCGGCGGCGGAACCAGGCGATCGTGGAGCGGCATCATCCGGGCTATGCGGCGCTGGTGACGGCGCATCTGGTGGCGGACCCGTTGTTCGCGGCGCGGCGGCGGATGGACGCGGCGCGGTGGGCGGCGGGTCGGCGGGAAGCGGCCGTGGTGCTGGTGAGCCACGGGGCGGGCGGGGGAGTGGACGAGTTGGTGGCGGCGCGTGGGGCGGCGTTGATCGCGGCGGGCGTGCGGCCGGTGGTGTTGGTGCCGGTGCCAGCGGGGGGGCGGATGCGGCGTCGAGGGGTTCGACGATCTGCGGTTCGCGGTGCCGAGCGAGTTGGCGGCGTTAGCGGCGTTATTGCGCGGGGAGGGGGTGCAGCACGTCGAGGTGCACCATCTGCTGGGGCACGATCACGGGGTGCTGGCGCTGGCGGATCTGCTGGGGGTTCCGGTCGAGAGTTGGATGCACGATGCGGCGGCGTTCTGCCCGCGGATCGCGCTGATCGGGCCGGGGGGGCGATATTGCGGCGAGCCGGATGTGGCGACGTGCGTCGCGTGCGTGGCCGAGGCGGGCTCGAATCTGGCGGAGGCGATCGGGGTGGAAGCGCTGCTGACGCGGTCGGCGGCAGACCTGGCGGCGAGCCGTCGGGTGGTGGTGCCGTCGGGGGACATGGCGCGGCGGGTGCGGCGGCACTTCCCGTCGGTGCGGGCGGAGGTGGTGCCGTGGGAGGACGATGGTGCTTGGCCGCCGGTGGACGCGCGAGCGGGCGGGGTGGCGCGGGTGTGCGTCGTAGGGGCGATCGGGGTCGAGAAGGGGTTCGAGGTGCTGCTCGCGTGCGCGGCGGATGCGCGGCGGCGGGGGTTGGCGCTGGAGTTCGTCGTGTGTGGGACGACGGCGGATGACGAGCGGCTGATGGCGGCGGGGCCGGTGTTCGTGACAGGGCGGTATGCGCCGGCGGAGGCGGTGGAGCTGATCCGGGCGCAGGGGGCGGCGGTGGCGTTCATCCCGTCGATCTGGCCGGAGACGTGGTGCTTCGCGCTGAGTCGGGCGTGGGGCGCCGGGCTGGCGGCGGTGGCGTTCGATCTAGGGGCGCCGGCGGAGCGGATCCGACGGACAAGGCGGGGGTGGCTGTTGCCGTTGGGACTGCCGATCGAGGGGGTGAACGACGCGCTGGTGCGGCTTGCATCGGCGTCGGCCGGGCTGCAACCATAAGCCATGTCAGATCCATCCATCGCCCGTCCGCCGACGGAATTACGGGTATCGGCAACCCTGATGGCGCTCGAGGCGGGCATTTACTGCGTGTTCGGGGCGTCGGGTGGAGGCGGGGCGTCAGGATTGCCGGCGGTGCGGCTGTCGGCGGCGCCCGGGGTGGCGTCGGGCAAGGTCGAGATCGTGGGGTTCGGGGCGGAGGGCTGGCTGACGCGCGAGTCGAACGTGGCGCTGTTGCGGGTCATCGGCGGGGCGGCGGACGTGATGGTGACAGTGTATCAGGAGGCGGGGACGGTGCAGGAGGCGCCGAAGCTGCAGGTGTTGCGGCTGAACGATGGGGGGAGCGGGACGGCAGTGCCGGTTCCGCCGCCGCCGGGGCCGATCGAGGCGATGGCTCATGTCTATGGCATCGGCGATGTCGGGGGGCAGTTCGGCCTCTGGATCGGCGAACGCGGGTCGCGGCGCTGGATCGAGGGGTTCGCGCTGCAGTCGTTGCGGCTGGCCGTGCCGGGCGAGCTGGAATACCAGGCGGTGTTGGGGCGGGGCTGGATGTCGCCGTGGGCGGAGGCGGGGCAGTTCTGCGGCAGCCGCGGGATGTCGCTGCCGGTGTTGGGGCTGCATGTGCGGCTGCGCGGGGCGGCGGCGGCGGCGTTCGAGCTCGAGGTGTCGGCGACGTTCGTGGATGGGGCGGTGATCGGGCCGGTGCGGGATGGTCCGTGCGAGGCGCCGAGCCTAGCGGCGCTGGAGGCGTTCCAGGTCGTGTTGGTGCCCAAGGAGATGCCGGGGCGCTGATCGGAACGGTGAGCGGCGCGCGGCCGATGCGGGTGTTGTTCGTGCATCAGAACTTTCCGGGGCAGTTCCTGCACATGGTCCGGCACCTCGTCGGCGACCCGGCGCACGAGGTGCTGTTCCTCACCGAGAACAACGCGAACCACATCGCGGGGGCGCGGAAGGTGATCTATCGCGGGCCACCGGGCGGGGATGGGGCGGTGGCGTCCGACTTGACGTCGGCGATGGCGCGGGCGGCGGCGGTGGCGGAGGCGGCGGGGCGGCTGAAGGCGATGGGGTATCGGCCGGACATCGTGATCGGGCATCACGGATGGGGCGAGCTGCTCGACATCGGGGATGTCTGGCCGGACGTGCCGGTGCTTGGGTATTTCGAGTTCTTCTATCGGACGGAGGGCCTCGATGTCGGGTTCGATCCGGAGTTTCCGCTGCCGCCTCGCGCGCTGGCGGCGGTGCGGGCGAAGAATGCGGTCAATCTGTTGGCGCTGACCAATCCGGGGGCGGGGCAGACGCCGACTTGGTTCCAGCATGGGACGTATCCGGGTTGGGCGCAGGCGCGGATCACCGTGGTGCCGGAGGGGGTCGATCTGGATCTGTGTCGGCCCGGCGACGGGGCGCGGGTGTTGGAGATGGCCGGGTTCCGGGTGGAGGCGGGGGACGAGCTGGTGACGTACGTTTCGCGCGATCTGGAGCCGTATCGGGGGTTCCATGTGTTGATGCGGGCTTTGCCGACGCTGTTGCGGGAGCGGCCGCGGCTGAAGGCGATCGTGGTGGGGGGCGATGGGGTGAGCTATGGGGCGGCGCTGCAGGGGACGAGCTGGCGGGCGCATCTGCTGGCCGAGACCGGGCCGCTCGACCCGGCGCGCGTGCTGTTTGCGGGGAAGATCGACTATGCGGCGTTCATTGCGCTGCTGCAGCGGTTGGACGCGCATGTGTATCTGACGTACCCGTTCGTGGCGTCATGGAGCCTGCGGGAGGCGATGGCGTGCGGGTGCGCGATCGTGGCGAGCGATACGGGGCCGGTGCGGGAGTTCGTGGAGGACGGGGTGAGCGGGGTGTTGACGCCGTGCCTCGATCCGATGCGGTTGGCGGAACGGGTGATCGAGGTGCTGGAGGATCGGACGCTGGCCGGGTCGATCCGGGCGGGGGCGCGGGGGTTTGCGGAACGGGAGTTGCGGATGGACGAGCATCTGCGGCGTTATGGGGCGTTGATAGAGTCGTTGCTTGAGTCGGGAGCGGGTTAAATGGTCGAGAATGTGTCGCCGGTGGCGGTGTACGAGGCGTTGAAGAGCGACACGTCGGCGCGGTTGGTCGATGTGCGGACGGATGCGGAGTGGGCGTTCGTGGGGATCCCCGATCTGGGCGAGACGGGGCAGGAGCCGGTGCTGATCCCGTGGCAGGTGTATCCGACGATGCAGGTGAATGGCGGCTTCGTGGATCATCTGCGGCAGGCCGGGCTGACGCCGGAGAACAAGATCTACTTCCTGTGCCGCAGTGGGGTGCGGAGCGTGGCGGCGGCGCGGGCGGCGGCGGCGGGCGGGTTTCCGACGGTGTTCAACATCGCGGACGGGTTCGAGGGGCCGCCGGACGAGGACGGGCATCGGGGCGTGGTGGCGGGGTGGAAGGCCGATGCGCTGCCGTGGCAGCAGCGCTGACGGGCTAATCGTTCGCGGCGATGGCCGCGGCGGGATGACGGTGTGCGACGCTCGAGGCGGTGGTCGCCGCTTCGGGGTCAGGCTTGGCTCTCCGTAACTGCGACACGGGCAATCTCAGTCCGGGGTGTTGGGGTGCGGACATGGCTGCGCGGCCGCTGGTGGGCGGCTGGCCGGGGTGGTGGGCGTGTGCGACGGGGTGAGTGCCGGCGTGCGAGGGTGGGTTGCACCCACCCTACGGGGGCGGGGTCGGCCAGGGGGTGGGTGGCCAGGGTTGGGTGGCTTTTTGGGCGCGGGTGAGGAGGTCGGCGATGTCGTCGGGCGTGCGGCGGGGCCAGGGGGGCGTGCCGGGAAGGTTGGCGAGGCCCATGTCGCGCTTGAGGTCGAGGATGATGTCGGGGATTTGGCGGGTGTCGATTTCGCGGTCTAGTCCGGGGGCGAGGTCGGGCGCGTCAAGGCGTTCGACGAGCTCGACGTGGAGGGTTTCGGCCTTGGCGGGCGAGAGGCCCTGGCGGTCGATGGCGTCGGAGACTTCGCGGATGATGCGGGCGCGGGCGGTGGCGCGGGTGGCTGTGGCCTTTTCGGCGGCTTTGTCGAGGTGGACGCTAAGCAGGATGGTACGGCGGACGACACGGGCGACTCGCTCGAAGGCGTCGGCGAGGGCGACGGCTTCGGCGGGGGTGGCGTCGTCGATGCGGGTGGCGAGTTTCTGGGCGACGGCGGCGCCGAGGTCGACCATGGCGGCGAGCACGCGCTGGTAGTGGGCGGTGTCGGGCTTGGTGGTTTCCAGGGTGATGTTGGCGTCGGGCATGTCAGTAGTTAGGAATTTATACCGAGATAATGTCAAGGGCGGTCTTGGGGGAAGGCTCTTTTGCGGTCGATCGCGTTTGGGTTGAGCGGGCCAATATATTGGTTAGGGAAATGGATTGGGGGAGCTGGCTGATGTCGTGTCCTACAATGGCGATCGGTTTCGATCCAGCGGAGGTGGCAGGCTGTAGTGGTTAGCGGAATGTCCGGTCGTGGAGGCCTACCCTGACGAAGCGGACATTGCGGGCCGGGAAATTCGGCGAAGCCTACCAGACTTTCGCACAAGGGCGACGCCGCCGACATGATCTCTTTGCAGTTGGCAACACCTTGCCTTCGGGCGCTCGACCGGCATCAAACGGCGCACAAGTTAGTATAGTAGCGTGCGTGACGGCGTGATTCGAGCCTGACGCTAGATGAACGCATTACCAAACTCGAAGGTGGTCTTCAACGGCCGCGCTGGGCCTCAGCGCTTCCATCGTTAACGTGAAACGAGTTCGTGCTCGATCCCAAGAACGTCATCATTTTTATCAACAACGCAGTAAAGTTGAATAGAACGTTGCGACGAGGGCCTATCTTCAAGATAAGTTGTTAGAGAGCCAGCATAGACTAAATATGAATGTCCGCCAAACCATCTCTGACCATCGAAACGGCCAAATGATCGTACATCTGCCGTAACTCGCTCAATATTCTCAGTGTAACGTATTTTATGGCTGGCATCAAATCGAAGGGATATCGCCTTGAGACAATTCCTGTCTACATCGGTTCCGGACTGTGCAAGACAAGGAGCGTATTCCCAGCACGCCAAAATCAAAACTATGACTCCTGTCCAGAAGCCTTTCATCGCCACCTCCATAAGTACACGGACAGTGATTAGCCCGACTGGCTACCCAGCACGTAAACCTAACAAAGCTAAGTTAACACATTCCTACTGCTCCCTCCCATGGTCAGACCTTGTTCTGGAAACCAAATCTAGGAGAGCCAAAACCGCAGTTGGAAGATGATTACTTCCATGGACATACAGCCAGTTTTTAATCTACTATCTACAATTCGATCAGGACCATGTCTCACAAATAAAATTCGTGACCATCCAACTGCTCGATTGCAGCCTCCTGTTCACCTGATCGAAAGGATTTGGCCGCATCATCTAAGACGAGAAGGAGCCTCAAGCCACAACTTGAGTATATCAGTCGTCTGGAGTCGTCCATGCTTAAGGAATTCGCTGTTGATTTGCTTCGCCCGCGGACAAGGCGCACCGTTACGTATGGCGTGGCACAACTACCAGCTGTCGCTCTGTACATTGCTCTGTTTGCATCCTTCAAACCAGCTCGCGCGGAACTCGTAACCCTTTTAAAGACGCCCAATTGGGATGCAGCTATCGAGGCGCAGCAGTTTATTGGTGTGATCGGGCGAACCCAGGTAGGCAATCCCATGCCTGCCAAAGTGCGCGAGTTCGCGTTCTACTTATCGGCGAAAACCCGTCGCTTCGGTCTTCTTATTGAGAATGAGGCGCTTGGTCTACCGCGTGGTGCCAAGCTGCCCGTTGTAATCTCATTCCCTGGTCAGCAAGCCTTCCGTTTTGAGGCCTCAATGCTGACCGGCCAAGTCAGCATCATCTTGGATAACAACGATGTTGCTGCTTGGACGCACGCCTTCACCGCTGGTTCGACAATGACGGTAATACTCCCTGGCTTCGGCAACGTTCAGTGGACTTACGAGCTGAGCGGATCCAGCCCCGTTATCGGTGCCATGGCGACAGCGATCACCGACGCCGGCATCACCGGCCTGCCGCGCCCCTGGCCATCCGGCGACACAACGCCAGCCAGCGCCTCGGCGACGGTAGCACCCGCGCCTACACCGGGTCGCTCAACTCAGGATGATCAGGCGATGCAGCGCAGGCAGCTCGAAATCGCCCGTATCGAGGCCGAAAAGGCCAAGTCCGATGCGGAGCGAGCGCAAGCGGAGGCGAACCGGGCCAGGGCTGAGGCGGACAGAGCTCAGGCGCAGGCAGCCGTAATGATGGAAGCAAAGGCGAAGGCAGCAGAGGAAGCTCGACTTGAAGCCGAAAGAACCGCCGCCGAGCAGCGCCGAACCGCCGCTCAGGCCAAGGCGGAGATTGACGCCCACGGCGTGCAACCTTAAATGACCGGAGTATCTAGGATGAAAAAGTACATTATTATTGTGGCCCTAAGCTATCTTACCGTTAATCCAGCATTCGCCGACGATACACCTTCGACAATTATACAGTTCTACATTCCAACGCTTCGTGACATGTTGGGTAAATCCCTGATTGATACTGCAGTAACGTTCAGCAACGAACGTCCTATTGTTCTCGAGAAGATTGTTCCACAGGGAGCAACTTTCTATCTTTCTGCACGAGGTGGAAAAGTGACGAACGAGAACTTCGATCAGCTGCGCGGACGATCAGTTTTCGCGGTTTCACTAGTCACTTGCAATGGCGCGAAATCCCTTGATGCAAAAATCTCAAACGTAATCGCTTGGGAGATCGTACAGTCTGAGACAAACAGCAGCTACCTGGGCACTTACGCTAACACGGTCGCAATCAGCCTTGAACGACTTCTCGGTATGATGAACTCGTCAGCGTCAGTAACTACTCCAAGCACTATGCGCAGTCCACGCGGCGGCCAGCTTCACGGATTAGTTTTTGAATACGTTAAGGGAGACACGACTGAGACCATCAGTCTTCTCAATGAGGGTGAAGCTTCTTCGACTCTGAAAGTGAGTTGGAGTGCGACGAATACAGCTTACTGCCCGAAATTTTAGCGCTAACCGGGCCGGCGATCTTCCGGCGAGGATTGCCGGCCTATTCTTCCGCTACGGCTGACACATCGTAAGTCTTGACTCCCGGTACACGAGCCTGGACAGGCCTTTGGAGCGCTAATGGTGGTTGACCGCTTTCCGAAACGGCCAACGGCCGCCCCACGTCCGACTTGAGGTCGATAGCCGCCATACGTGGCCACACTGTTTTCGATTAGTGGGCGAGATATCGCTGGCGCAGGATAAATCCTGGTTTGCCCGATGCTCGGGACCCTTCGTCACTGCGAGGAGCGCCGCGACATGGGAGTTCAGGGGGACGGTTGGGCTTTGCGGTTGATCCTGGATCGCCACGCTGCGCTCGCGATGACAAAGCGGGGCTCTTCGTCATTGCGATGGCGCAGCGATGCGACACTCCAAGGTAAGCGCACGCACTCGGCTTCCTACGATGGAGCGCCGCGGGGCGCTGCGATCGCGATTATGGGTTTGGGGGCGAGTGATGGTGGGCTGAAGCCCACCCTACGCGTGAGCTGGTGATGGAGGAGAGGTGCGGCGCGGCTTGATTTGGGGACGGCAGTAGGTTTGGCGAGCTACGGATCGTTCCGCTCTACCGGGGTTCAGCCGAAGGCGCCGATCTCGTGGTTCAGGGCGGCGGTGATCTCGCGGGTGAGGGCGAAGAGACGGGCGATCGGCTGGAAGATGGTCTCGTGCTCGGACTCGTAGGAGAGATGGGCGGCGGGGCCGGAGGGTTCGCCGTAATCGTGGATGGCGGACTGGCCGGGGTCGCGGGGGAAGATGGCCTGCAGGATCTCCAGCGCGGCGGGGACGTCGAGGCGGAGGAGGCGGGCGCGGATGCTCTCGGGGGTAGCGCCAAAGCGAGGGGAGAAGTCGGGGATCGTGGTGGCGAGCAGCCAGATGCGGCCGATCAGGGCGAGGCGGAGGGCGTGCAGCAACGCGGCGCGGTCGTTCATGCGGGGGAGGTCGGGCCAGGCGCCGCGGAGGCGGAGCTGGTCGGCCTGGGCGCGGCGGACGGTGAGCTGCATCGGCTCCCACAAGCGCATCTCGCCGAGTGCTGCGGCGATGTCGGCGAGTCGGTCGGCGCGGCCGGCGATCTGGGCGTGGGCGGCGCGGTCGAGCCAGGAGCCCGGGTCGAGCAAGGAGACGGTGGCGCGCAGGACGTCCAGGTCGGAGATGGAGGCGGCGTAGTCGGCGAAGTCGAGCGCGCGGCGGAAGCGGGGGCTGGAGAGGCGGAGTTCGGTGAACAGCTCCGGGTCGCGGGCGGCGGCGGCGCCGATGCCATGCATGGTGTTGGCGCACCAGCCGAGCTGCTGGAGGATGGCGTTGTTCAGGATCGCGCGAAGCTCACGGGGATGCCGGATGGTGGCGGGGCCGCCGCTGTCGGATTGGCGGGCGCTGGGGCGGGAGCCGGTGGGGTCGAGCAGCGCCGGGCCGAAGGCGCCGAGCAAGGCGGCGTAGCCGGGGTCTTCGAGCAGTTCGTCGAGTTCGCTCTGGATGGTGGCGAAGAACCCGGCGGCGAAGTCCGGCTCGCGGTAGATCGGGTCAGGGGCGGTAACGGTCGGCTTGAGGGCGTGTTCGGCGACGCGGGCGATGGTGGCCAGCGCGAGGTCGGGGGTGCCGAACAGGAGGTAGCCGTCGCCGCCCTGAAAGCTGCTCTCCTCGCGGACGCGCAGGCCGGATTCGGCCAGGGTGGAGCGGGCGGCGGTGGGGGAGAGATAGAGCAGGCGGTCGGCCAGGGTGCCGGGATGGGCGCCGCGGCCGATGCTCTCGCCGTGGGTGTCGAACAGGACGATCTCGATGTCGCCGAGGCCGTGCCGGGTCATGGCCTCGGTGAGGCGGAGCTTGAGGCGTTCGACCAGGTAGCTGGCGGCGATCTGGCCGAGGAAGCGGCCGCTATCAGAATAGCCGAATTGGAGGCAGAGGCGACCCATGCCGCGGAGGTAGGTGCGGTAATGTGGGGAGCGGAGGGCTTCCTCGAGGATGCGGACGCCTTCTTCCAGGGCGTCGGGGGTCTCGAACAGCGGCGAGATCTCGATGGTGCGGTCGCAGCCGCACAGGCGGGCGAGCCAGAGCGCGGCGAGCAAGGTGAAGCCGGTGCGGGTCTCGGCGATGAGGAAGCGGACGGGGGTGTGTCGGTCGACGTGCTTGCCGATCTGGGCGACCAGCATCATCAGGCGGACGGCGGAGGCCTGTTCGCCGATCAAGGCGCCGAAATCGACGGGTTGGGCGACGGTGCTGCCGAGCGCGTCGTCGATGGCGGCGAGCAGGGTGCGGCGGCGGGAGCGGTCGTCCGGCGGGTCGGCCAGGCCGAGGCGGAGGCGGGCGGCATTGTGGATCTGGGCGGCGTTGAGCCGGACATGGGCGTGGGCGATGGAGAGGCCGTGGCCCATGATGCCGGCGCGGGCGATGCAGAGGCGGCGGCGGTCGTCGGGTGAGGCGGCGGCGATGGCGGCGGCGAAGAGTGGGAGTAGTGGGTCGGGGGAGAGCAGCGCGCGGTCGCGGCCGCCGATCAGCGCGCGGGCGAAGGGCCCGACGGCCTCCGGCGTGGGGCCGGAGGGGGCCAGGGCGATCTGGCCGTCGACGATGTCGAGCGCCTCACGGACGCGGCGGTCGAGCGTGGCTGCGGCAGGGATGCCGTCGATCTGAGCCTGTAAGCGGGCGAGGCCCTGACGCTTCATGCGAAGGCGGAAGCGGAGCGAGTCCCACCAGCCGATATCGGTGCGGCCGTCGGTGTCGAGGCCAACCCAGGAGGCGAGCACGATCGGGGCGGGGTGCAGGTTGAGCCAGCCCTCGGCCCAGCGTTCGCGAGCGGCGTCGAGCAGGGTGCCGCAGAGGTGGTCGAGGGCGTCGCGGCCGCGCTGCAGGGCGGCGGTGGCGGCGTCGAACTCCTGTTCCAGCGTGGGTTTGGTGGGGCGGTGCGAGGCGATGGTGGGCCGGGTCGGCTGATTGCTGGCGAGGGCGGCGACGGTTTCGTAGACGGCCGGGTCGGCGGCGAAGGTGGGGTGGGCGGTGAAGACGCAGGCGTAGCGCGGGCGTTCAAGGCGGGCGCGGGCTTCCTGCAAGCGGGGGCCGGCTTGGGTGATGAGTTCGTCGGCGAGGCGCTGCAGGGCGGCGGTCGAGGCGGCCGGGTCGGTGCCGCCGACATAGGCACCGAGGCGGTCGGCGCGGGTGAGCATGGATTGGTCGCGCACGGTGGCGATGATCGCGGCGAGGTCGGCTTCGGTGAGGAGGCCGTCGTCGAGGCGGCGGCTGATGGCGAGGGCGGCGGAGAGGATCGGGTTGCCGAAGGGGTCGTCGGCCGCGTGGGCACGGGTGCGGTGGACGAGGGCGAGCAGGTCGGCCGCGTCGGGTCGGTTGCCGTCGGGTGCGAGGTCGAGGGAGCTATCCACGCCGAAGCTGGTGCAAAGTCCGTGCCGGGTCAGGCGAGGGTGCGGAGGTGGGGCGGGATGGTGAGGCCGAGCCGGGTCGGGACGTCCCAAACCTCGTCGACCACCCGGGTCTTGTAGAAGCCGGCGCGCAGGTAGTTGGGCAAAGCGCGCTCGTGATCGGCGGTGCAGGTGTTGACGGTGATGGCCATCGAGGACGCATGGGCGCCGGCGCGCCAGGCGGTGTCGACGGCAGCGTCGAGGAAGGCGGTGCCGAGGCCGGCCCCCACCGCATGTGGCATGAGGCCGAAATAGCTGAGATTGACGTTCGGCCGGTTGCCGGTGTCGAGCTCGAAGAACCCGGCCGGCTCGCCGCCGCGATACAGGACATGCACCGAAACCGACGGATTGCGCAGGATAGCGGCGAGTTCGGCATCACGCAGGGAGCGGCGCAGCCACCAAAGATAGGGGCCGCCGACGGTGCCGTAGAGGAAGCGGTAGAACGGGACCGAGCAGTGGGCCAGGCGCACGAGCGTGCAATCCTGCGGCAGCGGGCGCGGCGCGGGACCGCGCTGGTCCATGCGCATGAAGGTGACGCTGACGGCGACCCGGGTGGATGTCATGGAAGGCGGCTCATCGGCGTCGAATTATCGCACCGAAGGCGGGCCTGCAAATGACGGCGGGGCGCACGGGGAACTTCGACGGTAGCCGGCTGTTGCACGGTTGAATGCTGCAGTGCAGCAAAGGATGAGAACATGGTCGATTTTGGACGTCGTAAGCCCCGCGTGGCGCTCGCGCCGCAGGGGGGCGGCGCGCATGGTGCCTATGCGTGGGGCGTGGTGGAGCGGTTGCTCGAGGAGGACATCGAGCTGGTGGGGGTCAGCGGCGCCAGCGCGGGGGCGATGAACGGGGCGGCGCTGGCGGCCGGGTTTGCCGAGGGCGGGATCCGCGGGGCGGTCGCGGGGATGGAGCGGATGTGGCGGATGATCTCCGCGACGTCGCCGCTGGCGCCGTTCGACCACGAGTCGTTCCGGCAGTCGTATTTCGAGCAGATGTTCATGCGCTCGCTGGAGTTTTTTCACCTGACGAGCCGGTATTTCTCGCCGCATACGCCGGGGTTGCGCAGCATGGACGCGTTGCGGCGGGCGATGTCGGCTTCGGTGGATCTGGACGTGCTCAGTCGGCAGACGGCGCTGCCGCTGCATATCTCGGCGACGCACATCCCGACCGGGGCGGCCAAGATGTTCACCGGCACGGGGGTGACTCTGGATTCACTGATGGCGTCGGCGTGTCTGCCGGATCTGTTCGCGCCGGTGGAGATCGACGGCGAGAGCTACTGGGATGGCGGGTTCACGGCCAACCCGGCGCTGACGCCGCTGCTGTCCGACGAGATCGGGGCCACGGACATGATCATCGTGCAGATCACGCCGTTCGTGGATGACGACGTGTCGGGTGCGCTAGGCGATCGGACGCGGCGGGTGTCGGAGATCGGGTTCAACGCGTGTCTGTTGCGGGATCTGCGGGTGCTGACGGAGTTGAAGGAGATCTCGTCGCTGGAGCAGTGCAACGATCCGCGGCTGAAGGCGATCAGCCGGATCAACCTGCATCTGATCTCGCCGCCGGCGTCGATCGGGGAGCGGGGCGGGGCCAGCAAGATCGACATGCGCTGGTCGGTGCTGCTGGAGCTGCGCGCGCTGGGGCGTGAGGCGGCGGAGGCCTGGTTGCGGGATGATGGGGCGCTGGTCGGCAAGAGATCGTCGATGGTGGAGATGCCGGACGAAGTGGCGGAGGTGATGGCCTAGCGGCACCGCCCTCTCCCGCGAGCGGGAGAGGGGCCAGACGGCTAGTCGTCCAGGAAGCTGCGGAGCTTGCGGCTGCGGCTGGGGTGCTTGAGCTTGCGCAGCGCCTTGGCCTCGATCTGGCGGATACGCTCGCGGGTGACGTTGAACTGCTGGCCGACTTCCTCGAGTGTGTGGTCGGTGTTCATGCCGATGCCGAAGCGCATGCGCAGCACGCGTTCCTCGCGGGGGGTCAGGCTGGACAGGACGCGGGTGGTGGCCTCGCGTAGGTTCGCCTGGATGGCGGCGTCGAGCGGGATGACGGCGGCCTTGTCCTCGATGAAGTCGCCGAGGTGGCTGTCTTCCTCGTCGCCGATCGGGGTCTCGAGCGAGATTGGCTCCTTGGCGATTTTCAGGACTTTCCGCACTTTTTCGAGTGGCATGCCGAGCTTCTCGGCCAACTCCTCGGGGGCGGGTTCGCGGCCGATCTCGTGCAGCATCTGGCGGCTGGTGCGGACCAGCTTGTTGATGGTCTCGATCATGTGGACCGGGATTCGGATGGTGCGCGCTTGGTCGGCGATGGAGCGGGTGATCGCCTGTCGGATCCACCACGTCGCATAGGTGCTGAATTTGTAGCCGCGGCGGTATTCGAACTTATCGACCGCCTTCATCAGGCCGATGTTGCCTTCCTGAATCAGGTCGAGGAATTGCAGGCCGCGGTTGGTGTATTTCTTGGCGATCGAGATCACGAGGCGGAGGTTGGCCTCGATCATCTCCTTCTTGGCGCGGGCGGAGTCGCGCTCGCCCTTGCTGACCGTCTGGTAGACTCGGCGGAATTCCGAGATCGGCAGCTGGGTTTCCTGGGCGACGTCGCCGATCTTGGCGCGGACGTCGATCACGTGATCGGATTGCTTGACGACGAACGCCTTCCAGGCCTTGCCGGGCAGCTTGTCGACACGCTCCATCCAGTTGGGGTCGAGCTCATGGCCACGGTATTCGCGCAGGAAGTCGTCGCGGCCGACCTTGCAGGACTCGGCCAGGCGCAGGAGTTGGCCCTCGAGGCCGTTCAGGCGCTGGCTGATCTGCTTGAGCTGGATGACCAGCTCCTCGATGCGGTTGTTGTGCAGGCGGACCTGCTCGACCTTGCCGACGAGCTCCTCGCGCGCCTTCTCGTAGACCTTCTCCGACCGGTCCAGCACTTCTTCGCCGGAGGTCAGGCCTTCGAGGCGCTTGGCCTGGATCTTGTGCAGCTTCTTGTAGAGGTTCTCGATTTCCTCGAACGTCGCGAGCACTTCGGGCTTCAGCTTCTCCTCGAGAGCGGAGAGGGACATGCCCTGGCCTTCGCCCTCGCCATCGTCGTCGCTCTCCTCGGGCGGAGCTTCGAACGCGGGTTCGGCGCCTTCGGCGGCCGGCTCCGTCGCGTCGACTTTGGGGCCGCCCTGGGTCGCTTCGAGGTCAACGATGTCGCGCAGCAACATGCGGCCGGCCTTCAGCGCGTCGTGCCAGGCGATGATGGCGCGGAAGGTGAGCGGGCTCTCGCAGAGGCCGCCGATCATCATGTCGCGGCCGGCCTCGATGCGCTTGGCGATGGCGATCTCGCCCTCGCGGGACAGCAACTCGACGCTGCCCATCTCGCGGAGGTACATGCGGACCGGGTCATCGGTGCGGCCGAGGCTAGCCTCGTCGACGTTGCCGGCGGCTTCGCCTTCGGCGGGCTCCTTCTCCTCTTCCTCTTCCTTGGGCTTGGGAGCGGCCTCGGTCTCTTCGCTTTCCTCGCTTTCGACGACCTGGATGCCCATCTCGCTGAGCATGGCCATGACGTCTTCGATCTGCTCGGAGCTGTTTTGCTCCGACGGCAGGACGGCGTTCAGCTCGTCGAATGTAATGTAGCCGCGCTCTTTGCCTTTCGCGATGAGGCGCTTGACGGCGACCGCGTTGGTGTCGAGCAGGGTGTTGTCACCGTCGGCTTCGGTCGGGGTGGCTTCGCCGTTCACGGGTTGCTTGGTCGCCATCGGCACAATTCCTTACGGTAAGACCAGCGCGGACGCCGGGTCATTCATTGTCTGGTAACTCGTTCAGGCTATCCTGGGCCTGACACAAGCCCTTCAGTCGATCTTGATTGGCCTGGCTGAAGTCACGGACAAAATCGTCGCGGGCGTGCGCGATCTCGCTGGCGAGATGCTCGGGGCCGGTCAGCAGGCCAAAAAAATGCCACCATGTCTTCTGCAACTCGCCGGGCATCGCGTGCGAGAGGGTGTGGTCCGGAAGGTCCTGGGCGGTAGCCGATAGCACGCGGGACGCCTCTCCGTTCACGCCAGAGTGGGTGAGGTGGGCAATGAGGCTCGCCGAATCAAGCGTATCGGCGTGCGCGAATGCACTCATTTCATTGCGGAGTGTTTCAAGGTCGTCCGGAAGCGGGATGCGGTGGAGCGCGTCGTCGAGGGGGGCGATCAGTTCCGGATGACGCAGGAGCAGGGCGAGGAGGATCATCGCGCGGCGGGTGGCGATGGCGTCTTCGGCCGGGGCGATGCGGACGCGCTTGGCCGGGGCGGCCTTGCGGTTGCCGCGGGATTTGAACACGCGGTCGAGCAGGGCGGAGCGGAACTCGCCTGATAGGATGCGGTCCGGGATGGATTTCGCGGCGGCGTCGAGACGGACGCGCAAGGCGGCGCGCTGTTCTGGCGCATCGCCGACGCCGCGGGACAGGGCGGCGAATAGGCCGTCGATCAACGGCGCGGCGTTGTCGCATACGGCGTCGAACGCGCCGGGGCCGCCCTTGCGGACGAGGCTGTCGGGGTCCTCGCCGGCGGCCAGGGTGGCGAGCTTGAGGCTGAAGCCGGGCTGCAGCAACGGCAGCGCCAGCATGATGGCGCGCTCGGCCGCAGCCGCTCCGGCGCCGTCGCCGTCGAAGCACAGGATCGGCTCGGGGGAGAGGCGCCAGAGTTCGGCCAAGTGATCGTCGGTGAGCGACGTGCCGAGCGGGGCGACGGCGCCGGTGTGGCCGGCCTGGTGCAGGGCGATGACGTCCATGTAGCCCTCGACGACGACCAGGCGCTGGCCGCGGCGGACGGGCTCGCGGGCGCGGTCCACGGCGTAGAGCGTGCGGCGCTTGGGGAAGATCGGGCTCTCGGGGCCGTTGATGTATTTGGGTTTGGCGTCACCGAGGGCCCGGCCGCCAAAGCTGATCAGTCGGCCGCGGCGGTCGCGGATCGGGAAGATGACCCGGCCCCAGTAAAGTTCGCGAAGTTCGCCGCTCTCGGTCTCGCGCAGCAGCCCGGCTTCCAGAGCGCGGGCGGGCTCGACGCCGAGGCCGCGCAGTTCGGCGGTGAGGCTGCCGCGCCCATCGCCGGACCAGCCAAGGCCGAATTGCTCGATCGTGCTGTCGGTCAGGCCGCGGCCACGCAAATAGGCCAGCGCGGGGGCACCTTCCGGGGCACGGAGGCGGCGGACGAAGCTGGCCTGCGCGTGATCCAGGATGTCGTGCAGGTCGAGCCGTTTCTGTTCGGCGCGGGCCTGGGCGGGGGAGGCTTTCGGCACTTCGAGCCCGGCCTCTGCGGCGAGGCTCTCGACGGCTTCGGGGAAGGAAGCGCCGGAAGACTGCATGTGGAAGCTGATGGCGTCGCCATGCACGCCGCAGCCGAAGCAGTGAAAATGGTCGTCATAGACGTAGAAGCTGGGGGATTTCTCGCCGTGGAACGGGCAGCAGCCCTTCCAGTTGCGGCCCGACTTGCTCAGCTTGACCCGGCGCCCGATCACCGCTGATAGCGGCGTGCGGGCACGCAATTCGTCCAGGAACTCGGGCGGTAGGGCCATCAGGCGGTGAGCCGGGCCTTTACCAGCGGGTTGACGCGCGACATGTCGATCGCGGCGCCATGAGCGGCTTTGAGGGCGGCCATGACCTTGCCCATCTCCTTGGGAGACGTGGCGCCGCTATCGGCGATCGCCTTATCTACGGCGGCTTCCAGCGTGGCGTCGTCCATCTGCTGCGGCAGGAAGCCCTCGATCACGGCGATCTCGGCTTCTTCCTTTTCGGCGAGTTCCGGGCGGTTGCCCTGCCTATAGAGTTCGACGGCCTCGCGGCGGGACTTGACCATGCCGCGCAGGGTCGAGGTGATCTCGTCGTCGGAAATGGCGGTGACGCCCTTGGGCCGGGCGGCGATGTCGGCGTCCTTGAGCTTGGCCATGATCATGCGCAGCGTGGAGGTGCGGGCGCTGGTGCCGGCCTTCATGGAGGCTTTCATGGCGTCGGGGAACTGGTCGCGCAGGCTCATGCGAGCTCCAAACATCTAGGGCGGAAAAGAGTTACCGGCAGTCTGCCATCTTTATCTTGAGCTGGGAAGAAACTTCCCATATCGTTTTGCCATGGCCAGCATCGACGATATCATTGCCCGCTTGGGCGGTCCTGAAGCGGCGGCGCGGTTGACCGGCGTCGGGCTCGAGGCAATCCGCAAATGGCGACAGGCGCGGGCGGTTCCAAGTAAGCATTGGCCGGCGGTGGTCGCGGCGACCGGGCTGACGCTGGGCGATCTGTCCAGCGATGCCGCGCCGGAGGAGATGCCCGAGGTTCCGACCGGGGCGACGGCGGTGCTGGTGCTGGCCGATGGCGGCGTGTTCTGGGGCGTCGGCTTCGGGGCCCATACGCAATCCCGCGTCGGGGAGCTTTGCTTCAACACCGGGATGACCGGGTATCAGGAAACGCTGACCGATCCGTCCTATGCCGGGCAGATCATCACCTTCACCTTCCCGCACATCGGCAACGTCGGCACCAATCCGGAAGATGGCGAGGCTACCAACGTGGCCGCCCTCGGCCTGGTGGTGAAGCAGGACATCACGGACCCGTCGAACTGGCGCTCGACCGCGACGCTGGATGCTTGGCTCAAGGCGCGCGACGTGCCGGGTCTGGCGGGCGTCGATACGCGGGCGCTGACGCTGCGCATCCGCGATGGCGGGCCGCCGACGGCGGTGCTGTCGTTCCCGGCGGACGGTAAGTTCGACCTGGCGGCGTTGCGGGCGCAGGCGGCCGGCTGGCCCGGGCTCGAGGGCATGGACTTGGCCAAGCAGGTCAGCTGCACCCAGAGCTATGGCTGGACCGAGGGCACCTGGGCGTGGCCCGACAAGCATGTGGCGCTCGATCCGACGCATCACGTCGTGGCAGTCGATTACGGGGCCAAGCGCAACATCCTGCGCTGCCTGGCCGCCGCCGGCTGCAAGGTCACCGTGGTGCCGGCCGACGCCACGGCCGAGGACATCCTGCGGCATCAGCCGGACGGCGTGTTCCTGTCCAACGGACCCGGCGACCCCGCCGCCACCGGGGCGTATGCGGTGCCGGCGATCCAGGGCGTGCTGGACCGCGGCGTGCCGGTGTTCGGCATCTGTCTGGGGCATCAGCTGCTGGCGCTGTCGTTGGGCGCCAAGACCTACAAGCTGGACCAAGGCCATCGCGGCGCGAACCAGCCGGTGAAGGATCTGGCGACCGGCAAAGTAGAGATCACGGCGCAGAATCACGGTTTCGCGGTGGACGACAAGTCCCTGCCGGACGGGGTGCGCATCACCCATACGAGCCTGTTCGACGGCAGCAACGAGGGCATCGCCTGCGACGCCAAGCGCGCGTTCAGCGTGCAATACCACCCGGAGGCGAGCCCTGGCCCGACGGATAGCCACCACCTGTTCAAGCGCTTCGTCGATATGATGGGCGAGAAGGTCTAGAGCCATGCCGAAGCGCACCGACATCAAGACCATCATGATCATCGGCGCCGGCCCGATCGTGATCGGACAGGCCTGCGAGTTCGACTACTCGGGCGCGCAGGCGTGCAAGGCGCTGCGGGCCGAGGGCTACCGGGTCGTGCTGGTGAACTCCAACCCGGCGACCATCATGACCGACCCGGGCCTGGCGGATGCGACCTATGTCGAGCCGATCACGCCGGAGATCGTCGAGAAGATCATCATCAAGGAGCGGCCGGACGCGCTGCTCCCGACCATGGGCGGGCAGACCGCGCTGAACGTGGCGATGCAGCTGGATGCGTCCGGCGCGCTGAAGAAGCACGGGGTGGAGCTGATCGGGGCGAAGGCCGACGTGATCGACCGGGCCGAGGACCGGCTGAAGTTCCGCGACGCGATGAGCGAGATCGGCATCGAGAGCCCGCGCTCGGGCATCGCCCATACGCTGGAGGAAGCGCGGGCGGTGCTGGCCGAGGTCGGGTTGCCGGCGGTGATCCGGCCGAGCTTCACGCTGGGCGGGACCGGCGGCGGCATCGCCTACAACCGGCAGGAATTCGAGCAGATCGTCTCGTCCGGGCTGGCGGCGAGTCCGACCACGGAGGTGCTGGTCGAGGAGAGCGTGCTCGGGTGGAAGGAATACGAGATGGAGGTGGTCCGCGACAGCGCGGATAACTGCATCATCGTGTGCGCGATCGAGAACGTGGACCCGATGGGCGTGCATACCGGCGACAGCGTGACGGTGGCGCCGGCGCTGACGCTGACGGACAAGGAATACCAGATCATGCGCGACGCGAGCATCGCGTGCCTGCGCAAGATCGGGGTCGATACCGGCGGCTCCAACGTGCAGTTCGGGCTCAACCCGGTCGATGGGCGGCTGGTGGTGATCGAGATGAACCCGCGGGTGTCGCGGTCCTCGGCGCTGGCCTCCAAGGCGACCGGGTTCCCGATTGCCAAGATCGCGGCCAAGCTGGCGGTGGGCTACACGCTCGACGAGCTGCAGAACGATATCGCGCACGGCATCCCGGCGAGTTTCGAGCCGACGATCGACTACGTGGTGGTGAAGATCCCGCGGTTCACCTTCGAGAAGTTCCCGGGGACGCCGGCGCTGCTGGGCACGGCGATGAAGTCGGTCGGCGAGGCGATGGCGATCGGGCGGTCGTTCGCCGAGGCGCTGCAGAAGGGCTTGCGGTCGATGGAGACGGGCCTGTCCGGGCTCGACGAGGTCGAGGCGCCGGGCGGCGATGGGCATGATGCGTTCCGGGCGGCGCTGTCGACGCCGACGCCGGACCGGCTGCTGATGGCGGCGCAGGCGCTGCGGGCCGGGCTGACGGTCGACGAGGTCCACGACGCCTGCAAGTTCGACCACTGGTTCCTGCGCGAGCTGGAGCGGATCGTTAACGCGGAGAAGCAGGTCAAGGCGTCCGGGTTGCCGGAGGATGCGACCGGGTTGCGGCGGCTGAAAGCGCTGGGGTTCTCGGACGAGCGGCTGTCGGCGTTGAGCGGCGGCAAGGACGTGGCGGCACTGCGGGAGCGGCTGGGCGTGCGGCCGGTTTACAAGCGCATCGACACCTGCGCGGGCGAGTTCGCATCGGGCACGCCGTATATGTATTCGACGTTCGAGGGCGGGTTCGGGGTGCCGGCCTGCGAGGCCGACCCGACGGATCGCCAGAAAATCATCATCCTGGGCGGCGGGCCGAACCGGATCGGGCAGGGGATCGAGTTCGATTATTGCTGCGTCCATGCGTGCTACGCGCTGCGGGAGGCCGGGTTCGAGACCATCATGGTCAACTGCAACCCGGAGACGGTCAGCACCGACTACGACACGTCGGACCGGCTGTATTTCGAGCCGCTGACCGCCGAGGACGTGATCGCGCTGGTGCGGCGCGAGCAGGACCGGGGCACCGTGCTCGGCTGCATCGTGCAGTATGGTGGGCAGACGCCGTTGAAGCTGAGCCAGGCGCTGACCGAGGCCGGCATCCCGATCCTGGGCACGTCGGCGGATGCGATCGACGTGGCGGAGGACCGCGAGCGGTTCCAGGCGTTGTTGCACAAGCTGGGTTTGAAGCAGCCGGATAACGGTATCGCCCGCTCGACGGCCGAGGCCGAGGCGATCGCGGAGAAAGTCGGCTATCCTGTGGTGATGCGGCCGAGCTACGTTCTGGGCGGGCGGGCGATGGAAATCGTGCACGATCGGGCCGGGCTGCTACGCTACATGCGGAACTCGGGCGAGGCGTCGCTGAAGCTGGGGCCGGTGCTGCTGGACCGCTACCTGAACGACGCCATCGAGGTCGACGTGGACTGCATCTGCGATGGGCAGAGCGTCTACGTGGCCGGGGTCATGGAGCACATCGAGGAGGCTGGCATCCATTCAGGGGATAGCGCCTGTTCCTTGCCGCCGTATTCGCTGGCGCCGGCGACGATCACCGAATTGAAGGCGCAGACCGAGACGATGGCGCTGGCGCTCGGCGTGGTCGGGCTGATGAACGTGCAGTTCGCGGTTAAGGACGGGGCGATCTTCGTGCTCGAGGTCAATCCGCGGGCGTCGCGCACGGTGCCGTTCGTGGCCAAGGCGACCGGAGTCGCGGTGGCCAAGATCGGCGCGCGGGTGATGGCCGGGGCGAAATTGTCCGAGTTCACGCTGGACGATGACCGGGTCGCGCCGCACGTGGCGGTTAAGGAAGCGGTGTTCCCGTTCGCGCGGTTCCCAGGCGTGGATACCATCCTGGGGCCGGAGATGAAGAGCACCGGCGAGGTGATGGGGCTCGACCAGTCGTTCGAGCGGGCGTTCGCCAAGTCGCAGCTCGGTGCGGGCGTGAAGCTGCCGCAGAGTGGGACGGTGTTCCTGTCCGTGCGCGACGGCGACAAGGTTGGCCTAGTGCAGATGGCGCGGCGGCTGACCGATATGGGGTTCCAGGTCTTGGCCACGCGCGGGACGGCGGCGCGGATCACGGCAGCCGGGCTGCCGGTCAAGGTGGTGAACAAGGTGCTGGAAGGGCGGCCGCATTGCGTGGACGCGATCGAGGGCGGCGAGATCCAGCTGGTGATCAACACGGCGTCCGGCGCGCAGTCGGTCACGGACAGCTTCGCCATCCGGCGGACGGCGCTGACCAAGGGCATCCCGCACTACACGACGATCGCCGGCGCGCGGGCGGCCGTAGGCGCGATTGCTGCCCTGAAATCGGGCACGCTTGAAGTCGCGCCGTTGCAATCGTATTTTGAACGGTCATTCTAGGTCTGCGTAAGCCGGCCTAGACCTAGTGCGGTGCCCGGGGGAACCTTGGCGCCGCAGTTATGTATTTGCCGATCGGGTATGAGGATCGACCACCGTGCAGAAGTTTCCGATGACCGCGCCTGGCCTGAAGCGTCTCGAAGAGGAGTTGCGCCATCTGAAATCGGTGGAGCGGCCGTCCATCATCCGCGCGATCGCCGAGGCACGCAGCCATGGCGACCTGTCCGAGAATGCCGAATATCATGCGGCGCGGGAGCGGCAGTCGTTTGTCGAAGGCCGGGTGATCGAACTGGAGGAGATCACCTCGGCGGCCGAAGTGATCGACCCGGCGTCGTTGTCGGGCGACCAGATCAAGTTCGGGGCGCACATCAAGCTGGTCGATGAGGAGACCGAGAAGGAGGCCACCTACCAGATCGTCGGCGTGCACGAGGCCGACATCAAGGAGCGGCGCTTGTCGATCTCGTCGCCGTTGGCCAAGGCGCTGATCGGCAAGAAGCCCGGCGACACCATCTCCGTGCCAGCGCCCGGTGGCGACCGGAGCTACGAAGTCCTCGACGTCAAATACGGCTAGCACTGGTTTCATGATCCGGTTGGAGGACGTCCGCGCGGCTGCGCGGCGGATCGAAGGGCGCGTGCTGCGCACGCCGTCGATCCCGTCCCATGCGGTGAGCCTGGCAACCGGGGCGGATGTGACGCTCAAGTTGGAGAATCTGCAGCGGATCGGCTCGTTCAAGGAGCGTGGCGCCGCTAACCGACTGGCGCTGCTGACGACAGCGGAGCGAGCCCGCGGTGTGGTGGCGATGTCGGCGGGCAATCATGCGCAAGCGGTGGCGCGGCATGCGAGCTTGCTCGGGATCAAGGCCACGATCGTGATGCCGCTGTTCACGCCGCAGACGAAGGTCAGCCGGACCCGGGGCTGGGGCGCCGAGGTGGTGCTGCACGGCGAGATGCTGGTCGAGGCGGCGGCGCATGCGCATGCGCTGGCCGAGCGGGACGGGCTGGTGTTCGTGCATCCGTATGACGACGACGCGGTGATGGCCGGGCAGGGCACGCTGGCGCTCGAGATGCTGGAGGACGCGCCGGAGATCGAAGTGCTGCTGATCCCGGTCGGCGGCGGCGGCATGATCGCCGGCTGCGCGGTGGCGGTGGCGGCGTTGCGGCCGGATGTCGAACTTATCGGCGTCGAGGTGGAGAGCTACGCCTCGCTGCAGGCGGCGCTGTCGGGGCGCGAGGGCGTGACCGGCGGGGCGACGATCGCCGAAGGGATCGCGGTCCAGCGGGTGGGCGAGCGGTGTCTGGAGGCGATCCGGGGCCGGGTGCGCGAGGTGCTAACGGTGCCGGAGCGGGTGGTGGAGGACGCGATCTCGCTGCTGGCGGAGGGCGCCAAGCAGGTGGCCGAGGGGGCTGGGGCGATCGGGGTGGGTGCGCTGCTGGCGTATCCCGAGCGGTTTGCTGGGCGCCGGGTCGGGACGGTGGTGTGCGGTGGCAACATCGACGGGCGTATCCTGGCCAACGTGCTGCTGCGTGGCCTGCTGCGCGACGGGCGGTTGCTGCGGCTGACGATGGATATTCCCGACCGGCCGGGCGTGTTGGCGGACATCGCCACGCGGATCGGTGGTTCCGGCGGTAACATCATCGAGGTGATCCACCAGCGGCTGTTCGACGCCCCGAGCGTGCAGGCGGCGGAATTGGAGTTGATGATCGAGGCGCGCGACCCGGCGCACGCGGACGAGATCCTTCAGGTGCTGGCCAAAAGCTACTTAGTACGGCGAGGCTAGCTTCTTGACCTAAATCATGATTGTATCTACGTTGTAGATACAATCATGTGAGGTTCTCCGATGCAGGGCATCGTCAAGAAATGGGGTAACAGCGCGGCCGTGCGCATTCCTGCTTCGGTATTGGCTGCTGCGAAGCTTGACCTTGATCATCCAGTCGACGTTCGCGAGGAGGGCGGGCGGGTCATCATCGAGCCTATCCTGCCAAAGCGTTATACCCTGGATGAGCTCCTGTCCGGCATCACTCCGGACAATATCCACGAGGAAATACCGTCCGGACCGCCGCGGGGCCGCGAAATCTGGTGAAGTCGCCGGCTTACACGCCCGATGTCGGTGACATCGTCTGGTGTGACTTCGATCCCCAAGCGGGACATGAGCAAGCGGGCCGTCGACCCGCGCTTGTCCTTAGCCCATTGCGTTACAACAGGCTGGTCGGGCTGTTTGTCTGCTGCCCGGTCACGACGAAGATCAAAGGGTATACGTTCGAAGTAGCGTTGGCTGGGTTACCCGCGAGCGTCGTCCTGGCCGATCAGGTCAGAAGCTTCGACTGCCGGCTGCGCCATGTCGTCTTCAAGCAACGGGCGACTATGTCGGAGTTGGAAGAGGTCCGGATGAAACTGGCCAGCCTGATCAACCTGGGTTGACCAGGCTGGCCCTCAGTAGGCTTACACTCAGCCCAAGCGTTCGCCGTGGAGGACCACGTCGAGGCCTTCGCGCTCTTCTTCCTCGTTGACCCGCAGGCCGATGAGGATCTTGACCACGAACAGGATCACCAGCGTCGCGATGCCGCTGTAGATCAGCGTCGCGGCGACGGCGTAGACCTGGTTGATGAACAGCGGCATGCCGCCGATGTAGGCGCCGTCCGGTGCAGCCGTGGTGGCCGAGAGCGGGCCGTAGGCGAACACGCCGGTCAGCAGGGCGCCGACGATGCCGCCGACGCCGTGGACTCCGAAGGCGTCGAGGCTGTCGTCGTAGCCGAGCAGGTGCTTGAGCGAGGTGGCCGACCAGAAGCAGACGATGCCGGCGACGATGCCGATGATCAGCGCCGGCCCGGGGAGCACGAAGCCGGAGGCCGGGGTGATAGCGACCAGGCCGGCGACGGCGCCGGAGATGGCCCCGAGCACCGATGGCTTGCCCTTGGCGACCCATTCGGCGGCGAGCCAGCCGAGCGTCGCCGCACCGGTGGCGACCTGCGTGGCCAGCATCGCCATGCCGGCGCGTCCGCCCGCACCCAGCGCGGAGCCGGCGTTGAAGCCGAACCAGCCCACCCACAGCAGCCCGGCGCCGATGACGGCAAAGGCGAGGTTGAACGGGCTCATGTTGTCGTGGCCGTAGCCGACGCGCTTGCCCAGCACGATGGCGCACATCAGCCCGGCGATGCCGGCATTGACGTGAACCACGGTGCCGCCGGCGAAGTCAGCCGCGCCGAGGCCGTTGAGCCAGCCGAGCGGGCTCCAGACCCAGTGGGCGATCGGCGCGTAGACGAACAGCGACCAGAGCACGGTGAACAGGCAGAGGGCGGAGAACTTCATCCGGTCGGCGAACGCGCCGGCGATGAGGGCGGGCGTGATGATCGCGAACGTCATCTGATACATGACGTAGACGGATTCAGGGATCGTGTTGGCCGTGCTGTTCTCGGTGCCGGCGCCGAGCGTGAAGGGCTTGTCCCAGCCGACTTCGATGCCGCGGAGGAACACGCGGCTGAAGTCGCCGATATAGGCGTTGCCGTTGGTGAAGGTCAGGCTGTAGCCGAGGCAGAACCACGTTACCGTCACGAGCGCGGTGATGGCGAAGGACTGCATCATGGTGGCCAGCACGTTCTTCTTGCGGACCATGCCGGCGTAGAAGAGCGCCAGGCCGGGGATGGTCATCATCAGCACGAGCGCGGTGCTGGTAAGCATCCAGGCGGTGTCGCCGGTGTCGACCTTGGGGTCGGCCGCAGCGGGGGCGGCGCCGGTGCCCGGGTTACCGGATTCAGGGGCGGCTGCGGGTGCGGCGGGGGATGGCGTCGTTTGGGCGATGGCTGGGGTGGCGACGCCGAGGGTGGCCGCCGCGGGGAGGCCGATCGATAGGCAGAGAAGGAGAGCGGGGAGTAACCCGCGCAGCTTTTTCATCATCATAGGGCCTCGTTGTCGGTTTCACCGGTGCGGATGCGGACGGCCCGCTGCATGTCCATCACGAACACCTTGCCGTCGCCGATCTTGCCGGTGCGGGCGGAGCGGATGATGGCCTCGACGACCTGCTCGGCGAGATCGGCCGATACGGCGACCTCGATCTTCACCTTAGGCAGGAAATTCACGTGATATTCGGCGCCGCGGTAGATCTCGGTCTGCCCTTTCTGGCGGCCGAACCCTTTGACTTCCGACACTGTCAGGCCCTGCACCCCGAGCGGCGTGAGCGCTTCGCGCACATCGTCCAGCTTGAAGGGTTTGATGATGGCCATGATGAGCTTCATAGCGCCTCTCTGTTTTCCGGCGCTCCGACGCAGAACACGGCGGCTGGCGCATGCCCCCTCGTTTCAAGAACCGTGCCGCGACAGGATCGCATTGCGGACGGGGAAAGCCGCGCCATCTTGCTGCTACTCTGCCGCGTGCTTATGCACGGTGTGATCGAAGGCGCGGCGGATCGGCAACGGTCAGATGCCTCGAAATGAGGCAGATGGGAGTCATCATGCAGGAAGTCGACGTTTGCGTCGTAGGGGCCGGGCCGGTAGGCGGGACGTTGGCGTGTCGCCTGGCCGCCGGCGGGGCGCGGGTGGCGGTCATCGACCGGGCGGACCTGCCGCCGATGGAGCATCCCGATTTCGATGGGCGGGCGTATGCGGTGGCGGCCGGGTCGCGGCGGTTGCTGGAGGCGGCCGGGCTGTGGGCGAAGCTGCCGCTGCCGGTGTGTCCGATCGAGGACATCCGGGTGTCGGACGGCAAGGTGGGGCGGCCGGCGTCGCGGCTGCACCTGCACTTCGATCATCGCGAGGCCGGTGACGAGCCGTTCGGCTGGATGGTCGAGGCGCGCAGCGTGCGGGTGGCGCTGAACGCGCATCTGCGGGCGCTGCCGACGCTGCAGGTGCATGCGCCGGCCGAGGCGCGGGTGACGCGCGAGGCGGATGGCGCGGTGGTGGAGGTGATCGGCGGGCCGAGCTTCCGCTGCAAGCTGGTGGTGGCGGCAGAGGGGCGGCAGTCCGGGCTGCGGCAGCAGGCGGGTATCGCCGTGACGACGGTGCCCTATAAACAGCGCGGGCTGGTGGCGGCGATCGCGCACGAGAAGCCGCATGGCAACGTAGCGCTCGAGCACTTCCTGCCGGCCGGGCCGTTCGCGCAGCTGCCGATGGTGGGCATCGAGGGCGCGCCGCACGTGTCGGCGATCGTCTGGACCGAAGGCGCCGCGCTGGCGGACCGGATCTACGCCCTGGACGACGCCGTCTTCGCCCGCGAGGTGACCCGGCGGATGGGCTCGCATCTGGGCGCGATCCGGCCGATCGGGCGGCGCTGGAAATACCCGCTCTCAGCCATGCATGCGCAGCGCTACGTCGACACGCGGCTGGTGCTGGTGGGCGACGCCGCGCACGGGATCCATCCGATCGCGGGGCAGGGGCTCAACCTCGGCTTCCGCGACGTCATCGCGCTGTCCGGCCTGGTGCTCGACGCGATCCGGGCGGGTGGCGACGTGGGCGCGCCGGCGCTGCTGGCCGAGTATCAGCGGCAGCGGCGGGGCGCCAACCTGCTGATGCTGGGCGCGACCGACGCGTTGGACAGGTTGTTCAGCACCGACAACCCGGTCGTGCGCGGCGTGCGCGACCTCGGCATCGCCGGCGTGGAGCGGTTGCCGGCGCTCAAGCGCCTGTTCGTGCGACAGGCGATGGGTGCAGGCACCCCGCCCGGCGTGGTAGGCTGAGGCATGCGACAGATATTCGGACTCTCGATGCTCGTTCTCTCCAGTGCCGGGCTCGGCGGCTGCTCGACGCCGGAGCCGCTGATCGACCGGATCAACGTGAGTGACGCCAAGTACAACCGCGACATCGCCGACTGCCGCGAGCAGGTGAGCGGCAGCTGGATCCCGTTCACCGGCGGCTCCAGCGCCGACTGCATGCGCGGCAAGGGCTACCACGTGCTGATGAACAACTCCGGCCTGTAGCAGCCTCGTCAGGCCGGTCGGTCAGGCGGGGCGTTCGCGCGCCCGGCCCCGCAGCACGCCGGACAGCGCCAAGGCGGCGAGACCGATCGCCACCGGCGGGAACACCACCCAGTTCACCGACGCCCAGCCAAAGGCGATCAACAACTGGCCGGACGAGAACGAGCCGACCGCCATGGTGCCGAACACCAGGAAGTCGTTGAACGACTGCACTCGGGTGCGCTCCTCCGGCCGGTGCGTCTCCAGCACCAGCGAGGACGCGCCGACGAAGCCGAAATTCCAACCGATGCCGAGCAGGATCAGGCCGACGGTGAAGTTAGCCAGCGCGATGCCGGCAAGCCCACAGATCGCGGCCGCGGCCAGCAGCGTCAGCCCGGCGGCGACCACGCGCTGGGCACCGAAGCGGGCGATCAGCGCGCCGGTGAAGAAGCTGGGCCCATACATCGCGACCACGTGCCACTGGATGGTGGCGTTCGACGCCGAGAGCGGCAGGCCGCACAGGCGCATCGCCAGCGGCGCCGAGGTCATGACCAGGTTCATCAGCGTGTAGGTAATGACGCCGCAGAGGGCCGCGACGACGAAGCGGGGCTGGCGGATGATGGTGAGCAGCGGGCGGCCGCCATCAACCGCGCGGATGGGGCGCGGCAGGTCGACACCCGACAGCACCGCCATGGCCACGAGCGCCACGGCCGCCTGGGCGAGGTAGCTGGCGGCGAACAGGTAGGGCTGCCAGAGGTTCATCGTCCAGGTGACGAGCTGCGGCCCGAGCACGCCGGAGAAGATGCCGCCGACCATGACCCAGGAGAGCGCGCGGGCGCGGAAGCCAGGGCTGGCGCCGTCGGCGGCCGCGAAGCGGAAGCTCTGGACGACGGAGCCGTAGAGCCCGGCCAGGAAGGTGGCGAGGCAATACAGGGCAAAGGAGCCGACGATCAGGGCCGCCGCCGCCGTGAGGCCGGCCAGGCAGCCGAGGGCGCTGCCGCCGATGAACGCCGTGCGCCGGCCGAAGCGCCGCGCGACGGCGCCGGTGGGTAAGGTGCCGGCGGCCATGCCGCAGACGAAGACCGAGATGGGCAGCGTGGCCAGGCTCGGGTCGGGCGCGATGGTGGCGCCGATGATCGCGGCGGTGGCGAAGATGACGGTCGCGTTCGCGCCGGCCAGGGCTTGCGCGGCCGCGAGCCGCAAAGCGTTGCGGCGGGCGCGGCGGTCGTTGGTGTCCTCCATCGCGGCACCTTAGCGCCGCCCTGTGTTCCGCCTAGCCCCGTCGCGGCGTATCGTGTCGGAATGCAGGCGCACATCGAGCATTATGGACGCACCCGGGCCGGCGAGGACGTCGATCGGGTGGTTATCGAGGACGGGATCCGCGCGGAGATCCTCACCTATGGCGGCATCATCGCGCGGCTCGAGGTGCCCGGGCGGGACGGGCGACGGGACAACGTCGTGCTCGGGCTGACGGATCTCGACGGTTACGAGACGCGCAGCCCGAGTTTCGGCGCCACGATCGGGCGCTACGCCAACCGGATCGGCGGCGCCCGCTTCAGCCTCGACGGCACCACCTACGCGCTGCCCAAGACGGAGGGCGACAACACGCTGCATGGCGGCAAGGCCGGGTTCAGCAAGCGGGTCTGGACGATCGAGCGGGCCGACGCGCGATCGGTGACGCTGACCTATACGAGTGCGGACCGGGAGGAGGGTTTTCCCGGCACGCTGGTCACCCGGGTCGGCTTTTCGGTCGAGGGCACGTCGCTGCGGCTGGACTACACGGCCACGACGGACGCGCCGACCGTGCTCAACCTCACCAACCACAGCTACTTCAACCTGGCGGGCGAGGGCAGCGGCGACGTCTGGGACCATGAGCTGCAAATCGCGGCGGACCGGATCCTCGAGCTGGATGCCGCCTCGATCCCGACCGGCCGGCTGCTGGACGTCGCCGGCACGCCGTTCGACTTCCAGGCGCCAGCCTATGTCGGCGCACGGGTGCGGATCGCGGACCCGCAGATCATGATCGGCGGCGGCTACGATGCCTGCTTCGTGCTGAACGGCAGCGGGTGGCGCGAGGTGGCGGCGGTGCGCGAGGCAGGCAGCGGGCGGGCGTTGAGCGTTTGGACCGACCAGCCGGCGCTGCAGCTGTATTCGGGCAATAAGCTGACCGGGTCGCTCGCGGGCCCGTCCGGGCGGGCCTACCGATCGGGCGACGGTCTCTGTTTCGAGACGCAGCATTTCCCGGACAGCCCGAACCATGCCGGTTTCCCCACAACCGTGCTGCGACCCGGCGAGGACTTCAGGACGGTGACGGAATACGTCTTCTCGCTGTGTTAACCGCTTGGCGGAGCCGGGAGCGTGCTTTAGGAGAGGCGGCTAACTAGCTTTACACGCGGAGTTTCCTTTGTCCCATCGTCTGTTTGCGGTCGCTGCGGTGGCCGTGCTCGCCTTACAGGGCTGCGCCAAGCCCACTCAGCAGCAGGCGGTGACGACCGATACGCTGAACGAAGGCATCGCCAAGACCTGCACCTTCACCCCGGTCCAGCCGAATGCCGGCGCCACGGTCGAGTCGACGGTCACGATGACCAATGACGGCTGGTGCGCCTTCCGGGCGTCGGAGAAGACGGGCCAGGCCTATGTGCTGGGCTTGGTCAAGCAGCGGCCGGAGCATGGCGCGATGCTGATCCGTCAGTGGAACGGCGAGACGCGTGCGGAATACACGCCGACGCCGAGCTTCGTCGGCACCGACAGCTTTACGGTCGCCTTCCGTTCGTCCGGCGAGACGGCGGATGCGCTGGTCAAGGTGGCGGTAACTGTCACGCGCGGCGAGGGCGTGTCCGCCGTGGCCGCACCGGCCGCGGATGAGGAAAAGCCGGCCGCGACGACGACGCGCCGCCGGAGCACGGCAAAGAAGAAGAAGTAGCGTTAGTCCAGGTATACCGGCGGGGGTGGCGTTGGCCATTATGCCGGGTTAGGCTGTGCCTGTGTGTCTGCGTAGCTCAGCAGGATAGAGCACAGGATTCCTGGTGGTAATTGGGCGTCGCGACGGGAAACCACGCGGCGGATCCGCTCAAAGTCGGGGAAAGCTTCGGTGCATCGTGCGCCATGCCGATCCCGAGCCAAGCCCCCGCCCGTGAAAATCGGGCGAGGGAAGGTGTAGAGACTGGACGGGCGGCGCCTACGGGTTCGCAAACGGTGTTGCGGACCTAGGGCGAAGGGACAGTCCAGACCACGAACGCTTCCGATCTGTCATGATCGCGGGCGGCGGCGAAAGCCGAAGTGGGATGAATCCTGGGGCCGTGGGTTCGAATCCCGCCGCGGACACCACACGCTTCAATTTCCGGCCTCGTGGACGGGCTCGGGTTGGGTTGCCAGCAGGGTGCGGATGCGGCGCGCGAGCTCGTCGGGCGAGGTGGGCTTGGTGATGATCGACATGCCCGGCGCGAGCGTCGCGTCGTCGAGTGCACCGGTGTAGGTGGTGACGAATAGGACGGGCAATGTCGGCCAGGCCTGGCGCGCGGCTTCGGCGATCTGGCGGCCGTTCAGGTTGCCCCGCATCCCGACCGTGGTGATGAGCAAATCGAGCCGGTCCAGTCCGCCGGCGAGCAACGACATCGCGTCCGCGCCGCCCGCCGCCGCCTCCACATGATAGCCGAGGCGGCGCAGGTTCCTGCTGGCGGCCTCGCGCACCTCGGCGTCGTCTTCGATCAACAGAATGACGGGCTCGGCTGCACGGTCAGCGGCGATGGGCCGGGGCTCGGGCTGCGGGCGGTCGTGGCGCGGGAGGTGGAGGTGGACCGTGGTGCCATGGCCGGGTCGGCTCTCGAGGCGGACGAAGCCACCGGACTGGCGCACGAAGCCGTAGACCTGTGACAGGCCGAGGCCGGTGCCCTGACCCATCGGCTTGGTGGTGAAGAACGGCTCGAAGGCGCGGGCCTGGGTCGCCTCGTCCATGCCGGTGCCGGTGTCGGTGACGGCGATCTCGACGTAGTCACCGGCGACGACACCCTCGCCGCGGCCGATCTCCGCGCCGCGGAGCGTGACGTTGCCGGTGCCGATGACCAGCTTGCCGCCCCCCGGCATCGCGTCGCGGGCGTTGATGCAGAGGTTGAAGACGACGTTCTCCAGTTGGCTGAGATCGCACAGGACGGTCCAGGTCGGGCTAGGGCCGTGATGGACCGAGACGTCGATCGACGGGCCGACGGTGCGGGCGACCAGCTCGACCATGCCGTCTACCAGGGCGGCGGCGTCGACGGTCTCGGGCATCAGCGTCTGGCGGCGCGCGAAGGCGAGCAGGCGGTGGGTGAGGGATGCGGCGCGGTCGACCGTGGTGCGGGCGACGTTGGCGAAGCGCTTGGCGTCGTCCAGCTTATTCTGGTCGACCCGGCGGACCAGCAATTCGAGGGCGCCGCCGATCGCCTGCAGCATGTTGTTGAAATCGTGCGCGATGCCGCCGGTGAGTTGGCCGACGGCTTCCATCTTCTGCGACTGCCGCAACTGCTCCTCGGCCGCCATCAGCTCGGTGGTGCGCGCGGCGATCTCGCGGGTGAGCGCCTCGCGGGATTGGGTGAGGACGTTGCGGGCTTCGATGATGTCGTCGATGTCGGTGCAGGTGCCATACCAGCGGACGATGCGGCCCTGGTCGTCCTTGATGGCCTGGGCGCGGCCGAGAACCCAGCGATAGCGGCCGGAGACGTGACGGAGGCGGTATTCGCGATGGTAGGGTTGCCCGGTGGCGAGCGACGCTTGCCAGATCCGGTTGGTCTCGTCGCGGTCGTCGGGGTGGAACAGGCTTTGCCAGAGAGCGCCGACGGTCGAGCCCACGGCGGTGCCGGTGTAGTCGTACCAGCGTTGGTTGAAGTAGTCGTGGTAACCGTCGGCGCGGGTCGACCAGACCATCTGGTCGATACAGTTGACGATGGCCTGAAAGCGGGCCTCGCTGTCACGCAGGGCCTCGATGTTGGCGGCGCGCTCGGTCTCGTCGCTGATGAGGCCGATCAGCAGCGGGTTGCCGCCATCGTTGCGCACGACCTCGGCCTGGATGAGCAGGTGGCGGACTTCGCCGGCGCGCATGATCCGGAAGCCGCGTACCGCCCGGCCGGAGACGAGCCCGGCCGCGAGTTCGGCCTGGGTCGCCTCGACGTCTTCGGGGAGGATGTGGGCGAAGTAGTCCGCCGAGCCCTGCCCCTCGGACGGGCCAAGCCCGAACATCGTGCGCAGCGAGGCGGACGGCGCGATGATGTCGGCGGTGAAGTCCCACTCGAAGGAGGCATGGCGGCCGGCCTCAAGCGCGAGGCGAAGCCGGGCCTCCTCGCGGCGCAGAGCGGCTTCGGCATGATCGCGCTCGCGCTCGCGCGTGGCCAGGGCGGTGATCATGCGGTCGAACCCGGCGCCGACCTCGCGCAACTCGCCCGAGTAGCGTCCCAGATCGGCCCGCGCGTTGAGGTCACCGGCGCCGACCCGGTCGGCCGCGTTGGCGATGCGGGCGAGCGGGCCGAGCACGAAGCGCCGCGCGATGACGGTGCCGGCCAGGACGGCGACGATGCCGCCGAGGCCGAGGCCGAGCAGGTTGCGGAGGGAGGCGGCGCGCAGATCGCTGAACGCACGCTCCCGATCGATGCCGACGACGGCCGTGATACCGACGAGCGCCGGGTCGGCGGGCACGGCGCCGAAGCGACGCAGGACGCCGTCAGGGCCGCGGATGTCGACGACGCGCGGCGTGGTGACGGAGAGGGCGTCGAGCAGGGCCCTGGGCGCCGGCTGGCCGACCCAGTCCGCCTTGATGGGCGTGCCATCCTGCGCGGCGGCGACGATGGTTCCGGCCGGATCAATCAGGACGACCTCGGCGCCGGGCGGCACCGTCTCGATGGCCAATTGATGCGCCAGCCATTCCTGGTCGATGCTGACGACGACGACACTGTCGACCGTGTCGCGAGGCGAGCGCACCGGCAATGCGAAATGCAGGCTGGGCCGGTGGGTGACGGTGCTGACGACGAGGTCGCCGCTGGCGAACTTGCCGGTCGCCATTGCGCGCTGGAAATAGGCGCGGTCGGCGACGGAGAAGCTCCGGCGGGGGCTTCCGGCGTCGTTGCACATGATGTCGCCGGTCGTGTCGACGTTGGCGAGGAGCGTGAAATTCTCCAGCTTGCCCGACACCGATTTGAGATACTCGCTGCAGGCGGCCTGGTCCTCCGCGCGGATCGCCGGCACCGCGCTGACGGCGATCAGCAGACGACGCGCGCCGTCGGCGATCAGCACCAGGCTATCCTGGACCGACCGGCTCTCCGCCATTGCGGCCGCGTCGAGCGCCGCGGCGCGCTCGTTGCGCTGGCTGACATCGTTGGCAATGCCGAACAGGAGCGGCGGCATGAGGGCCAGCGCGACCAGCAGGAGCAGCCGGGAGCCGAGGGTCATGCGGCGAAGATCCGGATTACCGCACGCTTGAGGAAGTCACTCGCTGCGGGCACGTCGCAGTCTCCAGCCGACCATACGCGCCGAGGATACAACTCTCGTCCGGCGGCCGACAGCCTTTATCCCGGTACGCTGTCGACCTGGGTTTCCGGCGCGAAATCGTCGCGTTCCAGCAGCCAGGCGACCAGCAGCCCGGCGATCAGGCCCCAGAAGGCGGCGCCGATGTTGCCGACGGTGATGTCGGCGACGGTGACCAGCAGGCTGACCAGGGCGCCGAGGGTGAACTTGCCGCGGAAGGCACCGAGGAAGGCGGCTTGCAGGACGCGCAGCATGGCCAGCCCGCCGAGCATCATGATGAACTCGCGCGGGGTGGCGAGCATCAGGCGCGTGAAAGTGGGCGCGACGAGGCTGAACAGGACGGCGAGGACGCCCATGAAGATCGCGGCGGTGTAGTGGCGGCGAGGCTCGCCGCTGGACGTGACGAGCGCGCCGGTAGGGCCGGTGAGGCAGGAGCTGACGGCGCCAACCGAGGCGGCGAGTAACGAGCCGATGCCGCAGGCGACGGTGACCGCGGTCATGGGCGGTTGATGGCCGACGTTCTGTAGCACGGCGGCACCCTGGCCGTTCTGGACGACGAGGACCGTGATGGCGAGCGGGATGACCAACTCGATGGCGGCCGGGAGCGACCAGATCGGCGGGATGAGTGCGGGGTGGATGAACTGCAGCCCGTCGAACGCGGCGCCGCCGACCCGGCCCAAGAGTGCGATGCAGGCGATGCCGACCATGAGTGCACCGATCAGCGGGGGAAGGCGGCGGCCGAGAGTGGGGAGGGCGGCGAGCAGGAGGAATGTGAGCACCATCGGGACGGCGATGGCCGGGTCGGCATCGAGGGCGCGGATGAGGTCGAGGCCGAAGCGAAGGAAGACGCCGGCGACCATGCCCATCACGATCGGCATCGGCACCGCCTGCATGGCGCGCTTGACCCAGCCGGAGGCGCCGAGGACCAGGATGACCAGGCCGGTGATATAGTAGGCGCCGATCACTTCGCCGAAGGCCAGGTGTTGCAGCGAGGGGCCGATCAGGACGGTGCCGGGAATGGTCCAGAAGAAGCAGAGCGGCTGGCGGTAGGCCCAGCTCATGGCGACGGTGATGATGCCGTTGAAGAAGAAGATGCCGAAGATCCAGGAGGCGAGCTCGGCCGGCGACAGGTGTCCGGCGGTGCCGACGGAGAGAATGATGGCGATGGGGCCGGTGGTGGCGAACAGCATGCCGATGACGGCGTTGGTGGCGTAGAGCGGGCCGAAATCGGCCCAGGTCTCGCGCAGGGTCGGTCGGTGGATGGCGGCGGTTTGGCTCATCGTTCGAGAAAGGCCAGGAGGTGGTTGAGCAGGGCGGCGGGTTGTTCCTGCTGAATCCAGTGGCCGGCGCCGGGGATCAGGGCGACGTCGCGCATGTCGATGCAGACCCGTTGCTGCATGGCCTCGAAATCGCCGGCCTTCTGAAAGGTGCCCCAGTCGGAGGCGCCGGCGTAGTAGCAGGCCGGCACGTCGATTGTGCGGCCGGCAAAGGTGGAGAGGTCGCGGGCGAGGTGGCCGGCGGTGCGGACACGGTAGGAGTTCAGGCCGCCCTGGAAGCCGGTGCGGGCGTATTCCTCGACGTAGACGGCAAGTTCGGTGTCGGTGAGCCAGGCCGCTTCGGTGTCCGGCATGAAGGGTGCTACGGCGCCGGGCATCGTCGCCTCGAGCGGCATGACGTAGTAGCCCGGCAGTTTGGCCAGTTCGGTGGCGGACCAGGCGGCCAGCGGATGCGGATCGTTGCCGGGCCAGTCGGCGCTCTTCTGGTGAAAGTAGGCGCGCATGAAGGCGTGCAGGCCTTGCGGGCTGCCATCCATGTCCGGTGCAGCGGCGCGAGTGGAGTAATACCAATGGTAATGCTTGCGGGGCGGCTGGAGCGCCGCGAGTCCCGGGTCGGGGCTCGGTGGCGGGGCGGCGAGGAGTTTGGGCGGGCCGCCGAACGGCGCACTCATCAGTGCGAGGGCGCGGAAGATGTCGGGGCGGATGAGGGCGCAGGCAGCAGCGGTGCCGGCGCCGTAATCATGGCCGGCGACGAGGTCGACATGGCTGCGGCCGAGGGCGGCAACGACCGAAGCGGCATCACGCACTAGGTTGAGGATGCTGAACTCGGCGAGGTCGACGTCGTAGCCCAGAGCGCTGCCCGTCGTGCGGCCATAGCCGCGGGCGTCGGGGGCGACGACGTAGTAGCCCGCCGCGGCCAGGCCGGGGATCAGGTGCCGCCAGCTATAGGCGATCTCCGGAAAGCCGTGCAGCAACAGGATCATCGGTTTCGTGGGATCGCCGGCCTCGAGCAAGTGGACCCGGAGGCCGTTGATGTTCTCGAGGTATCGGCTGCGTACGCCGCCCGGCAGGATGTCCGGCGCGAGCGGCGGCAGGGGGCTCATCAGGCTTGGGCGGCGACCGGGTTGCGGAGCGTGCCGATGCCCTCGACGGTGACTTCGACGACGTCGCCGGGCTTCATCCAGAGGGGCGGCTTGCGCGCCATGCCGACGCCGGACGGGGTGCCGGTGACGATGATGTCGCCGGCTTCGAGGCTGATGGCCTGGCTGATGGTGTGGATGAGGGTCACGACGTCGAACACCAGATCGTCCGTGTGGCCTTCCTGGACGACTTCGCCATTGAGCGTGGTCGTCAGCTTCAGGCCGGCGATGCCGGGGGGCAGTTCGTCGGCGGTGACGAGGTAGGGGCCGAAGGGGCCGGTGCCGTCGAAATTCTTGCCGACCGTCCATTGCGGGGCTTTGAACTGGTACTCGCGGATGGAGGCGTCGTTGAACAGCGAATAGGCGACGACGTGATCGAGCGCGGCCTCGCGGCTGATGTCGCGGCCGGGCTTGCCGATGATGGCGACGATCTCGCCCTCGTAGTCGAGCTGTTCGGACAGGCGGGGGCGGATGATGGGGGCACCGGCGCCGATGAGGCTGGAGGCGAAGCGGCCGAACAGGGTCGGGTAGCTCGGGGCTTCGGCGAAGCCGCTCTCGGCGGAGTGGTCGGCGTAGTTAAGGCCGACGCAGATGATTTTCGGCGGCGTGGGCAGCGGCGGCAGCAGGGTGACGCTGTCGAGGTCGATTTCGGGGCCGGCGAGCATGGCGCGGCCGGCGCTCATCAGCTTGTCGGGGCCGGCGGCGACGAGGCTGGTCAGGCTGCCGGGGTAGCTGGCGTCAGTGCTGGGGCAGGCGTGGAAGGCGGTATGGGCGTTTTCTGCCACGGCGATGCCGTGCGTGCCGTTCTGGCTGTATGCCGCGAAGCGCATGTGAGTTCCTCCGTCGTTGGGTTCATCCCGTATTCTGTTATGGCTGGTGTCGCAATGGAGGTGCGGCTGACGCCGCAACGGAGGGTGCCATGGAGAGATTGTTGCCGTTGGCCGAGCGCGTGGCGGCGCGGTTGAAGGCGGATCGGGCGACGGTGGCGGTGGCGGAGTCCTCGACCGGCGGGCTGGTGTCGGCGGCGCTGTTGGCGGTGCCGGGGGCGTCGACGTATTTCCTGGGCGGGGCGGTGGTCTACACCAAGGTAGCGCGGGCGTCGCTGCTGGACATTCCGGCCGAGGCGATGGTGGGGATCCGGTCGTCGACGGAAGCGTATGCCAGGCTGCTGGCGACGACGGCGCGGGAGAAGTTCGGCGCGACCTGGGCGCTGGGCGAGACCGGGGCGGCGGGGCCGAGCGGCAATTCGTATGGCGACCGGCCCGGCCATTGCTGCATCGCGATCGCCGGGCCGCGCGAGGCGGTGACGACGATCGAGACGGGGTCGGCGGATCGGGCGGGCAACATGCGGGCGTTCGGGGAGGCGTTGCTGGAGCTGTTCCTGCGGACGCTGTAGCGCTCAGGCGGTGCCGAGATAAGCCTGGGTGATGCGGGGATCGGCGGAGAGGGCGGCGCCGGTGCCTTGCAGGGTGACGCGGCCCATCTCCAGCACATAGGCGTGGTCGGCGACGTCCAGCGCGGCGCGGGCGTTCTGTTCGACGAGCAGGATGGCGACGCCGCGGGCGCGGAGCTCGGTCACAATGCGGAAGATGTCGCGCACGATCAGCGGCGCCAAGCCGAGGCTCGGCTCGTCCAGCATTAGGATGTCGGGGCGGGCCATCAGGGCGCGACCCATGGCGAGCATCTGGCGCTCGCCGCCGGACAGGGTGCCGGCGTGTTGACGGCGGCGCTCCCGCAGGCGGGGGAACAGCGCGTAGATCTCGTCCAGCGCCCGCGTGGCGGGGGCGCTGCCCTCGTGACGGAAGCGGAAGCCGCCGAGGCGGAGGTTGTCCTCGACGCTCAGCGTGCCGAACAACTCGCGCTTCTCCGGTACCAGGCACAGCCCGGCGCGCACTCGTGCCTCGACGGAGAGGCGCCTGATGTCGGTGCCGTTCAAGGTGATCGTGCCGGCCCCGGCTCCCCGGCCAGACGGCTGGCCGGGGGGGACGCCCATGATGGCGTTAAGCAAGGTCGACTTGCCGGCGCCGTTGGGGCCGATGACGGTGACGATCTGGCCGGGCTCGAGGCGCAGGCTGACGTCGTCGACCGCGGTGATGCCGTTATAGGCGACGGAGAGGTGGCTCACGTCCAGCATCAGGCGCCGAGGTAAGCGGCGATGACGGCCGGGTCGTGGCGGATGGCGTCGGGCGGGCCCTCGGCGATTTTGTGGCCGAACTCCATCACCACGATGCGGTCGGCCAAGCCCATGACAAAGCCCATGTCGTGTTCGACCAGCAGGACGGTGTGACCTTCATCACGGAGTTGGCGCAGCAGAGCGGACAACGCCTCCTTTTCGGCGGCGCGGAGGCCGGCGGCGGGTTCGTCCAGCAAGATGAGCGCCGGGTCGAGGCAGAGCGCGCGGGCGATCTCGACGATGCGCTGCTGGCCGAGGGCGAGGCTGTCGGCGGGTTTGCCCGCGTGTTCGGTGAGGCCGGTGCGGGCGAGTTGGCGGGCGGCTTCGGCGAACAGGCGGGCTTCCTCGGCGCGGTCGAGCCGGAGCAGGGCGGCGGCGGGCGAGGCGCGGCCGCGGAGGTGGGCGCCGAGAGCGACGTTCTCCAGCACCGACATGCCCGGCACGAGGCGGACGTGCTGGAAAGTGCGGGCGAGGCCGAGGCGGGCGATGGCTTGAGGGGTGGGGTGCGGGAGGGCCTGGCCGAGCAGGCTGAGGGTGCCGGCGGTGGGGCGGGTGACGCCGGTCAACAGGTCGAAGCTGGTGCTCTTGCCGGCGCCGTTGGGTCCGATGAGAGCGACGACCTCGCGGCCGGCGAGGGTGAGGTCGAGCGCGTCGACGGCGACGAGGCCGCCGAACAGCTTGCGCAACCCGGTGGCGGCCAGGACGGCCGTGCCGGGATCGGGCAGCGGCCGGGTCGGCAGAGCGTCGGCGGGGAGGAGGCGCCGGGTCGAGGGGCGGGCGCGGCGAAGGTAGGGCCAGAGACCGTCGGGGGCCGCTTGTAGAGCGGCGACGAGCAGGGCGCCAAAGACGATGGTCTCGTAGTTGCCGGCGGAGCCGAGCAGGCGGGGCAGCAGGTCCTGCAGCTTGTCGTTGACCACCGTCACCAGCCCGGCGCCGAGCAGCGCGCCCCAGACCGAGCCGGCACCGCCGATGACGGCCATCAGCAGGTATTCGATGCTGGCATTGAGGCCGAACGGCGTGGGGTTCACGCTGCGCTGCATGTGCGCATAGAGCCAGCCGGCGAAGCCCGCCAGCACGGCGGCGTAGGTGAAGGCCAGCATGCGGGTGGCGGTGAGGTTCACGCCGAAGCTGGCGGCGGCGCGGGTGCCGCCGCGCAGCGCCCGGATGGCGCGGCCGGCGCGGCTATCGAGCAGGTTGAGGGTCAGCACGATGCAGAGGGCGACGCCGATCCAGACCGGGTAGAAGTAGCTGCGGCTGTCGACCAGCGCGGTGCCGAACAGGCGGAGCGGCGGGATGCCGGAGATGCCGTCGTTGCGACCGAGCCAGTCGAGATTGGCGAACACGTAGTAGAAGCTGACGCCCCAGGCGAGCGTGCCGAGGGCGAGGTAGTGGCCCGACAGGCGCAGCGTGATGGCGCCGACCGCGAGCGCGAGCAGGCCGGCAGCGGCGAGCGAGACGGGCAGCGTGGCCCAGGGGGACCAGCCGTAGCGCGTGGTGAGCAGGGCGGTGGCGTAGGCGCCGAAGCCCATGAAGGTGGCCTGCGCGAAGGAGGTCATGCCGCCGAAGCCGGTCAGCACGACGAGGCCGATGCCGATGATGCCGGCGATGCCGACATAGGTGCCGAGCGTGATCCAGTAGTTCGGGACCGGCAGCAGCGGCAGCGTGAACAGCGCGGCGAACAGTAGGATCGGGAGGAAACGGGTCACTCTTCCTCCTCTGGCGCGCGCAGCGAGCGCCAGAGCAAGACGGGGATGATGATCGTGAATACGATCACCTCCTTAAAGGCGCTGGCATAGAACGACGAGAAGCTCTCGACGCAGCCGACCAGCAGGGCGGCGGCGACCGCGATCGGGTAGCTCGCCAGCCCGGCGATGATGGCGGCGACGAAGCCCTTCAGCCCGATCAGGAAACCGCTGTCATAGTAGAGCGTGGTCAGCGGGACGATCAGCACGCCCGAAGCGGCGCCGATCAGCCCCGCCAACGTGAAGGCGACCCGGCCGGACAGTCCCGTCGAGATACCGACCAGGCGGGCGCCGAGGCGGTTGACCGCGGTGGCGCGCAGGGCCTTGCCGGCGAGCGTGAGGCCGAAGAACAGCGCCAGCCCGACCATGGTCAGCCCGGCCAGACCGACGATCCAGAGCGCCTGGCCGGGGATCGACAGGCTGCCGAGCGCGAGCTGTCCGGTGGAGAAGCCGGCGGCGCGGAAGCCCTCGGGGCCGAAGAACACCAGGCCGAGTCCGCCCAGTGCGAGATGCACGCCGACGCTGGCGATCAGCAGCACCAGCACGGAGGCTTCGGCGAGCGGCTGGAAGGCGAGGCGGTAGAGGTAGGGCGCCATCGGAGCGACGATGGCGATGGCGAGCAGGGCGGCGAGGACCGGGCCGGGCTTGGTCGGCGCGAGGAGGTAAGTGGCGCCAGCGATGATGGCGGGAAGCGCGATGGTCTCGAGCAGCAGCGCCGGGTTCAGTCGACGGTCGACGATGGTGCCGGCGAGGCAGGCGGCCAGGCCGAGGGCGGCGAGCAGCATGAGACTGCCGGGCACGCGGCCGGATTGCAGGGCGGCGTCGGTGAGGCCACCGAAGGCGACGAGTTCGCCCATCGGGATGAGGATCACGCGCGTGACGGCGAAGACCAGCACGAGGGAGAGGGCAAGCAGAGCGTAGATGGCGCCGTTGACGACGCCATCCTGCAACAGGATGAGAGCGATATCCGCGTCCAAGAGGTGAGCTACCGAGGTTTCACGCCGTCAATGCATGGGGTGCGTTGGGGACGCAATGTCTAGCGTGCTGCGCTCGATGGTGGGCTGAAGCCCACCCTACGGGGTGATGAGTTTCCAGGCGCCGTTCTGGATAGTGACCATCACGCGGGCGCGGTCGTCGAGGCCGTTGTGGTCGGTGGCCGACATGTCGAGGACGCCGTTGGAGAGGATGACCTCGTGCTCGCCTTCGAGGGCGTCGCGCAGGGCAGCGCGGAATTCGGGGGTGCCGGGCTTGGCGGCCTTGAGCGCGGCGGGGATGGCCTGGCCGAGCTCGACGCCGGCGTCGAACATGTGGGCGGCGAAGGTGGAGAAGCTGTTGTCGCCGTATTTATGGTTGTACTCGGTGACCAGCTTGAGGGCGACCGGCTTGACCGGGTTGCCGTCGGCGAGCTGGTCGGGGACCAGCACGGGGCCGGCGGGGAGCACGGTGCCCTCGACATCCTTGCCGCCGACGCGGAGGAAGTCCTGGTTGGTGACGCCGTGGGTCTGGTAGTAGGCGCCGGCGTAACCGCGTTCCTTGAGCGTTTTCTGCGGCAAAGCAGCCGGCGTGCCGGCGGCGGCGATCAGCACGGCGTCGGGATGGCTGGCGATCAGCTTGAGCACCTGGCCGGTGACGCTCTGGTCGTTGCGGGCGTATTTCTCGGTGGCGACGATCTTGATGCCCTTGGCGTCGAGCGCCTTGGTGGCTTCGGCGAGCCAGCCGTCGCCGTAGGCGTCGTTGAAGCCGACGAAGCCGACGGTCTTGATGCCGTGGGCCGCCATGTGGTCGGCGATGCCGCGGGCCATGAGGCTGTCGTTCTGCGGCGTCTTGAAGGCCCAGCGCTTGTTGCCCTCCACCGGGGCGATGATCTTCTCCGAGGCGGCCAGCGCGATCAGCGGGACGTGCTTCTCGCCGGCGACGTCCACCAGCGCGATCGAGCCCGGCGTCGCCGTGGAGCCGATCAGCGCATCGACGTCGTTCTCGTCGATCAGCTTGCGGCCGTTGGCGACTGCGCGGGAGGCGTCGGTGGCGTCGTCGAGCACGATGTATTCGACCTTCTGGCCGCCGATCTCGGTGGGCAGGAAGGCGACGGCGTTGCGTTCGGGGACGCCGAGGCTGGCAGCCGGGCCGGTAGCCGACACTGTGATGCCGATCTTGATCTGAGCGAGCGCTGGCGCGGTAAGCACCGTCGTAGTTGCCAAGGCCAGAGCCCAAATACGCATCGTCCGTCTCCCCCGTTTATTGCGCGTGTGGTTATGGAAGGGGAACGGGGGTGTCAATCTGGCGCGCGGGGGCCGCGCGCCAGAGTTGGCTCAGGGTTGGGTGACGGGCACGGCCGCGACGGTGTCGCCCGCGCTCGGGACGGGAGCGATCGGCGTGGCGGCCGGGGTTTCGACCGGCATGACGACGGCGACGACGGGGGGCGTGGGCGCTTGTTCGGTTGCCGACGGGGTATTGGCCGGGATCGCGGCGGCCAGGGCGGCGGTGTTGGCCTCGAGCGTCTGACGGACGGCGGATACGCCGAAGATCTGCGCGTCGGTGGCGCCGGCGGATTTCGCGCTGGCCTCGGCGGCGACGAGCTGGGCGGCCAATCCACGGAATGCAGCGGTCGCGCTGGCGATGACGGTGCCCTGGGCGGCGACGTCGTCGCGCAGGTGGCTCAGTTCGGCATTGAACGTTTCGGACATCTTGATCAATTCCTTGAGGATCGATTGCAGGGATGGCGCGGGCATCGAGGCACCCAGCCGGAGCGCGAGAAGACGGATAAACCAGAGCATTCAGGCTTTTCCGCGCGTCAGGGTCGGCACGAGACGAGATCGGGGTATGACTGGAACGACAGGCCTCCTTTCGAAAAAGGAAAACAGTCCTATTATTTGACGCTGACATATGCAAGCGTTGTGCGTCGACATCAGTCATGAGGAACCGGGCTCAGCGCCGTCGACGGGCTGGTGCTGACAGTCGATGCGGGCGGCGGCTCGACGCTCCCCTATACCGGCTCGTCCGCCGCAGTCGAAGGTATTAGCTTCAATGGCTCCGGCCTGGCGACGACCTCGCATAGCATTTCTGACATTGGCGTCCACACCAGTCAGCAGTCGATCCTCGTGACGGGCACTCATTCGGCGCAATCGTATGCCGATACGGCTACCACGCCCGCGGCGTTCAACCTGGCCGGCACCTACCGATGCCTGCTTCGTTCATGAGGCCGGGTCGGGTAAGCTCTATTACCAGGTCGGTGGCGTCTCGATGTTCTCCATTGCCGGTACGACCGGCAATGCAGTGTTCAAGGGCAATGTCACACCCAACGGTTCCCCGTGACCACGCGCGACTAGGTCATCGCCGCCAGGCTCATCATTGACGACGACACGCGACGGATGAACTCGTCTGAAACTACGTTCTCGAGGCTGCTAGCCCTGGCGGGTATCCCCAGCCCGACTTAGACGGCTCTGCAAACGGCCTTAGACGCAGATCGGCACCTCGGTAGAGTTCGCAATCTTTCGCTCGTAGTCTCTCGCTACGGCTGACGGGCTAAAAGCGTTGTCGTATTCATCATGTCCATTCTGCTGGTCTGGAATGCGATCTCGAGGCGATCCTGGTCATAACTTCTTCACATATCGGGAGCATACGGTCGTCTACGGCCTTGTTCGGTCGCGGCGCGTTGGGATTATCGGCTCATGGCCTTCGTTCGTACGGCATTCATCATCATGGCTCTGCTGCTCGGTTGGACCGCGTTGCGCCACCAAGGCCTCGCACACGGCCCGGCTAATCCGGTGGATACGTCTGCTACGACGGGCGCGGGTTAGGCCAGGTTCGGCCGGGGCCGAGCGCAGCGCGCACGGCCGGGTCGAGAAGCGCGGCGAGTTCGGCCTCCGGCTCGTAGTCGGGCATTAGACGGGTAAATAGAGCGTCTCTCGCCGTCGCCGGATGAAAGTAGATCTCGCCGAGACCCGGCGGGAGGCGCGGTGCGGCTTGCAGCAAGCGGTCGGCCGTCATGTGGCCGCTCCAGGCCAGGCCTAATACCCAATCGTTCATGATCAGGCCGGCACGTCGGCCCATGTGGCGGAGCAGCTTCGTCCACCAGTTCATGGCGCGAGCGCCGGGTCCTTGGGGCATGCCGCAGGCGCGCATGAGGGCTGGCGGTTCGGCGGGGATGCGGAGTGCGTGCAAGCCGAAATCGTGGCCGGTCTCGATCAGCAAGCGGCCGACCGTCGGGTGGACGTGCATGTGCTTGTGGGCGTTGGCGTGATCGAGCCGCAGGCCGGTGGCGGCAAAGGCGCGGTATTGGCCGGCGATCTCGGCAGAAAGGCGTCGGCGGCCACCCGGGCTGAAGAAGTAGTCGAGACCGAGGCGGAACTGGTCGCTGCCGATCGGTGGCGCGCCGGGCAGAACCGAGTCGCCTTCGACGGCGACGAGATGTAGGCCGACGGCGAGGGAGGGCAGGGCTTTGGCCCGGCGGACGGCATCGGCGGCGGCGGGGCCGGCGACCATGAGGCTGGCGGTCGTCAGGATGCCCTGACGATGCGCTAGCTCGATGGCCTCGTTCACCTCGACGGACAGACCGAAATCGTCCGCCGAGATGATGTGATTGCGCAGGTTAGTAGCGGTACTGCTCGTGCTTGAACGGGCCGGCGGCGGTGACGCCGATGTAGTCGGCCTGGGCGCCCGAGAGCTTGGTCAGCTTGGCGCCGACCTTCTCGAGATGGAGCGCGGCGACCTTCTCGTCGAGGTGCTTCGGCAGCGTGTAGACCTCGTTCTTGTACTGGCCGGGCTTGGCGGTCCACAGCTCGATCTGGGCCAGCACCTGGTTGGTGAAGCTGGCCGACATCACGAAGCTCGGGTGACCGGTGGCGTTGCCGAGGTTCACCAGGCGGCCTTCGCTGAGCACGATGAGACGCTTGTTGTCCGGGAAGACGACCTCGTCGACCTGCGGCTTGACGTTCTCCCACTTCATATTGCGCAGGGATTCGATCTGAATTTCGCTGTCGAAGTGGCCGATGTTGCAGACGATGGCGCGGTTCTTCATGGCGCGCATATGGTCGAGCGTGATGACGTCGATGTTGCCGGTGGCGGTGACGAAGATGTCGGCGCGCGGGGCGGCGTCTTCCATCGTGACCACCTCGAAGCCCTCCATCGCCGCCTGCAGAGCGCAGATCGGGTCGACTTCGGTGACCAGGACGCGGCAGCCGCCGTTCTTGAGGCTGGCGGCCGAACCCTTGCCGACATCGCCGTAGCCGGCGACGCAGGCGACCTTGCCGGCCATCATGACATCGGTGCCGCGACGGATGGCGTCGACCAGGCTCTCTTTACACCCATACAGGTTGTCGAACTTGGACTTAGTGACGCTATCGTTGACGTTGATGGCGGGCACCTTGAGGGTGCCGGCCTTCGCCATGTCCCAGAGGCGATGAACGCCAGTTGTGGTCTCTTCCGACAGGCCCTTGATGCCCGGCAGCAGGTCGGCGTGCTTCTCGTGGATCAGCTTGGTGAGGTCACCACCGTCATCGAGGATCATGTTGGGGACCCAGCCGTTCGGGCCGCGGACGGTCTTCTCGATCGCCCACCAGAACTCGTCCTCGCTCATGCCCTTCCACGCGAATACCGGGATGCCGGCCGCGGCGATGGCGGCGGCAGCATGCTCCTGGGTCGAGAAGATGTTGCAGCTGGACCAGCGGACGGTGGCGCCGAGGGCGACGAGGGTCTCGATCAGCACGGCGGTCTGGATCGTCATGTGCAGCGAGCCGACGATGTTCGCGCCCTTGAGTGGCTGGCTGGCACCGTATTCGGCGCGCAACGCCATCAGGCCGGGCATCTCGTCCTCGGCCATGAGGATCTCTTTGCGACCCCATCCGGCGAGGCTGATGTCGCGAACCTTGAAGTCGTCTTGCGTCACATTGGTGTCGGGCATGAATCGGGAGTCCTAAAGTTGCCCGCGTGATATAAGGATATCCTTATCTTTGCAAGTCAGCCTTTCTGATCCCCGATCTGCCAGCCGCCGCCGAGGGCTTTGTAGAGGGTGATCAGGTCAGTCGAGACGGTGGTGGTTGCGGAGGCCTGGTCCTGGTCGGCCTGCAGCAAAGTGCGCTGAGCGGTGAGGACTTCCAGAAAGTCCGACAGGCCGTTGCGGTAGCGTTCGTTGGCGATCTGCAGCGCGCGGCGGCTCTGGACGGTTTGGGCGATGAGGCGTTCGCGGCGGAGCTGGTCGGCGCGGTAGGCGATCAGGGCGTTGTCGACGTCGTGGAAGGCTTGCAGAACGGTGCGCTGATAGTTGAGGGCGGCCTCCTTGGCAGCCTCCTTGCGGAGTTCGAGCGTCGCGGTGAGGCGGCCGCCCTCGAAAATGGGGATCGAGATGCTGGGGCCGACGCCGTAGGTCAGGGCGTTGACGTCGAAGACGCGGCTGAACTGGGTGGCCTGCAAGGCGACGCTGCCGGACAGCGTGACGCTGGGGAGGAAGTTGGCTTCGGCGACGCCGATGTCGGCCGTGGCGGAATGGAGCTGGGCGTCGGCTTGGCGGATGTCGGGGCGGCGGCTGACGAGCTCGGAGGGTAGCCCGATGGGAACGGTGGGCGGCACCGGCGTGAGCGGTTTGCGGGTCTCGAGTTGAGCACCCATCGCGCCCGGCGCCTCGCCGAGCAGGAAGCTGATGGCGTTGATCGCCTGCAACTCCTGGGCCTCTAGTTGCGGCAGGTTCGCGCCGGTGGCTTCGGCCTGGGCACGGGCGTTGGCGAGGTCGAGGTCGGTCGCGAGCCCGCCGCGGACCCGCTCATCGGTCAGGCGCACCGCCTGCTCGGCGGTCGACAAATTGCTGCGGACGATGCGCTCGCTCTCCTGCAATCCGCGCAGCTGGACGTAGTTGCGGGCGAGTTCGGCCAGGCTGGTGAGAAGGGTGTTGTGCCGGGCCTCGATGGAGGCGTCGACCGCGGCGCTGGCGCTTTCCACCTGGCGCCGGACCTTGCCCCAGAGATCGAGTTCCCAGGAGGCGTCGAAGCCGGCCTGGAACAGGTCGAAGGCGCCGATGCTGCCAAAGGAGTTGGGCACGGCGCCCTGACGCCCGCCGAGGCCGTTATTCTGCGTCGAGGGATCGCCGCCGCCGCTGCCGAGTAGGCTGACCACGCCGTTCTTGCTCAGCTGTTGGCGGGTGTAGCTGGAGTTGCCGTTCAGCGTCGGGAAGCTGGCGGCGTAGGCCACGCCGCGTTGCGCCCGGGACTGGGCGAGGCGGAGGTCGGCGACGCGGACGTCGAGGTTGCTGTCGGCGATGCGGTGCATCAGTGCGGTAAGCTGCGGGTCGCCGAGGATGGTCCACCATTCGACGTTGATCGGCTGGGCGACGGGCAGGCTGATGGGGGTGGTGGCTTTCTCGGTGCGCGTGCTGCGGAACCAGGAGTCAGGTGACCAGGGGCTCGGGCTCTCGTAGTTCGGACCGACGGTGCATCCCGCCAACAACAGTAGAACGGATGCGCTTAGCTTAATGCCCACCGGCTGGAGCCCCCTTGGCGACGTTTGGAAGAAAAAGCGTGAGCGGCGCGGCGACGAGGGCGACGCAGGCGAGGATGAGGAAGCAGTCGAGGTAGCTGAGCATGGTCGCCTGGTCATGCACCTGCTGGGCGATCCGCGTCAGCGAGGTACCGAAGCCGAAGCCGTCATAGGGCGTGACGTGTTCGGCTAGGCGGGCGTGATGGAACTGGCCGCGCCATTGCAGCTCCGTGGTGACCACGGCGACGCCGACGGAGCCGCCGAGGTTGCGCATCAGGTTGATGATGGCGGAAGCGTCGGAGTTCTTGTCCGGTGGGACGCCGTTGAACTGCACGGCGGAGAGCGGGATGAACACCAGCGGCAGCCAGATGACCTGGATCATGCGGGCGGTGGACAGGTTCCAGAACGCCGCATCCAGATTGAGGCTGGAGGCGTAGTTCATTGCTCCGGCCGTGCCGAGCATGGCGCTGAAGATCAGCCATTTCGGCTGAATGAACTTTCCGGTCAGGATGCCGGCCAGCGGCATCACGAACAGGGAGACGGCGCCGCCCATGCCCAGGGTCATGCCGGCGGTCAGTGCGTCGTAGCCGAGCAGTTCCTGGGAGAATTGCGGCAGCAGCTGGGTGGTGGAGACGATCAGGAAGCCGAACAGGAACATGATCACGTTGCTGATCGAGAACGGGGCGCTGCGCAGCAGCCGCAGGTTCACCAGCGGCTGCGGGTGCCACAACTCCCAGAACACCATCGTGAGCAGGGAAGCGCCGGAGATCAGCGACAGGAGCAGGATGGTGCCGGACTCGAAGCCGTCCTCACGCTCGAACCGGTCGAGCACGTATTGGAGGCAGCCAAAGCCGATGGCGATCAGGATGAAGCCAACGTAGTCGATCCTGAGGCCGCGCTTGAACAGGGCGGCGCGCTCCTTGATCAACACCGGCGCGTCATGGACGAACAGCCACACGAGGACCAGGGACAGCAGGCCGACCGGCAGGTTGATCAGGAATACCCAGTGCCAGGAGTAGTGATCGGTGAGCCAGCCGCCGAGCACGGGGCCGACGGCCGGCGCGGTGACGACGGTGAAGCCGTAAAGCGAGAAGGCCAGGGCGCGCTGCTGCGGGGTGAAGCTGTCGGCGAAGATGCTCTGTTCGGTGGGCGCGAGACCGCCGCCGCCGACACCTTGGAGGACGCGGAAGAACAGCATCATGCCAAGGCTGTCGGCGAAGCCGCACATGACGGAGGCGAAGGTAAAGATCGCCACGCAGATCATGTAAAAGCGCTTGCGGCCGATGACGTTGGAGAGCCAGCCGCTGATCGGCAGGATGATGGCGTTGCTGATCAGGTACGAGCTGATGATGTAGGTGCTCTCGTCCTGGCTCGCGGCCAGCGACCCGGCGATGTGGCGCAGCGACACGTTGGCGATCGTCGTGTCCAGCACCTCCATGAAGGTGGCGATGGAGACGATGACGGCGATCAGCCAGGGGCTATTGGGTCCCGCGGCGGAACGGGGAAGCGCCGGATTTGCCACGTTACTGGCCGTCAATCGACCTTGACGCTGGGCACGACGGACATGCCGGGCGAGAGGCGGCACCGGGTCGCGTCCTCGCGACGGATGGTGATCTTGACCGGGACGCGCTGGACGACCTTGACGAAGTTGCCGGTGGCGTTCTCGGCGGGCAGGCTACTGAAGACGCTGCCGGAGCCGGGCTGGAAGCTGTCGACGCGGCCGGTCAGCTCATGGTCGGGGCAGGCGTCGACGTTCATGGTGACACGCTGACCGACGCGCATGCCGGCGAGTTGGGTTTCCTTGTAGTTGGCGATGATCCAGCGGTCGTCGCCGACGACGGCGAGCAGGGACTGGCCGGGCTGGACGTAGTCACCGAGGTTGACGGTGCGCTTGGCGGTCTGGCCGTCGCGCGGGGCGATGACCGTCGTGTAGGAAAGTTGCAGGTCGGCGTTGGCGACGGCGACGTCGGCCGCCTTGAGGCTGGCCTGGGCGGCTTCGATCTGGGCTTTCTGCGCTTCGACATTGGCCTGGGCGGCGATGACGCCCTGGCGATTGGCGTCGACCTTGGCTTGGGCCGAGCGGCTGGAGGCCGTGGCGGTGTCGACCTGCTGGCGGCTGACGGCCTTGGGGTCGACGGCGCGGTAGCGATTGCTGTCGGCCTGGGCCTGGAACAGGTCGGCTTGGGCCATGCGCACGTTGGCCTGGGCCTGGTCGACGGCGGCCTGCTGTTGCGCCAAGCCGGCGACAGCTTGGTCGAGCTGGGCGGCGGTCTGCGTGCGCTGCGCCTTGGCCTGGTCGAGCCTTACCTGGAAGTCGCGCGGGTCGAGCTGGACCAGAACCTGGCCCTCCTTGACGACCTGGAAGTCGTCGACGCCAAGCTTGACGACGCGGCCGCCGACTTGGGACGAGACCTGGGTGATGTAGGCTTGGATGTAGGAATCGTCGGTGCTGGCGTATTGCCGGGCGTTGAGCCAGTAGAGGATTCCGGCCACGGTCAGGGCGGCGAGGACGATTAGGCCGATCGCGCTGTAGAGGATCTTCTTGCCGCGCGACATCTTCTGCTTGGGCGCGGCATCATCCTTGCCCTCGTCCTGCGGTTCGTCGTCACGGTCGTCTTGTTTGTCGTTATTCTGTTTGGTCCGGGTATCAACGCGCGCGACCGACGGAGTCGAATACTCGACATGGACGTCACAGCGCTTCGGATCAGGCGCGTTGCCGTCCATTCTTCAATTCCTCAAGGGGTCGCTTCGGCTAAATCTGACCGTTGGGTCATTCAATTAGCAGAATCGTCGGATTTTACAAGATCGACCGTCGTTCCCGCAGTAGCGCGGCAGAGCAGGAAGAGCGCTTGTTCGCCGAACAGGTTGGCCAAGGCGGGGAAGCGGCGCCAGGGGGCGCGGCGGCCGCCATCGTCGACGGCGAGCCAGCGCTCGACCCGGTAGCCCTCCTGAGCACAGAGGTCGAAGAAATCTTGGATGGTGCAAGGGTGGATGTTGGGCGTCTCGTGCCATGGACGGTCCCAGGTCGCGGTCATGGGCATGCGGCCGGAGGCGGCGAGCTGCCAGCGGACGCGCCAGTGGCCGAAATTGGGAAAGCTGACGAGGGCGCGGGTGCCGATGCGCAGCATTTGGCGCAGCACCTCGCGCGGGCGCTCCACGGCCTGCAGGGTGCGGGAGAGAACGACGTAATCGAACAGGCCGTCGGGGTAGTGGACGAGGTCGGTGTCGGCGTCACCCTGCATCACCGGCAGGCCGTGGGCGACGGCGTGGGTGACTTCGGCCATGTCGATCTCGATGCCGCGGGCGTCGCAGCCGCGGGTGCGGAACAGGTGCTCGATCAGCGAGCCGTCGCCGCTGCCGATGTCGAGGACGCGGGAGTTGGGCGCGATCATCTCGGACATGAGCTGCAGGTCGAGACGCATGTTCTTGGCGACATACTGGACGGGCGGGCGCTTCATCCGAAGGTGGTCATGCCAAGCCGGCGTGTTCGGCGCAGCCAGAGAGGAAGCCGGACAGGGTACGGAAGAAGTCGGGCTCGTCGAGCAGGAAGGCGTCGTGGCCCTTGTCGGACTTGATCTCGACGAAGCTGGCATTGGCGCCGGCACCGTTCAGCGCGCGGGCGATGGCGCGGGATTGGGCGGTGGGGAACAGCCAGTCGCTATCGAAGGAGACGAGGCAGAAGCGGGTGCGGCTGCCGCGGAAAGCGGCGGCGAGGCTGCCGCCATGGTCGGCGGCGAGGTCGAACAGGTCCATGGCGCGGGTGATGGTCAGGTAGGAATTGGCGTCGAAGCGGGTGACGAAGGTGCTGCCCTGGTGACGAAGGTAGCTCTCGACTTCGAAGATGTCGCCGAAGAGGGAGACGTCGGCGGCGAGACCGCCATTCGGCGCGGCGCGGACACGGCGGCCGAACTTGCGGGTGAGGGCCTGTTCGCTGAGATAGGTGATGTGCGCAGCCATGCGGGCGACGGCCAGGCCACGGGCGGGGATCTTGCCGGCGCGCCAGTAGGAGCCGGCATCGTAGTCCGGGTCGGCGAAGATGGCCTGGCGGCCGACTTCGTGGAAGGCGATGTTCTGGGCGGAGTGGAAGGCGGCCGAGGCGACGGGCACGCAGGCGAAGACCTGGTCGGGGAAAGTGGCGGCCCATTCGAGCGCCTGCATGCCGCCCATGGAGCCGCCGACGACGGCGAAGAGGCGGGCAATGCCGAGGTGTTCGACCAGGCGATGCTGGGCGCGGACCATGTCCTTGATGGTGATGGTGGGGAAGTCGGTGCCCCAAATACCGGAACCGTCCGGGCGCTCGCTGCGGGGGCCGGTGCTGCCCATGCAGCCGCCGAGGACGTTGGCGCAGATGACGAAAAAGCGGTCGGTGTCGACGGGACAGCCGGGGCCGACGACGCGCTCCCACCAGCCGGGCTTGCCGGTCAGCGGCTGCCGGTCGGCGACGTATTGGTCGCCAGTGAGGGCATGGCAGACCAGCACGGCGTTGGAGCCGGCAGCGTCGAGCTGTCCATAGGTGCGGTAGGCCACGATGAGTTCTGGCAAGACGACGCCGGATTCGAGGGTGAACCCGTCGTGGAAGGCGGCGGATTGATGCGCGAGTTCGCTGGGCCAGGTGGTTTCGGGGACGTCCATCGTGGGTCCCACATAGGGCTGCGGCTGTTTCTCGGCAACGGCGGGCGATGGTGGGCTGAAGCCCACGGTACGGGCGGGGCGCGGTCTATCGTTTGTCGGGCCGGGCTTTATAGTGGGCGACTATGTCTATTGCTCCCTCCCGCGCGGCGCCTTGTCCCGAGCCGTCCGACGACGATCGGCTGGCGCAGTTGGCCGCGTTGCGGGCGGAGTTGGACCGGGTCGATGACGGGCTGCACGACCTGCTGATGCATCGGGCGGAGCTGGTGACGCAGGTGGGGGCGCTGGGGGCCAAGGGAAGGGTGCCGCTGCGGCCGGGGCGGGAGGCGTCGATCCTGCGGCGGCTGTTGGGACGGAATCGGGGGGCGATGGCGCCGGCGACGGTGGTGCGGGTGTGGCGCGAGCTGCTGGCGGGGAGTTCGGCGCAGCAGAACCCGATGGCGATCGTGATCGGCGATGCGGGGCTGGAGGCGGTGGTGCGGGAGCATTTCGGGGCGTTGAGCCGGCCGGTGGCGACCGGGCCGGGCGAAGCGATCGTGCGGGTGCGGCGGGGGGAGGCAGCGCTGGCGGTGCTGCGGCTGCCGTCACCGGAGGATCGATGGCCAGGCGAGCTGCACGGCGACGTGCATATCGTGGCGCGGTTGCCGTATTGGTCGCGACCGGGGGCGGTCGAAGCGCTGGTGGTGAGTGCGGCGGCGCCGGATCCGAGCGGGCAGGATCGGACGGTGATCGCGAGGGTGGAGCCGTGCGCTTTGAGCGCGGCCGGGTTGGCGGGGGTCGGTCTTCTCGCGGACGGCGTGGCCGAGGTAGATGGTTTCGTGACGCAGGACGATCCGCGGTTGAGCGGGCTCGGGGCGTCGGTGCTCGGTGCTTATGCCGTGCCGGTTGGAGATGTCGCATGAGCCTTGCCCCGCGTCCCGGAATCATGGCGGTCGAGCCCTATGTGGGCGGCGAGAGCAAGGTGGCCGGGCAGAACCGCGTCATCAAACTTTCATCCAACGAGGGGGCGTTTGGGACGCCGCCGGCGGCCGAAGCGGCGATCCGGGAAGTTGCGGCGCAGGGGTTCCGGTATCCGGATGGCGGGTCGACCGAGCTGCGGGTGGCGATCGGGAAACGGTTCGGGTTGGACCCGGCGCGGATCGTTGTGGGCGCCGGATCGGATGAGCTGATCGGCATGTTGATCAACTCGTACGGCGGGCCGGGGACCGAGCTGCTGGTCTCGCAATATGCGTTCAGCATGTACTCTATCTATGGGCAGGTGGCGGGGTGCACGGTGGTGACCGCGCCGGAGCGGAACCTGACGATCGACGTGGATGCGATGCTGGCGCGGGTGTCGGCGGCGACGCGGCTGGTGTTCATCGCCAATCCGAACAACCCGACGGGGACGTTGCTGCCGCAATCGGAAATCGAGCGGCTGCGGCGGGGGCTGCCGGAGAACGTGCTGTTGGCGCTGGATTCGGCATATTCGGAGTATGTCGAGGATCCCGAATACAATGCCGGCGAGACGTTGGTGGATGCCGGCGACAACACGGTGATGCTGCGGACGTTCAGCAAGATCTTCGGGTTGGGCGGAGCGCGGGTCGGCTGGTGCTATGGGCCGGCGGCGGTCATCGACGTGCTGAATCGCGTGCGCAGCCCGTTCAACGTCAACCTGATCGCGCAGAAGGCGGCGGTGGGAGCGTTGAGCGAGCCCGGCTGGGTCGAGAAGGGGCGAGCGCATAACACGAAAGCGCGGGCAGCGCTGACGGCGCGGCTGCAGGCGGCGGGGATCGAGGTGGGGGAGAGCCACTGCAACTTCGTGCTGGCGGATTTCGGGTCGGTGGCGCGGGCGGATGCGGCATTGGCGGCGTTGAAGGCGCGGGGCGTGATCGTGCGGCCGATGGGGAGCTATGGGCTGGGACAATGCATCCGGATCACGGTGGGCACGGAGGAGGAGTGCGCGTTGGTCGAGGACGTGTTGGTGGGGGCGTTCGCGGATGCCTGAACCGCTTTTTCAGCGGTTGGTGATCGTTGGGCTTGGGCTGATCGGGAGTTCTCTGGCGCGGGTGGCGATGGAGAAGCGCGGGCTGTGCGCGGAGCTGGTGGCGTGCGATCGGCCGCATGTGCTGGAGCGGGTGCGGGCGCTGCAGATCGCTGACCGCGCCTGCTCGGATGTGGCCGAGGCGGTGCGGGGGGCGGATTGCGTGATGCTGGCGACGCCGGTGGGGGCGTTTGCGGAGATCGCGGCGGCGATGGCACCGGGGTTGGCGGCGGGCGCAATCGTGACGGATACGGGGAGCACGAAGGTCTCGGTGATCCGGGATGTGGAGCCGTTGTTGCCGGCGGGGGTGCGGTTCGTGCCGGGGCATCCGATGGCGGGGACGGAGTATTCGGGGCCGGATTCGGGGTTCTCGACGCTGTTCGAGGGGCGGTGGGCGTTGCTGACGCCGGTGCCCGATAGTGACCCGGCGGCGGTCGAGACGATGGCGGAGTTCTGGCGCCGGTGCGGGAGCATGGTGGAGGTAATGACGCCAAGCCACCATGACCGGGTGGTGGCGATCGTGAGCCATTTGCCACACCTGCTGGCGTTCACGATCTGCAGCACGGCGGACGACCTGGCGCAGGAGGACGTGGGCGACGCGGCGAGCCGGTCGGAGGTGTTGAAGTTCGCGGCCTCCGGGTTCCGCGATTTCACTCGGATCGCGGCGAGCGACCCGGTGATGTGGCGGGACATCTTCCTCAATAATCGCGAGGCACTGCTGGAGATGCTGGCGCGGTTCACGGAGGATGCGCAGGCGATGGGGCGCGCGGTCCGGTGGGGGGATGCCGGCTATATCGAGGACAAGATCGAGCGCGGGCGGGGGATCAGGCGGGGGTTGATCGAGATCAACCAGGCCTGACCGGCGAACGGGCCGCGGCTCAGACGGCGCGCCAGCCTGGTTTGGATGGGTCGGTGAGTTTGTAGTCGACAGGGCCCATGCCGCAGATGGCGATGATAACGGGGTCGGGGTGCGCTTTGATGACGCCGTCGTAGTGCGGGGTATGGGCGACGCGGTGGACGAAGCTGCCGGCGGGGACGGGGACGGTAGCGGCGGGGTCGAAGTCGGGACCACTGTTGCACCACCAAGTGCCGGAGACGACGACGCAGAGGCGGTCGGTGACGTAGGTGTGGGGCGCGCTCATGTAGCCGGGCCACCAGCGGACGAGGGTGTAGTAGAGGCCGGGTTTGTCGGTGGCGCCGGCGAGGGGGCACATGTCGACGCTCTTCTCAGGGTAGCCCTTGTTTGGGATCCAGTTGAGGTCGGCGGGTAGCTTGATGATGGTTTGGGCCGGGTTCAGGGGGCTCGCCTGGGCTTTGCCGGCAAGCGCCAGGCTGGCCAGCACGCTGGCGAGTAGGATGTCGCGCCGCCCGGTGTCGTGATCGTTCATACGATCCTCCTTGTTTGGGAGGAGCTTACGCTTCGGGCCGGGCGGCGCAATCGGGTCAGCGGTTGGCGCCGGGGACCCATTCGACGTCGCCGCCGGATTGGGCGTTGAGGTGGCGGGCTAAGACGAAAAGGTAGTCGGAGAGGCGGTTGAGGTAGCGGATCACGGCCGGGTTGACGGTCTCGGTGGCGGCGAGGGTGACGACGAGGCGTTCGGCGCGGCGGGTGATGGTGCGGGCGACGTGGGCGTGGGCGGCGGCGAGGCTGCCGCCGGGGAGGACGAAGCTCTTCAGGGGGGTGAGGCTGGCATTCATGGAGGCCAGCTCGGCTTCGAGGGCGAGGGAGGGGGCGTCGGTGAGGCGGAGGCGGTCGCCGGCCTCGCCGGGGACGCAGAGGTCGGCGCCGACGTCGAACAGGTCGTTCTGGACCCGGCCGAGCGCGGCGTCGGTGGCGGGGTCGGTGCCGGTGGCGCGGAGGACGCCGATGACGGAGTTGACCTCGTCGACGGTGCCGTAGGCGTCGACTCGGAGGGCGTCCTTGGGGACACGGGTGCCGTCGCCGAGAGAGGTCTGGCCGGTGTCGCCGCCGCGGGTGACGACTCGGTCAATGCGAATCACAGGGGGGCTCCGGAACGATTTGTTGAATGTGGTCGCAGCAACACGATTGGTCTCCGGGGGTGGTTTGGTTGTTCACTACATGCTCGACGCGCCGGTCGCTACGACGCAAGATTGATGACAGGACGAGTCGAGACGCACTAGATATTGTGTCTGCGACGGGCTAACACCCCACCTATCGATTATCGGCCTTGGTGCACCGCGCCAGGACGGGACTAAGGACCAGAAAATGGATATGCATATCAGCCGCCCCAACACCTCCATTGCCGAGGCAATCGCGCCGATCTCGCGGCAGATCTGGGATGCGAAGTATCGGTTCAAGACGAATGACGGCGTGCCGGTCGATGCCGAAATCGAGGATAGCTGGCGCCGGGTCGCCAAGGCGTTGGCGGAGGCGGAGGCGGAGCCTTCGGTGTGGGAGCCGCGGTTCTACGAGGCGCTGGAGGGGTTCCGGTTCCTGCCGGCGGGGCGGATCCTGTCGGGGGCGGGGACCGAGCGGCGGGTGACGTTGTTCAACTGCTTCGTGATGGGCGACATCGGGGACGATCTCGGGGAGATTTTCAATCATCTGAAGGAAGCCGCGCTAACGATGCAGCAAGGCGGCGGGATCGGATACGATTTCAGCACGCTGCGGCCGAAGGGGGCGCCGGTGCGGGGCGTGGGGGCTGACGCCTCGGGGCCGTTGTCGTTCATGGACGTTTGGGACGCGATGTGCCGGACCATCATGTCGGCTGGCGCGCGGCGCGGGGCGATGATGGCGACGATGCGGTGCGACCATCCGGACATTGAAGACTTTATCAGCGCGAAACGCCAGGTCGGTCGGTTGCGGAACTTCAACCTGTCGGTGTTGGCGACCGATCCGTTCATGGCGGCGGTTGAGGCGGATGCGGAGTGGCCGCTGGTGTTCGGCGGTCGGACGTTCAAGACGATCCGGGCCAAGGCACTGTTCGATACCATCACGCAGGCAACGTACGATTACGCCGAGCCGGGCGTGATCTTTATCGACCGGATCAACAAGCGGAACAACCTGCACTATTGCGAGGAGATCCACTCCACCAATCCGTGCGGCGAGCAGCCTTTGCCGGCGTATGGGGCGTGTCTGCTCGGGTCGATCAACCTGGCGCGGCTGGTGCAGGACCCGTTCACGGCGCATGCGCGGATCGATGAGACCGAACTGGCCGAGTTGGTCGGGGTGGCGATCCGGATGATGGACAATACAATCGACGTGTCGGGCTTCCCGCTCGAGGCGCAGCGGCGGGAGGCGGAGGCCAAGCGGCGGATTGGGCTGGGGATGACCGGGTTGGCGGATGCGCTGATGATGGTCGGGCTTCGCTACGGTACCGAGCAGGCGGCCGAGCAGGCGCGTTCGTGGGCGCAGCAGATCGAGCGGGCGGCCTATCTGACGTCGGCCGGGCTGGCAGAGGAGAAGGGGGCGTTCCCGCTGTATGACGAGGCGCCGTATCTGGCGGGTGAGACCATTCGTGGGTTGGAGCCGGAGGTTCGCGAGGCGATCAAGCGGCATGGGATCCGTAATGCGCTGCTGACGTCGGTGGCGCCGACGGGGACGATCTCGCTGGTGGCGGACAACGTGTCGTCGGGGATCGAGCCGGTGTTCGCGCTGGCCTACACGCGCAAGGTGTTGCAGCCGGACGGGAGCCGGGTCGAGGAAGAGGTATCCGACCATGCGCTGCGCAAGTTCCGGTCGATCCATGGCGAGGACGTGCCGTTGCCGGATTACTTCGTCACGGCGCAGGATTTGACGCCGAGCGAGCACGTGCGGATGCAGGCGGCGGTGCAGAAGCATGTCGACAGCGCGATCAGCAAGACGGTGAACGTGCCGGCCGATATCAGCTTCGAGTCGTTCCAGGCGGTTTACCTCGACGCCTACAAGAGCGGGTGTAAGGGCTGCACGACGTATCGGCCGAACGACATCACCGGGTCGGTGCTGGAAGTGAAGCCGGCGGAGAAGCCGGTTGAAAAGGCGCCGGAAAGGTCCGGCGCCGGGGCACCGGAGCCGGTGGCTGCGGTGTTCGACATGGGGCTGATGCGGCGGCCGGATAAGATCATCGGTGCGACGTATAAGCTGCGGTGGCCGGATAGCGAGCACGCGATGTACGTCACGGTGAACGACATCGAGACGGACGACGTGCGGCGGCCATTCGAGGTGTTCGTCAACTCGAAGAACCTCGAGCATTACGCCTGGGTCGTGGCGCTGACGCGGATGATCTCGGCGGTGTTCCGGCGGGGCGGCGAGGTGGCGTTCGTGGCCGAGGAGCTGAAGCAGGTGTTCGACCCGCGCGGCGGGCAGTGGACGGGCGGCAAGTACGTGCCGTCGCTGGTCGCGGCGATCGGCGAGGTGCTGGAGCGGCACATGCGGGACACCGGGTTCCTGCAACCGGTGGAGATGCCGGTCGGGTCGGCCAAGACCGTGTCGGCGGTGTCGCCGACGGGGTCGTTGGGTCAGCTATGCCCGAAGTGCAGCCAGCCCGGGTTGGTGCGCGAGGCCGGTTGCTTGAGCTGCATGCACTGCGGCTGGTCCAAGTGCGGCTGAAGTAGGCGTAGGCCCGGGGGTTAGACCCGGGCCAATCTCCTGGCGGCTTCGGCGGCGACGGTGCGGAGCGCCGGGTCGTCGTTGTTGGCGAGAAGGTCGTGAGTCTCGGCGAGGAAGTCGGGACTCCCCGTCGTCAGCGCGAGGCGCAACAGGGCCAGGGCTTCGGCGACCCGGCCCTGACCATGCAGCACGCTGGCCAGGTTGAACTGGCCGCGGAAGTCGCCGCCCTCCGCGGCCTGTCGGTAATGCAAGGCGGCACGCTGGCGCGATGCGGGGCGATCCCAGCCTCCCTCGTGAAAGCGGCCCAGCATGTTGTGGGCCTTGGCGAGGCCCTGGGCGGCGGCACGGGTGAACCAGTCGAAGGCGGCGGGGCGGTCGCGGGCGGTGCCGATGCCGTAGAGCAAGGCGCAGCCGAGGTTGAACTCGGCCCAATCGTAGCCGGCGTCGGCGGCGCGGCGATAGCAGGTGACCGCGGCGACCGGGTCGGCGGCGACGTCCCAGCCATGTTCCAGACAGCGGCCCTTCAGGTTGATGGCGGGCGGATGACCGGCCGAGGCCGCGGCGGCGATCCAGCCATAGGCGATGCCTGGCGCGGATTTCGGCACGCGGTCGAGCAAGAGTTGACCGAGTAGGAGCTGGGCTTCGGGGAAGCCGTAGCGGGCGAGTCGCTCGACCCAGATGGCCGAATCGGGGCCGGCCAGGAGGGCGTGGCGGTCGGCGTCGGTGAGGCGGCGCCATGCTGACATTTCTGTAATGTTCATGCTTGCGTCGGGGATAGAGACGGCTTACTGCGAATGCAACTGAGAATCGTTCGCACAAATGGAGACAATCGTGTCGACTGCAGAAGCTACTCCGTCCCCGTTGCCGAAGCGCGCCGTGATCGGCGGCATCGGGGCGGCGTTCGGTGCGACGGCCTCGCTGGGCCAGACGATCGCGCCGGCCGCGGCGCCCACGCCGGCGGCTGCGGATGCGGCGATGGCGTTGCCGACCGTCGAGGTCGGGGCGACCAATGTGCAGCAGGGATACCAGGTCAACCTGCCGTCGCTGGCGCGGTATACCAAGCCGCTGCTGGATACGCCGCAATCGGTGAGCGTGATCCCGCGGCAGCTGATCGACGACCAGGGGATCGTGGCGACGCGGGATGCGCTGCGGAACGTGCCGGGGATCAGCCTGGCGGCCGGCGAGGGTGGGTCGCAGGGGGACAATCTGACGCTGCGCGGGTTCAGTGCGCGCAACGATTTCTACCTCGACGGGATGCGAGATTTCGGCAGCTACACCCGCGATCCGTTCAATGCGGAGTCGATCGAGGTGCTGAAAGGGCCGTCCTCGGTGGCATTCGGGCGCGGTTCGACGGGCGGGGTGATCAACCAGGTCAGCAAGCAGCCCGGCATCACACCGATCACGGCGGGGACGATCACGTTCGGGACGGATGGGACCAAGCGAATCACCGGGGACGTCAACCGGGCGATCGACGGCATCCCGGGGGCGGCGGTGCGGTTGAACGTGATGGCCGACGAGAACGGAGTCGCCGGGCGGAACCAGAATGAATACCGGCGCTTCGGGGTGGCGCCGAGCATCGCGTTCGGGCTGGGAACGGATACGCGGCTCGCGCTCAACTACCTGCACCTGCAGGAATACGACACGCCGGATTACGGACTGCCGTGGCTGTTCAACCAGCCGGCGGCGGTGGCGCCGTCCAATTTCTACGGGTTCAAGGATTCGGACTACTTCCGCAGCAACGTCGATGTCGGGACGGCGAAGTTCGAGCATGATTTCGGGTCGTCGGTGACGGTGCGGGACCAATTCCGTTACGGCAACTACATGCGCAACATCCGGGTGACGGAGCCGCAGGTGGCGTATACCGGGGCGGGGGTGGTCAACCGTCTGACACCTCTGAGCGCGATCACGGTCAACCGTAACATTATCTCGTTCAAGAGCACCGAGACTTTCATCCAGAACCAGAGCGACGTCACGGTGCGGTTCAACACCGGGTTCCTGAAGCATTCGGTGGTGACGGGGGTCGAGGTCGGGCGGGAGACGTCATCGCCGGTGCGGACGTCCTACACCGGGGTGCCGACGACCAACCTGCTGTACCCGAACGACAATGCGGCGTTCACCGGGCGGGGGGCGGTGACGACGGACGTGTTCTCGCAGGTGCAGACGGCGGCGGCCTATTTGATCGACACGATCGACATCGGCGAGCAGTTCCAGTTGACCGGCGGGTATCGCTACGACGTGCTGACGACGGATTACGAGCAGCGGGTGGCGCCGACGGCGGTCACGCTGCATCGGACGGACTCGATGCCGAGCTATCGGGCGGCGCTGTCGTATAAGCCGATCCCGGCGGGGACGCTTTATGTGGCGTATGGCACGTCGTTCAATCCATCGGCGGATGGGCTGACGCTGGCGACGAACAACGCCGGGCTGGCGCCGGAGAAGAACGAGACGTATGAGGTCGGCGGCAAGATGGAGGTGCTGGACCGCAAGCTGACGCTGAGCGGGGCGTTGTTCCAGCTCACGAAGCTGAATGCGCGGGTGACGGATCCGAACAACACGGCGTTCCAGATCCTTGGTGGCGAGCAACGGGTGCGCGGGTTCGAATTGGGGGCGATCGGCAATATTACCGAGCGGTGGCAGATCTCGGCGGGGTACGCGTTCCTGGACAGCGACACGGTGAAGACGACACTGGCGGGGACGCAGGGGCAGGTTTTGGCGAACACGCCGAAGCATAGCGGCAGCTTCTTCACCACCTATGCGCTGCCGTGGAACCCATTGGGGGCGGGCGACCTGCAGGTCGGGGCCGGGATGGACTTCGTGTCGAGCCGGCTGGCGACCTCGTCGCCGGATGCGACGACGGGGGCCTATAAGAAGGCGCCGGGCTACGCGACGGTGCAGCTGATGGCGAAGCTGCCGGTGCGGGAAGGGCTCGCGCTGCAGCTGAACGGCTACAACCTGACGGACCAGAAGTACTACGACCTGCTGCATCCGTCCCACGTCGTGCCGGGGGCGGGACGGAGCCTGTTGGCGTCGCTCGTTTTCAAACTGTGATCGTTCTGGATGCGGTGCTGTCCCCGGCGGAGGTCGGGGACATGCGGGCGGCGCTGGCTGGGGCGACCTGGGCGAGCGGGCGGGATACGGCGGGGTGGCAGGCGGCCGGGGTGAAGGAGAACGGACAGCTGGTAGAGAGCGATCCGCTGGCGCGTCAGTTGGGGGACCAGGTGCTGGCGGCGCTCGAGCGGTGCAAGCCGTTCATCGCGGCGGCGCTGCCGTTGCGGGTGTATCCGCCGATGTTCAACCGGTATGCGGGCGGGCAGGCGTTCGGGGCGCACGTAGATACGGCGATCCGGCAGGTGCCGTTCGCGCCGGTGCGGGTCAGGGCGGATATGTCGGCCACGTTGTTCCTGAGCGAGCCGGATTCGTACGAGGGCGGGGAACTGATCGTCGAGGACGAGACGGGGGCACGGGCGGCCAAGCTGCCGGCGGGGAGCATGGTGCTGTATGGGGCGGGAACGGTGCACCGGGTCGCGCCGGTTACGCGGGGGGAGCGGTTGGCGGCGTTCACCTGGGTGCAGAGCATGGTGCGCGACGTGGGGCAGCGGGAGTTGTTGCTGGAGTTGGATCGGGGAATCCAGGTGGCGGCGGCGGCGAACAGCGAGACGGTTCGGCTGACGGGGGTTTATCACAACCTGCTGCGGCGCTGGGCGGATTGCTGAAGCTTGCGGCGGCTCGATGGTGGGTTGCACCCACCCTGCGAGTGAGTTGATGACGATTGCCGAGCGGGCGGGTGGCGGGGGCGGCGCAACCGGGTAGAAGGGGATTGTCGAAGGTTGGAGTAATGCGTGCCGAGTGGGGGCCTTAACGTCAGAGGCCTGGTCGGGCTGCTCGGTGTGCTCATCGCTGCGCTGACGGTCGAGTTCAACGACGGCGTGGTGTCGACAGCGTTGGCGGACGTGCGCGGCGGGTTGGGGATCAGCAGCGATGCGGGGACGTGGCTGACGAGCCTGTTCTCGAGCGGGCAAGTGTTCGGGATGGCGATCGCGACGTTCTGGGCGGTGACGGTGTCGATCCGGCGGTGGCTGCTGTTCGCCATCGCGCTGACGTGCGTGAGCACGGTGACGGTGCCGTTCACGAGCAATGTCGGGCTGTTGTTCATGCTGCGGTTCCTCGAGGGGCTGGCCTCGGGGTTCATCATTCCGTTGCTGCTGACGGTGGCGCTGCAGGTGCTGCCGCCGGCGATCCGGCTGTATGGGCTGGCGCCGTATGCGCTGACGGCGACGTTCGGGCCGAACATCTCGACGGCGCTGGCGGCGCTGTGGACGTACGGGGTTGGGTGGGAGTTCGTGTTCTACCAGGACCTGCCGCTGTGCACGCTGGCGGGATTGCTGGTGTGGTACGGGGTCAAGCAGGATCTGCCGGATTATACGCGGATCCGGCAGTTCGACTGGCGCGGGGCGCTGCTGGTGGCGATCGGGTTCGGGTCGTTGACGACGATGCTCGAGCAGGGCAACCGGCTGGATTGGTTCAATTCGAAGCTGATCTGCGTGTTGGCGTTGCTGACGGTGGTGGCGTTGCCGCTGCTGGTTTGGAACGACCTTTATGCAAAAGTGCCGCTGTATCGGTTCTCGCTGTTGAAGCGGCGGAACTACACGTTCGCGCTGATCACGCTGTTCACCTTCCTGCTGCTGAACCTGTCGGCGGGGACGATCCCGCTGCGGTATCTGACGGAGGTCAGTGGGTTTCGGCCGGAGCAGACCTATGTGGTGACGTTGTTGATCGCGGTGCCGCAGTTCCTGCTGTTGCCGGCGATCGCGGCGTTGCTGGATTTCGAGTGGGTGGATGCGCGGTGGGTGTTGTTCGCCGGGCTGTGCTGCGTGATCGGGGCGTGCGTGGGCAATTCGCTGCTGACGTCGGTCTGGGATGCCAAGAGCTTCTTCATCTCGCAGGGGTTGCAGGCGGTCGGCGCGCCGCTGGTGGTGATGCCGTTGTTGATGATCGCGGTGAACACGATCAAGGACCCGTCGGAGGGGCCGTTCGCGTCGACGCTGGTCAACACGATGCGGGCGGTAGCCGAGCCGGTAGGAGTATGGATGGTCGAGCTGATCATGCACTGGCGGGGGTCGCTGCATTACAACCGGATCGTGGATCAGTCGGGGTTGGGGTCGTTCAGCGCGGCCGAGCAGCATAGCCCGGCGGCGCTGCGGGCGTTCCACGGCGCAGTGGAGGCGCAGGCGGCGGTGCTGACGCTGAGCGATACGTTCGTGATCATCGGGGTGATCGCGGTGGTTCTGGTTGGCGTGCTGGCGGTGTTGCCGGTGCGCACGTATCCGCCGCGCATCGTCGCGGCACAGAAGTAGGTTCGGGCGATGGCTGACGACGAGAAGAGTGGGGACGAGAAGAAAGAGGACGACGGCAAGAAGGAGGAAAAGAAAGAGGGCGAGAAAAAGGAGCAGAAGAAAGGCGACGAGAAGAAGGACCGGAAGCTGCTGTGGCCCTGGATCGTGGGGGCCGTCGTGGTGCTCGGGTTCATGGCGGTGGTGCTGTGGATCATCTTCGCGCCGGCGCCGGACGTCTGGACGGACGATTCCTATGTGACGGCGCATTACGCGTCGGTGGCGCCGCGGGTGTCGGGGCAGGTGGTCGAGGTGGCGGTCGACGACAACCAGGCGGTGAAGGCCGGGCAGGTCTTGGTGCGGCTGGACGATCGGGATCAGCGGACGGCGCTGGCGGCGGCGGAAGCGATGCTGGAGCAGGACCGGGCGCGGTTGGCGGAGGCGGCCGGTTCGGTGGCGCGGCAGCCGGCGTTGGTGGATCAGGCGCAGGTGCAGAACCCGGCGGCGTCGTCGCAACTGGCGTTGGCGCTGGCCAACCAGCGGCGCTACCGCAACCTGTCCGCGACGGGGGCGGGGACGGACCAGCAGCGGCAGGAGGCGGACCAGCAGGTGCAGCAGGCGCAGTCGGCGCTGGACCAGGCGCGGGCGTCGACCGAGGCGGCCAAGAAGCAGATCCCGATCCTGGAAGCGCAACGGGCGGCGGCGGCAGCGCTGGTCAAAGGCGACGAGGCGCGGGTGGCGCAGGCGAAGCTGACGCTGAGCTATACGGTGATCACGGCGCCGCTAGACGGGTCGGTGGCGGAGCGGCGGGTGCAGGTGGGCGATTACGTCGCGCCGGGGGCCTCGGTGATGACGATCGTGCCGTTGGATGCGGTTTACATCGTGTCGAACTACCGGGAAGTGGCGTTGCGGCACGTGCTGCCGGGGCAGGACGTGAAGATCCATGTCGATGCCTACGACATCGATCTGGACGGGGTGGTGGACAGCGTGGCGCCGGCCTCGGGGGCGGCGTTCGGGGCGATCCAGCCGAACAATGCGACGGGGAACTTCACCAAGATCGTGCAGCGGTTGCCGGTGAAGATTCTGGTGCGGCCGGGGCAGAACTTGGAGCGGCTGTTGCGGCTGGGGTTCTCGGTGGAGACGACGATCCATACGCATCTGGCGGACGTGGTGGCGGATCAGCGGGATTCGGATCACCGGGTTACCTCACCTTGAGGTGGGTTTGGATCGCAGTGGTTGTCGCGGGGTGCACGGTGGGGCCGGATTACTCGGCGCCGGTGGTCGATGCGCCGGCGCGGTTCGGGCTGACGCGGACCGATGTCGCGAGCCGGACCAGTTCGGCGCCGGTGGACCCTACCTGGTGGCGGCAGTTCGGGGACCCGGAGCTGACGTCGCTGGTGACGCGGGTGGCGGCGCAGAATTTGGACCTGCAGGCGGCGGCGGAGCGGGTGCTGCAAGGGCGGGCGCAGACGCGGGTGGTGGCGTCGCAAGGGTTGCCGCAAATTCAGGCGAAGTCGTCGTACTCCCGGGACCGGTTGAGCCCGACGGGCGACCCGGCGGCGCTGGTGGTGCCGGCGCCGGGGGCGCCGGAGGAGTTCGACGTGTTCCAGAACGGGCTGAACGCGTCGTGGGATCTGGACCTGTTCGGGCGGATCAAGCGGCAGACCGAGGCAGCGGCGGCGGAGACGCAGGCGGCGGTGGAGGAGCGGCGCGGGGTGGCGCTGGCGGCGGTGGCGGACATCGCGCAGGACTACATGCAATTGCGGGGCATCCAGGCGCAGCTGACGATCGCGGAGCGGAACCTGGCGGTGGCGCAGGGTAACACGGCGCTGGTGCAAACGCGGTTCGCCAACGGGGTGGCGACGACGCTGGATATCGCGCGGGCCAAGGCGCAGGAGGCGACGATCGGGTCGACGGTGCCGACGCTGCGGACGCAGCAGGTGGCGCTGATCAACGCGATCGGGACGCTGCTGGGGCAGACGCCGCGGGCGCTACAGGGGGAGCTGACGGCGCCGGCGACGGGCGTGACCATGACGTATGTGATTCCGGCGGTGGTGCCGGTGGGGATCTCGACGGCGCTGGTGCGGCAGCGGCCGGATCTGCGGCAGGCGGAGGCGCGGCTGCATGCGGCGACGGCGGAGATCGGGGCGGCGGAGGCGGCATTCTATCCTGACATCAATCTGACCGGCAGTTTCGAATTACAGGGGCTGCGGCTCAAGGACGCGTTCAGCCTGTATTCGCGGGCGTTCGAGGTGGGGCCGTCGATCTCGTTGCCGATCTTCCAGGGCGGGCGGCTGCGGGGGACGCTGGAACTGCGGAAGTCGCAGGCGCGGGAGGCGGCGCTGCAGTTCCGCCGAGTGTTATTGCGGGCGTGGCAGGAACTGGACAACGCGTTGACGGCGTTCGCCGAGGCGCAGGCGCGGACGGAGTTGGTGTCGGCGGCGGTGGCTCAGAACCAGGTGGCGCTGGCGGCGGCGCGGCAGCGGTACCGGGAGGGCGTGGGCGACTTCATCGACATCAACCTGGTGCAGGCGCAGCTGCTGCAGAGCGAGAACGAGTTGGCGCAGAGCCGGACCCGGATCGCGACGAGCTTGGTGACGTTGTATCGGGCGTTGGGCAGCGGGTGGGAGAGCGCGGATTAGCGGCGAGAGTGGTTCGTGCCGCCCTGGATTGCCGCGTCGCGACGCTCCTCGCAATGACGGAGAGGTTCATTTCACGCGGATGGGGATGCGGTGCTGGGCGGCCGATAGGTATCCTTTGCAGTTCCAGGTGTCGTCGGGGGTGGCGGGTTGGGTCTGGCCGGCGGAGTCCCAGGCGCGGGCGACGAGGTCGCGGTCGCCGGGCTGTAGGTCAAGGGTGAGTTGCCAGAAGGTCCAGGCCCAGGGGGCGGCGGGGTCGGCGGTCAGGGTGGCTTGGGACCAGGTGCGGCCGCCATCGGCGGAGACGTCCACGCGGACGATGCGGCGGGCAGTGGCGTTGGCGTAGCCGCGGATGCGAGTGGGGCCGGCTTCAAGGTCGGCGTAGGGGGCCGGGTCGCAGATGGCGGCGTTGAGGGGCATCTCCTCGATGGTGATGCCTTTGGACCAGTCAATGGTGTCGGTGGGCATGTCGGCGGGGAGCAGCTTGTAGTCGCGCTGCTGCATGTGGTTGGCCGACGGTTCGGACTGGACGGTGATGGCGGTAAGCCATTTGGCGGAACGGATGCCGGCGTAGCCGGGGACGACCAGGCGGAGAGGGTAGCCGTGCTGGGGGGCGAGGTCTTCGCCGTTCATGGACCAGGCGAGCAGGGTTTCGGGGGCGCGGGCTTTGGCGGTGGGGACCGAGACACCGAAGGTGAAGCGGCCTTCCTCGGGGTGGTCGATCTCGTCGGCGGAGTCGAGGGCGACGTGGGCGGCGGCCGGGTCGGCACCGGCGGCGTCGAGGAGGTCGGCGAGGCGAATGCCGGTCCATTCGGCGTTGCCGATAGCGCCGGCGGACCAGGGGTCGCCAGTGGTGGGGCGGACCCCCTGCATGTCGGCGCGGCGGTTGCCGGCGCATTGCATGATGGCGGTGACGGTGTGGTGCGGGAAGCGGGATTTCAGCTCGGACAAAGAGAGGTCGAGCGGGGTGGCGACCTGGCCGCCGACGGCCAAGCGGTAGTTGGCCGGATCGAGGGCGGGGATGTTGCCGTGGCTGCGGACGTAGAAGTCGGATTGGGCGGTGAGGAAGTGGGCGCGCAGGGCGGCGAGCGGGGGCTCGGCGTTGAAGGGCGTTTCGGAGTGGACGATCAGGGACATGAGGCAGGCTACCACATGGTCTGTTCGGCGCGGCTGGCCCAGGTGGCGTCGTAGTCGGGGCCGCCGACGCGGCCCGCCGACATCCCGGCGAGGATGGTGCCGGGGGTGGGCAGGGATCTGGGGTCGATCTGGGCGTCGGCGCGCCAGAGGCCGGAGCGGATGAGGGCGCGGGCGCACTGGAAGTAGATTTCCTGGACTTCGATGACCATGACGGTCCTGGGGGCTTTGCCGTCGATGGCGAAGCTGGCCATGAGGGCCGGGTCGGCGGTGAGGTGGGCGCGGCCGTTGATGCGCATGGCGTTGCCGATGCCGGGAATGAGGGCCATCAGCGCGACCCGGGGGTCGCGGACGACGTTGCGGAGGCTGTCAATGCGGTTGTTGCCGCGGCGGTCGGGCAGCATGAGGGTGCGGTCGTCGTGGATGCGGATGAAGCCGGGCTTGTCGCCGCGAGGGGAGCAGTCGAGGCCTTCGGGGCCGATCGTGGCCAGGGCGGCGAAGGGGGCGGCCTCGAGATATTGGCGGTAATGCGGGGTGATGTGGTCGGCGACCTTGGCGGTGCTGGCTTCGCCGACGGCGCCTAAGTCGCCGTAGATGGATTCCAGGTCGGCGATGGTGGCGATCATGCTGGGGTCCGGATGGTTTTGTCGTGAAGTAGCGGGTGGGGGCGGCTTGGGGTTCGGCTGGCGATGGTGGGCTGAAGCCCACCATACGGATTACGGGTTACGGGTGGAGGAGGGGGGAGTGGCGTTTGCTTTGCAGTGGCGGGCGATGTCGGCGTGGGTGGCGAACCAGCAGGGGCCGGTTGCCTTAATGTGGGCGATGAGCTGCTCGAGCACGGGGAGGCGGGAGCGGTGGCCGGAGATGTGCGGGTGTAGAGTGAGGAGGAAGAGGCCGCCCTCGGCGTAGGCGCCGTCGAATTCGGATTTGAAGATCTCTAGGACCGACGAGGGCGGGGTGTAAGGGCGGAGGCCGCTGAAGCGTACGAAGTTCCAGTAGACAGCGTCGTCGCGGATCCATTCGGGGGGGAGTTCGACGATGCCGGTGGGCTGGCCGTCGGCTTCGAGCTCGTAGGCGTCGTCGTCGGCCATCAGCGAGCTGTCGTAGAGCAGGCCCAGCTCGCGGATGATGTCCAGGGTGTCGACGGAGAAGTCCCAGCTGGCGGTGCGCATGCCGACGGGGCGGGTGCCGGACAGGCGCTCGAGGGTGTCGGCGGCGCGGAAGGTGAGGTCGCGCTCGGTGCCGGGGGGGAGCTTGGTGTTGGCTTCGTGGATCCAGGAATGGATGCCGATCTCGTGGCCGGCGGCTGTGACCCGGCGGACTTCTTCGGGATGAAGCAAGGCGGAGACGGCGGGGTAGAAGAAGCTGGCGGGAATGGATACGCGGTCTAGCAGCTTGAGGATGCGGGGCATGGCGCGGCGGTTGCCGTATTGGCCCTGGCTGATGCGCATGGGGCTCTCGTCGGAGTCGCGCAGCGGGATGGTCTCGTGGTCGGCGTCGAACGAGATGGCGACGGCGCAGCGGGCGTCATTGGGCCAAGAGGTGGGGGCTAGGCTGCGGCCGGCGCGGGCGCGGCCGACGATGTTGCGCCAGGTGGGTTCGGGCCACTGCCAGGGTTCGCCGTTGGGGTGGGGTTCGGTCATTGCGGGAGGATCGGCTTTTGGGGGTGTTGGGTCTAGGGGGTTGCGGGTGGGGCGGGGGATGATGGTGGGTTAGGTGGGGACGCGGCCGGTGGGGGGTTTCCAGGCGGCTCGCTTTCTCGCGGTCCAGGTGTAGCGGGGGTCGTCTTCCAGGAGGCTGAGTTGGGTTTCCAGGCGGTTGCGCTCCAGCCAGCCGATGGCGGCTTCCAATTCGGAGAGGGTCATCTCGGCACGGCTCTTGTTGCCGGTGACGCGTTTCAGGACGGCGTTGTAACGGTGGTAGAGGCCGGCGCCGGCGACGCCGCCCTTGAGCCCGGCGCGGCCGGCTTCGTCTTCCACGGCCTGGGCGGCGACCATTTCTCCCAGGCGGGCGCGGAGGCGGCGTTCGACGGTGCTGGGGACTTCCAGGAGTTCGCTTTGGGCTTCTTCGTGTTCGGGGCGGCGGAGGGCTAGGTCGGGGCCGGGTCGGAGGGTTTCGAAGCGGAGGGCCAGGGCGTTGGATTCCAGCGGGGTGATGCCTTCCTTTTCGGGGGGGACGCGGTCCAGCAGCCAGAAGGGGAGCGTGCGCTGCTTGGCGGCTTTCGGGGGGCGGGCGAGGGTGCCCTGTTCGGTTTCAAGGCGGCGGCGGAACTGGGCGAAGAGCGGGTCGTCGGGGTGGAAGACCAAAGCGCGCTGAGAGGCGTAGGGGCCGGCGTGGGGATCTACCCGGGTGGCGCGGGCGACCATCTGTTCCAGCCAGGGGCGGGAGCGGATGTGGGTGAGGGCGGCGACGACGGCGACTTCGGGGGCGTCGAGACCTTCGTAGGCCATGGCGACGGTGACGAGGATGGAGGGTTCGGGGCGGAGGCGGAAGCTGGCGAGGATCTCGTGGGCGCGAGGGGTGTCGCTGGTGGCGAGCTTGGCGATGGCGTCGGCTTGGGCGGCGGGGAGCCATTCGGTGATCTGGGCGAGGTAGCGCTTGGCGGTGGCTTGGTCGGGGGCGACGACCAGGAGTTTGCCTAGGCCGCGGGTTTTGCCGGCTTCGCGGCGGCGGGCGCGGAGGTCGCGGATGGAGAGGAAGGCTTCGCGGAGGAGGGCGTCGGCGAAGCCGGTGCGCAGCGCGGTGAAGAGGGCGGGGCGGGTGGTTTCCTCGGGGTGATGATGGGCGAGGCGGTGGGGGCCGACGTCGCGGCCTTCTTCGTCGCGCCAGCTGGCTTGGCCGTCGAGGGCGCCGAAGGTGACGGGGAGGACGGCGCGTTCGGCCAGGGCCTGGCGGCGGGAGTAGCCGATGACGGCCCAGCCGGGGGCGTCGAGGGCGACTTCGCGGGTGCGGGCGCGGGGGCCGGTGCGGTAGGGGAGCCAGAGGATGCCCTTGCCGTCGGCGCGTTCGAGGGTGCCGGAGAGGAGGAGGCGGTAGCGGGCCGATTCGAGGAGCGGGAGGATGGCGGCGGACCAGGCGCTGGCGGGATCTTCGTCCTTGAGGGCGGCTGGGTCGATCTCGGCGAGGGAGGGGAGGTGGTGGACCTCGTCGACGACGAGGAGGGTGCGGTGGCGACGGAACTCGGACAGATGGAGGTCGGGGGCGGCGGCGATGGCTTGGTAGGTGGTGATGTAGCCGGACAGGCCGCGGCTGGGGTCGGGGGTGTTGTCGGCGGCGCGGACGGAGAGGGCGTGGCCGAGGGTTAGGCGCCAGGCCGGGTCGGCGAAGGCTTCCTCGGCTTGCAGGCGGAGGGTGTCGCGGGGGACGACCCAGACGATGCGGTCAATCAGGTCGGCGGCGACGAGGCGGGCGGCGGCGATGACGGGGAGGAGGGATTTGCCGCCGCCGGGTGTGACGGCGGCCAGGATGTCGCGGAGGTCGGTCTCGCCGGAGGCGATGGCGGTGACGATGCCGGTGAGTTGGGCCTGGTGGGCGCGGAGCGGCTTTATCGTGGGGGCCTTGGTTTAGTTGGCGGCGGGGGGATTGCTGGGACCGATGGCGGCGACGCGGGCGGTGAGATCGATGGGTTGGGAGACCTGGAAGGTCAGGCGGAGGGGGAAGGTGTCGTTGAGCTTGAGGGGTTTGGTCAGGCCGGTGAGCTGGATGTGGTAGCCGCCGGGCTGAAGGGGGACGGGCTGGCCGGGGGGAAGGAAGAGGCCAGCCGGGAGGGGGCGGGCGACGATGGCGCCGTCAGCGACGACCATGTTGGCGATGGCGGCCTGCTTGGCTTCGGGGGTGGTGACGGCGATCAGCTTGTCGTTCACTGGGCTCTTGAGAGTGACGTAGACGCTGGCGGTGTCGGCGGTGCTGACGGCGGTCCAGGGGGTGGTAGCGGTGACGCCGCTGCCGGGGACGGAGGGCTGGGCGCTTGCGGCGGTGAGGCTGGCGAGCAGGATCGCGGCGGCGGTTTTGACCAAGATACGTGTTCCTTATCAGTTCGGCAGGAAGCCGATCGAGATCCAGGGCACCGCGGCGACGACGAGCAGGCCTAGGACGAGAACACCTAGGTATGGCCAGATTCGCAAGAGGGCGGCGTCGGGGTTCACTCGGCCGATGGTGCAGGCGGCGTAGTAGCCGAGGCCGAACGGGGGGGCAAACAGGCCGATGCCCATCGCGAGGATGACGACCATGGCGTAGTGGACCTCGTGGATGCCGGCGGCTCTTGCGACGGGGAAGAGCAAGGGGCCGAAGAGGACCATGGCGGGGATGCCCTCGAGGACGCTGCCGAGGACGATGAAGGCGAGGATGGAGATGCCGAGGAAGCCGAGGGACCCCCCGGGGATGTTGGCCATGGCGGTAGTGAGGGCGCGGGAGAATCCGGATTGGGTGAGGGCCCAGGCCATGCCGTTGGCGGCGCCGATGATGAAGAGGACGGCGCCGGAGAGCGTGGCGGCGTCGACGAGCAGTGGGTAGAGGCGGCGGAGCGGGAAGCTGCGATAGATGAGGATGCCGCAGGCAACGATGTAGACGATGCCGATGGTGGAGACTTCGGTGGCGGTGGCGACGCCCTCGATGACGGCGGTGCGGATCAGCAGCGGCAGAAGAAGGGCGGGCAGGGCGATCAGGAAGGTCTTGCCGATTACGCGGGCGGGGGCGCGGGTGACGCCGGCGAGGTTCTCGGTGCCGGCGCGGCGGCGGGCGAGGATGGCCAGGCCGATGGCGAGGACCACGCCGGGGAGCAGGCCGCCGGTGAAGAGGGCGGCGATGCTGACGCCGGTGACGGAGCCGATGGCGATGAGGACGAGGCTGGGCGGGATGGTCTCGGCCATGGCGCCGGTAGCGGCCAGCAGGGCGACCATCTCGCCTTCGTCCAGGCCGCGCTTCTTCATCTCGGGGATGAGGACGGGGGCGACGGCGGCCATGTCGGCGGTCTTGGAGCCGGAGATGCCGGAGACCAGGATCATGGCGCCGAGGAGGACGTATTGCAGGCCGCCGCGGACGTGGCCGATGAGGGCGGCGAGGAAGGCCACCATGACGCGGGCCATGCTGGTGAGTTCGATGAGGCCGCCGAGGAGGACAAAAAGCGGGACGGCGAGGAGGATGAGGGAGGACATGCCCTCGTCCATGCGGCCCGGCATGACCTGCAGCGGGGTGTTGGTGGTGCACAGGAGGTAGGCCGCGGTGGCCAACGCGAAGGCGAAGGCGATGGGGATGCCGGCGAGGACACCGGCGCCGAGGAGGATGACGAAGAAGAGGACGAGGTTCCAGTTGCCGAGGGCGACCAGGAGGGGGTGGCCGACATAGAGGGCGGCGGCGATGGCGGCGAGGGTGGCGGCGACGGGGAGGACGTCGCGCAGGCGGAACTGCAGGAGGTGCAGGACCGAGAGGAGGATCATGAGGGCAAAGCCGACGGGGACGGCGGCGGTGCGGATGCTGTCGGGCCAGCCGAGGGCGGGGGTCTCGATGAAGGACTGATCGTCCATGTAGTCCAGCGCGGGGCGGATCAGGATCAGCAGAAGCAGGAGCGGGGCGAGGGCGGCCAGGGCTGCGGCGGGGCCGCGAAGGTGGGCCGGCAGGCGGCTCGCGATGGTGGATAGGCGCATGTGAGCGCCGGCGTGCAGCGCGAGGACGGCGCCGAGCATGGCGAGCCAGAGAAAGACGGTGGAGGCGAGCTCATCGCTCCAGATGAGCGGGCGGTCGAGGCCGAAGCGGAAGACGACGCCGGCGAGGAGGAGGCCGACCTCGAGGACGAGGGCGACCGCGGCGACGGCGCCGACCACGCGGGCGATGCCGGTTTCCAGTCGTTGGAGGATTGGCCGGCGGGCGGTCGCCTCCAGGCCGGCGCCTGCGACTGCGGCTTCGAGGTTCATGTGCCGTTGAGGGCTTGGTAGCTGCGGATGACCTGGCTGTCGTCGGCGGCGCCGTCGCCGCGGCCGGAGGCGGCGAGGAAGAGCTGGTGGGCGACGGCGGAGAGCGGAAGGGCGGCCTTGGCGTCGCGGCCGGCGTCGAGGACGAGGCCGAGGTCCTTGACGAAGATGTCGACGGCGCTGGCGGTGGCCGGGTCGGACTGGAGCATGCGGGGGCCGCGGTCGCGGAGCATCCAGGAGGAGGCGGCGCTGCCGGACATTATTTCCAACAGGATCTTGGTGTCGACGCCGGCTTTCTGGGCGAAGGCGAAGGCTTCGGCGGTGACGGCGATGTGGACGCCGGCGAGGAGCTGGTTGACGGTTTTGACGGCGGCGCCTTGGCCGGGGGTCTCGCCGACGTGGAAGAGCTTGTCGCCGAGGGCGTCGAGGACGGGTTTGGCGGCGGCCATGGTGTCGGCGGGGGCGGCGGCCATGATGGTCAGGGTGCCGCCGGTGGCGCCGGCGATGCCGCCGGAGACGGGGGCGTCGACGAAGCGGCGGCCGGTGGCGGTGACGCGGGCCGACAGGGATGCGGCAGCGGCGGGGGCGCAGGTGGCCATGAGAATGACGGTGGCGCCGGGGGCGAGGGCGTCGAGGGCGGTGTCGAGGACGGCGTTGGCCTGGGCGGCGTTGACGACCATGAGGATGAGGGTGCCGGCGTTGGCAGCGGCTTCGGCGGCGGAGGTGGCGCCGGTGCCGCCGGCCGCGGAGAGGGCCTCGATGGCGGCGGCACGGGTGTCGAAGCCGCGGACGCGGAATTGCTTGAGGAGGAGGTTCTTGGCCATGGGCAGGCCCATGGCACCGAGGCCGATGAAGCCGATTTCGGCCGAGCCGGGTTGCGGCATGGCAATTCCTCCGTTTGTTGCTTCCGGTTTGCCGGGCGGCGGCGGAGGCGACAAGCGGGAATCGTTTGCGGGGTTCGGGATTGTTGGGTGGGCGTGCACAGCCGCACGCCGGTCCGCTCCCGACGACGGGAGAGCGGGTTAGCGTTCGGAGGTTTTCAGGAGGCTGGCGAGGAGGGAGTCGGCGCGGATGCCGTCGGGATCAGGGTCGGGGGGCGGTTTGTCGCGCCAGGAGGTCCTTGGCGGGGCCGGCGGGGGTGGGGTCGGTTTCGGCGGGGGTTTGGGGCGGGGGAAGGTGGCGGCCAGCGCTTTCGCCTGGCCCGGAGGGAGGGCGGCGAGGAGGTTGAGGCGGGCGATGTCGGCGGGGGTGCGGCGGCCGATGGGGCGGGCGCCGGGCGGGTGGGCCAGGCCGAGGTCGCGAAGGAACTCGGCGATGAGGTCGGCGGTGGGGCGGTTGAGGAGGTCGGCGTCGAGCTCGGGGGCGTCGATGCGGTCGATGAGTTCGGCGCGCAGGGCGTCGGCGTCGGCGGGGCGGGCTTTGGTCTGGATGGTGTCCTGGACCTCGCGGAGGAGGCGGGCGCGGGCGGTGGTGCGGCGCTGGGCGGCGGTCAGGGGTGCCGCGGGGGCGGGACGGTGGGCGATCTGCTGGGCGACGTGACGGGCGACGAGGATGGCGCGGCGGGTGGCTCGGCTGACGCGCTCGAAGGCTTCGGCTCGGTCGGTGACGGGGTCGGATGGGGTTTGGGCGATTTCTTGGGCTAGGGCGGCGCCTAGGTCGATGAGGAGGGATAGGACGCGGCGGTGCTGGGCGTCTTCGGTCGCGTCCTCGGGCGCGGACGCGGGCGCTGGCTGGATGGGGTCGGCCGGGGTGGGTTTGGCGGCGCGCGGCATAGAACGGAAAGGGAACTTATGGAGGTTGGGAGTCAAGAGGTGTTGGGGGTGGGGCGTCGGGGTGGTGGGCTGAAGCCCACCCTACGAGGTCAGGGCTTGGGTTCGTAGGGTGGGCTTTGGGTTATTCGGCGGGGATGGCGGCGGCGTCGGTGCGCTCCAGGCGGGGGTCCACCTGGACCAGGAGGGTGGCGGCGCCGCCGACCAGGGTGGTGACACCCAGGAGGATCAGGCCCAGCGTGAAGTTGCCGGTGTAGTCCTTCAGGTAGCCCATGACGTAGGGGCCGAAGAAGCCGGAGAGGTTGCCGATGGAGTTGATGGCGGCGATGCCCGCCGCGGCGGAGGCGCCGGTGAGGAAGGCGCCGGGAATGGGCCAGAACAGCGGCGGCATGGCGGAGACGCCGATCTGGCTGAGGCAGAGGAGGCCGAGGATCATGACCGGGCTGGTGGAGAGGCCGGCGCCGATGAGGCCGATGCCGGCCAGGACCATGGCGATGACGACGTGGGCACGGCGGGCCAGCGTGCGGTCGGAGCTGCGGCTGAGCAGGACCATGCCGACGGCGCCGAAGCAGAAGGGCAGGGCGGCCAGCAGGCCGGTCTGGAAGTTGCTGGCGCCGAAGTTCTTGACGATGGTGGGCAGGAAGAAGGCGACGCCGTAGCTGGCGGCGTTGAGGCAGAAATACATGAAAGCGCAGAGCATGACCCGGCCGTTGGTGATAGCCTGGCCGATGCTCATGTGGCCGGCAGCCTGCTTTCGACCGGTCTCGGAGGCGATGCGGTTGGTGAGCCAGGTCTTCTCTTCAGGGGCGAGCCAGGTGGCCTGCTCGGGGCGGTCGGTCAGGTAGAAGATGACGGCGACGGCCATGAGGACGGAGGGGACGGCCTCGATGATGAAGAGCCATTGCCAGCCGTCGAGACCACCGCCGGTGACGTTGAGGAGGGCGCCGGAAAGCGGGGCGCCAAAGATGGAGGAGAAGGGGATGGCGAGCATGAACATCGCCACGACGCGGGAGCGGTAGATCGAGGGGAACCAGAGGGTGAGGAAGAAGATGATGCCGGGGAAGAAGCCGGCCTCGGCGATGCCGAGTAGGAAGCGGAGGATGTAGAACACCCATTCCGGGGCGATGCCGGTGGCCGAGGAGATCGGCTGGATGAAGGCGAAGAGGGCGGAGATGATGCCCCAGCTCAGCATGATGCGGGCGATCCAGAGGCGGGCGCCGAATTTCGCGAGGGCGAGGTTGGAGGGGACCTCGAGGAGGAAGTAGGCGATGAAGAAGAGGCCGGCGCCGAGGCCGAAGGCGCTGTCGGTCATGCCCAGGGCGGTGTTCATTTGGAGCTTGGCGAAGCCGACGTTCACGCGGTCGAGGTAGGCGACGAAGTAACAGATGAAGAGGAAGGGCATGAGCCGCCACATCACCTTCTTGATGGTTTGGGTTTCGATGGGGCTCGTTACTGCAGGCATGGTCTCTACTCCCGGGGCGCCTCGTGGCGGCTTCGCGCTTTGATGCGCGGTGTGGCGGGGAGTTTAAGCGGAATGGTGGGTTTTTAGACAGTCCTCTTTGCTGGGGGTTTTTAGAGGAGTGGTTTGGTGGGCTGACGCCCACCCTACGGGATTAGGGGGTGGGCCAGTTGGATAGGACTATTTTGCCCTTGGCTTTGCCGGATTCGATGCGGGCGTGGACTTCGCGGAGGGTGGCGGCGGTGATCTGGCCGGCGGTTTCGGTCCAGGTGGTGCGCAACGTGCCGGCGTCGACGAGGCGAGCGACTTCGTCGAGGAGGTGACCCTGTTCGAGGATGTCGGGGGTGGCGAACATCGAGCGGGTGAACATGAATTCCCAGTGGGTGCTGACGCTCTTCTGCTTGAAGGGCTTGATGTCGAGGGTGACCGGGTCGTCGATGAGGGCGAAGCGGCCCTGGGGGGCGATGAGGGCGGCACAGTCGGCGAGGTGCTGGTCGGTGTTGGTGGTGGAGAAGACGATTCCGGGTTGGCCGATGTTGAGGGCGGCGAGCTGGGGGGCCAGGGGGGTGCTGTGATCGAGGACGTGATGGGCGCCCAGGGTGCGGCACCAGTCCTGGGTTTCGGGGCGGGAGGCGGTGGCGATGACGACCAGGTCGGTGAGTTGGCGGACGAGCTGGATGGCGATGGAGCCGACGCCGCCGGCGCCGCCGACGATGAGGATGGCGTTCGCCGCGCCGGGGATGGGACGGCGGATGTCGAGGCGGTCGAAGAGGGTTTCCCAGGCGGTGATGGCGGTGAGCGGCATGGCGGCGGCTTCGGCCATGGAGAGGGATTTGGGCTTGGTGCCGACGATGCGTTCGTCGACGAGGTGGAACTCGGCGTTGGTGCCGGAGCGGCCGAGGGCGCCGGCGTAGAAGACGGGGTCGCCGGGCTGGAAGCGGGTGACGTCGGGGCCGACGGAGTCGACGATGCCGGCGGCGTCGAAGCCGAGGATTTTGTGGGCGCCGGGTTCGGGTTGGGCGCGCATGCGGACTTTGGTGTCGACGGGGTTCACCGAGACGGCTTGGACGGCGACGAGGATGTCGTGACCGGTGGGGGTCGGCTTCGGCAGGTCGATGTCGACGAGGGAGGCCGGGTCGGTGGCGGGGCGGGAGGTTTGGTAGCCGATGGCGCGCATGGGGATCGTCCGTTGAGGTCGGTTCCTTTTGCGCGGTTTTCGGCTGGGGTCCAACCGGGGTGGCGGATCAGCTGGCGGTGAGGCGGGCGCCTTTGTCCTGGTCGGCGGAGAAGATGCGGCGGACGAGGCTGTCGAGCATGCCGAAGACGCCTTCGACGCCGAAGCCGGCGATGAAAGCGAGGCCGGAAGCGGAGAGGGTGATGCTATCGGCCAGGGCGGCGCCGGCGGGGGCGGCGGCGTTGGGGTTGGCGGCGCTGAAGAAGAGGCCGACGCAGGCGCCGAGGACCATGCCGAGGACGAGGCGGATCCAGGAGAGGATGGCGTCGCGGGGGGCGAGGAGGGAGTCGCGGACCTTCGAGTAGAAATCGAGGATGACGTAGACGGTGGCGCCGAGCAGGGCGAAGACGATCGGCAGGACGTAGTTGCCGAGGATGAGCAGGACGGGGGCGATGGCGAAGTCGACGTCGCCGGCGGTGGCGCCTCGGCTGGGCGGGGGCGGGGTTGGTGCGTCGATGTCGGGGGCGGTTGCGGCCGGGTCGATGGAGGCGATCCGGGGGTCGCGGGGTGCTGGTTGGCGTGGTTTGGGGCGGGCGCTGAAAAGGGCGGAGTCGCCGGAGCGGAGGATCGAGGTCCAGTCGGACATGAAGTTGAGGAGTCCGTCATGGGCGATGGCGAACTTGGCCGCGAGGACGGTGTCGCGGTCGCACAGGGATTGCTGGGCCGGGCTTTCGAACAGGGTGGCGTTTTGGAGTTCGTCGATGTGTGGGGCGGGCTGGCCCTGCAGGCGGAGCGCATAGGCGAGGACGCGGGGGCGGTCGCACAGGCGGAGGATCGGGGCGGCGGGGATGGTGAGGGCGCCGAGGGTGAGTTGGGTCGGGGTGGTTTGGGGCCGGGTGGCGTCGAGGAGCTTGGTCATGTCCTGGGCGTTGGCGGCCTGTTGGGTTTCGAGAGCCTGGACGCTTTGGAGGAGGGAGCGGCCGAGGGCGACGTGGGCGGATTGCCAGACGGCGACGGCGGTGATGGCGACGGCGAGGCCGAGGAGGATGCGTTGGGCCCAGCGATGCCGGATGGCTGGGCCGGCGAGGCTGGCATAGGCCTGTTCGGCGCGCATGGCGCGGGAGAGGGAATAGGGGCCGCGCTGCCGGCCGACGACCATGCTGGTGTAGGCGATGGAGAGGCCGGTGGCAGGGCGGACCATGGTGCCGAGTGCGTCGCGGAGGAGTTGGAGGAAGGTGCGGTCGGTGCTGGTGACGGTGCCGCCGCCGGTGACTTTGGCTTCGAGGTCGTTGAGGCGGTTGAGGATGGCGGCGTTGCGCAGGGTCGGGGGTTCGGATGCTTGTGGCTGCGTGTCGGCCGGGGGGCGGTCGGGGTCGGGGATGATCAGGTCGTGCAGGGTCTGGATGGGGGAGCCGGTCACGAAGTCGAGCAGCATGCGGATTTCACTGATGAGCGGGTCATGACTGACGGGGACGGTGGTCGGGGGCATGCGGGACCTCGTGGCGGCAGTCGGTGCTGGTGCCTGGGTGGCTGACGGCGAGCGGTGGTCTCGCGATCAGGAGGGCCGGTGAGGATCAGGCTGGTTTGGCGGGGACGAGGGTGCGGTCGACGGGGGAGGTGGTGACTTCGGTCGGGGGGAAGGTCGGGGCCGCTTCGGCGTCGGGTGCGGCGAGGTGGGGGGCGCCGAGGAGGCTATGGACGGCGGAGATGGCGGGCATGAAGAAGTAGCCGCCGCCGGTGGGGCGGACGACGTCGAGATCAAAGATGGTTTTCTGGGCGATGCCGGCGTCGGGGACCAGGCCGGTGATGAAGCGGGAGCGGGGATTGGCCTGGCCGATGATGATGTCGTGGCCGGCATCCTTGGTCGAGAAATCGGGGTCGTTGACCCAGTTCTGGATGATGAACTCGAACTGGTCGGTGATGTCGGTCTGGTAGCAGACGAACATGAGGCCGCGGGATTGAGTGGTCTTCTTGGCGGTGGTTTCGGCGGGGCTGACCTCGCGGCCGAAGGGGATGCCGCGGCGGAGGATGCGGTGGGTCTGGGTGTCGGCTTCGGAGACGGTGTGACGCGCTTCGCCGGTGAGGGCTGCGCCGGCGGGGGTGACGTCGTTGCGGGGGTAGGCTTTGCGGATGTGACCGGCGAAGGGGCAGAGGGCGCCGGCGTCGTCGGCGGGGTGGAAGTCGAAATCGTTGTTGCGGAGAGGGTCGGCGCCGAGGGCGAGGTCGTCGCCGTCGGGGTTGCCGATGAGGGGGGCGCCGTGGGGGAAGCGGCCGACCAGGCGGGCCTCGAGGAGGTCCTTGGATTGGCCGAGGGTGGTGGCTTTGCGGGCGACGGTGTCGTGGAATTCCGGGACGAGTTGTTCGAGGCGGCGGAAAACCATGAAGCTGCCGTTCTTCATCCAAGGGAGGCCGCCCTGTTTGGGGCCGTTGAATTTCTCGACGTCGGATTTGCTCTGTTCGGCATAGCCGAAGACGAATTCGCCGGGCCAATGGAGGTCGGAGCCGGGGAGGCCCTGGTTGGGGTCGCTCGATTGGGTGGGGTTGAGGAAGGGGGTGTCGGGGAAGACATGGTCGATGCGGCCGCGGATGGAGGGTTGGGAGACGCCGTCGAGGAAGCCGAAATGTTCGTGGTCGGCGGCGGGGCCGGGTCGGACGTTGCCGGTTTCGACGTAGAAGGGGAGCCAGGTGTTCTGGCCGGCGGCGGCGTCGAGGTCGGCCATGACGGCGGCGACTTCGAGGGGGCCGCGGCCGGTGATGAGGAGGAGGCCGTCGAGCTGGCCGTCGCCGTTGCCGAGGCGCCAGTTGGGGGCGGCACCGTCGCCGGAGGTGGGGTCGCCGAGGGCGGTGGAGCGGGCGGCGAGGCCCTGTTTGAAGGCGGGGTCGGCGATGTGGTCGAGGCCGGGGAGGCCTAGTTTGCGGAGGCCGTCGATGGAGAAGGCGATGTTGACGCCGCGGATGTCGAGCAGGCCGGTGCCGCCGGATTGCTTGAAGGCGTCGATGCGGCGCTGGGCGAGGATGGCGTCGCGGGCGGAGGTGAGGTGGAGGCCGGAGAGGAAGGATTTGAAGCAGGCGACGTTGAGGATGGTGAAGCCGACGAAGGTCTCGGCTTTTTTCTGGAGGCCGACGAGGATGTCGCCCTGGATGTCGGCAATGTCGAGGGGCTCTTCGGTGTTGCGGTCGATCAACGGACGTCTCCATCGGTTCGGAATTTTTCCGTTCCGATCCGTAATCGATCCGATTCCGTTTCGCAATCGTTTCGTTAAGCGAGGTTGTTGGCGGCGGCCCTCCAGGCGGGGAGGCGGGCGGCGTAGGCGGCGGTGAGGGCCGGGTCGGGGTGGACGAGTTCCAGGGCGGTGGCGGGGCGGCAGATGGAGGCGGGGGGTTCGCCGGTGTGGGCGAGGCGGGCGAGGCGGGTGGCGCCGAGGGCGACGGCGTGTTCGGCGTCGGGGAGGCGGCGCAACGGGATGGCCAGGGTGGCGGCAATGATGCGGAGCCAGGCGGGGGAGCGGGCGCCGCCGCCGATGATGCCGGCGGAGTCGATGACGGTGCCGGAGGCGGCCAGGGCGTCGAGGCAGTCGCGGAGGGAGAAGGCGACGCCGTCGAGGACCGCGTGGGTGAGGGTGGCGCGGGTGGCGCCGGCTGAAAGGGCGGTGAAGGCACCGCGGCGGGTAGCGTCGTTGTGGGGGGTGCGCTCGCCGGCGAGGTAGGGGAGGAAGAGGGCTTCGCTGGGGGCGGCGATCTCGGGGAGTTCGTCGAGGAGGGCGGCTTCGGGGAGGCCGGTGATGCCCGACCACCAGGCGAGCGAGGCGGCGGCGGAGAGGGTGACGCCCATCTGATGCCAGAGGCCGGGGAGGGCGTGGCAGAAGGCGTGGACGGCGCCGGCGGGGTAGGGGCGGAAGCCCGGCGTGGTGGCGAAGAGGACGCCGGAGGTGCCGAGGGAGACGAAGGCGTCACCGGGTGCAATGGCGCCGAGGCCGATGGCGCCAGCGGCGTTGTCGCCGGCGCCGGCGGCGATGAGGGGAGGCCGGGTCATGGACCAGCGGGCGGCGAGGTCGGGGGAGAGGGTGCCGGCGGGGGCGTTGCCTTCGGCGAGGGCGGGCATCTGGGCGCGGGTGAGGCCCGTGGCGGCAAGCGCGGCGTCGGACCAGTCGCGGGCGGCGACGTCGAGCCAAAGGGTGCCGGAGGCGTCGGAGAGGTCTTCGACGAGGGCGCCGGAGAGTTTCAGGCGGAGGTAGGCCTTGGGGAGGAGGACCATTGCGATGCGGGCGAAGAGGTCGGGCTCGTGGGTGCGGAGCCAGAGGAGCTTGGGGGCGGTGAAGCCGGGCATGGCGATGTTGCCGGTGATCTCCCGCAGGGTGGGGAGGGCGGCTTCGAGGGCGGCGCACTCGGCGGCGGCGCGGGTGTCGTTCCAGAGGATGCCGGGGCGGAGGGGGGCGAGGGTGGCGTCGAGGCAGACGGCGCCGTGCATCTGGCCGGCGAGGCCGATGGCCTGGGTGGCGGCGAGTTCGGCCGGGTGGGTGCGGTGGAGGGTGTCGACGGCGTCGAGGGTGGCTTGCCACCAGGCGGCCGGGTCCTGCTCGGACCAGCCGGGGTGCGGGTGCTGGATGGTGAGGGGGACGGTGACGGTGGCAAGGGGGGTGTGACCGTCGAGGGTGAGGATGGCTTTGAGGCCGGAGGTGCCGAGGTCGAGGCCGAGGTACATTAGAGGGGCGAATGAGCTGGAATGGCGAGCATCGGGGCGCCTCGTCGGAAGATTGAGGCCCGGGGTAGCATGGGCGGGCAGGGCGCGGCGAGAGGGCGGGGGTACGCGTCGTCCTTGGATTATTTGCGACGCGAAATAACAGATTTGTCAATCGGCAATGTACGCAAGACTACCAATCGTTACAACCTACGCGTGTAGAGTGCCGTCATAGTTCTCCATTATGGCGAACGACATAGCGGGTCGGCGATGCTCCTCGACGGGGTTGCCGGCAACGGGATTGAGGCGATCCCGAACGACAAGCACAACCCGGCAAGATGCGGGGACGTAACGGCTCGGAAATACCAGGGCTCAGTGTGTTGGTTGCCGCTCATCCAGGCATCATCACTCGAGGTACTTCGCCATGTCACTCATCAATGTCGGCGGCCTGTTTGGGAACAAGACCATCTCGCAGAGCGAGACGGACCAGGTTACGTTTGCGGCGCCGGGAACGCTCACCATCGCTGGGACGCCGGGTTCTCCGATCGACGTCACGCTGTCGCAGGTGGTCGGGGTCGGGGCGGCCAGCACGATCGCGATGACGGACGCCAACGTGACGCTGACCGGTTTGGCGGGGGCCAGTGCGCTGGTGAATTACCAGATCGGCAGCGGAGGCACGCTGACGATGGCGGGCACGGTCGGGGTTGCGGTCGGGTCGACGGTGACGTTCACGGCGCCGACGGGCGAGCTGGTGCTGAAGAACGCCCTCAACGTCGGCCTGTTGAACTCGATTGCCGGGTTCGGGCCGGGGAACACGATCGACGTGAGCGGGCTGGCGAGCAGCGTGAGCTATGCGGATAAGGCGGGGACTGGCACCGGCGGGACGCTGACGTTGCTGGATGGCAGCGGGCAGACGGTTGCGACGCTGGGCCTTTCGACCGGGGAGTATGTCGGCTCGGAGTTCCAGCTGGCGCCGGACGGGGCGGGCGGGACGAACGTCACGCTCGGGGTGAAGGCGACCGGGCTGACGGCGTCGCCGATGACGGCGGTCGCGGATGTGGGCACGATGGTGGTGCTGAACGTGACGACATCGGCGCCGGTGACGGTGACCGGTGGGACGCCGACGCTGGCGCTCAACGATGGCGGGACGGCGACGTACGATCCGACCGCGTCGAGCGGGAACACGATGGTGTTCACCTACAAGGTGGCGGCGGGCGAGAACACGCCGGACCTGGCGGTGGTCAGCACGTCGTTGAACGGTGCGACGGTGACGGGGCCAGGCGGTGTTCCGCTGGATCTGTCGGGGGCGGCCGTCAACCCGGCAGGGATTCTGCAGGTGGATACGACGCCGCCGGTGGTGACCTCGGTGAGTGCATCGCCGATGACGGCGGATGCGGGGCCCGGCGCGGTGGTGGTGCTGAGCGTGAACTTCTCGAAGCCGGTGACGGTCAGCGGGGGGACGCCGACGCTGGCGCTGAACGATGGCGGGACGGCGACCTATGTCCCGAGCGCGTCGAGCGGGAGCACGATGGCGTTCAAGTACACGGTGGCGGCGGGCGAGAACACGGCGGACCTCGCGGTGACCAGCGCGGCGTTGAACGGGGCGACGATCGCGGGGGTCAGCGGGTTGCCGCTGAGCCTGTCGGGAGCGGTGGTCAATCCGGCGGGGATCCTGCAGGTGGATACGACGGCGCCGACGGTAATCGGGGTGACGGATACGCCGGCGAGCGGGGCGCTGACGCCGGGGCAGGTCGCTACGATAGGGCTCGGGATGAGCGAGGGAGTGACGGTGAGCGGCGGGGCGCCGACGCTGATGCTGGCCGATGGCGGGACGGCGACGTACGACCCGAGCGGGTCGACCCCGACGATGCTGATGTTCACGCACACGGCCGGCACGGGCGAGACAGGGGCTGGGCTGGGGGTGACGAGCATAAACCTGAACAGCAGCAGGATCACTGATCCGGCCGGCAATGTGGCCGATCTGTCGGGGGCGTTGATCAGCCCGATGGGTGGTGGGACCGGTGGTGGCACTGGCGGTGGCACTGGCGGTGGAACTGGCGGTGGAACTGGTGGTGACACGGGCGGTGGGACCGGTGGTGGCACTGGCGGTGGGACTGGCGGTGGCACTGATGGGACGGGTGGCGGTGTGGGCGGCATCGGCATCGGCGTTGGCGGCGGCGGTGGTGCCGGTAGCGGGGCGGGAACGGTCGGCGTGTATCGTTTCTTCGACAGCGGTACGGGGACGCATTTCTTCACCGCCGACGTGAACGAGAAGAACACGCTGATGAACCCTGGCTCAGCCGGGTATCGTCCGGACCTGAAGGAGGAGGTGAATAATTTCGGGGCGGTGGATCCGGCGACGGCCGGGTCGAGCGCGGAGACGGTGTATCGGTTCTTCGACACGGTGCATGGGACGCATTTCTTCACGGCGAGCCAGGCCGAGGCGACGAGCCTGCAGGCCAAAGGCACCAGCACGTATCGGCCGGATCTGACGTTCGAGGCGTCGAGCAGCTTTCTGGAGCATTCGACACAGCAGGCGGGGGATGTGGTGGTGTATCGGTTCTTCGACCAGACGTATGGGACGCATTTCTATACTGGGAGCCAGTCGGAATATGCGGCGATCACGACGCCGGGGACTGCGTCGTTCCGGGCGGACCTGGTGTCGGAGGGGGTCGGGTTCTACGCGCCGTCGGGTAGTTACGCTTAGCGGGAGGGTGGGCGCGTAGCCCCACCCTGGCCCTGTCCCTCTTCCGCCAGCGGGAGAGGGAGCAGGACCGTCATTTCACGGCGCCGAAGGTTAGGCCTTGGACGAGCTGTTTTTGGCTGAACCAGCCGAAGATGAGGATCGGGGCGACGGCCATGGTGCTGGCAGCGCTGAGTTTGGCGAAGAAGAGGCCTTCGGGGCTGCTGAAGCTGGCGATGAAGGCGGTCAGGGGAGCGGCGGCAGAGGCGGTGAGGTTGAGGCTCCAGAAGGCTTCGTTCCAGCAGAGGATGAGGGATAGGAGGCCGGTGCTGGCGATGCCGGGGAGGGTGAGGGGCAGCAGGATATGCCAGATCTCGCCGCCGATGCGGACGCCGTCGACGCGGCCGGCCTCGAGGATGGCGACCGGGACGTCCTTGTAGAAGGTGAACAGCATCCAGACGACGATGGGCAGATTCATCAGCATGTAGATGATGATGAGGCCGGTGCGGGTGTCGAGGAGGTTGGTGGAGCGGAAGACCAGGTAGATCGGAACCAGGACGCTGACGCTGGGCATCATCTTGGTGGACAGCATCCAGAGCAGCGTGCTGCGGGTTCGCCGGGTCGGGTAGAAGGCCATGGCGTAGGCGGCGGGGATGGCGAAGATCAGCGTCAGTAACGAGGCGCCGACCGAGATGATTACACTGTTTAGGGCGAAGCTCAGGTAGTCGGCGCGGGCGAATACTTCGCGGTAGGCATCGAGCGTTGGCGTGAAAAGGAGGCTTGGTGTTATGGCGGCGTTTTCGGTCTTGAAGCTGGTGAGCAGGGTCCAGGCGATGGGGAAGAACAAGGCCAGGGCGGTGGCCCAGCCGAGGATGAAGGCGACCGTGCGCTGGAAGCGGGTCTGGTCCATGGCTAAGCTCCGGTCCGGCGTGAAGAGCAGCGGAGCGGGGGCCGGCTTCGGTGGATGGGTGGGTGTGAGTGCACGTCAGGCATCCAACTGCTTGGCGACGCTGCGGATGAGGAAGAACGCGACGATGTTCGCCAGCAGGACGGCGACCATGCCGCCGGCCGAGGCGCCGCCGACGTCGAAATCGAGCAGGGCGCGGCGGAATATGAGGAAGGCGAGGTTCGTGGAGGCGTTCCCGGGACCGCCGGAGGTGGTGACGAAGATCTCGGCGAAGACGGTGAGGAGGAAGATCGTCTCGATCATGACCACGACGCCGATGGCGCGGGAGAGGTGGGGCAGCGTGAGGAAGAAGAACTGGGTGATGGGGCCGGCGCCGTCGATCTGAGCGGCCTCCTTCTGCTCGGCGTCCAGGGATTGGATCGCGGTGAGGAGGACGAGGAGGGCGTAGGGGAGCCATTCCCAGGAGACGATGGCGATGATGGCGGCCAGGGGGTGGTCGGCGAAGGGGTCGATGGGTTCCAGGCCGAAAAGGTGAAAGGCGGCGCCCCAGATGCCGTACACGGGGTGCAGCATGAGGTTCTTCCAGACCAGGGCGCTAACCGTGGGCATGACGAAGAAAGGGGAGATGGCGAGGATACGGGCGACGTTTCGGCCGGGAAATTTCTCGTTGAAGAGGACCGCCAGGAGGGTGCCGCCGACGACGGTGATGATGAGGACGGCGCCGACGAGGATGAGGGTGTTCTGCAACGAGACCCAGAAGTCGGGGTCGGTGATCAGGAACTCGTAGTTGTCCAGGGCGGCGAAGCCGGTGCGGGTGGGGTCGACCAGACTGTAGTATTGGAACGAGAACCATAGGGTCAGGACTAAGGGGACGATCATCCAGGCTAGCAGGACGGTGACGGCGGGGGCGACGAAGAGGGAGTTGGGGGTCTCTTTGGGGGCGGTCACAGGGGCTTGGTTCACTCGGGTTCAGGGTTCGACGTCGCGCTGCGCTCGCACGGACCGGGTTGGGTTACGCCGTTGGGTCACGGCGAGCGAAGGTGGGCTGAAGCCCACCCTACTGAGCTGCGAAGGACGAGCATTGGGCTACTTTTTGGGGTAGCCGGCTTGTTTCATGGTGCGTTCGGTGGCGGTTTCGGCGGATTTCAGGGCGGCGTCGATCGTCTGCTGGCCGGTGAGGGTGGCAGCGACGGTTTGGCCGACCTGGGTGCCGATGCCCTGGAATTCCGGGATGGCGACGAATTGGGCGCCGGTATAGGGGCGGGGTTCGGCGGTCTGGCCGTTGGGGTTGGCGACGTCGATCGCCTTGAGGACGAAGGAGGCGAAGGGAGCGGCCTTCTGGTAGTCGAGGTTGTCGTAGGTGGATTGGCGCGTGCCGGGGGGGACGGCGACCCAGCCGTTCTTGGACGCGACTAGCTTGATGTAGTCCTTCGACGTGGCCCAGGTGACGAATTCTTTGGCCGCGGCCTGCTGCTTGGAGGTGGCGGGGATGGCCAGGTTCCAGGACCAGAGCCAGGTGGGCGCGCCCTTGAAGGAGCCGGTGGGCATGGGGGCGAAGGCGACCTTGTCGGCGACTTGCGACTGCTTGGTGTCAAACAGCATGCCGCCGGCGACGGTGGCGTCGATCCACATGCCGCAATGGCCGGAAGCGAAGAGCGCGAGGTTCTCGTTGAAGCCGTTGGAGGCGGCGCCCGGGGGGCCATCGGCCTTGAGGATGCCGGTGTAGTAGTCCAGCGCGTCGTGCCAGGGCTTGGAGTCCAAAGTGGGCTTCCAGTTCATGTCGAACCAGCGGCCGCCTTCGGCATTCACCAGGGAGGTGACGTAGGCCATGTTCTCGCCCCAGCCGGGCTTGCCGCGGAGGCACATGCCGTAGGTCTGGGTGGATTTGTCGGTGATCTTGTCGGCGAAGCCGCGGATCTCGGCATAGGTGGGGGCGTCCGGCATCTTGATGCCGGCTTTGTCGAAGAGGTCCTTGCGGTAGTAGGTCATGGCGCTCTCGGCGTAGAACGGCAGCGCGTAGAGCTTGCCGTCGACGGTCAGCGCGGTGCGGACGGGCTTGAGCAGGTCGTCGACATCGTATGCGGCGGGGAGGTCCATGGGGACGATCCAGCCCTGCTTGGCCCAGATGGGGACCTCGTAGTTGCCGACGGTGAGGACGTCGAACTGGCCGGCCTTGGTGGCGATGTCGGTGGTGAGGCGCTGACGGAGGACGTTTTCCTCGAGCACGACCCATTTCAGGTGAATGTCGGGATGCTTCTGCTCGAAGTCCGAGGCGAGGCGCTGCATTACGACCATGTCGCCGTTGTTGACGGTGGCGATGGTAATGTCGGCGGCCCGACCCGGCGTCGACGATGCAGCGGCGAGCAATGTGGCAGCGCCCAGCATGCGCCGGGTCTTGGCTGATCTCAGCACCGATTCCTCCGTTTATTCAGGCCTTGTGGGGTGAAGACAACACGGAGGCGGGAGGGCGTCAACGACCCACGGCCCGCGTTAAGATGTGGCGGAACAGGAGACGAGAATGGGGCAGCAGGATGTCGTCGGCGGCGGGTTGTTCGAGGCGCTGCGCGAGGGGGCGGGCGGGTTGTGGGCCGACTATGTCCGGCATCGGTTCGTGCGCGGGCTGGGCGACGGCACGCTGCCGGACGCGGCATTTCGCCAGTATCTGACACAGGATTATCTGTTCTTGATCCACTTCGTCCGGGCGCATGCGCTGGCCGGCTACAAGAGCACGCGACTCGACGATCTCGGCGATGCGGCGGCAGGGATGAGCGCGTTGCTGGCGGAGATGCGGCTGCATGTCGAGTATTGCGCCGAGTGGGGGTTGGACGAGGCGGCGATGGCGGCGGAGGTGGAGGCGGTCGAGACGGTCGCCTACACGCGGTTCGTCTTCGAGCGGGGAACAGCGGGCGACCTGCTGGATCTGCACGTCGTGCTGGCGCCGTGCATCATGGGCTATGCGGAGATCGGCGCCGAGCTGGGCGGGCAGGCGGGGCGAGATAATCCCTATGCGGCTTGGATCGAGGCTTATGCCGGCGCTGCGTATCAGGGTGCGGCGCGACAGGCGGCGGCGGCGTTGGACCGGGTTGGGCGCCGTGCCGGGGCGAGCGGGCGGATGGCAGCGCTGCAGGCGCAGTTCGACATGGCGGTTCGGCTCGAGAGCGCGTTTTGGGACATGGGGTGGCGGGCCGGCGCGTGAGCGGTGGTTGTGGACGGCATGGAGCGGCCCACGTCAGGACCATGATCATTCGCGCATCCCTTCGGTTCGGTCTGGTGCTGGCTTGTCTCGGGATGCCGTTCGGGGCGGGGGCGGCCGAGTATTTGGGGCCGCCGGGGACGGGGGCGGTGTATCCGCGGCCGCTGCGGCCGGTGGCGCCGATTGTGTCGGATCGGTGGCGGGCGGAGGACGAGCGCGAGCGGGTGGGCGAGGCGCAGCGGGTGGCGGACTGGCTGGCGATCCGGCCGGGGATGGTGGTGGCCGATATCGGGGCCGGGTCGGGGTATTACACGGCGTGGCTGTCGGCGCGGGTGGGGCCGAGCGGGCGGGTGTTGGCGCAGGACGTGGTGCCGGACTACCTGGTCCGGCTGCAAGAGCGGGTGCGTCGGGACGGGCTCAGAAACGTCACGGTGGGGTTGGGGCAGGCGGGGGATCCGCGGCTGCCGGCCGGGTCGGTCGACGTGGCGGTGCTGATCCACATGTATCACGAGATCGAGCAGCCGTTTGCGCTGATGAGCAATCTTGCGCCGGCCGTGCGGAACGGCGGTCGGGTGGGGATCGTGGACGTGGACGACGCGACCGAGCGGCATGGGACGCCGCGGGCGCTGCTGGCGTGCGAGATGGCGTCGGTGGGGTATCGGGAGGTGGGATTCCACTGGCTGCTGGTGCAGCCGCCGCGGTCGGAATATCTGGCGGTGTTCGAGGCCCCACGGGTTCCGGTGGCGCCGGGGGATGTGAAGGGTTGTGGGTTGGGGCGGTAGGGTTGTTGCACTCGCGAGTATGAGGGTTGGGGGCGCGTGGTGGTGGGCTGAAGCCCACCCTACGGGCTATGGGTTACGGGGTTAGATCGTATTTTGGGTGGCGGCTTGGGTTAGGGCGGCGGCGGCGCCTTTTTCGTAGAGGGCGGTGAGCCAGGTCGTGACGGGGGCGATGAGGGCCGGGTCGTGGCCGAGGGGGCCGAAGAGGGGCTCGAGGGAGAGGAGGGGGCGGGGGTCGGGGCCGCCAGCGATCGCGCGGGCGCGGAGTTCGGCGGCGAGCGGGTGCTTGATGTCAATGGGGCGGCCCTGCTCGTCCTCGCCGCGGATGCGGCGGAGCCAGGCGGCCAGGGCTAGGGCCAGGATGTCGAGCGGGGCATTGGCGGCGAGGCGGTCGCGGATGGGGTCGAGGAGGACGTTGAGGGGGGCGTCGGTGTTGACGCGTTCGACGGTGTCCTTGATGGCGGGGTTGGCGAAGCGCTCGATCAGCTTGGCTTTGTAGGCGGGCAGGTCGATGCCGGGGATCTCGGGGAGGGTGGGGCCGGTCTCGCGGTCCATGAGGGCGGTCATCATGCGAGCGATGAGCGGGTCGGCCATGGATTGGTCGATGGTGTCGTAGCCGATCAGGCGGCCTAGGCCGGAGACGGCGAGGTGGGAGCCGTTGAGGAGGCGGAGTTTCATGAACTCGTAGGGGGCGACGTCGGGGACGAATTGGGCGCCGACGTCCTGCCAAGCGGGGCGGCCGCGGGGGAAGCGGTCCTCGATGACCCACTGGGTGAAGGTTTCAGCGAAGACGGGCCAGGAATCGGCGATGCCGATCGTGTCGCGGAGCCATGCGGCGTCCGCGGGCGCGGTGACGGGGGTGATGCGGTCGACCATGGTGTTGGGGAAGCTGACTTCCTGCTCGATCCAGCGGGCGAGGGCTTGGTCCTGCATGGTGGCGAGGGTGAGGACGGCGTCGCGGAGGACGGCGCCGTTGTGTTGAATGTTGTCGCAGGTGAGGAGGGTGGGGGCTGACTGGCGCGCGTGCAGGCGGCGGCGGAGGGCCTCGACGAGGACGCCGATAGCGCTGGCCGGCGTGTTGGGGGTGGCGAGGTCGCGCTGGATGAGGGGGTGGTTGGGGTCGAGGCGCTTGGTGGCGCGGTCGAGGCAGTAGCCGTGTTCGGTGACGGTGAGGCTGATGATGCGGATGGCGGGGTTTTCGGTAGCCTGGAGGAGGTCGGCGGTGGAGTGGCCGGCGAAGATGGTGTCGGCGAGGGAGCCGATGATGGTGCGGGCTTCGCCTGCGGCGTCGCGTTCGACCAGGGTGTAGAGGGAGTCCTGGGGGGCTAGGGCATCGTGCATGCGCGCGTCGGCGGGGAGGAGGCCGGCGCCGAGGATGCCCCATTGGGTGGCGGCCGGGTCGGATTGCATGAGGTCGTGCGTGTATCGGGCCATGTGGGCGCGGTGGAAGTTGCCGAGGCCGAGGTGGACGATGCCGGGGCGGACGGCGGCCGGGTCATAGGCGGGGATGGTGGCGCGGTCGGCCAAGGCGGGGAGATTGGCGCGGGAGAGGGGGAGCGGCGTCATGCGGCGGAGTGGGTCAGGAATTTCGCGGGGGCGTCAACTCCGGTTTGGTCGTTAAGGGTTCGTTGAGGGGTTCGGATGTATGATGGGGGTGCTTTACGTCGATGGCGGGATGGTCCTGTATCCGGGGCTTGCGGATACAGGTGAGTTGGGATGAGCGGGATCGTGATTGCGCCGTCTATCCTGTCGGCGGATTTCTCGCGGTTGGGCGAGGAAGTGCGGGCGGTCGATGCGGCGGGGGCGGATTGGATCCATCTGGACGTGATGGATGGGCATTTCGTGCCGAACATCACGTTCGGGCCGGGGGTGATCAAGGCGATCCGGGGGGCTTCGGCCAAGTGTTTCGATGCGCACCTGATGATCGCGCCGGTGGATCGGTATCTGGAGGCTTTCGCGGCGGCGGGGGTGGATCGGGTGACCGTGCATGCGGAGGCGTCGCCGCATCTGGATCGCACGCTGCAGGCGATCGGGGCGCTGGGTATGAAGGCGGGGGTGGCGATCAATCCGGGGACGCCGGAGAGCGCCGTGAAGTACGTGCTGGACCGGGTGGATCTGGTGCTGGTGATGACGGTCAATCCGGGGTTCGGGGGGCAGTCGTTCATCGGGGCGATGGTGGCGAAGGTCGAGCGGGTGAAGGCGATGATCGGGGGGCGGCCGATCGCAATCCAGGTGGATGGGGGGATCACGGCGGAGACGGCGCCGGTGGTGGTGCGGGCGGGGGCGACGGCGTTGGTGGCCGGTTCGGCGGTGTTTGGGCGGGGGGATTACGCGGGGGCGATCGCGGCGATCCGGGGGGCGGCGGAGGCCGCATTGTAACGGAAACTTCGGGACTGGGGCTCGGCCGGGTGTGTAGGTTCGGGGCTTCGTTTCGAAGGGTTGCCGATGTCGCGTTTTCGCCGGGTTCTATTGAGTATGCCGCTGTTGGTCGGGTCGGGGGCGGCTTGGGCAGATCAGACGGGGCTCGGGGCTTGGAACGCGGGGGCGGCGGAGGTGGCCTCGAAGTCGGCGCTGGTGACGAGCGCGATGGCTTACATTCGGGAAGAGACCGCTAAGATCTCCGATCCGTCGCTGCGGCGGGCGACGGAAGATGCGGTGTTCAACAAGGGGACGTGCATCCGGAGCCGGGTCGGGGTGGATGCGGGCAAGAAGCAAGCCGTGGTGGATCGGCTGGTGTCGGAGGGGCTGATCGACCCGGCGGAAGCGACGCGGATCCCGGGCGGGTTGGTGGCGGGCGTGTTTCCAGGGGTGGTGGATGAGGGATCGGCTTGTCCGACGCTGCCGCAGCCTTATGGGTCGGCGCCGGGGAGCGTGTTCGGCGGGCACCACTCGGAACCGGGTGGGCTGGCGATCCATGTGGCGGTCAATCTGACGAGCAGCTTGCATCTCGCGGAGACGTATCGGGAGGTTTACGGCACGCTGGATGCCAAGGGATTGCCGGTGGTGCGGCACTCTGGGGTGGGGCGCGACGACAAAGATTTGGGGATCGATCAGGACCTCGTGCTGGCGGAGCCGATTTGGCACGATTGGGGGAAGATGATGGTGTTCCAGTGGAACGCCGATGGGTCCGAGTATGCCGAGATGAATTTCGGCGGGAACGGCAAGACCGATGCCTGGGGGGCAGCGGGGACGACGAAGACGGGCGGGCATCATCTGATCGGGCTGGCGGAGAGCATGGCGCGAGGGCTGCCGCCGGTGTTCATCATCACGCAGGCGGCGGCGCATGGGGCGCCGAATGCGGGCAACGAGTATAGCGTAGTCAATTGGTTGCGGACGGCGGCGATCATGGTGGGGGTCGATCCGGTCGAGCGCGGGTACCTGATGAAGGATGCGACGGGGAAGCTGCGGCTGCCGGCGGTGCGCAAGTTGGGGTCGGTGGATATCCTGGCGAGCCTGCCGGCGCAGTCGAACCTGCTCTATGAGTACGTGCTGCATAACCTTTCGGATGCGGATTACACGTTCACCGGGCCGGCGGTGGTGCAGGGGGAACTGCTGCTGCGGACGGTGGCGCTGCAGTTCGGGTACGATCCGGCGGATACGGGGCGGTATAATCGCGAATACCGCAACCCGGTGATGAGCACGCTCGGGGCCGAGCGACTGCAGATCCTTTATGCCAACGGAGGTATCGAGCGGGTGCAGGCAGAGGTCGGCGGACTGAAGCGGGATGGCGTGATCAAGTAGGCTCGAAGCGGCCGCCTCGCTGATGGAGGCGGCCGTTGCGGCGCATGTAATTCACGTGGGCGAGGGCTTCGCCGAACGCGAACCCCATCTGGTGCGGGTCGTCGATCGGGCGACCGAAGATGACGGGCAGCAAATCGTGGACGTTCTGGGGTGCGACGCGGCAGGCAGCCTCGATGGCATCGCAGCGGGTTTTGTGATGGGCGGTCAGTTCGTCGATGCGGGTGTGCAGGCCGACGAAGGGGAGATTGTGACCGGGGAGGACAAGGGTGTCGGCGGGGATGGTGGCGCGGAGGGTGGCCAGGGAGCGCAGGTAGATGCCGAGGGGGTCGCCGTCGGGGTCGTGGGCATCGACGCCGATGTTGGGGGAGATGCGGGCGAGGACCTGATCGGCGCAGAGGAGGAGGTTGCGGGCCGGGGCGTGCAACATGGCCTGCTCGGGGGCGTGACCACCGGCGGTCAAGACGTCGAAGGCGTCGGCGTCGATCTGGAGTGATTCGCCGGCGATCAGGCGGCGGTAGGTGCGGGGCAGGGGGGCGACCATTTTGAGGTAACGGTTGCCCTGGGTGAGGAGGATGTCGGTGGTGGCGGCGTCGAGGCCGTGGGCGCGGTAAAAGCTGCGGTAGGGTTCGGAGTCGAGGGCCGCCGGGTCGAGCATAAGGACGAGGCTGGTGAGGTATTCGGTGGTGGGCATGAGGACCGGGGCGCCGGTGCGCTCAGCGAGCCAGCCGGCCATGCCGGCGTGATCCGGATGATAGTGCGAGACGATGATGCGGGTGATGGGAGCGGCGAGCGGGCCGGCTAGGAGGTCGGTCCAGGTGGTCTTGGTCGCGTCATCGAAGATGCCAGTGTCGAAGATGGCGAAACCGGCGCCGTCGCGGATGAGGTAGACGTTGACGTGGTTGAGGCGGAAGGGGAGGGCAAGGCGGAGCCACTGGATGCCGGGCGCGATCTCGAGCGGTTCACCGTTGGGCGGGGGCGTCTCGAACGGGAGGGAGATCGACATGAATTGGGGCCTAGACCCCGGCGGGTGGGACGGCAAGCGGGCGACGGGTCAGAGGGCGCTGTTGCAGGTCACTTTATTGATGACGGTGACGGTCGCGAATTTCGACGCGCTCGGCTTGGTGGCGACGAAGCCGGGGGCCGATGGACCAATATAGGTCGAGACCCTGGGGAGGGTGTAGGCGGTCACGGCCATGAGTTGGGCGGATTTGAGAATGAAGCTGGCCGGGGCCTGATATGAGTATTGCGATTCGACGATGACGTAACTGGTGTCGGTGCCGGTCTTGTCGGTGGCGATGATGCCGGTCGGCGGGGTTACCTTGTCGAAGACGTTCAACGGCGTGAGCGGACTTTCGGCGCAACTCCAGTAGACGAAGGCCTTGGTACCGTCGGAAGCGATGTTGGAGATCCGTTGAAGCAGCGGTGCGCCGTTGAACGGCGCCATCACGTCACTGCCGATGTTGAAGAGGTTCGGGACGTCGGCCGGCTGGATCGTGGCGCTCTGAGCGGCGAGGTCGGCGACGGCCTGAGTGGCGGTGCCGACCTTGAACTTGACCATCAGGCTGGGGGCGACGTCCGCGATGCTGAGCAGGAGCGAGACCAGGAGCGGGGCGGTGAGGGCGAACTCGATGAGGGCGGTGCCGGCGCGATCGAGGTCGCGGAGCGGGCGGGGGAGGGCGTTCAACAGCCGCTGCCCGAGTTCGCGCCGGAGTTATTGGGCTCGATCTTGAAGGCCTCGGCCGACTGCAGGACGTAGAAGTTGCCGGAGGTGCTGGTGCCACCGGATTTGTAGGTGGTCGCATTGACGAGGGCCGAGAGCAGGACGGGGGTGGCGACGGGCCACAGATAGTAGGCGTGGAACTCGACGATGGAGCCGCCGGCACCGGAATAATAGCACAGGGACGCATTGTTGAAGGTGCTGCCGGAGGAGGGGCTGGGCGAGGAGATGCCGAAGGATGACTGGGTTCGGATGTCGACCTGAAGCTGCGTGGTGCAGGTCGCGGCGGGGACCATGGGTAGCTTGTTGCAGATGGCCTGCTTGAAATCGGCGAGATCGAGAGTGATGCCGGAGCTGGAGGTGGCCGACGAACCCGGGGCGACGATCCCGCCGGTGCGGATCTGGCGTGCGAGGAGCAGGGTCGCGTTGCTGAGATTGATGTTGGTGACGAAGATGATGCCGAGCTCGACGATGGCGAAGAGGAGAAAGATGAAGGGGGTTGCAACGATGGCGAACTCGATGGCGACTGCACCGTCGCGACGGCGCAGGGCGGCACTTAGATTGAAGAGGCGAGGCATCGCTACTGGGTGATCCGTGCGGAGGATGGCTGAGTGCGTTGAAAGAGAGTTTGCATTGACGAGACGATGTCAGGGCCGTCCTTTGCTTCGAAGTAAAGGTCAGAGGAGCTTGCACAACCTTGTAGGTTGGTCGGAAGACTCGTTGGCTTGTTATTTACAAGCGTGTTGTACCTACTTTCCCAGTTCGGAGCCGTATTGTATTGGTAGATCGGGAGATACGTAGTGTATATCACGCCGACATTGGCGACGGCCTTGAGCGGAGTGCAATCACTTGCATTGATCGGTGACGTGCAGACGTTGTAGATCGAGCAACCCCCTACGGTATCGCTCAAGCCGTCTGTCACCAGGAAGATATAGTTGATCGGAGATGTCGCGCTTGCGCCGCTTCCTTGCGTAAGCGTGTTGGGTGATTTGAACGCGGCCAAGAAGTCCGAGAATTCGTTTGGGAAATCGGTGTCGCCGCGGTTCATGGTGGTGATCGTGTTGCCCAGGGCAATCAGCGCCGTCGCTTTTTGTACCGAGGCATAATCCGAGGATGGCGAGAAATCGGGCGTGCTGTTCGGTGGTGGCACCGGATATTTGACGGGAGCAACCCTCAGCCCGGTATTCGGGTCTATACCGATGGTGTAAAGGCCGAACTTGATGTTCTGAGTAGTTGCGGCGACTTGGGAGGCGGAGTTGACGATACTGCTGACAGCTGTGACAGCAGAGTCGATGCGCAAGGTGATCGGCGGTCCCCAAAGGCGCGTCAGGTTGTGTGCTAAATCTTCGTTGGTAAATTTTTGAACGTGATTTGCGTTATTGTCCTGATAGCTTGGAACATGACATGCGAATACGCAGCCTACGTCATATGAGCTGGCGTTATTGTTGGCTGCCACTCGGGCATATAGGTTGTTCATGTCGGTTTGAGTCGCGGCAATGCCCATCGACTGCGAGTTGTCGACGAGAATGTAGTAATTGATGTACACGGTAGGCCGAGCGGACGTCTTGGCGGTGCCGGAAACCGGAATATTGGTCAGACCCATGAGGCCACCAAAAAAAGTCGGAACGTTGTACGTGTACGATCCAGTGGCCACGACCCCGCCGGTACCGTCCGCAACGACAGAGAGATTGAACTGGATGCCGGTCGAGGGAAGATCGGCGATATTGGCTTTGAAGATGTTGGTGCCAATGGTCTGGAGCGCGGCAGTTTGCGTGTAGCCGCCGGCGGTTGTCGCGGCCGTCTGGGAGACGGAGCCGAGCGTGCCGGAGTCGGTGGCGCGGGCGAGGCGCTGATTGATGTACGACGCGTAACCGTAGTCGCAGGCGAAACCGACGACGGTCAACAGAAGGAAAGCGGAGACGGCCGTAATGGCGGCGACGGCACCGTCATGGCCGATGCTCGTCGACAGGTGAGAGCATCGAGTCATCAACTTGCGCCATGCATGTGATATTGACTGCATGGCGCAAGTTTAGGCGGCGAGTGGTTTAGAAACCGTTAAAGGGCAACCGTCCGTGGCCCTCTCCCGCGCACGGGAGAGGGTGGAGTGAAGTCTCAGACTTCGCGGCGCTGCATCATGTTGGCGATGGTGTCGGCCTGGCGGATGGCCAGGGAGACAATGGTCAGAGTGGGGTTGCAGGCGGCGCCGCTGGTGAACTGGCTGCCGTCGGAGACGAACAGGTTCTTGATGTCGTGGGACTGGCCGAGCTTGTTGACCACGCCGTCCTTGGCATCGGCGCTCATGCGGTTGGTGCCGAGGTTGTGAGTGCTGGGGTAGGGCGGGGTGGGGATGGTGCGGATGGCGCCGACGGCCTTGTAGATGGCGGTGCCCTGCTGGACGGCGTGGGCGCGCATGGCGATGTCGTTGGGGTGGTCGTCGTAATGAACGGAGGCGACGGGCATGCCGTTCTTGTCCTTGACCGCCGGGTCGAGGGTGATGCGGTTGGTTTCCTGGGCGAGGTCCTCGCCGACGATCCACATGCCGGCCATGTGGGCGTAGTCGTCCATGGCGGAGGTGAAGGAACGGCCCCAGGCGCCGGGGTCCATGAAGGCGGCCATGAAGGGAATGCCGAGGGAGACGGTCTCGAGCTCGTAACCGCCGACGAAGCCGCGGGAGGGGTCGTGCCGGGCTTCGTCGCGGACGATGCCGGCCATGGTGGTGCCGCGGTACATGTGCACCGGCTTTTCGAAGATGCCGTACACGTTGCCGGTCATGTGCCGCATGTAGTTGCGGCCGACTTGGCCGGAGCTGTTGGCCAGGCCGTCTTTGAACGTGTTCGAGGCGCTGTTAAGCAGCAGGCGCGGGCTTTCGATGGAGTTGCCGGCGACGGCGACGATGTGGGCTTTCTGGCGCTGCAGGGTGCCGTTCTCGTCGGAATAAACCACGGCGGTGACCTTGCCGGTGTCGTCGTGCTCGATGTGGACGGCCATCGAGTTGGGGCGGACTTCCAGGTTGCCGGTGGCCTCGCCCTTGGGGATCTCGGTGTAGAGAGTCGACCATTTGGCGCCGGATTTGCAGCCCTGGAAGCAGAAGCCGATCTGCTGGCAGGAGCCGCGGCCGTCGCGGGGCTCGCTGTTGATGGCCATGCGGCCGGAGTGGACTTCCTTGTAGCCGAGCTTCTTGGCGCCGGCTTCCATGACCTTGAAGTTGTTGTTGCCGGGGAGGCCGGGGATGTTGTTGGTGCGGGTGACGCCCATCTTGAACTCGGCCTTCTCATAGTAAGGGTCGAGCTCTTCGCGGGTGATGGGCCAGTCGTGGATGTTGGCACCGGCGACGGCGCCGTAGACGGTGCGGCTTTGGAATTCGTGCGGCTCGATGCGGAGCGAGGCGCCGGCCCAGTGGACGGTGCTGCCGCCGACGGATTTGACGATCCAGGCGGGGAGGTTGGGGAAGTCCTTGCCGACGCGCCAGGTGCCGGAGGTGGTGCGCTGGTCCTTCCAGGCGAGCTGGGCGAAGCTGGCCCATTCGTCGTTGACGAAGTCCTGGATCTCGTGACGGTCGCCGGCCTCGAGGATGACGCACTTGATGCCCTTTTGGGCGAGTTCGTTGCCGAGGGTGCCGCCGCCGGCGCCGGAGCCGATGATGACGACGAGGGTGTCGTCGTTCAGGTCGAATTGAGCCATGGCGAGATCCTCCTTAGACCGACGGGAGCCAATCGATGTCGTTGAAGCCGCGATTGATGTAGCCGCCGTATTCGGCCGAGGAGCCCTCGTAGCCGAATTTGGGCCAGATCTCGGGCTGGTTGTACAGCGAGACGACGAGGTCGGCGCGGACGGTGCGGAAGAACTTCGATTCCTCGATGCCCTGGAGCAGCTTCACGCGGTCGGCTTCCCAACCGACGTTGAGGTAGTCGACGCCGTGCTTGTCGTTGGCGTCCTTGTCGAGGCGGGCGATGCCGTCGAGGATCATGTCGCGGATGGCCGGGTCCTTGGTGCCGCGGGCGTCCCAGGGGGTGACGGCGTTGATGTAGAAGGCGTCGACGATGTGGTCGTGCGGGTAGATGTCTCGGGCGACGAGGGCCATGGTGGCCATGGCGTGTGGGGTGATGGATTTGGCGGTTTCGGCCCAGGCGGCGGTGGGGCTGATGGCGTTGCCGATGAAGGCGGCAGCCGGGACGGCGGTGGCGCCGGCGCGGAGGACGCCGCGGCGGCTGAAGCGGGTCTGTTTATCGACTTCTCGCATTTGTTTTCCTCCCTTTACGTTTTGTTAAGCGAAGCGGCCGTATCGTTGCAGGACCTCGATGCTGTAGCCGTCGGGGTCCTTGATGAAGAAGAAGCGGCCCAGTAGTTCGCCGTCGTGTTTGATTTCCTTGATGTCGCCGGGCGTGGCGCCAGCCTCGTGCATCTTGGATTTCGCGGCTTCGAGATCGTCTACGGACACGGCGAGGTGTCCGTAGCCTTTACCGAGGTCGTAAGGTTCGGTTTGGTCCTTGTTGATCGTCAGCTCTAATTCAAACGGTGAATCAGGAGACTTCAGGTAGACGAGTGTGAACTTGTCGAAGTCGTAGCGGTCCGAGATCTCGAGGCCCATCGCGTCACGGTAGAAGGCAACGGAGCGGTTTTCCTCGAGTACTCGAATCATGGAGTGGATCGGCTTGGCCATTCAACTTTGGTCCTTGAGGTAGGCGATGATCGCTTGTCGGGTGGTCGCGTTGGCCTGGCGGTAGGCCATGGTGCTGCCGGGGAACATGGCCGCCGGGCTGGTGAGATACCTGTCGAGGTTCTCGGCGGTCCATTTCTGCTCGGACTCGCGATAGCCGGCCGTGTAGGCGTAGTCCTCGATGCTGCCGATCTTGCGGTCGTAGACGTGTTCCAGCGTGGGGCCCTGACGCTTCGGCTCGCTGGCATGGAGCGTGTGGCAGGTCGCGCACTGGTTGCGGAACAGCTTGGCGCCGTCGGGGGGCGCCGCCTCGGGAATGGGCATTTGCGCGGAAGCAGTTGTTGCCCAAGTCGCAATGCAGGCGACGACGAGTAGTCCAGGACGCATCCTCTCTCCCCAGTCACGTGTTTCACGCGTTAGGCATAGTTTTCCCCAGGCCGGAGCGGCTTGCAAGCTGGATTCGTTTGTGGGTCGGCGGCCTTAAAAAGGGCGTTTTCGACCGTGCGTTTACCGGTCTTGCGTTTATTGCGGTGCAGCGTATCGTCGTCATCATCGATGACAACGAAACTCACCACGCATCTCGAAGGCCCCCGCGTCGAAGCGGCGCTCGTGTATCGCGACGGCGATATGCCGGATCGATGGTTGGTCGAGGCGCCGGACCACCAGATGGCGGAAGAGGCGTTCAGCGGGCCGAATGCGTGCCGAAATGCGCTGGAGTTCGCGCATCGGCGCTACGGATCGGCGCGGTTCTTCGCCAACTGAGCTTCGACTTCCGTGGCCAGGTGCTCGATGTGCCGGTCTTTGATGCCGAGTGCGCGGAGGCCGTCGCGAGTCTGAAATAGGTAGTCGGCGGAACTGCCCAGGGTGCCGGCGGCGCGGGCAAGGCGGTCGACGATGTCGGCTTCGGTCATGGCGCCGGTATATTGGGCGGCCGTGCGATTGATGGTGAAGGCGATGGCGTGACCATAAGGGATGCCGTCGCCGCCGCGCAGGGTGACCCAGCGCGGGGTGTAGCTGCCGGCGAGCATCTCGCGACACCATAAGAGAGAGAGTTCGGTTTCGAGCGCGGCATCGGCGATGAGGAAGGCTGCGCCGGCGCAGGCGCCGCCACGGTCGAGGCCGAGGACGAGGCCGGGGAGCTCGGGGGTGCCGCGGCCGGCGGCGGTGGAGAGGCAGAAGGAGCGGTGCCAGCCGTGGAGGCGGGCGAAGCGGCGCTCGAGGAACTCCATGGCCGGGTTCCAGATGAGAGAGCCGTAGGCGAAGACCCAGATGCCGGGTGCGGCGTCGCAGGGTAGCGGGGCGGGGCGGGCAGCGAGCGTGGCGGCCAGGGAGGCGGCGCGTTCCTCGAGGGTGAGGCGGACCAGGCCGGGGATGCCGTCGCCGATCATGCGGTCGAGACCACCGTCGAGGAGCATCGCGCGGGTTATGACTGGCTGGATCGGAATGGTCGGGGTGCGCGTCATCAGCCGATCTATTCGCACATGCGGTAGAACTTCGTCACGGGTCTGTCCGTTGCATCACCACTGGTTACGGCGCAGAGTCCGTGACGATCATCGGTGGGCCACTTCGTCCGGGACCGCGTTCGGCCGGGCGAGTCTGCCAAGGGGACGAACATGTCGGCTGCACAAAACGAGTTGGTTGGGGCCGAGCCCGCAGAAACGAACATCGACACGCTGTGCATCGATACGATCCGCACGCTGTCGATGGATGCGGTGCAGAAGGCTAAATCCGGACATCCGGGGACGCCGATGGCGTTGGCCCCGGTGGCCTACACGCTGTGGCAGGACATGCTGCGCTACGACCCGGCGGATCCGTCATGGCCGGGCCGGGACCGGTTCGTGCTGAGCGTCGGGCACGCGTCGATGCTGCTGTATTCGCTGCTGTTCCTGTCTGGGGTGAAGAAGCTCGGGCAGCACGGGCCGCTGAACGAGGCGGCGGTGACGTTGGAGGACATCAAGCAGTTCCGGCAGCTGAGCAGCGTGACGCCGGGGCATCCGGAGTATCGGTTCACGTCGGGCGTGGAGACGACGACGGGGCCGTTGGGGCAGGGCGTGTCGAACTCGGTCGGGATGGCGATGGCGCAGCGCCACATGGCAGCGCGCTACAACAAGCCGGGATATGACCTTTACGATTACCGGATCTACGCGCTGTGCGGCGACGGCGACATGATGGAGGGGGTGTCGAGCGAGGCGGCCAGCGTGGCCGGGCACCTGAAGCTGTCGAACCTGGTTTGGATCTACGACAGCAATCACATCACCATCGAAGGCTCGACCAACCTGGCGTTCAGTGAGGACGTAGGGGCGCGGTTCCAGGCCTATGGCTGGAACGTGCGGCATCTGGAGGATGCGAACGATACCACGGCGTTGCTGGAGAATCTCCAGGAAGCCGGAATGGTCCACGACAAGCCGACGATGATCATCGTGCACAGCGTGATCGGGTACGGAGCGCCGAAGAAGCAGGGCACGCGCGAGGCGCATGGTGAGCCGTTGGGCGACGAGGAGATCAAGGCGGCCAAGCGGTTCTACGGCTGGCCGGAGGACGAGACGTTCCGGGTGCCGGACGGGGTGCAGGCGCATTTCGACAAAAAGCTGGGGGCCCGCGGGTCGAAGCTGCGGCACGAGTGGATGGCGATGCTGGAGCGGTATCGCGCCGAGTATCCGGAGCTGGCGGCCGAGATCGACATGATCGACGGGCACGAACTACCGGAGGGATGGGACAGTGAGGTGCCGGTGTTCGCGGCGGATGCGAAGGGGGTCGCGTCGCGGGATTCGTCGCAGAAGGTGCTGAACGCGATTGCCAAGCGGGTGCCGTGGTTGATCGGTGGGGCGGCGGATCTGGCGCCGTCGACGAAGTCGAACATGACGTTCGATGGGGCGGGGAGCTTCGAGTCTGGGGATTACTCCGGGCGCAACCTGCATTTCGGCATTCGCGAGCATGCAATGGGCAGCATTTGCAACGGCATGGCGCTGGCCGGGCTGCGGGCATACGGGTCCGGGTTCCTGATCTTCAGCGACTACATGAAGCCGCCGATCCGCCTGGCGGCGATCATGGAGCTGCCGGTCATCTACATCTTCACGCATGACAGCATCGGGGTGGGCGAGGACGGGCCGACGCATCAGCCGATCGAGCAGTTGATCGCGCTGCGGGCGATCCCGGGGATGATCGTGTTGCGGCCGGCGGACGCCAACGAGGTGGCGGAAGGTTGGCGGGTGGCGATGCGGGAGCACGACAAGCCGGTGGCGTTCGCGCTGAGCCGGCAGGCGCTGCCGACGTTCGACCGGACAAAGTATGCCTCGGCCGAGGGTGTGGCGAAGGGCGCTTACGTGATGGCGAGCTGCGAGGGCACGCCGGACGTGATCCTGATCGGGACGGGGAGCGAGGTTTCGCTGTGCGTCGGGGCTTACGAGAAGCTCACCGAAGAGGGCGTCAAGGCGCGGGTGGTGTCGATGCCGAGCTGGGAATTGTTCGAGGACCAGGACGAGGCGTATCGCGAGAGCGTGCTGCCGAGCGAGGTTCCGGCGCGGCTGGCGGTCGAGCAGGGGTCGAGCATGGGCTGGGACCGGTATGTCGGGCCGAAGGGCAAGGTGATCGGGATGCACACGTTCGGGGCGTCGGCGCCGGCGTCGGCGCTGATGAAGAAGTTTGGGTTCACGCCGGAGGCGGTGCTGGAGTCGGCACGCGGCCTGGCAAAGGGAGGCAAGTGATGAACGTCATCAACAAGCCTGGCGACATGGCGGTGGGTAATCCGCTGAAGCAGATGGAAGCCTATGGGCAGAGCCCGTGGCTGGACTTCATCCAGCGCAGCTTCATCGGGCCGAAGCTGCAGGAGCTGATCGATCGAGACGGGCTGAAGGGCATCACGTCCAATCCGGCGATCTTCGAGAAGGCGATGGGGTCCGGCACGGATTACGATGACGGGTTCAAGGCGCTGGCTGAGAAGGGCGACATGGATGCGCTCGATATCTACGAGGCGCTGGCGGTTCAGGACATCCAGGCGGCGTGCGACAAGATGCTGCCGGTCTATCAGGCGACCGGTAAGGTCGACGGGTATGTCAGCATCGAGGTGTCGCCCTATTTGGCGCTGCATACGGACGAGACGATCGCCGAGGCGCGGCGGCTGTGGAAGTGGGTCGATCGCCCGAACCTGATGGTGAAGGTGCCGGGCACCGATAAGGGCGTGGCGGCGATCCAGACGTTGATCAGCGAAGGGATCAACATCAACGTCACGCTGTTGTTCGCACTGTCGGCGTATCAGGCGGTGGCGGAGGCGTTCATCGCCGGGTTGGAGACGCGGGCCGGCAAGGGCGAGAGCGTGGCGGATATCGCCAGCGTGGCGAGCTTCTTCGTGAGCCGGATCGATGTCGCGATCGACAAGAAGATCGACGAGCGGGTGGCGGCCGGGGAGACCGGGCTGAAGGCGCTGCGCGGGAAGGTCGCGATCGCGAACGCGAAGATGGCGTATCAGCACTATCTCGAACTGGTGGCGTCGCCACGGTGGAAGAAGCTGGCGGAGGCCGGGGCGCAGCCGCAGCGTTTGCTGTGGGCGAGCACGGGCGTGAAGGACAAGGCGTATAGCGACGTGCTGTATGTCGAGGAGCTGATCGGGCGCGACACGGTCAACACGATCCCGCCGGCGACGATGGATGCGTTCCGCGACCATGGGTCGTTGCGGGAGAGCTTGGTCGAGGACCTCGAGGGCGCCAAGAAGGCGCTGGCGGAGGCCGAAGCGGCTGGGCTGGATTTGGACGGGGTGACCAAGGCGCTGGTGGTGGACGGCGTGAAGCTGTTTGCCGATGCGGCGGACAAGCTGCTGGGCGCGGTGGCGGTCAAGCGGGCGACGATGTTGGGCAAGACGGTCGCGACGATGTCGGCCAAGTTGCCGGAGGGGCTGCAGAAGGCGGCGGATGCCGGGGCGAAGGACTGGGCGGCCAAGGGCACGCTGCGCGATCTCTGGGCGGGCGATGCGTCGGTTTGGACCGGCGGCGACGAGGGTAAGTGGCTCGGCTGGCTGCGCGTCGTCGATGCGATGAAGGAAGAGCTGCCGAAGCTGCAGGCGTTCCAGGACAAGGTGAAGGCCGGCGGGTTTACGGACGTGCTGTTGCTGGGGATGGGCGGGTCAAGCCTCGGGCCGGAGGTGCTGGCGCAGACGTTCGGCAAGCAGGCCGGGTTCCCGACACTGCATATCCTCGACAGCACCGACCCGGCGCAGATCACCGCGCTGCGGGGTAAAGTCGATCTAAGCAAGACGCTGTGCATCGTGAGCAGCAAGTCGGGCAGCACGCTCGAGCCGAACATCTTCAAGGCGTATTTCTGGGACGAGATGAAGAAGGCGGTCGGCGACAAGGCCGGGCAGCATTTCATGGCGGTGACGGATCCGGGCTCGAAGATGCAGAAGGTCGCCGAGAGCGATCAGTTCGGGGATGTGTTCTTTGGCGACAAGACCATTGGCGGTCGTTACTCGGTGCTGTCGAATTTCGGCATGGTGCCGGCGGCGGCGATGGGGCTCGATCTCAAGGCATTCATCGACGCGACGCAGCTGATGGTGCGGTCGTGCGCGACGGGGACGCCGCCGGCGGCCAATCCGGGGGCCAAGCTGGGGTTCATTCTGGGCGAGGCAGCGAAGGTTGGGCGGGACAAGGTGACGATCTTTGCGTCGCCGGGGCTGGCCGATGTCGGCGCCTGGCTCGAGCAGTTGCTGGCGGAAAGCACCGGCAAGATCGGCAAGGGCATCGTGCCGGTGGATGGCGAGCCGATCGGGGCGCCGGGCGTGTATGGCGAGGACCGGGTGTTCGCGTATCTGAAGCTGGCCGGTGAGAGCGGGCTGGACGCGCAGGTGGCAGCGCTCGAGGAAGCTGGGCAGCCTGTGGTTCGGATCGAGGTGGATTCGGCGATGCAGGTTGGGCAGGTGTTCTTCCTGTGGGAGTTCGCGACGGCGGTGGCCGGGTCGGTGATCGGGATCGATCCATTCGATCAGCCGGACGTCGAGGCGAGCAAGATCGAGACGAAGAAGCTGATGGACGCGTTCAGCGCCTCGGGCTCGTTGCCGAGCGAGACGCCGTTTGCCGAAGGGCAGGGGATCAAGCTGTTCGCGGACGGGAAGACGGCGACGACGCTGGGGTCGGACGTGGCTGGGGCGATCAAGGCCCAGATGGGCCGGGTCAAGGCGGGCGATTACGTGGCGTTGCTGGCGTATGTCGAACGCGATGAGGCGACGATCGCGGCGCTAACGGCGTTGCGGACGACGATCCGGGACAAGAAGCACGTGGCGACGTGCGTCGGGTTCGGGCCGCGGTTCCTGCATTCGACGGGGCAGACCTACAAGGGCGGGCCCAACAGCGGCGTGGTGCTGCAGATTACGGCGGACCATCCGAATGATCTGGCGGTACCGGGCGAGAAGTATTCGTTCGGGACGGTGATCGCGGCGCAGGCGCGGGGCGATTTCGACGTGCTGGCGGAGCGTGGGCGGCGGGTGCTGCGGGTGCATCTCGGTGGCGACGTGGCGGCTGGGTTGAAGACTTTGGCCGGGATGGTCGAAGCCGCGCTTTAGGTTGGTGAGGGCCGGCGCTGGGTCAGCTGCCGGCCATTCTCACCCCGGTCCTCTCCCGCCGGCGGGAGAGGCAGATGACATTTCAGGAGATCGTTGGTTATGCAGCTTGGGATCATCGGCCTTGGCCGGATGGGCGGGAATATCAGCCGTCGTTTGATGCGGGCCGGGCACGAGACGGTTGTCTATGACCGTGACGGCGGTGCGGTCGACAAGCTGGCCAAGGATGGCGCGGCGGGCGTCGGCGGGTTGGCCGAGATGGTCAAGCAGCTCAAGGCGCCGCGGGCGGTGTGGGTGATGCTACCGTCGGGGAAGATCACCGAGGATACGGTGAGCGAACTGGCGGGGATGATGGAGCGGGGCGACATCATCATCGATGGCGGCAACTCCTACTACAAGGACGACATAAGGCGGGCGGCGACGCTGCGGGAGAAGGGGCTGATCTACGTCGACGTGGGAACGTCGGGCGGGGTGTACGGGCTCGAGCGCGGCTACTGCATGATGATCGGTGGCGAGAAGGATGCGGTGTCGCATCTCGACCCGATCTTCAAGGCGCTGGCGCCGGGGGCGGGCGAGATCGAGAAGACGCCGGGGCGGGACGGGCGCGATCCGCGGGCGGAGCAGGGGTATATCCATGCCGGCCCGGCCGGGGCGGGGCATTTCGTTAAGATGGTCCATAACGGGATCGAGTACGGGATGATGCAGGCCTATGCGGAGGGCTTCGACATCCTGCACCACAAGATGAGCGAGGAGCTGCCGGAGAACGAGCGGTTCACGCTGGACGTGGCGGACATCGCCGAGGTGTGGCGGCGCGGAAGCGTGGTGTCGTCTTGGCTGCTGGACCTGACGGCGATGGCGCTGGCAGAGAACGAGACGTTGTCCAACTTCCAGGGCGGGGTGGCGGATTCCGGCGAGGGGCGGTGGACGATCGAGGCGGCGATCGAGGAAGCGGTACCGGTGCCGGTGCTGTCGGCCTCATTGTTCGCGCGGTTCCGGAGCCGGCGGTCCAACACGTTCGCGGACAAGCTGCTGTCGGCGATGCGGGCGAAGTTCGGCGGGCATGCCGAGGCGAAGATCGAGGGGAGCTAAACCCGATGGACACCAACATGCCGTTGCCGGATCGGTTGGCCGGAACCGAGGGAATGGAGGTGGCGCCGACGGCGCCACCGTGCACGTTGGTGATCTTCGGGGCTGGCGACCTGACCCGGCGACTGCTGATGCCGTCGATCTACAATCTGCAGATGGCCGGGCTGCTGGACGAGACGTTCAGCATCATCGCGGTGGACCGGAACGAGACCGATACGGAGGCCTATCGGGCCAAGGTGACGGAATCGATGGAGAGCTTCGCGGCCAATCGCGGGGTGGAGGGCAAGGGGCTCGACACCAAGCTGTGGGATTGGGTGTGTAGCCGGATCGAGTACCATAAGGGCGATCTCGAGGATAACGCGACCTTTGATTCGTTGCAGGCGCGGATCACGGGCAACGCGATCTTCTACCTGGCGGTGGCGGCGCGGTTCTTTGGGCCGGTGGTGGATCACCTGGCGGATGCCGGGCTGACGAAGCAGGAGGGCGGAAGCTTCCGCCGGGTCGTGGTGGAGAAGCCGTTCGGACATAGCCTGGAGAGTGCGAAGGCGCTGAACGCGCAGATCCTGGCGCGGATTGACGAGACGCAGATTTTCCGGATCGACCATTTCCTGGGCAAGGAGACGGTACAGAACATCATGGCGCTGCGGTTCAGCAACGGGATTTTCGAGCCGTTGTGGAACCGGTTCTACATCGAGCACGTGCAGATCACGGCGGCCGAGACGGTGGGCGTCGAGGAGCGGGCGAAGTTCTACGAGTCGACCGGGGCGTTACGGGACATGGTGCCGAACCATATGTTCCAATTGCTCTCGACGGTGGCGATGGAGCCGCCGACGACGTTCGAGGCCGAGGCGGTGCGAACCGAGAAGGCCAAGGTGCTCCAGGCGATCAAGCCGATGGATCGGATGCGCTCGGCGCGCGACGTGGTGCGCGGGCAGTATGGAGCCGGGCGGATCGGCGAGACGGATGTTACCGGCTATCGGGTGGAGCCCGGCGTCGAGCGGAACAGCACCACCGAGACATATGTGGCGATGCGGCTGAAGATCGATAATTTCCGCTGGGCTGGGGTGCCGTTCTACATCCGAACGGGCAAGCGCATGACTACGCGGCGAACGGAGATCGCGATTCATTTCCGGCAGGCGCCGTATGCGATGTTCCGCGATACGCCGGTCAATAAGCTGACACCGAACATCATGATGCTGCACATCCAGCCGAGCGAGGGGATCACGCTCAATCTGAGCGCGAAGGTGCCCGGGCCGAAGCTGCAACTGGGCGGGGTGGCGATGGATTTCCGCTATGCCGATTACTTCAATACGCCGAGCAGCACGGGGTATGAGACGCTGCTGTACGACGTGATGGTCGGGGATGCGACGCTATTCCAGCGGGCGGACATGGTCGAGGCCGGGTGGGCGGCGGTGCAGCCGATCCTGGATCAGTGGGAGCATCATGGAGAAGACTCGGAGGTCCATGGGTATTGGGCCGGGTCGCAGGGGCCGTCGGCGGCGGATCGGCTGCTGGGGCGCGACGGGTTGAAATGGGTGCCGCTGACGAGTGGCAAGTAAGTGAGCATCAAGCTGGTCGTTTCGGACGTCGATGGGACGATCGTGACGACGGACAAATCGATCCTGCCCTCGACGGTGGCGGCGGTGGCGCGGCTGCGGGAGGCCGGGATTCCGCTGTCGCTGGTGAGCGCGCGACCGCCGCGGGGGATGGCTTATATCCAGGAGACGCTGCTGCTGACGGGGCCGTTGGCCGGGTTCAATGGCGGGCAGGTGCTGGCGCCGGATGGGCGGGTGTTGTCTGAGCATCTAGTGCCGGAGGCGTCGGCGCGGATGGCGCTGGAGATGTTCCAGGCGCGGGGCATCTCGGTGTTCGTGTTCAGCGGCGACGATTGGCTGGTGCAGGATTTCGACGGTCCGCACGTCGCGCATGAGCGGCATACGGTTCGATACGACCCGGTGGTGGTGGAGAGTTTCGAGCCGTATCTGGCTGATGTTTCCAAGATGGTCGGCGTTTCGGACGACGAGCCGTTGCTGGCGGAGATCGAGTTGGCGCTGCAGGGCGAGATCAAGGACGCGGCGACGGTGAAGCGGTCGCAGACCTATTATCTGGATTTGACGGCCAAGGCGGCGAACAAGGGCAATGCGGTGCGGATGCTGGCCGAGTTGCTGGGGATCGGGGTCGAGGAGATCGCCGTGATCGGGGACATGGAGAACGACGTGCCGATGTTCGACGCGGCCGGGTTCTCGGTGGCGATGGGCAATGCGAGCGCGGCGGTGAAGGCCAAGGCGTCGGTCGCGGCCGTGGCGAGTAACGATCATGACGGCTGGGCGGAGGCGATCGATACGGTGATCCTGGCCCATGCGTAGCGGAGAGTAGGCATGGTCGAGGGGGTGCAGGCGCTGGCGCGGCAGGTGGCCGAGTGGATGGTCGAGCGGCTGGGGGCGACGACGGGGCCGGTGGCGGTGGCGCTGTCGGGCGGGTCGACGCCGAAGGCGCTGTTCGAGTTGCTGGCGACGGCGGAGTTCGCGGGGCGGATCCCGTGGGACCGGGTGCATTGGTGTTGGGGGGATGAGCGGTTCGTGCCGCCGGACGACCCGAGCAGCAATTACCGGATGGCGCATGAGGCGATGCTGGGTCACGTGCCGGTGCCGCCGGATCATGTGCATCCGATCCCGACCACCGGGTTGAGCCCGGCGGCGGCGGCGGCGGTCTATGAGCAGACGCTGCGGGAGATCCACGGGGATGGTGATCTTAGCCGGCCGTTGTTCGAGATCGTGCTGCTCGGGTTGGGGACGAACGGGCATTTCGCGTCGCTGTTCCCGGACACGCCGTCGCTCGCGGAGCGGGAGGCTTGGGCGACGGAGGTGACGCCGGAGGGGGAGAAGACGCGGATCACGCTGACGTATCCGGCGCTGGAGAGCTGCCGTCATGCGGCGTTCATGGTGGCGGGCGCGGATAAGCGGGAGGCGCTGGCGGCGGTGCGGGCGGGGCAGGCGGATCTGCCGGCGGCGCAGTATCGGCCGGCGGGGGAGTTGCACTGGTTCGTCGATGACGCGGCTGCCGGGAGGTAGTGTTCTAACCGGCGGTTAAGTGCATCCTGACCCGATCGATTGGTTCGATCGGAGGGGTGATGCGCAAGGTCGGGATCGGGTTGCAGGGGGGTGGGACGCATGGGGCGTTCACCTGGGGCGCGCTGGATCGAATCCTCGAGGAGGTCGAGGCCGGGCGGCTCGAGATTGCGGCGATTAGCGGGGCGAGCGCGGGGGCGCTGAACGCGACGGTGATGGCGTGCGGGTTGGTCGAGGGTGGGCCGGTGCTGGCGCGGACGCGGCTGCGGGAGTTCTGGGAGACCGTGTCGGTGCGCGGGGCGATGGCGGGGAACGCGCTGTTCTATGGCGACCCCGGACCGTTCGGGTTCAACATCGATTGGAACCCGGCGGCGATCGCGGTCGAGGCGTTGGGGCTGGTGGTGTCGCCGTATACCAACCCGTTCTATCGGGACACGCTCGGGCCGATCCTGCGGGAGTTGCTGCCGGCGGCGCGGCTGGCGCGGTTGAACGAGGCGGGGGCGCCGTGCGTGTTCGTGACGGCGACGAACGTCAGGGACAATACGCGGCATAATTTCACGCAGCCGGCGATCTCGGCCAATGCGCTGCGGGCGTCGGCTTGCCTGCCGATGGAGTTCAAGGCGGTCGAGATCGAGGGGGTGCCGTATTGGGATGGCGGGTATCTGGGCAACCCGGCGCTTAATCCGCTGATCGCGTGCGCGGACGACCTGTTGCTGGTGCTGGTCAATCCGTTGAACGATGCGGGGGCGCCGCCGCGGGGGGCGCGGGCGATTCTGGATCGGCTGAACGCGATCAGCTTCAACGCGTCGGTGGTGTTGGAGCTGAACTCGATCGAGGCGATCAACTCGCTGCTGGCGGAGTTGCGGGCGGAGGGGGTGGCGTATTCGGGGCGGTATCGGCCGGTGCAGGTGGGGTTGATCCGGGACGAGGCGTTCCTGGCCGGATTGGGAGTGGTGTCGAAGAACAGCACGTCGCGGGTGTTTCTGGAGGCGCTGCATGCGGCCGGGTATGGGGCGGCGGAGCGGTATTTCCGGGAGGGCGGGGAGGATCCGAAGGGGGATCTGGTGCGGCCGGCGTTGAAGGCGTGATTGGGTGGGCGCCGGCCGTGGTGCCGCTCTGGATTGCTTCGCTGCGCTCGCAATGACGGGGTGGAGTGGTTAGAGGCCGGCCGCTTCTAGGGTGAGGATGGTGCGGGCGCAGGCTTGGGCGCGGGGGACGAGGGAGGCGAGGTCTAGCCATTCCTCGGGGGTGTGGGCTGCGCCACCGACGGGGCCGACGGCGCAGAGGGTGGGGGCGCCGACGGCAGCGGTGAAGCCGCTATCGGCGCAGCCGCCGGCGAACTCGCCGGCGACGGGGGTGTCGCTGGCGGTGACGTAGGCGTCGAAGAGTTGTTTGGCGGCGCGGGATTGGGTGAGGGGGTTGAACTCGCCCTTGATGTCCAGCGTGGCGGCCGTGCCTGGGACGGCGCTGTGAGCGACGATGGCGGCGATGGCGGTCATGATCTGGTCGCGGTCGGCGGGTTCGACGTAGCGGAGGTCGATCTGGGCATCGGCGGTAGGGGCGACGGTGTTGACGCTCTGGCCGCCGCTGACGAGGCCGACGTTGAGGGTGATGCCGCGGGGGAGGTCGGTGAGGGCGTGGATCGCCTGGATCTTGCGGGCGAGTTCCTCGATGGCGCTGATGCCTTCGGCGAAGTTGCCGCCGGAGTGGGCGGCCTTGCCAGTGATGTGCATGGCCATGAAGACGCCGCCTTTGCGGCCGGTGACGACGTTGCCGAAGTGGCCACTAACGTGGCCGGGGCCGGTGGGGCGGCCGGGTTCGCTGTTGAAGACGGCGCGGGCGCCTCGTGCGGAATTCTCGATGATGGCGCGGCCTTCGGGGCTGCCGATTTCCTCGTCGCCGGTAAAGAGGGCGCGCAACGGGGCCGGGCTGCCGCCGTGTTGGGCGAAGGCGGCGAGGACGAAGGCGTTCATGACCAAGCCGGCCTTCATGTCGGCGACGCCGGGTCCATAGGCGCGGCCGTCGCGGATCGTGAAGGGGCGGCGGGTGGCTTCACCGGCGGGGAAGACGGTGTCGCGATGGCCGAGGAGGAGGATGTGACCGCCGGCGTTGCCGGTGGGACCGTGTCGAGAGGTGCCGGACGTTCCGTCCGAGGGGGCGCGGGCGTCGAGGCAGTCGCCGTGCTTGGATTGGGGGAGGGTGTCGACGGTGACGCCGTGGCTGGTGAGGAAGTCGGTGAGGACGGCGCCGACGTGGTCGATGCCGGGCTTGTCGTAGCTGCCGCTGTCGATGTCGACGCAGCGCTGGAGCAGGGTGACCATTGCGTCGTGTTGGGTGGCGAGCCAATCGGTCGGGGTCATTGGGCTTTCTCCAAGAGGCGGGCGGCGCGGAGGACGAGGTCGTCGCGGTATTGGGCAGCGGCGAGTTGGACGGCGCTCGGTAGGCCGGTGGGGCCGGTGCCGAGGGGGATGCTGATGGCGGGTTGGCGGGTGAGGTTGAAGAGGTAAGTCCAGGGGGCCCAGTTCTGGTTCAGGGCGGTGACGGGGCAGGGGGGCGTCGGCGCGCGGGGGCGGATTGGGGACGGTGGGGCAGAGGATGAGGTCGACCTGGCGGTGGAGGTTGGCCATGACATGGGCGGCCTGGTTCTGGAGCTTGATGGCGCGGAACAGATCAATGGCGGGGAGCGCGTCGCGGGCGGCGAGGGCGCGGAGGCCGGGGTCGAGCAAAGCGCGCTGGTCGGGCGGGGTGTCGGCGACGACCAGAGCGAGGGCGGTGCTCCAGAGTTTGGTGAAGAGGTCGCTGGTGTCGGGGAGGTCGGGGGTGACGGCTTCGACCTCGGCCCCGTGGTCGGCGAAGATTTGGGCGGCGCGTTCGACGGCAGCGATGGCCGCCGGGTCGGCGGGGGCGTCGAAGCCGGGGTGGCCGAGGACACCGATGCGGAGGCCCTCGACGCCGTCTTCAATGCCGTCGCGCCAATCTCGGGGAGTATCGGGGAGGCAATAGGGGTCGCGAGCGTCGGCGCGGGCGAGGGCGCCGAGCATGAGGGCGGCGTCGCGGACGGTGCGGGTGATCGGGCCGGCGACGGCGACGGAGACCTGGGCGCCGAGGGGCCATTGGGGGATGCGGCCGAAGGTAGGCTTGAAGCCGACGACGCCGCACCAGGCGGCGGGGATGCGGATGGAGCCGCCGGCATCGGTGCCGACGTGAAGGGGGCCGAAATTGGCGGCAGCGGCAGCGGCGGCGCCGGAGGAGGAGCCGCCGGGGGTGTGGGCCGGGTTGCGGGGATTGCGGGTGATGCCGTGGAGCGGGCAGTCGCCTGGGGTCTTCCAGCCGAACTCGGTGGTGGTGGTCTTGCCGACGATGACGGCGCCGGCGGCGCGGAGATTGTTGACGAGAGGGGCGTCGCCTTCGGCTTTGGCCGGGCTGGTGGTGCGGCTGCCCTTGCGGGTGGGGAGGCCGGCGATGTCGATGAGGTCCTTGACCGTGACGGGGACGCCGTCGAGGGGGCCGATGGGGTGGCCGGCGCGCCAGCGCTGGGTGCTCTCGCCGGCGGCGAGGAGGGCGCGGGGGTCGAGGACGGCGAAGGCGTTGATGCCGGCGTTGTCGCGGGCGATGCGTTCGGTGACGGCTTGGAGGGCTTCGACCGGGGAGAGGGTGAGGCTGGCGAAGTGGTCGAGGAGGGCTTCGGCGGAGAGGTCGGCGGGGGAGGTCGGGGTGGGCTGCATTTGGTGGGGAGGGTGAACGGAAAGGGGGGTGGGGGCAAGGTTGGGGCGCTGAAAGTAGAGGGACGCCTGCTACTTGGCAGGGCGCTTGTTTTCGCGTTTGCGCGCATAGTCCATCAGCAATCAGCGCGGCGTTTTGATCCTTGAGTGAGCGATGAGACACCTGCATCTCGGGGTCGTGGGCGTGCTCCTGCTGATGATGCAGCATGGTGCGGCTCAGGGTAGAGCTACGCCGGCGCCGAAGTCGGTCCACGCAGCTTTGTGTGAGAAAGCGACGTTCAAGGTCGCGTTGGATATCGGTCACGGCAAGACTAGGCCAGGCGCAACGAGCGCGAGAGGTGTGACCGAGTTCAGCTACAATCTGGCGCTCGGGAGGCTGGCACGGTCCGCGCTCATAGCCGCCGGATATTCGGGAACCTTCCTTATCAATGAGGACGGCGCCAGTATTCCCTTATCCCGGCGCCCGGAGATCGCTCGCGAGCAGGGAGCGGCGCTGTTTATTGCGCTTCACCATGATTCAGTTCAGCCACAGTACCTGTCGAACTGGGTCTTCGGCGGCGCGACGCGACCGTACAGCGACAAATTCAGTGGCTACGGGATCTTCACCTCCGTCAGTTCGCCTTGGGCAAAACTTGGCTTTTCGTTTGCGGAAGATTTAGGTCGGAAATTGAAAGCGCAGGGACTTCGACCGTCGCTGCATCATGCTGAGCCGATACCGGGCGAGAGCAGGGTGCTGCTCAGCCCTGACCTTGGGATCTATCGGTTCGACGAACTTGCAGTGCTTCGGGGGGCCAAGATGCCGGCCGTGCTTCTGGAAGCGGGTGTCATCGTGAATCGCGATGAAGAGAAAGCCATCCAGGACGGGTCATACCACGCGAAAGTGGCGGCCGCGTTGGTGAGTGCAGTCAATCAGTTCTGCGCGACGCGTTAGTCGCGGGCTGTAGTTCTCCGGTCCGCGGTTACGGCGTGCGCGGGGCGGCGGCGCGTTCGAGGCGGTCGTTGATGGCGCGGCCCAGTCCTTCGTTGGGGATCGGGGTGACGGCGATGCCGGGGAGGCCCTGGCGTTGGGCTTCGGCGTCGAGCCAGCGGAGGCCTTCGAAGAGGCGGGATGCGGCTTCGGCGAGGTTGGCGGTGGGGCTGAGTTGGAAGATGAGGCGGGCCGGAGGCGGGGTGGGACCGAAGGCGAGGAGGGCGTCATCGCCGGGGGTGGTGGCGGCGAGGCGGACGGGGAGGGTCGGGGCGTAGTGGGAAACCAGCAGGCCCGGGGAGCGCAGGGTGCGGGTGGTTTCGGCTTGGCCGGGGGTGAGGCCGCGGCCGACCGGGCCGATCAAGTCGACGATGGCTTCTTCCGGGATGCCGCCTTGCCGGAGGATGAAGGGCTGGCTGTTGGAGAGGTCGAGCACGGTGCTCTCCAGGCCGACGCGGCAGGGGCCGGTGTCGAGGATGGCGGCGATGCGGCCGTCGAGCCCGTCGCGGACGTGGGCGGCGGTGGTCGGCGAGACCTGGCCGGAGCGGTTGGCCGACGGGGCGGCGATGGGGCCGCCGATGGTCTGGAGCAGGGATTGGACGTGCTCGCCGCTTGGGATGCGGATGGCGAGCGTGTCGAGCCCGGCGCCGGCGAGGAGCGCGACGCGGCAGGTGACCCGGCGGGGGAGGACGAGGGTGAGCGGGCCGGGCCAGAAGGCGTCGGCGAGGCGCTGGGCGAGGTCGTTGGCGACGACGTCGCGGAAGGCGGCGGCGGCATCGGGGTAGTGGATGATGAGCGGGTTGAAGTGGGGACGGCCCTTGGCGGTGAAGATGGCCGCGGTGGCCGTCGGGTTGGTGGCGTCGGCGCCGAGGCCGTAGACGGTTTCGGTGCCGAAAGCGACGAGCTGGCCGGCCTGCAGGAGGGCGGCGGCGCGCGGGATGCCGGCCGGGGCGGCGAGCGCTTCGGTCAAAGGCGGCCGGTGCAGACGAAGGGTGGGTTCTCCCAGTCGAGCTTGCCGTAGCGGAAGGGCGCGCCGTCCATGGTGGTGAGGGTGCCGCCGGCGGCTTCGAGGATGGCCTGGGGGGCGGCGGTGTCCCATTCCATGGTGCGGCCGAAGCGGGGGTAGAGGTCGCCGGCGCCCTCGGCGATGCGGACCATCTTGAGGGCGGAGCCCATGTTGGTGACTTTTTCCACCTTCCGGCCCTTGAGGAAGGCGTCGAGGCGGTGGTCGCCGGAATAGTGACGGCTGGCCAGGACGTGAAGGCCAGCTTCGGGGATCGGGCGGGCGCGGATCGGGGCGCGGCCGGCGGCCGTCTGTTTCCAGGCGATGCCGGGGCAGCCGGCGAAGATCTCGTCATAGGCGGGGACGCCGACGACGCCGAGGACGGCGACGCCATGGCGGACTAGGCCGATGTTGACGGTGAATTCATCGCGCAGCGCGGCGAACTCGCGGGTGCCGTCGAGGGGGTCGACGAGCCAGTAATCGTGGTTCACGTCAGGGGAGATGCCGGCTTCCATCTCTTCTTCGGCGATGACGGGGATGTCGGGGGTGGCGGCGCGCAGCCCGGCGACGATGACGGCTTCGGCGGCGTGGTCAGCGGCGGTGACCGGGGAGCGGTCGGCCTTGCGGAGTGTCTCGAAGCCGAGGGCGCGGACGGCGAGGATCGCGGCACCGGCCCGGTGCGCGAGGTCGGCCGCGAGTTCTAGCAACGCGGTGTTGTTCATTCCCCTGTGTAGCCGTGCTCCGGATCGGTGGCTATGGTCGGCGTCCTATTCGGGAAGATGTCTCATGCTCACGATCGAATTCGCTAACGCTGCTTTGCCCACCGAGGGCGCGCTGGTCCTGCTCGTGATGGAAGGGGCGGAGCCGGGGGGGCTGTGGGCACAGGCGGATGCGGCGTGCGGCGGGGGGATCGTGCGGGCGGCAGCGGCGGCGGAGTTCACCGGGAAGAAGGGGTCCAGCGCGATGGTGCTCGCGCCGGGGGCCGGGCTGTCGCGGGTGTTGCTGATGGGGTTGGGGAAGAGCGCGGAGCATACGCCGCGGGGGATGGAAGAGGCGGGCGGCAGCGCGGTGGCGATGCTGGGCAAGGATGCGCTGGCGACGATCGCGGCGGACGGGATGCCGGCGGACCATGCGGGGCATGCGGCGTTGGGGGCGATGCTGCGGAGCTATCGGTTCGACCTGTATCGGACCAAGGAGAAGGCGGATGCCAAACCGAAGCTGACGACGCTACGGGTCTTGAGCGACGACCCGGCGGCGGCGCAGGCGGCGTGGCCGGCGCTGGAGGCAATCGCGCGGGGATCGGCGGTGGCGCGGGACCTGATCACGGAGCCGCCGAACGTGCTGTATCCGGCGGAGATGGCGGATCGGTGCGCCAAGCTGTCCGAGTATGGGCTCGAGGTCGAGGTGATGGGCGTCGAGGAGCTGACCGAGAAGGGGTTCGGGGCGCTGCTGGCGATCAGCCAGGCGTCGGTGCGCGAGCCGCGGGTGGTGGTGATGAGCTGGAAGGGCGGGGCGGCGGATGCGGCGCCGCTGTGCTTCGTGGGCAAGGGCGTAACGTTCGACACCGGCGGCATCTCCCTCAAGCCGGGGGCGGGCATGGGCGACATGAAGTGGGACATGGCGGGCGCGGGGGCCGTGGTGGGGCTAATGGCGTCGTTGGCGCTGCGCAAGGCCAAGGCCAACGTGGTGGGGGTGGTTGGGCTGTCGGAGAACATGCCGGCCGGTAACGCGCTGCGACCCGGTGACGTGGTGACCAGCCTGTCGGGGCAGACGATCGAGGTGTTGAACACCGATGCGGAAGGGCGGCTGCTGCTGGCGGACGTGATCTGGTACGCGCAGGAGCGGTTCAAGCCGGTGCTGACGGTGGACATGGCGACGTTGACGGGGGCGATCATCGTGAGCCTGGGGCACGAGTTCGCGGGCATGTTCAGCAACGACGACGAACTTTCGGCGCGGTTGATCGCGGCCGGTGAGAGCACCGGGGAGAAGGTGTGGCGGATGCCGTTGGCGGATGCCTACGACAAGCTGATCAAGTCAGACATCGCGGACATGAAGAACATCGGCGGGCGGCCCGGCGGCGCGATCATCGGGGCGCAGTTCGTGCAGCGGTTCGTGAAGGGGCCGTGGGCGCACCTGGACATCGCGGGGATGGCGTGGAGCAGCAAGGATAGTGCGACCATTCCGAAGGGGGCGACGGCGTTCGGGCTGCGGTTGCTGGATCGGTTGGTGGCGGACCATTTCGAGTCCTAGCCATGGTGGAGGTTCGGTTCGGGCGTAAAAGCGATGCGCCGGCGCGGGCGATTCCGGTGCCGGCGGGTGCGCCAGTGCCGAAATCTGCGCGGGCGGCGGCGGCCGGGTTCCGGGGGCGGTCGGGCGAGGTGGCGGAGGTCGGCGGGAAGCGTCGCCGGGTTCTGTTGCTGGGGATGGGGACCCAGCCTGGCGCGCTGGATTTCGAGGTGACGGGGGCGTTGGCGGTGGCGCGGCTGGAGACGCTGGCGCATGTGGCGCTCGATGCGCGGGGGTTGGGCCCGGCGCAGGCGGCGGCGTTGGCGGCGGGCGCGGTGTTGCGGAGCTGGCGGATGGACCGGCACCGGACGCGGGCGGAGCCGGCGGACGAGGTGCCGGAGCGGATCGCGGTGGAGCGGATCGACCTCATGGTCGACGATCCGGCGACGGCGCGGGCGGCTTGGGCGGCCGTGTCGGCGGGGGTCGAAGGGGCGATGTTCGCGCGGGACCTGGTGGCCGAGCCGAGCAATTTCCTGACACCGGCCGGGTTGGTGGAGCGGTTGCGGGCGCTCGAGGCGGACGGGATCGAGATCGAGGTGTTGGACGCGCCGACGCTGCTGAGCCAGGGCATGGGCGGGATGCTGGCGGTGGGCGGGGGGTCGGTGAACCCGCCGTGCCTGGCGGTGCTGCGGTGGGCGGGGACGAGTGGCGGGGCGCCGGTGGCGTTCGTGGGTAAGGGGATCACGTTCGACACGGGGGGCGTTTGCATCAAGCCGGCGGACGGGATGTGGGAGATGCGGGCCGACATGGCCGGTGCGGCGGCGGCGGCGGGGGCGATGCTGGCGCTGGCGCGGCGGAAGGCATCGGCGCCGGCGATCGCGGTGTTAGCGATCGCGGAGAACGCGTTCGGGGCGGCGAGCTATCGGCCGAGCGACGTGTTGCGGCTGTATGATGGAACCACGGTGGAGATCGTGGACACCGATGCGGAAGGGCGCCTGGTGCTGGCCGATGCGCTGGCGTGGACCAAGGATCGGGTGCGGCCGGCGGTGGCAGTCGACCTGGCGACGCTGACGGGGAGCATTGTGACGGCGCTGGGGTGCGAGATGGCCGGGCTGTTCACGGGGGATGACGGGATGGCGGCGGAGATGGCGGCGGCCGGGTCGTCGGTCGGGGAACTGGTGTGGCGGATGCCGCTGGCGGAGGGGTATCGCTCGGTGCTGGAGAGCGACGTCGCCGATGTGCGGCAGTGCAGCGACGGGACGCGCCAGCCGGATGCGTGCCATGCGGCTGCCTTCCTGAGCGGTTTCGTGGGCGGGATGCCCTGGGTGCATCTGGATATTGCCGGGGTCGAGGCGCATGACGAGGCGGACGACCGGGTGGCGGCGGGGCCGACGGGATGGGGCGTGCGTCTGCTGGACCGCTGGGTAGCGGCGCGGTTCGAGGTGTAGCGACGTTGCCTTCTCCCGCAGGCGGGAGAGGGCAACGCCTTTCGGGTTAGCTGAAGCGGAAGTTGGCGGCGGTCAGGGAGTTCGGGTCGACGCCGACGATGCCGATGGCCGAGGTGGAGTTCATGTTGAGGATGGTCGAGCCGCTGCCGGTGAGCTTGGCCTGAACCTGGTCGAACGAGTGATAGACGGAACCGGCGAGATCGATGACGTCACGGTTGGCCTCGAAGCCGAGGATGTAATCGCGGCCGGAGTTGCCGCTGAAGGTGAAGACGTCGGCCTTGTCCGCCGTGCCGGTCAGCACTTCCGAGTTGGTGCTCGACAGGGTGAGTGAGGCGGCCCCGGCCGTGGTGGTGGTGCCGGTGGTCGCCGCGACGGCGAACTTGTTGATGGAGTGAGTGTCGACGGTGGCGGCACTGATGTGCCAGGAGCCGTCGCTGCCGGCGGTGACGCTGCCGATGGTGCCGGTCTTGCCGCCGACCGTGTCGGTGACGGTGACGGTGCTGTTGGCCTGCGCGGTACCGTCGATCTGCAGGGCGCCGGAGTTGCCGACGGATGCGGAGGCGATGGTCGGCACGACCGGCGGGCCGGCGGGTGGGGTGGTGACCGGTGGCGTCGTGACGGGTGGCGTCGTGACGGGCGGGGTCGTGACGGGCGGGGTCGTGACGGGCGGGGTCGTGACGGGCGGGGTCGTGACGGGCGGAGTCGTGACGGGCGGGGTCGTGACGGCGACCACGGTCTCGCTCGCGCCGGCGGAGACGGCGGCGCTGGTGTTGCCGGCGGCGTCGGTGGCGGTGGCGGTGAACGCGTGGGTGCCGGCGGCGAGATTGCTGGCGGTGAAGGTCCAACTGCCATTGGTCAGGGTGGCGGCGCCGAGGTCGACGGTGCGGCCGCCGGTCGTGTCGAAGACCTCGACGCGGGAAACGCCGGTGCCGACATCGGCGGCGGTGCCGGAGATGACGTTGCTGGTCTTGGAGGTGGTGCCGGAGACGCTCTCGCCGGCCTTGAGGGTCGGGGCGACGGTGTCGACGGTGAGGGCGGCGCCGGCCGAGACGGTCTGACTGACGTTGCCGACCTTGTCGGTGGCGACGGCCGAGAAGGCGTGGGTGCCGTCGGACAGGTTGGCGGCGGTGAAGGAATAGGTGCCGTTGGCCAGGGTGGCGCTGCCGAGGTCGACCCGGTTGCCGCCGATCACGTCGAAGATCTCGACCTTGGCGACGCCGCTGCCGGTGTCGCTGACGTTGCCGCTGATGGTGTCGGTGGCGCGATTGGTGATGCCGGACACGCTCTCGGTGGCGCTGAGCGACGGCGGGGTGATGTCGGTCGTGGTAGCCGGGGGAGTGGTGCTGGAGTTGCCGGACTTGTTGATCGGCGACGAGGTGTCGAGCGTGGGGCGGCTGCCGGTGGCGGTGAAGCCGCTGCCGGAGACGTGGTTGGCCTTGTCGATCTGGCTGTAGTTGTAGATCGTGTTGCTGGAGGCGTTGAATGCGATGCCAGTCGTGTCCCAGACGATTGAGGCGCCGGCCTTGTCGCTGACGATGGTGTTGTTCATGATCGTGACGTTGGTGCCGGCGTTGAGCTTGTGTTCGGCGACTGGGTTATTGGGATCGTACTCCTCGGCATAGGCGATGGAGACGGGGTTGCCGCTGTTGGCGCTCTTCTGGATCGTGTTACCGGTGATGGTGGCGTTGCCGCCGTTGGGCAGGTCGATCCCGTAGGAGGCGGTGCCGGTGCCGTCGTCGATGCGGTTGTTGGTGATGGTGTTGGTCTCGGCGCGGGATTTGATCTCGTGGCCGACAATGGCGTCGTGGATATAGCTGTTGGTCAGCGTGAACGTCTTGATGTCGCCGATGTAGATGTTGTGGGTCGAACCGGTGCCGCTGCCGTTGGCGTAGATTTCCGAGCCGTCGATGCTAATGGTGCCGTTGGTATCCGCGGCGCCGAGGATGCCGTCCTGGTTGCCGTGGATGGCGGTGTTCTGGATGACCAGGTTGCCGCTTTCGTAGCGGATGGCGGCGCCGTTGCCGTCGGGAACGGTGATGCCCGAAATGTCGAGATTGCTCAGCGTGGTGTTGCCGGCGACGTCGAGATAGGCCTTGCCGTTGGCGGGCTGCTGGGTGGCGACGAGCTTAGCGATGCCACCGACGCCTTGAATAGTTAGGCCGTTGATCTGGCCCGGAAAATCGTTGGTGTAGGTGCCTGCTTGGACGTTGATGGTGTCGCCCGATCTGGCGGCGGCGACTGCGGCGGAAATGGTGCTGAATTGCTGGCCCGTCCCGACTGTCAGTGTCGTCATTTTCGTACTCCTCAACGCAACCTGGAGCGTACCGATTGTGGCAGCTCGGGCTGGATTGGCCATAATTAGCGAGGAGCGTCAACGCTGGCGTGTAATACCGGCGTGGAATGTCACAATCGTTTTGGATTCGAGTTAGAAGTTTGGAGATGTAAACGAAGTATTAACCTTTTGTTGCGATGAGTGACGATGTGGCGGGTCAGTAGTTTACGATGAGTGTTTACATTAGTATTGGCGGCGAAGCGGCAAGAGGGAAGGCTGCCATGATCTCGCCCCAATGCAGGGCTCGAGCGGAGATCAGGTCGTTCGCAGTCCTGCGGTGAGCACGATCTCTGCGAAACTGTACAGTGGGGCTATCGGCGAGGTCATCGCCTGCAGGAACGTTCCTCGATCGATGCTCCGCCGATGGTCCGGATCGCGGGATGACGGGCCGGCTTCCGGTGGCGGGGAGCGCGAGCCGCCTCGGATGGGCGAGAAGGAGGTCATTGCGTGCGGTTCGGTGGTTGCCGGTGGCGGGAGGTCATGTTAGAGGCCCGGCATCTCATTTTGCAGGACGTTCCGCGTGGCCTCTGGCACGACGACCTCCGGCGGCGTCGCCGACCGTTACTCCATCGCCCTGTATGCGCAGGCCGATGAAACCGGCGCGTTGGACCAGACGGTCTCGGAGATGGAAAGCCTCGGCAAGCTGATCGACGAGAGCGCCGATCTCCGCCGTCTCCTGTCCAGCCCGTTGATCGATGTCCTCCAGGCCCGCAAGGCGACCGATGCCGTGTTGGAGCAGCAGGGCTTCAGCAAGCTGGTGCGCGATTTCGTCGGCGTGGTGGCCAACAACCGCCGACTCGGGTCGCTGCGACCGATCGTCAATTCGTTCGCGGCGCTGGTCGCCGACAAGCGCGGCGTGGTGGTGGCGCATGTGCAGTCGGCGCATCCGCTGTCCGACGTGCAGCGCGAGCAGTTGCGGGCGCGGTTGATCGAGGCCGGATATGGCTCGGTCAACATACGCGACACCGTCGAGCCCGGCCTGCTGGGTGGATTGGTCGTGCGCATCGGCGCGCGGCTGTACGACACGAGTTTGAAGTCCCGTCTGCAACGCCTGCAGTACGCCATGAAGGGTGCCGCCTAAGATGGAAATCCGTCCCGCCGAAATCTCGGACATCCTCAAGAAGCAGATTGCTTCGTTCGACACGGAGCAGAACGTCGCCGAGACGGGACAAGTATTGTCCGTCGGTGACGGCATCGCCCGCGTGTTCGGGCTGCAGAACGTCATGGCCGGCGAGCTGGTCGAGTTCCCGAATGCCGGCGTGAAGGGCATGGCGCTGAACCTCGAGACCGACAACGTCGGCATCGTGGTGTTCGGCGACGACAACCACATCCGCGAGGGGGACACCGTCACCCGCACGAACGAGATCGTGGACGTGCCGGTCGGCCGCGGGCTGCTGGGCCGCGTTGTGGACGCGCTGGGCAACCCGATCGACGGCAAGGGGCCGCTGGTCGACGTCACGATGCAGCGGGTCGAGGTCAAGGCGCCGGGCATCATCGCGCGGCAGTCGGTCAACGAGCCGATGCAGACCGGGCTGAAGGCGATCGACGCGCTGATCCCGGTGGGCCGCGGCCAGCGCGAGCTGGTGATCGGCGACCGGCAGACCGGTAAGACAGCGGTGATCATCGACGCGATGATCAACCAGAAGAAGGCCAATGCCGGCACCGACGAGACGGTCAAGCTGTATTGCATCTACGTCGCGGTCGGCCAGAAGCGGTCGACGGTGGCGCAGTTGGTGCGCACGCTCGAGGAGAACGGCGCGATGGAGTATTCCATCGTGGTCGCCGCCACCGCGTCGGACCCGGCGCCGATGCAGTTCCTGGCGCCGTATACCGGCTGCCGGATGGGCGAGTTCTTCCGCGACAACGGGATGCATGCGCTGATCGCGTATGACGACCTGTCCAAGCAGGCGGTCGCCTATCGCCAGATGTCGCTGTTGCTGCGTCGTCCGCCCGGCCGCGAGGCCTATCCGGGCGACGTGTTCTACCTGCACAGCCGTTTGCTGGAGCGGGCGGCGAAGATGAGCAAGGAGCATGGCGCCGGGTCGCTGACGGCGCTGCCGGTGATCGAGACGCAGGCGGGCGACGTTTCGGCGTACATCCCGACCAACGTGATTTCGATCACGGACGGGCAGATCTTCTTGGAGACTGAGCTGTTCTTCCGCGGCATCCGGCCGGCGGTGAACGTCGGTCTGTCGGTGAGCCGGGTGGGCTCGGCGGCGCAGATCAAGGCGATGAAGAAGGTGTCGGGCTCCATCAAGCTCGAGCTGGCGCAGTATCGCGAGATGGCGGCGTTCGCACAGTTCGCGTCGGACCTGGATGCGAGCACGCAGAACTTGCTGGCGCGCGGGGCGCGGCTGACGGAGCTGCTGAAGCAGGCGCAGTATAGCCCGATGCCGGTCGAAGAGCAGGTGGTCAGCATCTACACGGGCACTAAGGGCTATCTCGACAAGCTGCCGGTGGGCAAGGTGACCGAGTTCGAGAAGCGCATGCTGGCCGAGCTGCGCACGCAGCACCCCGAAGTGCTATCGGGAATCCGGGACAGCCGCGAGATGAAGCCTGACGTGGAGAAGGCGCTGGTCGGCTTCCTGGACGGTTTCGCCAAGAACTTCAGCTGAGCTAGGCAGGACCGATGGCCAGCCTCAAGGCGCTTCGCGGGCGCATCAACAGCGTGAAGTCGACGCGTAAGATCACGTCGGCGATGAAGATGGTGGCCGCGAGCAAGCTCAAGCGGGCGCAGACGCAGGCGGAGGCCGCGCGGCCGTATGCCGAGCGGATGCAGCGGATGTTGGCGGCGCTGGCGCAGAGCGCGCAGGGGTCGCCCTCGGCGCCGAGAATGCTGGTCGGCACTGGGCAGGACAAGGTTCAGCTGCTGATCGTGGTGACGGCGGATCGCGGGCTGGCCGGGGCGTTCAACACGAACGTGGGCCGGGCGGCGCGGTCGGCGATCCAGCGACTCGAGGGTGAAGGCAAGACCGTCAAGGTGATTACGGTCGGCCGCAAGGGCCGGGATTACCTCAAGCGCGAGTATGCCAGCCGGTTGGTCGGCGAGTTCAGCTTTGCCGGCAAGAAGCGGGTCGAGTTCGCCGACGTCAACGAGGTCGCCGAGAAGATCAACCAGATGCTCGAAGCGGGCGAATTCGACGTCTGCACGATCGTCTATAACCGGTTCGTGTCGGTGATCAGCCAGATCCCGACCGAGAGCCAGATGATTCCGCTGTCGATCGCAGCGGCCGATCAGGACGAGAAGAACCAGGTCGAATATGAGTTCGAGCCTGACGAGGAGACCATCCTGGCGGCGCTGCTGCCGCGGAACATGGCGATCCAGTTATTCCGTGCGTTGATCGAGAGCGGCGCCGGCGAGCAGGGCGCGCGGATGGCAGCGATGGACAACGCGACGCGCAATGCGGGCGACATGATCAACAAGCTGACGCTGAACTACAACCGGACGCGGCAGGCGAACATCACCCGCGAGCTGATCGAGATCATCTCCGGTGCCGAGGCTCTGTAGGGCGGTTGGTGATGGTGGGCTGAAGCCCACCCTGCGGGCTTGCTATAGCAAAACGGAGCGGCGGAAGCCGGCTTGTTGACGGCTTATCTTGCTCAGGCGCAGGTCCAGTTGCGTCTGGCCACGCGTGACTGGATGAAACAGCGAGAAGCTGTTCGATCGCCATTCACGCTCGAGCGCGGCCTTGTCCATCTCGGCGACGCGTTTGATGTGCCAGCTCTGATCGGGTTCGGGCGTGGTGATCCGGGAGCGGCGGCCGGCCTCGGCGCGGCGGTGCAGGCGGTCGAAGGCGCGCAGCGGGGCGTGCAAAATCTCGGCGTCGGGCAGCAGGACGAGCGGGCCGGCGGTTTCGCTGGCGCCGTGGTTGCCGAAGTCGATGGCGAGCGCGGGGGCGGCGCGGAGCATGATCTTTGTCGGGTAGGTGATACGGACGAAGGGGACGGCCCCGGCGGTGACCTGGGCCTGGTCGGTCGGCAACGAGAACGTGGGGATGGCGGCGACGGCCATGAAGCCGAGGGCGCCGGGCCAGTCGCGGCGGATGGGCCGGGCTTGCAGGAAGTTGCGGAGGTCGATGCGGTAGCCGCCGATGTCGTCGCGGCGGCACAGGTCGGACAGCGTGTGGCCGGGGCGAAGCCAGAGGAACTCGTCGGCGTCGGTCGGCAGCAGCCAGCCTGCGCCGTCGGCCATCGCGCGGTGCGCCAGAGCGGTGACGATCTCGCCATGACGGAAGGCCCCGGAATCGGTATCGACGACCACGCGGCCGGTGTGTCGGGCGATACGGTGGAGGATGTCGAGGGTGCCGTCGGTGGAGCCATTGTCCATGACATAGACGCGGTCTACTTGCAGCGTGTTCAGCAGGTGGCCGATGCACGTGGCGACGATGTGTCGCTCGTTGCGGACCATGAGCAAGGCGGCAATGGCGGGCGATGCGGCGTCCGTTCTGAAAGCGGGCCGATTCAGCGGTGTAGCGAGCGATCTGGAGGAATTGTGCATTGTGCTGCACATGTGATTGCGCACATTTCGACGTATGTGAATTAAGATTTAGTTAGCACGTGCCGAACGGGGTCGTGGACCGTAGCCCGTTGCGCAAAACGCGAGGATGAATGGATCAGTTTCCATCGATGCCCGTCACGGGTGAGTATCGGACAGCGGGGCGCGATCTTCGCCGGGTTGGGGCGCATCCCGATCACTGGTATCCGGTGGCGTGGTCGCCGGAGTTGAAGGACAAGCCGTTGGCGGTGCGTTGGGCTGGAGAGCCGATCGTGCTGGTGCGGCCGAAGAGCGGGCCGGTGTATGCGCTGGAGGATCGGTGCGCGCATCGGCAGGTGCCGCTGAGCCTGGGCGTGATCGCCGAGGCCGGGATCCGGTGCGGATACCATGGCTGGACGTATAACTCGGCCGGGGCGTGCGTCGAGGTGCCGTATCTGGGGAAGGGTAAGCTGCCGAACGGGGTGCGGACGTATCCGTGCCGCGAGGTGGAAGGGCTGATCTTCGTATTCCCGGGTGACCCGGCGCTGGCGGACACGGTGCCGTTCCCGGCGTTGGGCCGGGTCGCGGACCCCGCCTTCAAGACGCGGCGGTTCGGGCGCGAGGTGGGCTGCCATTACAGCTTCATGCACGAGAACCTGATGGACATGAACCACCAGTTCCTGCACCGCAAGCAGATGGGGCAGATCACGCCGCGCTTTGTGGGGCAGAAGCGGGGCGAGGACTGGATTCAGGCGCAATATACCTTTGCGCGCACCGGCGGGCGGCAGTCGTTCGGCGAGGCGGCGATCTTCGGCGGGCGCAAGGGGCCGGGCAGCGCGGAGGGCGCGGGCCAGGACATCATGACGATCCGGACGGAGTATCCGTACCAGACGCTGCGGATCAACGTGAAGGACCCGGTGACGCCGGCGATGGAACTGTGGATCTGCTACGTGCCGCTGGACGGGGCGCAGCGGACGCATCGGACGTTCGGGCTGCTGTCGGTCAAGAAGCCGAAGGTGCCGGGCGCGTTGCAGGCGGTGTGGCCGCTGCTGGTGATGTTCACGGAGCGGATCTTCACCGAGGACCGCGAGATCGTGGAGATGGAGCAGGCGGCGCATGATGCGCAGGGGATGGACCTCAATCAGGAGGTGTTTCCGCTGATCCGCAACTTGCGCGAGCTGCTGATCGAGCGGGGCACGGCGGAGGACATCGACGTGGCGCCGGGTCCAGCGCCGGTGTTGCGGGCGTGCGGCGTGGGGCCGTGCAGCATGAGCGCGCGGTTGTCCGAAGCGGCCGAATAAGGCGCTCGACCGCCGTGAGGCGGTTGGCGCGGGCGGGCAAGGATGCTAAGGGCGGCAGGATTGGCGGACGCATCAATTTGTCGCCGCCCGGCGGCTGACTACGAAGGAATATAGGACACATGGCAAAGAACAACGTCGGGCGCGTGACGCAGGTATTGGGCGCCGTGGTGGACGTGCAGTTCGAAGGCGAGCTGCCGTTCATCCAGAACGCCCTGATCGCGAAGAACAGCGGTAATGATCTGGTGCTGGAGGTGTCGCTCGAGCTGGGCGAGCGCACCGTGCGCTGCATTGCCATGGACAGCACCGACGGCATGGTCCGCGGGTCCGAAGTGATCGACACCGGGGCGCCGATCACGGTGCCGGTCGGGCCGGAGACGCTGGGGCGGATCCTGAACGTCATCGGAGAGCCGATCGACGAGCGTGGGCCAGTGAATGCCAAGATGCGCTACCCGATCCATCGTCAGGCGCCGTCCTTCGAGGATCAGGCGACGTCGTCCGAGATCCTCGTCACCGGCATCAAGGTCATCGACCTGCTTGCCCCTTACCTCAAGGGCGGCAAGATCGGGCTGTTTGGCGGCGCGGGCGTCGGCAAGACGGTGCTGATCCAGGAGCTGATCAACAACATCGCCAAGGGCCATGGCGGCGTGTCGGTGTTCGCCGGGGTGGGCGAGCGGACGCGTGAAGGCAACGACCTGTATCACGAGATGGTCGATGCCGGCGTCATCAAGCTGAACGAGGGCAACACCGAGGGCTCCAAGGTGGCGCTGGTGTATGGCCAGATGAACGAGCCGCCGGGTGCTCGTGCCCGCGTGGCGCTGTCCGGCTTGTCGCTGGCGGAATACTTCCGCGACGAGGAAGGCCAAGACGTGCTGTTCTTCGTGGACAACATTTTCCGCTTCACGCAGGCGGGCGCGGAAGTGTCGGCGCTGCTGGGCCGCATCCCCTCCGCGGTGGGTTATCAGCCGACGCTGGCAACCGACATGGGCGCCCTGCAGGAGCGGATTACCTCCACCAAGAAGGGTTCTATTACTTCGGTGCAGGCGATCTACGTGCCGGCCGACGACTTAACCGACCCGGCGCCTGCCACGTCGTTCGCTCACTTGGACGCGACGACGACGCTGAACCGCGCCATCTCCGAGAAGGGAATCTATCCGGCGGTCGACCCGTTGGACAGCACCAGCCGTGCGCTCGAGCCGCGGATCGTGGGAGACGAGCATTACGCCGTGGCGCGCGAAGTGCAGCGCGTGCTGCAGACCTACAAGAGCCTGCAGGACATCATCGCCATTCTCGGCATGGACGAGCTGTCGGAAGACGACAAGCTGGTCGTGTCGCGGGCACGGCGGATTGAGAAGTTCCTCAGCCAGCCGTTCCACGTCGCGGAAGTGTTCACCGGCACGCCGGGCATCTTCGTGCCGGTGGCCGATACGGTGCGGTCGTTCAAGGCGATTATCGACGGCAAGTATGACCATCTACCGGAGGCAGCGTTCTACATGGTCGGCACGATCGACGACGCGGTGAAGAAGGCCGAGTCGATGAAAGTGGCGGCGTAAGCATGCCGACGCTGCTCGAGATCGTCGCCCCGGACCGGTTGCTGCTGTCGCAGCCGGTCGACATGGCGGTGATCCCGGCCGCCGAAGGCGAGATCGGCGTGATGCCCGGGCACACGCCGATGATCGTGCTGCTGCGCGGCGGCACCATCACGCTGCACGAGGGCGGCAAGCCGACGGCGCAGCTCTATGTGAGCGGCGGGTTCTGCGAGATCACGCCGGAGCGCTGCACCGTGCTGGCCGATGAGGCGACGCCGGTGGCGGAAGTCTCGAAGGGCAAGGCGGAAGAGCGGCTGAAACAGGCCGAGGCGGATTACGCGGCGGCGGACAAGATGAACGTCACGGCGTTGGACAGCATCCAGGCGCGGATGCAGTCGGCGCGGGCGATGATCTCGGCGGCCGGCGCGCCATAGCGTTACTTCATGCGTCACGCTTATGTGTGACGTCCCTGCGTTCAACGCCGCGACTGTGACCCCAGGGTCATAGGCGCGGCGTTTTGCTGTCTGTAAGAAATCCGTCATGAAACACTGGACGCTGAACGACGTGGTCTGGGACAGCTTCGATGCGTCCAAGGTCGATCCCGAGATCATCCCGCTCGTGAAGGCGGCGGCGATGGTCGAGAAGAACGGGCTGGATTACGCCGTCTATCTGAAGCGGGTGTTCAAGGACGACCCGGACTTCAAGCTGGCGACCGACAATTGGGCCGTCGAGGAAGTCCAGCATGGGGACGCACTGGGGAAGTGGTCGATGCTGGCGGACCCCACATGGAACTTCGATCAATCGTTCCAGCGGTATCGGGATGGATACAAGATCCCGCTGGATGTGGATTTCAGCGTGCGCGGGTCGCTGACGGGCGAGCTGATCGCGCGCTGCATGGTAGAGACGGGGACCAGCAGTTACTACACGGCGCTGGCGGATGCGACGAGCGAGCCGGTGCTCAAGCAGATCTGCAAGCTGATCGGGGCGGACGAGTATCGCCACTTCAAGCTATTTTACGACCACATGAAGCGGTATCTCGGGCGGGAGAAGCTGGGGATGCTCTCACGGCTAAAGATCGCCGGGGGGCGGATCACCGAGAGCGAGGATGACGAACTGGCGTTCGCGTATCATTGCGGGAACGAGCCGGAGGGGGCGGTCTACGACCACAAGAAGTGCATCGCTGGGTATATGGGCCGGGCGATGGGGTTCTATCAGTGGAAGCACATCGAGCGCAGCACGGGGATGGTGCTGAAGACAGTGGGGCTGCCGCCGCGGGGACGGTTGGGGACTGGGGCGGCGAAACTGGCTTGGACGTTGTTGCAGCGGCGCAAGCGGACGTTCGATAAGGTTTTGGCGGCTTAGGGTCTTGGTGGGCTGAAGCCCGCCCTACGGGGTGGGCGTGGGGCGGTTTTCTAGGACCTGCATGAAGCGGCGGGCCAGCGCGCCGTAGAGCGGGCGACGGCAGACTAGGCGAGAGACGCCGTAGGCGAGCAGGGAGGTGGCCATCAGGGGGATGGTCATCTTCTGGTTCTCGGTCATCTCGAGGACGATGACGGCGGCGGTGATGGGGGCTTGGACCACGCCGGAGAAGTAGCCGACCATGCCGAGCAGCACGATGGCGCCGGCGGGGCCGGGGAGCCAGGCGGTGAGCGATTGGCCGAGGCCGGCGCCGACGGCGAGCGAGGGGGCGAAGATGCCGCCGGGGATGCCGCTGAGATAGGAGATCGTGGTGGCGGCGAGCTTGGCCAGGAAGAAGGCGGCCGGCAGGTCGTCATGGCCTTCGACCATGGAGCGGGCTTGCTCGTAGCCGGTGCCGTAAGTGGCGCCGTGGGTCCACAGGCCGATGATCGCGAGGGCGAGGCCGCAGCAGGCAGCGAAGGTGAGGGGCTTGCGGGCGAACAGGCGGCCCATGATGCCGGTTTGGCCGTTGGCGAAGCGGACCAGGCACTCGCTGAAGCCGCCGCCGAGGCCGCCGCCGAGGACGCCGCAGACGAGGACGGCGAGCCAGGCGGAGCCGAGGTCGAACTGGGCGCCGGTGCTGCCGAAATAGGCGTAGTTGCCGACCAGCGAAAGCGTGGCGATGCCGGAGATGATGACGGCGGTGAGCACGGTGCCGCTGGTGCGGGCCTCGAAGGAGTGGCTCAGCTCTTCGATGGCGAAGACGACGCCGGCAAGCGGCGTGTTGAAGGCGGCGGAGACGCCGGCGGCGCCGCCGGCCAGGACCAGGGCGCGCTGGGCTTCGGCGCGGGGCAGGCGGAGCCAGGTGCCGAGCGCCTGCATGATGGAGGCGCTGACCTGGACGGTGGGGCCTTCGCGGCCGATGGAGGCGCCGCTGGCGAGGCCGAGCAGGGTGAGGACCACTTTGCCGGCGGCGATGCGGAGGGAGAGAATACGGGAGACGATCGCCGGGTCGTGCAGGTGCATGGAGGCGATGACTTGCGGGATGCCGCTGCCCTGGGCACCGGGAAAGACGCGCTGGGTGAGCCAGACGGAGAGCACGAGGCCGGCGGGGCAGAGGAGCAGCGCGAGCCAGGGGCTGGGGGCGGTCATGGCGTGAAAGGCGGCGGTAGCCCAGTCGGCGGCTTGGGCGAAGGCGATGGCAGCCAGGCTGACGATGACGGCGCCGCCCCATATGGCGATACGGCGACGCCACAGGCGCGGCGAGGTGAGCGGGCCGCGGCGGAGGCGCTTCAGGGTGCGTGGCGAGGGGCGCAGGGTCATACGGGAACCGGTTGGGCGGTGGGCCGGGTTTCGGGGAGGGCAGTGACGGCGAGCAGCACGGCGCCGAGCCCGGCGGCGGCGAGCGCCCAGAGGGCGACCGAGTTACCGTAGACGTCGGCAAGGTGGCCGGCGAGGGCGGTGCTGATCGTGGCGCCGAAGCCGGCGGCCAGGCCGAACATGCCCATGCAGAGGGTGAAGCGTTCGGTGCCGCGGGTGAGGTCGGCAGCCATCAGCGGAAGCAGGACGCCGAAGCCGGCGGCGCTGACGCCGTCGAGGACCTGGATCAGCGGTAGGAAGGCGCCGCCACCGAACAGGGCGAGCAGCGCGCCGCGAAGGGGCACGGCGAGGAAGGTCAGCGCGATGACGGGGCGACGGCCCCAGCGGTCGGCGAGGCGGCCGACATGGGGCGAGGCGTAGGCGACCAGGAGTTGCGGCAGGACGATGCAGGCGGCGATGACGAGGCTGGCCTGCTTGCCAAGCGACTTGGTCACCTCGCCGGCGACGAGCGTCAGCATCGCGGCGTTACCGAGGAAGAACAGGACGACCACCGCGGCGAAGACCAAGATGCGCCAGCCGAGGAGAAGGCGCAGGGCGTCGCGCCAGGAGTTGGCGCCGACGTCCTGCGGCGTGGGTAGCTCCGTGCCGCGCTGCGGGATCCAGTAAAGGGCGGCGATACCGGGCAGCATCAGGGCTGCGGTGAGATAAAAGACGGCGACTTCGGAGACGTAGGAGCCGACGGCGCCCATGATTGCGGCGGCGATACCGTTGCCGAGGGCGGCGAAGCGGGAGTTGCGGCCGACGCGTTCACCAAACTCGGCGCGGCCGACAAGGGCGAGGCTCATGGCGGCGATGGCGGCGGGGAGCATGGCGCTGGCGAAGCCGTGCAGGATCTCGGCGCCCAGGACCGGGAGCCATTCCGGCCAGATGGCGAGCATGGTGGCGCTGAAGCAGATGGCGAGGCAGGCGGCCAAGGCGGCCAAGCGTTTGTTGTGCAGCCAATCGACCAGGGCGCCGCCAGGCAGTTGGCTGACCATGCCGGCGACCGTGCCGACGCTCAGGGCGGTGCCGATCTGACCTTGGGTCCAGGCTTCGGAGCTCAGGTAGACGGCGATGAAGGGGCCGAAGCCGGTCTGGACGTTGGCGACGAAGAAATTGTGCCAATCCAGGCCGTATTGGCCGGGACCCCCCTTCATTTACCCAGGGCGGGCACGCCGGGGGGAGGCGGTGGCGCGGCCATGGTGACGGGCGGCGCGTCGGCGCGGACTACAGGCTTGAAGTCGGGGGTTTCCTTAATCTGATCGGCCGTCATGTCGATCCGGATCTGGAAATGTTCGGCCGCCGGCAGGAAATGCAGCGCGCGCCAGGCGACGGCGATGCGGCGGTTGCCGACGCCCATGTAACCGCCGAAATCGATCAACGCGGCGCGGGGGACGCCCTGGTCGTCGACGAGGACGTCGACGATGCGGCCGACCTGATTGTTGTCGGGGTCGCGGACGCTGCGGCCGAGGATACGGGTGGCCTCGCCCTTGTAGATGATCTCTTGGTTGGCGGGGGGCGGCACGGGTGCGGCTGGGGCCGGGTCGTCGGCGCGGGCTTGGGCAATACAGGTGAGCAGCAGGGCGGCCGTCCAGAACGGCGCACGGCGCCCGGTCATACGCGGACCAGCTTGATGCGTTTGCCGTCGACGCCGAGGGTGATGTGGCCGGCCTTGAGCAGCAGGGCGTCGTTGCCGAACACCTCGCGGCGCCAGCCGGTCATGGCGGGGATGTCCGGCGCGTCTTCGGAGGCGAGGCGGTCGAGATCTTCGGAGGAGGCGAGCAGTCGGGGAGCGACGTCGTGCTCCTCGCATTTGGCGGCGAGCAGCACCTTGAGCAGCGAGACCAAGGCGGGGGAGGGCTTTGCACCCTCGCGGCCGCGCGGGGCGGCGGGAAGGTCGTCCTCGGCCAGGTTGGCAGCGTCCCGCAGGGCGGCCAGCAGCCCGGTGCCGGTCTTGCCTTCGGCGAAACCCCGGGTGACGCCGCGGATGCGGCTGAGGGCCTCGACGGTGTCGGGCGCGCTGGCGGCGATCTCGAGCAGGCTTTCATCCTTGATCAGGCGCTGGCGGGGGATGTTGATCCGCTGGGCTTCGCGCTCGCGCCAGGCGGTGGCGGCGCGGAGCAGGCCCAGCGTGCGGCGGTTGTTGCTGCGGGGGCGCAGGCGTTCCCAGAGAATTTCGGGGTCGGCGCGGTACGTGCTGGGTTCGGCGAGGACGCCCATCTCCTGCTTGACCCAGTCGAGACGGTCTTCGCGCTCGAGGCGTTCGCACAAAGCGAGGTAGACCAGGCGCAACCAGGTGACGTCGGCGGCGGCGTAGGTGATCTGGGCGGGCGAGAGGGGGCGGGCGGACCAGTCGGAGAAGCGGTGCGCCTTGTCGATGTTGCCGCCGGTGGTGGAGGAGACCAGCGCGTCGTAGCCCACCTGGTCGCCGAAACCGGCCACCATGGCGGCGACCTGGGTGTCGAAGATGGGAGTGGGGACGACGCCGAAGAGTTCGAGGAAGATCTCGACGTCCTGGCGGGCGGCGTGGAACACCTTGACGACGGCCGGGTCGGCAAGGAGGTCGCCGAGGCTAGCCAGGTCGATGCCCTCGGCCTGGGCGTCGATGACGGCGACGTCGTTCTCGCCGCCGAGCTGCACGACGCACAGCTCGGGGTAGTAGGTCCGCTCCCGCATGAATTCGGTGTCGATGGCGACGAAGCTCTCGAGACGCAGACGGGCGCAGAGCTCGCGGAGCGACTCGGTGTCGGTGATCAGGACGGGGGCGGCGAAATCGGTCGAGGGCTTGCGTGGCATGGGGCGCCTCAATACAGAGCGGGAACCTTCATCGCAAACTGGCTGTTTGACTATGCACGCTTACCGCACTCACACCTGCGGCGCGCTTCGCGCGTCGGATGCCGGCTCCGAGGTTCGGCTGTCGGGCTGGATCCATAGCAAGCGGGATCATGGCGGGCTGCTGTTCGTCGACCTGCGCGATCATTACGGGCTGACGCAGTGCGTGCTGCCGGCGGGGAGCCCGGGGTTCGAGACCGTTGATGCCTTGCGGCAGGAGAGCGTCATCACCGTCACCGGAACGGTGGTGATGCGCAGCGAGGGGACCAAGAACCCGAAGCTGCCGACGGGCGACGTCGAGCTGCAGGTGAGCGAGGTCTCCGTGCAGAGCGCGGCGGACGTGCTGCCGATCCAGGTGGTGGGCGAGCACAACTATCCGGAGGAGCTGCGGCTTCGCTACCGGTTCTTGGATCTGCGGCGGGAGCGGCTGCAGAAGGCGATGATCCTGCGGGCCAAGATCATCGACAGCATCCGGCGGCGGATGATCGAGATTGGGTTCAACGAGTTCCAGACGCCGATCCTGACAGTGTCGTCTCCGGAAGGGGCACGGGACTTCCTGGTGCCGGCGCGTCTGCATCCGGGGAAGTTCTACGCGCTGCCGCAAGCGCCGCAGCAGTTCAAGCAGCTCACCATGGTGGCCGGGTTCGACCGCTACTTCCAGATCGCGCCGTGCTTCCGCGACGAGGCGGGGCGGGCGGACCGGACGCTGATGTTCTACCAGCTCGACGTCGAGATGAGCTTCGTGACGCAGGCGGACGTGTTCGCGGCGATGGAGCCGGTGATCCACGGGACGTTCGCCGAGTTCGCTGAAGGGCGGACGATGGATGCCGGGCCGTGGCGGCACATTCCGTATGCGCAGGCGATGCTGGATTACGGGTCGGACAAGCCGGATCTGCGCAACCCGCTGGTGATCCGGGACGTGACGGAGCAGTTCGCCGGGTCGGGGTTCGGGCTGTTCGCCAAGATCGCGGCGTCGGGCGGCGTGGTGCGGGCGATCCCGGCACCGGGGGCGGGTGGGAAGCCGCGGGGGTTCTTCGACAAGCTGAACGAGTGGGCGCGGGAGCAGGGCGCCGGCGGGCTGGGCTACATCGCGTTCGAGGGCGAAGGGGCGAAGGGGCCGATCGCCAAAAACCTGGAGCCGGAGCGGCTGGAGGCGATCAAGGCGGCTTGTGGGCTCGGGGCAGGGGATGCGGTGTTCTTTGCTGCGGGCAAGCCGGACGAGGCGCCGAAATTTGCCGGGTCGGTGCGGACGCGGTTGGGCAATGAGCTTGGGCTGATCGAGGAGGGGGCGTTCCGGTTCTGCTGGATCGTGGACTTCCCGATGTACGAGATGAACGAAGAGACCAAGAAGATCGACTTCAGCCACAACCCGTTCTCCATGCCGCAGGGCGAGTTGCAGGCGCTGAACGAGAAGGATCCGCTGACGATCGGGGCGTATCAGTACGACATCGTGTGCAACGGCTACGAGATGGCGTCGGGCGCGATCCGGAACCACAAGGCCGAGATCATGCTCAAGGCATTCGAGATCGCGGGCTATCCGCCTAATGCGGTCGAGGAGCAGTTCGGCGGCATGCTGAACGCGTTCAAGTATGGGGCGCCGCCGCATGGCGGGATGGCGGCGGGGATCGACCGGATCGTAATGCTGTTGGCCAACGAGCCGAACCTGCGGGAGGTGAACCTGTTCCCGATGAACCAGCAGGGCGAGGATCTTATGCTGGGCGGGCCGTCGGAGGTGTCGGCAGCGCAGTTGAAGGAGTTGTCGATCCGGATCGAACTGCCGCCAAAGATGAAGGCGGGGTAGGGCTACTCTACCAGTTGCGTTTCCGTGACCGGCTGGGTCAGCTTGGTGCGCGGCACAAGGGTGGCGGCAGCCAGGGCGGCCAACGTGATGGCGAACATGGCCCAGAAGCACAAGTGCAACGCGTGACCTAGGGCGGCCTGGATGGCCGGGTCGGCGAGGGTCTCGCCGGGGCGCTCGAGCAGGGTGCGGATCTGGGCGTAGCTGATGGCGCCCCCGGCGTTGTCGGCGAGGCTGACGTTGAGGACCCCGCCGAGGACGGTGGCGCCGAAGGTGCTGCCGAGGTTACGGGCGAAGACGTTCGACGCGGTGGCGGAGCCGCGCTCCTCCCAGCCGACGCTGCTCTGGATGAGCACGATGGCGGCGGTGCTGAGCAGGCCCATGCCGAGGCCCATCACGAGCGACCCGGCGCCGGCGACCAGCGGCGACCGGCCGGGCGCCAGGAATAGCATCGCGCAAGCGCCGATCGGGAGCAGGATGCCGCCGGCGAGCATGGTGCTACGCAGGCCGATGGTGGGCAGGAGGCGACGCGCGGCGATAAGCGCGCCCACCGGCCAGCCGAACGACATCGCGGTCAGAGTGAAGCCAGCGATCAGCGCGGTACGGCCGAGGACGCCTTGGACGTACATCGGCAGAAAGGCGCTGAGGCCGATCAGCGCCATGCCGGAGAGCATGGTAGCGGCGTTGGCAGACGCGATCGGGCGGCGGCTCCAAAGGTCGAATGCCAGCATCGGATCGTCGACCCGGCGCTCCTGCATTACGAACAGAATCGCGGCGACGGCGAACACGGCCAGCGCGATGGCGACGTTGGTCGACGAGGTGCCGATCTCGGTCAGTGCGGTCATCAGGCCGGCGATGCCGGTGGTAAAGAGCACGGCGCCCAATACGTCGACCCGGCGCTTGGTGCGGACCACGTTCTCCTTAAGATAGGTGCCGAACAGGACCGCCGCGGCGATGCCGAGCGGGACGTTGATCCAGAACACCCAGGCCCAGTTGAAGCGCTGGGTGATGAGGCCGCCGGCGAGCGGACCGAGGACGGAGGAGATGCCCCAGACGCTGGACAGGTAACCCTGGACCCGGCCGCGCTCGTTGGCCGGGTAGAGGTCGCCCACCACGGTGAGCGCGATGGGTTGGACGGCGCCGGCGCCGGCGCCCTGTAGCAGGCGGTAGCCGATCAGCAGCGGCATCGAGGTCGCCAAGCCGCACAGCACGGAGCCGACGAGGAAGATGGCGATGCCGACGAGGATCACCGGCTTGCGGCCGAATGTGTCGGAGAGTTTGCCGAACACGATGGTGGTGGCGGTCTGGGCGAGGAGGAAGGAGGAGAACACCCAGGCGTAGAGGCGGAGATCGCCGAGCTGGGCGGCGATCTGAGGCATGGCGGTCGAGACGATGGTGGCCTCGATGGAGATCATGAACATCGCGGCCATGACGGCGGCCATGACGAGGGGGCGGCGGATCGAGGTCTGGCTCACGGCATCTGGCATTGGGCAATGATCGTAATGAATGGCCGGAGTGCAATGTCGTCCAGAGCATGTGGGATCTGCGTGCGCTTAGGCGGCTGTCATCGAACTGTCACAAATCTGCAATGTATGTGCCGCTAAAGACTGCGAAAACCCGCCCCATTGGATCGCCGGAACAGCAACGGCTTCGGCGCCATATGCCTCAACGAGGAACCCATCAATGAAATTCACTACCATCTTGCTGGCGACGGCAGCGGTCACAGGCGCGCTGAATTGCGCCGCCGTGCTGCCGGCCGCAGCGCAGGAAATCACGGGTGCTGGCGCGACGTTCCCGGCGCCGGTCTATACCAAGTGGGGCGAGGCGGCGAAGTCGGCCGTGGGCGTCACGCTGAACTACCAGGCGATCGGTTCGGGCGGCGGGCAGAACCAGATCATCAACCGCACGGTGGATTTCGGCGCCTCGGACGCGCCGGTGGATGCGGAGAAGCTGGCCACCAACAAGCTGGTGCAGTTCCCGATGGTGATGGGCGCGGTTGTGCCGATCGTGAACCTGCCGGGGATAGAAGCCGACCAGCTGAAGCTGACGGGCGAGATCCTGGCCGAGATCTACGCGGGCAAGATCACCAAGTGGAACGACGCCAAGATCGAGGCGATCAACGCCGGGTTGAAGCTGCCGAGCATCGCCATCGCTCCGGTGTACCGTGCGGATGCGTCGGGCACGTCGTATGTGTTCACCAGCTACCTGTCGTCCGCCAGCGAGAGCTGGAAGTCGTCTGTCGGTGCCAGCACGAGCGTGAAGTGGCCGGTGGGCAACGGCGCCAAGGGCAATGACGGCGTGGCCGGCAGCGTCAAGCAGGTCCGTGGCGGCATCGGCTACGTCGAGAACGCCTATGCGAGCCAGAACCACCTCGCGACCACCGAGCTGAAGAACAAGGACGGCCAGTTCGTCAAGCCGACGATGGCGAGCTTCCAGGCCGCGGCTTCGGGCGCCGACTGGAAGGGTGCGAAGGATTACGCCGTCAGCCTGATCGACCAGCCCGGTGCGACCAGCTGGCCCATCGTGTCGGCGACGTTCCTGCTGATCCCGACCGACCCCAAGGATCCGGCGCGCGCGCAGACGGTGCTGAAGTGGGCGAACTGGGACTACGAGCATGGCGACGCCATCGCGACGCAGCTCGAATACGTGCCGCTGCCGGCGGCCGTGAAGGACCTCGTCCGCGCGACCTGGAAGCAGCAGCTTAACTACAAGTAAACGCCGGTCCGCTTAAACGCCGGAGCGTGCCTGGGCCAGTCGGCTCGGGCACGCTTCTTCGATAGGAATCATCGTGTCCGATGCCCTCGCTGCAGCTCCAGCATCCAAAGCCATCCCACAGCGGCCCAAGCGCGGGGCCAGCACGGGCGACGCCATCTTCGCGCTCGTCGCAAAGGGATCTGGACTACTCGTGCTGGTGCTCCTGGGCGCCATCATCGTCACGCTCTTCGTGGGCGGATTGCCCGCCTTCCGCCAGTTCGGTCTCCATTTCCTGGTCGACACCGACTGGGACCCGGTCCAGGACGTCTATGGCGGCGCGGTCGCGATCTACGGGACGCTGATCACCTCCGTCATCGCATTGGTCATGGCGGTGCCGATCTCGTTCGGGATCGCCGTCTTTCTTACCGAGCTTGCGCCGGCCTGGCTGCGGCGGCCGGTCGGCACGGCGGTGGAGCTGCTGGCCGCGGTGCCGTCGATCATCTACGGCATGTGGGGCTTCGCGGTGTTGGTGCCGTTCATGGCGACCTACATCCAACCGCCGCTGATCGACAATCTGGGCGACATCCCGGTGATCGGCGACTTGTTCTCGGGGGCGCCGTTCGGGACGGGGATCTTCACCGCCTCGATCGTGCTGGCGATCATGATCATCCCGTTCATCGCGGCGACGATGCGCGACGTCTTCATGACCGTGCCGGCCGTCTATAAAGAGAGCGCCTACGGGCTGGGATCGACGACCTGGGAAGTGATGGGCTCGATCGTGCTGCCCTATACGCGCAGTTCCGTGGTCGGCGGCATCATGCTCGGGCTCGGGCGGGCGCTGGGCGAGACGATGGCGGTGACGTTCGTGATCGGCAACGCGAACCGGATCACGCCGAGCCTGTTCGGGCCGGGCAACACCATCGCCTCGATCGTGGCCCTGGTGTTCCCGGAGAGCCCGGCGGGGAGCTTGAAGCTGTCGTCGCTGCTGGCGCTGGGGTTCATCCTGTTCGTGATCTCGTTCATCGTGCTGGCGCTGTCGCGGCTGTTGCTGCGGCCGGGGGTGCGGACATGAGCGGGTCGATGACGGCACGCCGGGTCGTCCGCAACGAGGCGGTCGCCAAGTCGCTCGGGCGGCGGCGGCGAGTCGCGGACCGGGTGGTGCGGACGCTGTGCTGGATCGCGGCGGGCGTCGGGCTGTTCTTCCTGGCGTCCATCCTGGTGACGCTGGTGGCGCTCGGCTACAAGGGATTATCGCTGAGCGTGCTGACGCACATCACCTTGCCGCCGGGCTCCGGGGGCGGGCTGTTGAACGCGATCGTCGGCAGCCTGATCCAGACGGCGCTGGGGACGCTGATCGGGACGCCGATCGGGCTGATGGTGGGGACGTACCTGTCGGAGTATTCGGCCGGGTCGAAGCTGGGCGACGTGATCCGGTTCGTGTCGGACATCCTGTTGTCGGCGCCGAGCATCCTGATCGGGTTGTTCGTGTACCAGATCCTGGTGAGCCCGTTCGGCGGGTTCTCCGGCTGGGCCGGGGCGGTGGCGCTGGCGGTGATCGTGATCCCGATCGTGGTGCGGACCACGGAAGACATGCTGCGGCTGATCCCGACGGCGCTGCGCGAGGCGGCGATGGCGCTGGGAGCGCCGAAGTGGAAGACGATCGTCTTCGTCTGCTACCGGGCGGCGCTCGACGGGATCATGACGGGCGTGTTGCTGGCGGTGGCGCGGATCGCCGGCGAGACGGCGCCGCTGCTGTTCACGTCGCTGGGCAATCTGAACTGGTCGCTCGACATGAACCACCCGATGAGCAGCCTGCCGGTGACGATCTATCAATATGCCGGGTCGGCATATGAGGACTGGACGCAGCTGGCCTGGGTGGGAGCGCTGATCATCACGGTCGGCGTGTTGGCTTTGAACATCGTCGCGCGGTTCGCGTTGCGGAAGAGGAACTGAGGATGCCGGTTATGGAACGAGACGCGACTGCGGGCGGGATGAGCACGATGCAGGCCCGCTCGACGGCGGCGATCGCGGCGCCGCGGCTGGCGATCCGGAACCTCGATTTCTTCTACGGCACCAACAAGGCGCTGAAGGGGATCAACCTGGACCTGCCGGACAAGCAGGTGACCGGCATGATCGGCCCCAGCGGCTGCGGCAAGTCGACGCTGCTGCGGTGCCTGAACCGGATGTACGACCTGTATCCGGGGCAGCGCGCCGAGGGCGAGGTGCTGATGGATGGGCAGAACATCATCGGTGCCGACGTCGACGTGAACGATTTGCGCAGCCGGGTCGGGATGGTGTTCCAGAAGCCGACTCCGTTCCCGATGTCGATCTACGACAACATCGCCTTCGGGGTGCGGCTGCACGAGAAGCTCAGCCGGGCGGAGATGGATGAGCGGGTCGAGTGGTCGCTGACGCGGGCGGCGCTGTGGACCGAGGTGAAGGACCGGCTGACCGGGTCGGCGATGGGGATGTCGGGCGGGCAGCAGCAGCGGCTGTGCATCGCGCGCACCATCGCGACGCGGCCGGAGGTGATCCTGCTGGACGAGCCGACGAGCGCGTTGGACCCGATCAGTACGTTGAAGGTCGAGGAGCTGATCGACGAGCTGAAGACCGAGTTCACCATCGCGATCGTCACGCACAACATGCAGCAGGCGGCGCGATGCGCGGACCAGGTGGCGTTCTTCTACCTCGGCGAGCTGATCGAGGTGGCGCCGGCGGCCGAGATGTTCACCGCGCCGAAGCAGAAGAAGACGCAGGAATACATCACCGGCCGGTTCGGCTGAGCGGGGGAGAAAATGCCATGTCCGAGGCCCCACATATCGTGAAGAGCTTTACGCAAGAATTGGATCGGTTGCGCGATCAGCTGACCGAGATGGGCGGGCTGGTCGAGAACCAGGTCGCGCTGGCCACGCAGGCGATCGTCGGGTTGGACCCGGACGTGGCCACGCAAGCGGTGCAGCAGGACAAGGCGGTCGACCTGCTGGAGCGGCAGATCGAGTCGGCGGTGATCCGGCTGCTGGCGCTGCGGCAGCCGATGGCCAACGACCTCCGGCAGATCGTCGCCGGGTTGAAGATCTCGGCGCAGCTGGAACGGATCGGCGACTACGCCAAGAACGTCGCCAAGCGGAGCATCGTGCTGGGGCAGTTCACCCTGCCGTTCACGCTCACCGGGCTGGCGACGATGGCCCGGCTGGCGCAGGACAATTTGCGGCTGGTGATCGACGCCGTCGGCGAGAACGACCCGGCGAAGGCGCTGCAGGTGTGGCAGTCCGATCAGGCGATCGACGACCTCTACAACTCGATCTTCCGCGAATTCATCACCTACATGATGGAAGACCCGCGCAACATCACGCCCTGCACGCATCTGCTGTTTATCGCCAAGAACATCGAGCGGATCGGCGATCACGCCACCAACATCGCCGAGACTGTCTATTACGCCGCGACCGGCGAGTCGCTGGACGACGATCGGCCCAAGGGCACGGATGCCGCGGCTTACGCGGTCGTGCGGCAGCACGGAGACGATTGATGCAAAAGCCCATGGTTCTCGTGGTCGAAGACGAAGCGGCGTTGGTGGCGATGCTCCGCTACAACCTCGAGAAGCAGGGCTTCCAGGTCGAGGAGGCCGTGGACGGGCAGGAGGCGATCTCGCGCATCACGGAGTCGCCGCCGGACATCGTGCTGCTGGATTGGATGCTGCCGGTGATGTCGGGCATCGAGGTATGCCGGCAAATCAGGCGGCGGCCGGCGACGCGGGACCTGCCGGTGATCATGGTGACGGCGCGCAGCGAGGATCAGGACGCGGTGCGCGGGCTGAACACCGGCGCGGACGACTACATCACCAAGCCGTTCAACATGGATGCGCTGCTGGCGCGGATGCGGGCGCTGTTGCGCCGGGCCGGGCCGCCGACGGTGCGGGGGCAGCTCGAGTTCCACGACATCGTCATGGACCAGTCGGCGCACCGGGTGCAGCGGAACAACCGGGCGGTGCACCTGGGGCCGACGGAGTACCGGCTGCTGGAGTTCCTGATGCAGCATCCGCGGCGGGTGTTCTCGCGCGAGGAGTTGCTGAACGCGGTATGGGGACGGGACATCCATGTCGAGCCGCGGACCGTGGACGTGCATATCCGGCGGTTGCGGAAGAGCATCAACGGCGAGGGCGAGCTGGACGTGGTGCGGACGGTGCGAGCGGCGGGGTACGCGCTCGATACGGAGTAGTCGCTCAATTTGACGTGACCACTCGGAGGTTCTTAGTCTCTCGATCAGATTAAAAAGATCGAGGGTGGAATGGCTGGTATTTTTGGACGCGGCGGTTCGGCCGTTCGGCTGGCGATGGCGGGTATGGTTGCCGGCGCGCTGACTTTGGCGCCGACGCCAGGGCATGCGGTGCCGTCGGTGGCGATCACGCCGGCGCTCGATGTGTATGCGCTGCTGGCCAACAATCCCGGCTTGTTGGCGACGCTGCCGTTCTACAATCGGGCGCAGGTGACCGGGCGGTTCAGCAGCTTGACCGTCATCGGCGATAGCTATGCCGATTTCGGCAACGCGCTGCTGACGAACCCGGTCAGCACGCAGGTCGGCGCGGACGGGCGCTACGGCAATGCGCTGAACATCATCGATGCGCTGCAGTATCACTACGCGCTGCCGACGAGCGCCGTGACGAACTACGCCTATGGCGGCGCGACGACCGGGGCGGTCAATAACAACCCGCCGGCGCTGATGCTGCCGGGCTTCGCGCAGGAAGTGCAGGCGCTGGTCGATTCGGGGCGGCGGTTCAACAGCACGGATCTGATCACGTTCACGACGGCCGGCGTCGGGGGCGGGAACGACACGCCGCTCGGCATCTCGGTCGCGCAAGGGACGCAGAACATCACCGGCTACGTGCAGACGCTGGTCGGGCTTGGGGCGAAGAACATCCTGCTGACGGGGCCGGTGACGGATACGCTGGCCGTGGCGTTGGCGCCGTATATCGCCCAGGGGATCAATATCGCGCTGGTCAATCAGAACACGGTGACGAGCGCGATCCTGGCCAATCCGACCGCCTACGGCTTTGCCGCCAATGCGACGTCGACCGATTACTGCACGCGTTTCGGCGGGGCGAATGTCTGCAACGAGGGCGAGGTGAACAAGGCCCGGATCCAGACGACTTCGGAGATCCTGGCGGAGGATAAGTATCTGTATTTCTACCTGCACCCGACCACGGCGCTGGCGGCGTATATCGCTCAGGCGGATGCGGCGGTGTTGGATACATTCCAGGTTCCGGAGCCCGGCACGATCGGGCTGTTGGGGGCCGGGCTGTTCGGGATGCTGGCGCTGCGGCGGCGGCGGGTTTGAGTTAGGCGTTGGGCCAGACCCGGGCGCAGAACTCGGGGTAGGTCTCTAGCATCTCTGCACGGACGGGGCCGCGGAGGAGCGTGAGTTCTTCCGCGGTCGGGTCGAGCGTTTCGGGCGCATCAGCGTCGGCGTAGTCGAAGCCGGTTTCGGCGCGGATCGTCTCGGACGTCTCGCCGGGGTGGCGGGAGGCGAGGTGGAAGCCGGTGCCGTCGAAGCTGAAGACGCAGCGACCGGTGACGAGGGCCTGGGCGGTGCCGCGTCGGAACTGGCCGGGGGGCGAGATGCCGGGGGCGCTGATCGCGTCGACTTTCTCGACCAGGACCCGGCGGCTGTGTTCCTCGCGGAACAGGATGGTGCGCGGGACCGTCATGTACATGAAGGCGCTGCCGAAGCTGCCGGGGAAGCGGGCGGTCTGGCCGGGCCAGGCGCCGGTGCCGATGAGGTTGATGTTGGCCTGTCCGTCGATCTGGCCGCCACCGAGGAAGAACAGGTCGAGCCGGCCCTGGCCCGCGAGGTCGAAGAGTTCGCGGGAGCCTTCGGTGAAGGGGTTGCCGGTGCGCTTGTGCAGCAGCGACAGGCGGACGTCGTGACCGAGCTTCTTGACCAGCCAACTCGCGGCGGCGGGGATGGGGGAGGCGGCGCCGACGGCGATGTGTCGCGCGGGCGGGGCGGCCGGGTCGAGGATAAGGCGGGCGACCGCGCCGATCAGGCGCTCCTGCGGGTGGATCATTCCGCGGCGCGCCGGTCGAAGACATGGGCGTCGAGATAGGCCTGGAAGCCGGCATCGGTGCGGGCGGCTTTGGCGTAGGCGGTGATGTGGGCCGGGTCGGCCTCGTATTCGTCTAGGAGGGCGATGGGCCAGGCGCCGTGTTCGGCGATGGCGACGGCGTCGATGTAGGTGGCGCTGATAGTGCCGGGGGCGAGGCGTTCGTCGTCGAGCAGGTTGCCGGGGACGATGCGCTCCACGGTGACCAGGACGCGCTTGGAAGCATGGGCGATGGTGGCGAGTTCGCGGCGGCGGCCGACCCAGACGTTGCCGGCCTCGTCGGCCATCACGGCGTGGAAGGCGGCGATGTCGGGTTGCAGGGCGGGGAGCAGCAGGATCTCGTCGGGCTCGTCGGCGAACGGGTTCTGCACGACGCGCCAGTCCGGGCGGTGGGCGACGAGGTCGCTGCCGAGCACGCCGCGCAGCGGCATGTAGGGGACGCCCTTCTCGGCGGCCTGCAGCATGGTGTGGATGGCGGGGCAGGTGGCGTCGAGCACGCGGATCGTGCCGGCGGCAACGGCGGCGGTGAAGCGGGGGGCCAGGCCGGCTTCGCCGAGGGTGACGGCGGAGGTCTCGACCTCAGCGACGCAGCCGGCGCCGATCAGCAGGTCGGTGGCGAAGCCGGAAACGGGGACGCCGAGCAGGCGGAGGCCGCGAACGCCGCGCCGGACCAGGGCGCGGGCGAAGGCGCAGGGAGCGAGCGAGTTGTCCGGCGGCAGCGCCAGCTTGGCGCCGTCGGGGACGAGGGCGGCAAGCTGGTCGAGGGTCATCAGCCGAGCGCTTCGGCGAGGGCTTCGGCGGAGCGGCCGTTGGCGATGGTCGCAGCGCGGGCCTGCCAGTGAGTACCGCCGACGCGGGCAAAGGCGTGGTCGGCCTTCGGGTAAGTGTAGGCGTGGACGTGCTGGCGGGCCTTGGCGGCTTCGACGACCTTGGCGCGGCCTTCGGCGGGGAAGAAGCCGTCCTCGTCGGCGATGTGGATGAGCAACGGCGCGGCGACGTGGTCAAGGCCGCCGAGCAGGCCGTCGAGGCCGACGCCGTAATAGGAGATGTTCACGTCGGCGTCGGACTCGGTGGCCATCATCATGGCGAGGCGGCCGCCGAGGCAGTAGCCCATCGTGCCGACCTTGCCGTTACTGCCGTCCATGGTGCGGGCGTAGGCGACGGTGGCCTTCAGGTCGGCGATGCCCTTGGCCTGGTCGAACTGCTTCATGTAGTCCAGGGCCTGCTTGAACTCGGCCTCCGTCTTGTCGGTGAGGTCGATGCCGGGCTTCAGGCGCCAGAACAGGTCGGGGACGAGGACGTGGTAGCCCTGTTCGGCGACCTGCTGGGCGGTGTCCTTCATCGAGTCGTTGACGCCGAAGATCTCTTGGATCAGGACCACGACGCCGGCGTGCGCGTCGGGCGCGCGGACGAGGACCGCGTCGAAAGTGCCGGTGCCGTCATCGGCGGCGATGCTGATTTTTTCCATGGCCGCAGCTTACCAGAGCTTCGGCCCGGTGGACGACGCCCTTCGTGTCGAAATGCGGCGTAGCTCGTAGATTGTGGTAATTGCCAATTACCCAGCGGATCAGTCGCCTTTGACCGAGCATTTCATTCCAGAAGCGCCGCCCGAGATCCCGTTGCCGCGGGACGATGCCGCCGGCAAGGGGCCGGAGCTGCACCGCGTGCTGCGGGCGCCCAACGCCCTGGCGCTGGGACGGCTGGCCAACTCGCCGTCGGAGATCCCGTGGGCGGGGTGGCGGGCAGTGCTGCGGCGGACGCTGTGGGAGATGCTGACCGACCGGGTGTCGCTGGTGGCGGCGGGGTGCGCGTTCTACGGCACGCTGGCGCTGTTCCCGACCATGTCGATGTTGATCTCGATCTACGGCCTCATGTTCGACCCGGCGACCGTGGAGCCGCAGCTGATCCTGTTGCGCGACCTGCTGCCGCCATCCGCCTATACGCTGATCGCGGACCGCATCCACATGCTGGTGACCAAGCCGCCGGGAACGCTGGGGACCGGGCTGGTGCTGAGCACGGCGGTGGCGCTCTGGAGTTCGGCGTCGGGCATCAAGTCGGTGATCACGGCGTTGAACCTGGCCTATGAAGAGCGGGAGCAGCGGAGCTTCATCCGCTATCAACTCACGGCGTTCACCATCACGATCCTGGCGATCTTGAGCGTGGTGATCGGGCTGGGCGTGCTGGTGGTGCTGCCGGCGATCCTGGCGTTCGTGGGGATCCCGCCGAGCCAGAAGGTGCTGCTGCGGTTGGCGAGCTTCGCGCTGCTGCTGCTGGGCGTGCTGGCGGGGCTGTCGCTGTTGTATCGGTTCGGGCCGTCGCGGAGCGCGCCGCGGTGGTACTGGGTGACGCCGGGCTCGATGGTGGCGACCGTGCTGTGGATCGCGGCGTCGGCGCTGTTCAGTTGGTATGTGGCGACGTTCTCGACCTACGACGCCGCCTACGGGCCGTTGGGGACGGTGGTGGCGTTCATGATGTGGCTGTTCGTGACGGTCTACGTCGTCCTGCTGGGCGCCGAGCTGAATGCCGAGTTGGAGCTACAGACGGTGCGGGACAGCACTAACGGCGCGCCGAAGCCTTTCGGGCAGCGTGGTGCGTATGTTGCTGACCACGTCGCCGAGGACTGAACTCGACGTCGCCGAAATCCTCGGGCGCTTCGGCGACTTCGACCGGTTCGGCACTGGCGGCACTGGATAGCGTGACCATGCCGACGCCGCTGCCGAGGAGGCCGAGGCGGGCGGCGGCAGCCTTGGAGACGTCGATGACGCGCAGGCGCTTCGGCGGCATGCGGTCGGTGATGGTGACCACGATGGAGCGGCCGGTCTCCTGGGTCGTGACCAGGACGCGGGTGCCAAGGGGCAGGCTATCGTGAGCGGCGGTGAGGGCGCGCTCGTTGAAGATCTCGCCGTTGCTGGAGCGGCGACCGTGGAAGCCCGGGCCATACCAGGACGCTTGCCCGCTTTCCTCCCAGTTCGAAGCAACCGCTGCCTGGGCCGAGCCGAGGCTCGTCGTCAGGAGAAATGCGGCCGCGAGGCTGGTGAGGAGACGAGCGCCGAAGGTCAAACGAGGCCTGCTGTGTTGTTCACGAAATCCGTGATGACGAAACACAGATTTCAATGCAACCTTTATATTTTAGACTATCTCGAATGACCTCTGGGTCAGTTAGTGTCAGAGACGGAAAAAGCGGCATCCTTGGTAGAACAAACGTAGTCGAAGCGTTAACTCACATATTGTAACGATCAAGTTAGACTACTTGTTGGCCGGGTCTCGCTGGCGGTTGGATTGTTGGCGAATTCAGTAGTGCTGTAGAATAGAGTCAGAGACGAAAAAGGCGCGCCAGAGGCACGCCTTTCACCGAATCCCTGGTAGGAGAACTACTAACGAATTAATCCGGCGAGGGGGCTCGAGGGGTCCGCGCCGATGCGTCGGGGCATGCGTCCGGCGAGGCGGGCGAGGCGTCCGGCCTCAATGGCGGCCCTCATCGCGCGAGCCATCTGGACGGGGTGGGTGGCGTTGGCGATGGCGGAATTGAGCAGCACGGCGTCGCAGCCCAGCTCCATGGCGCGGGCGGCGTCCGAGGCGGTGCCGACGCCGGCGTCGACCAGAACGGGCACCTTGGCCTGCTCGATGAGCATGGAGATCATGGCCGGGTTCTGAATGCCGAGGCCGGAGCCGATCGGGGCGCCGAGCGGCATGACCGCGACGCAGCCCATCTCCTCCAGGCGCTTGGCGGCGACCGGGTCATCGGCGCAGTAGACCATGACCTCGAAGCCGTCTTTGATGAGGGCTTCGGCGGCTTCGTGGGTGGCGGCCATGTCTGGATACAGGTGCGGCGGCGGGCCGAGGACTTCGAGCTTGACCAGGTTCCAGCCGCCGGCCTCGCGGGCCAGGCGTAGGGTGCGCACGGCGTCGTTGGCGGTGTGGCAGCCGGCGGTGTTGGGCAGGTAGGTGTAGCGCTTGGGATCGACGTAATCCTGCAGCATGGGCGCGCCGGGGTCGGACAAATTGACTCGGCGGACGGCCACGGTGACCATCTCGGCGCCCGACGCCTCGATGGCGGCGGCGGTTTCCTCGAGGTCCTTGTACTTGCCGGTGCCGACCACGAGGCGGGAGCGGAAGGTGCGGCCCGCGACGGTCCAGGTGTCTTCTTGGTGCTGCGTGAAGCCGTCCATGGGTCAGCCCCCTCCTATGAAGTGCACGATCTCGAACTGGTCGCCGTGCTCGATTGCGGTGGTCTCGTAGGCGGAGCGCGAGACGATGGCCTCGTTGCGCTCGACGGCGACCTTGCGACGATCGAGGCCGAGGTCGGTGAGCAGGGTCGCGACGGTCTGCCCGGAGGCGATCGTGCGCGGCTCGCCGTTGAGGGAAATACGGAGGGCGGCTTGGGTGTCGCTCATGAGGGGAATATGTGACCGGGTTCGACGCGGGGCAACCGGTGTAGGATGCAGGGCATGGTGCACACGATCACACTCGAGAGCGGTTACACGATCAGCGACGACCGGGCGCGGCTGGACATGGACTTCGTGCACGCATCGCTGGCGACGGTGTATTGGGCGGTGGACCGGCCGCGGGCAGTGACGGAGCGCAGCTTTGCCAACTGCCTGTGCTTCGGGATCTACGGGCCGGACCGGCAGGTGGGGTTCGCGCGGCTGCTGACGGATTACGCAATGCGGGCGCATCTCGGCGACGTGTTCATCAGCCCGGCGGTGCGCGGATCGGGATTGAGCAAGGCGCTGGTGGCGATGATCCTGGGGCATCCCGAACTGACCACGGTCACGCAGTGGACGCTGACCACGGCGGATGCGCATGGGCTCTACCGACGCTTCGGCTTTCGGGACGGGGTCGCGGATGGGCGCTGGATGACGATGGAGCGAGCGGGAAGCTAGGGACGTGAGACGAGTAGGATCGTGCCGTTCAGGCCGGTGATCTTGAGCGGTTCGTTGGCGCTTGGGGTCGCACCGTCGGTCATCCGGGCTTGCCAGGTGCCGTCGCGGTAGCGGACACGGCCTTCACCGGCGTCAAAGGCCAAGGCATAGCAGGTGGTGCCGATCAGGCCGGTGCTGGGGCCGTTGAGCGTGTCGGGGACGGCGCGGCGGCGGAAAGCGGCCAGTGCGACCAGGGCGATGGCCAGCGCGACGAAGGCGGCAAGTTGCCAGTGCAGGGTGAGGCCGATGGTGACGGTCAGCAGGCCGGCGGCGATGGCGGCGGCGCCGATCCAGAGCAGAAAGACGCCGGGGAGGATCAGCTCCTGCGCCGCCAGCAGCAGCCCGGCGATCAGCCAGATGGAGCCATTGCTCACGGCGCGTGCGGCTTGGTGAACTGCATGGCGGCCACGGCCTGGGCGATGCCGCCGGCGAGGCCGCCGGTTTCGAGCGGGATGACCAGGGTGTGGCCGGCCGGGTTGGCGGCGAGCCTTCCGACGGCGTCGACGTAGCGCTGGGCGATGAAGTAGCGGAGAGCTTCGGCGCCGGGTCCGGCGGCGGCGGCGGCGACCTGGGTGGTGGCGTAGGCTTCGGCTTCGGCGAGGCGTTCGCGGGCGGCGGCGTCCTTCTGGGCGGCTTCGAGGCGGGCTTCGGCGCGGAGCACGGTAGCCTGCTTCTCGCCCTCGGCCCGGGCGACGGCGGCTTCGCGCTCGCCCATGGCGCGGGCCACGGTGGCGCGGCGTTCGCGCTCGGCGGTCATCTGCAGGTTCATGGCGGTGATGAGATTGGCCGGGGGTTCGATCTTGCGAAGCTCCACGCGGCTGACCTTCACGCCCCAGGGGTCGGTGGCGTGATCCAGGGTGGCGAGCAGGCGGCCGTTGATCTCCTCGCGGCCAGACAGGGCACCATCGAGGTCCATGGCGCCGATGACGCTGCGGATGTTGGTCATGGAGATGGAGGTGAGCGCCTGGACGAGGTTCTGGGCGCCGTAGGCGGCCTTGGCGGCGTCGAGCACGCGGTAATACATCAGGCCGTCCACCACGACGGCGGCGTTGTCGCGGGTGATGACGGCTTGTTCTGGGATGTCGAGCACGATCTCCTGGACGTTCATCTTGTGACCGACACGCTCGACGAAGGGCAGCATCAGGTTGAGGCCGGGGTGCAGCAGGCGCGTGTAGGCGCCGAAGCGTTCAACGGTCCAGGTCTGACCCTGCGGCACGGTGCGGACGGCAAGCGAGACCGTGAGGACGACGAGGGCCGCGAGGATGGCCAGGACGATCAAACCCATCAGGCTACTCCGTTTGGATGAAGTCGATGACGGCGCGGCAGAGGAGATCGGCCGGGTCACCGAGGCCGACGACGATGTCGAAATGGTGCCGCGCGGGCTGCGGCGCGAGGGTGGCGCGGTGGCCGGCGGCTTGCCAGGCGGCGACGTAGGTTTCGGATTGCCAGCGGAACTCGTCGGATTCGAGGCCGCCATAGCTGGCGAGCAAGGCGGGTGCGGTGTCGGGGATGCGATGCAGCGGGCTGAGGCGATGGGCGGCCGGGGCGTCGAGGCGGAGCCACTCGTTGACGTAGCTCCTGCGGATCGGCTCGAGGTCGAACAGGCCGGAAAGGGCGATGCCACCGCGAAGGGGGCCGGGGTCGGCGAGGAGCATGCCGGTGAGGTGGCCGCCGGCGGAGTGACCGGCGGCGAAGATGCGGGCCGGGTCGGCACCGTGGGTGGCGGCGGTGGCGGCGACGAAGGCGGTGGCGGCGCGGGTCTGGCGGACGATCTCGTCCAGGGTGACGGCTGGAGCCAAGCTGTAATCGATGACCGCGACGTGGATGCCGGCGGCGACGAAGGCGGGGGCGACGAGGCTCTGCTCGGTCTTGGACAGGGCGCGCCAGTAGCCACCGTGGATCCAGAGCAGGACGGGGCCACCGGGAGCGCCCGCGAACCAGTCGAGCGCCATGCCGGAGGCGGGATCGAAGACGATGTTCTCGGTGGGGGCTAGCTGGAAGCGGGCCAGGGCGGAGAGGTTGGTCCAGCGCTGCATCTCGGCGGCGAAATCCGCCACGCTGTCGCGGGCGTTGTAGGCGCGATCGAGCGCGGGGCGGTCGAGGTTGTGCCAGGGTTCCATGGGGACCGTCGTAGAACCTTATCGGACCGGCGGAAATGAGGAGTGACCAGGTGGTTGATTTTGCGACGTTCGATTTCGAGACGCTGCCATCGGCGGAGGCGTATCGGCTGACGGTCAACACGGTGGTGCCGCGGCCGATCGCGTGGACGGTGACGCAGGGGCGGTCGGGCGTGGTGAATGTGGCGCCGCACTCGTTCTTCAATGCGTTCGGGTCGGACCCGGTGCTGATGATCCTGGGGCTGGTGGGCAGCCGCGATCCGGGGCGCAAGCACAAGGATACCGCGGCGTATATCGAGGAGACCGGTGAGTTCGTGGTCAACCTGGTACCGGAATACCTGGCCGAGAAAATGAATGCGACGGTGGTCAACGCGCCGCCGGAGGTGAGCGAGATGGAGCTGGCCGGGCTGACGGCGGTGCCGAGCCTGAAGGTCGCGCCGCCGCGGATCGGGGAGAGCCCGGTGGCGTTCGAGTGCAAGGTGATCCAGGTGATCGACACCGGGACCAGCCAGTCGGTGGTAGTCGGGAAAGTGGTGCAGATGCACATCGAGCAGCGATTGCTGACGGGCGACCCGGCGCGGCCGCACATCAAGACGGAAGAGATGCAGCTCATCGCGCGGATGCATGGGCGCGGGTTCTATACGCGGACGACGGACATGTTCGACATGCCGCGGCCGGCGGATTGGGGGACGGAGGTGAAGGCTTAAGTTTTGCGGGGAGGGTGGTTGCCGTCATCGCGAGCGTAGCGTGGCGATCCAGGGCGGCAGGCGCGGTCCGTGCCGCTCTGGACTGCCACGTCGCTGCGCTCCTCGCAGTGACGGGTTATTTCCTGATTAGGGACCAGTAGAGCGGCTGGCGGCCGGCGCGGCGGGCCTTGGCTTCGTAGCGCGTCGGCGGCCAACCATCGGGGCGGTCGGTGGCGGGCGGCGGGACGGTGAAGGCTTGTTGCGCGGCCAGGGTGTCGGCGACCCAGGCCTGGTAGGTCGGGTCGTCGGAGGCGATGCGCCATTCGGCGCCGGGCTTGAGGATGCGGGCGACGAGGGCGATCTGCTCGGGGTGGACGAAGCGGCGCTTGGTGTGGCGGGCTTTCGGCCAGGGGTCCGGGAACATCAGGAACAGCTTGTCGAGGCAGGCGTCGGGGAGCGCGCGGATCAGCTTGCGGGCGTCGTCGGTCCAGAGGCGGAGGTTGGTCGGAACGGGGCCGGTAGCCTCGGCGCCGTCGGGAACGAGGCGGGAGAGCAGCGAGCAGATGCCGTTGTCGAACACCTCGCAGGCGATCAAGCCGGCGGCCGGATTGGCGGCGGCAAGGGCCTGGGCGTGTTCGCCGCCGCCGAAGCCGACCTCGAGCCAGAGCTGCGTCTGGTCGGGCGTGAAGGCGTCGAGGGGAGAGGCTGCCTGCGACTCGCTGAACGCGAGCCGCGGGAGCGTCAGGTCGAGGAGCGCCTCCTGGCGGGGCCGCAGCTTGTGGCCGCGAATCCTGCCGTAGAGGCGATCGTCTGGGGGTTTAGCGGTTGAACGCGCTGCGGAGCTCAGGGACAAGGTCCGTGCGTTCCCAGGTGAAGGTGTCGAGCGCGTCGTCGGGCTCGCGGCCGAAATGGCCGTAGGCGGAGGTGACGGCATAAATCGGACGGTTCATGCGCAGATGCTCGCGAATGCCGCGCGGGCTCAGGTTCATCACCTGCTGCAGCACGTCGCCGAGCTTGGTCTCATCCACGTCATGGCCGCTGCCCTGGAGGTCGACATAGACCGACAACGGCTTGGCGACGCCGATCGCGTAGCTGATCTGGATGGTGCACTTCTCGGCCAAGCCGGCGGCGACCACGTTCTTGGCGAGGTAGCGGCAGGCATAGGCTGCGGAGCGGTCGACCTTGGTGGGGTCCTTGCCGCTGAACGCGCCACCACCGTGCGGCGAGGCGCCGCCATAGGTGTCGACGATGATCTTGCGCCCGGTAAGGCCGCAGTCGCCGTCGGGGCCGCCGATAACGAAGTTGCCGGTCGGGTTGATGTAGAGCTCGTCGTCCGGGCACATCCAGCCCTCGGGCAGGGTGCTGGCGATGAGGCCCTTGAGGCGCTGCTTCAGCTCGGCCTGGTCGAGGCCTTCCTCGTGCTGGGTGGAGACGACGACGCTGGTGGCGCCGACCGGCTTGCCGTCGACGTAGCGCAGCGTGACCTGGCTCTTGGCGTCGGGCAGCAACCCGGCGACGATCGCGTCGCCCGCGACCCGGCCGTCGCGGATGCGGCGGAGAATCTGGTGCGCATAATGCAGCGGGGCCGGCATCAGCACGGGGGTCTCGGTGCAGGCGTAGCCGAACATGATGCCCTGGTCGCCGGCGCCTTCATCCTTGTTCCCGGCGCTGTCGACGCCGACGGCGATGTCGGCGCTCTGGGCGTGCAACAGGCAGTCGATCTGGGCATTTTTCCAGCTGAAGCCGGACTGGTCGTAGCCGATGTCGCGGATGGCCTCGCGGGCCTTCTCGATCAGCATGTCGCTGGTGATGGAGTCGGGGCCGCGGACTTCGCCGGCGAGGACGACGCGGTTGGTGGTCACGAGGGTCTCGCATGCGACGCGGGCTTGCGGGTCCGCGGCCAGGAAAGTGTCGAGCACGGTGTCGCTGATGCGGTCAGCGACCTTGTCGGGATGACCTTCCGAAACCGACTCGGACGTGAAAAGGTATTCGCCCTTGTCGCGCATGGATTTCTCCTCTTGTCGCGTGATGTATGGGAGTGGCTGGGCAGCCGCGGTGCCGGCTTTATGCCTGGCGTGGGGGTGTTTGGCCTAGCGGGCCGTCTTGGTCAAGCATCCAGGCCCATCACGTCGGCCATGTCGTATCGGCCGGGCGGGCGCGTCTGCAGCCAACCAGCCGCGCGGACGGCGCCGGTGGCGAAGACCCGGCGGTCGATGGCGCGATGGGTCAATGAGATGTGCTCACCGGCGGCGGCGAAGAGGAGCGTGTGTTCGCCGGCCACTTCGCCGCCGCGCAGGGCGGCAAAACCAATGGCGCCGGAGGGGCGCGGGCCGGTGTGACCGTCTCGGCCGCTCTGCATGACCTCGGAGAGGGCGACGCCGCGGCCGGCGGCGACGGCGCGCCCGAGGGCGATGGCGGTGCCGGAGGGAGCGTCGACCTTGTGGCGATGGTGCATCTCGACGATCTCGGCGTCATATTGTTCGGCGGGGAGAACGGCGCCGAGCTTGCGGGCGAGGGCGAGGAGGATGTTGACGCCGGGTCCGAAATTGGCGGCGTAGACGATCGGGATCTGCGCGGCGGCGCGGTCGACGCAGGCTTCGTCCTCGGCGGAAAGGCCGGTGGTGCCGAGAACCCAGGCGGTGCCGGCGGCGGCGAGCGTGGCGGCGGTGGCTTGGACGGCGCTGGCGTGGGTGAAGTCGATCACGAGGTCGGCGGCGGCGGCGAGGTCGGAAAGGCTCATCAGGGGAATGCCTTCAGGACCGGCGCCGTCGAGTGCGGCGCCGCCGACCAGCGTGTGTCCGACCAGGACGGCCTCCTCGGCGAGAAGCCGTCCCATGCGGCCGGAGATACCGGCAATCCCGATTCGCATCCGTAAATCCGTGCAAGGAGGGGTGGCGCGGCCGACACCCGGGGGGTGGTATCGACCGCACCGATGAGGCTGGCTGCAGCAGGAGGGTGCCGCGCTCTGGCCTCGAGGTCTTTAACTACGGAACGACTGTGGAAGCGGGTAACGTTTTCGTGATCAACGATGGACGTCGGTGGGCGTTGGTTTGGTCGGCTTCCCGGCTTCGTCGAGGATCGCCTGATAGAGAGCCTCGGTCTTGGTGGCGATGGCGTCCCAGGTGAATAGGTCGCGTACCCGCGCGAGGCCGGCATCGGCCATCCGGGCGCGGAGCCCGGCATTCTCCGCCAAGCGGTTGATGCCATCGGCCAGTCCCATGGCGAACGCGGCGGGATCGGCGGGCTGAAAGCTGCCGGGCTCGAGTCCGGGATCGACGAGGATGCCGGTCTGCTCGGGCACCACCACCTCCTTGATGCCGCCAACCGCCGAGGCGACGACGGGGGTGCGGCAGGCCATGGCTTCGAGGTTGATGATGCCGAACGGCTCGTAGACCGAGGGGCAGCAAAAGACGGCGGCGTGGGTGTAGAGCTGGATCACGTCGGGGCGCGGCAGCATGTCGGCGATCCAGATGACGCCGGGGCGAGTCTGCTGCAGGCGTTGCACGCCTTCGGCCATCTCGCGGCCGATCTCCGGTGTGTCGGGAGCGCCGGCGCAAAGGACGATCTGGAGCGCCGGGTCGAGGGCGGGGATAGCGGCGAGGAGGTGGAGAATGCCTTTCTGGCGGGTGATGCGGCCGACGAACAGGACGTAAGGGCGAGTGCGGTCGATCCCGTGACGGTCCAGCACGTCGGCGTGCGTCGAGGGGCGATATTCCTCGAGGTCGATGCCGTTGTGGATGACGTGGACGCGGTCCGGAGCGACGTCGAAGAGGCGGAGAACGTCGTCGCGGGTCTCGTTCGAGACGGCGATGATGGCGTTGGCTTGCTCGATGGCGGTGCGTTCCATCCAGGCGCTGAGGTGATAGGCCTGGCCGAGCTGCTCGACTTTCCAGGGGCGGAGCGGCTCGAGCGAGTGGATGGTCAATACGCTGGGGATGTTCCACAGCTGGGCGGCGACGATGCCGGCCATGTCGGTGTACCAGGTGTGGCAGTGCACCAGATCGGCGTCGGTGCGGTCCTTGGCCATGCGCAGGCTGCGCTCGAAGGCGTCGACGGCGCCGGCGAAGCGCGGGTCGGTGCCGCGCTTGGCTTCGGGCCATTCGGGGTAGAACCGCACGGAGGGGTTGCCCTCGATCGGGGCGTCATCGCCGAAGGCACGGACCTGCACGTCCATGCGCTTGGCCAGGGCGCGGCTGAGATATTCGACGTGCACGCCGGCGCCGCCATAGACGTTGGGCGGGTATTCCTTGCTGAAGAGGGCGACCTTCATGCGAGTTTGTCGACCATCGCCTGGGTGATGAGGCAAATGCCACGGTCGGTGCGGCGGAAGCGCTTGGCGTCGAGCTCCGGGTCCTCGCCGACGACGAGGCCTTCCGGGATGCGAACCCCGCGGTCGACGACGACGTGGCTAAGCCGGGCGTGCCGGCCGACTTCGGCGTAGGGAAGGATCACGCTGGCCTCGACGATGCCGTAGGAATGGGTGCGGACGCCGGTAAACAACAAGGAGCGGTGCGCCGAGCTGCCGGAAATGATGCAGCCGCCGGAAACCAGCGAGCTGATGGCGATGCCGCGCCGATTGTCCTCATTGTGGATGAACTTGGCCGGTGGCGTGATCTCGCCATAGGTCCAGATCGGCCAGTTAGTGTCCCATAGGTCGAGCGCGGGGGTGAAGTCGGTGAGGTCGATGTTGGCCTGCCAGTAGGCATCGACGGTGCCGACGTCACGCCAGTAAGACTCCGAAACACCGTTGGCGCGGACGCAGGACTGGGCATAGCGATGGGCGACGGCTTTGCCGTCGCGGACGATGCGCGGGATGATGTCGCTGCCGAAATCATGCGACGAGTTCGGGTCGGCGGCGTCCTCGCGCAGGATGTCCATCAGGAAGCTCGTCTCGAAGACGTAAATGCCCATGCTGGCCAGCGCGTGATCGGGGTCGCCGGGGATGGATGGCGGGTCCTTGGGTTTTTCGTGGAAGGCGACGATGTTGTCCTGCGCGTCGACGGCCATGACGCCGAAGGCGACGGCCTCCAAGCGCGGAACCTCGATGCAGCCGACCGTAACGTCGGCGCCGAGCTGCACGTGTTGCTGCAGCATCGGCTCGTAGTCCATCTTGTAGACGTGGTCGCCGGCGAGCAGGACGATGAAGCGGGGGGCGTATCCCTCGATGATGTCGATGTTCTGGTAGACAGCATCGGCAGTGCCGGCGTACCAGCCATCGATGCCTTCGGCCATGCGCTGGCTGGCGGGAAGGATGTCGAAGCTCTCGTTGCGCTCGGGGCGGAAGAAGTTCCAGCCGCGCTGGAGATGCCGGATGAGGCTGTGGGCCTTGTATTGGGTGGCGACGCTGATGCGGCGGATGCCTGAATTTAGCGCGTTGGAGAGAGCGAAGTCGATGATCCGGCTCTTGCCGCCGAAATAGACGGCGGGCTTGGCGCGGTTGTCAGTGAGTTCCTGCAGCCGGGTGCCGCGACCGCCAGCCAGGACGTAGGCCATGGCGCTGCGCGACAGGGTGGCGGAGGCGGGGCGGCTGAAAGAGCGGGGTGCTTGTTGGTCCATCGTTCCGTCCCTTTTTGCCCGTTCGGGCTTGGCTATCTGCTGGGGATTGGAATTCCCCAGATTTCGTTCGCATATTGCGCGATCGTCCGGTCCGACGAGAACCACCCGACGCTTGCCGTGTTCACAACGGCGGCGCGCCACCATTGCGCCGGGTCGCGCCACATACGGTCAACCGCGTGCTGCGCCTCAACGTAGCTGTCGAAGTCGGCACCGACCATGAACGTATCGCGGTCGAGCAAGTTGTGGATCAGGCCGGCATATCGATCGGGCTCGCTGGGCGAGAACGCGCCGCGGCGGATCGACTCGATGACTTGGGAGAGGGCCGGGCTGGCGGCGACGTCGCCATGGGCGCTGAGGCCGACACGCTTGCGGGCGATGACCTGCTCGGTGGTGAGGCCGAAGATGAAGATGTTGTCGGGCCCGACGGCGTCGCGGATCTCGACATTGGCGCCGTCGAGCGTGCCGATGGTGAGCGCGCCGTTCAGCGCAAGCTTCATGTTGCCGGTGCCGGAGGCTTCCATGCCGGCGGTCGAGATCTGTTCGGACAGGTCGGCGGCCGGGATGATCTGCTCGGCGAGGCTGACGTTGTAGTTGGGCAGAAAGACCACCTGCAGCTTGCCGGCGACCGAGGGGTCGTTGTTGACGACGTGCGCGACGTCGTGGGCGAGGCGGATGATGTGCTTGGCGACGTAATAGCCCGGCGCGGCCTTGCCGGCGAAGATCTTGACTCGCTTGACCCAGTCGCGGTTCGGCTGGGCGCGGATGCTGTCGTAGAGCGCGACGCAGTGCAGGATGTTGAGCAGCTGGCGCTTGTACTCGTGGATGCGTTTGACGTGGACGTCGAACAGGGCGGCCGGGTCGACGGTGATGCCGACGCGTTCGGCGATGACGCGGGCGAGCACTTCCTTGCGGTCGCGGCGTTGCTTGGCGAACTTCGCCTGGAACGCGGCGTCGTCGGCATAGGCGGACAAGCCTTCGAGCGCGGTGGCGTCCGTCAGGACATGCTCGCCGAGCGCTTCGACGAGAAGGGAGGTCAGGCCCGGGTTGGCGCGATGCAGCCAGCGGCGAAAGGTGATGCCGTTGGTCTTGTTCTGGATGCGACCGCCGTAGACGTGATCGAGATCCTGGAAGATCGATTGCTTGATCAGGCGCGTGTGCAGCGCCGAGACGCCGTTGATGGCGTGCGAGCCGAGGAACGCGAGGTGCCCCATGCGGACCCGGCGGCCGTGGCCTTCCTCGATCAGCGAGGTGGAAGCCAGCAAACGGTCGTCGGCGTTGGGCAGACTGCCGACATGGGCGAGATGGCGGGCGTTGAGCAGGTAGATGATCTGCATGTGACGCGGTAGCAGCCGCTCCATGAGGTGCACCGGCCAGGTCTCGAGCGCTTCGGGTAGCAACGTGTGGTTGGTGTAGGACACGGTGGCGACAGTGATGGTCCAGGCCGCGTCCCAGCCGAGGTCGTGCTCGTCCATCAGCTGCCGCATCAGCTCGATGACGACGATGGCGGGGTGGGTGTCGTTGAGCTGGATGGCCGCCTTGTCGGACAGGGTGCGAATGTCGCCGAACTGCTTGACGTGACGGGAGATCAGGTCCTGCAGCGAGGCCGAGGCGAAGAAGAATTCCTGGCGTAGGCGAAGCTCCTGGCCGGCATCGCTTTCATCGCCGGGATAGAGCACGCGGCTGACGGCCTCGGTGCGGACGCGGTCGCGTTGGGCGCCCTCGTGATCGCCGCGGTTGAAGGCGTCGAGGTGCAGCGGGGTGAGGGCGCGGGCGGACCAGAGGCGCAGCGCGTTGGCATGATGGCCGCCGCCGCCGATGACGGGGGTGTCGTAGGCCACGGCGAGGATCTGCTCGCCGGGATGCCAGGTGTAGCGGGTATTGCCGGTGCCGTCCGGCGTGGCGGCGACGGTGCCGCCGAAGCCGATGCGGTAGGCGAACTCGGAACGCTCGAACTCCCACGGGTTGCCGAAAGAGAGCCAGTCCTCGGGCAGCTCCTCCTGCACGCCGTCGGTGATCTTCTGTTTGAACAGGCCGTGATCGTAGCGGATGCCGTAGCCGAACGAGTTAATCTCGAGCGTGGCCATGCTCTCCATGAAGCAGGCGGCGAGGCGGCCGAGGCCGCCATTGCCCAAGGCGGCGTCCGGCTCGCGCTCGCGGAGGTCGTCGAAGTCGACACCCTCTTCGGCGAGGGCTTGTCGCACTGTCTCGGTCAGGCCGAGGTTGCCGATGGTGTCGGCGAGCAGGCGGCCGATGAGGAATTCGAGCGATAAATAGTAGACGCGCTTGGCGGAACCATCGACCGAGCGTTGCCGCGACTGGAACCAGCGCTCGACGACGCTGTCGCGCACGGCAAAGGCGGTGGCCATGAACCAGTCGCGCGGCCGGGCGCGCTCGGGCGATTTGCCGACCTGATACTTGAGCTTGTCGATGATGCGGGCGCGCATCTCGGCCACGCCGGGCTGCTCGGTTGCCGAGATGGGCGCGGGGCCTTCCGAGGATGTCGGGGCCGAGTCGGGTGAGGTCGGCATGTCCATCGGTCTGTTCCCTTACGTCGATCCCTGGGCGGGAGCGTCGGTTCTCGCATCCCGCGTCCATTGACGCCACAGCAAGATTAACACGGACATAATGGCCGGGCCGATGAAGAGGCCGAGTAAGCCGAGCGTCTCCACACCGCCGAGGATGCCGAGCAGCACCCAGAGGAACGGCAGCTTGGTGGCGCCGCCGATCAGGGCCGGCCGGATGGTGTGATCGGCGATGAAGATCAGCGCCATGCCGAGGACCAGCAGCGCGATGGCCGGCACGGTCTTGCCGGCCGCGAGCACCAGTCCGGACGCGATCAGCAACACGACGGGCGCGGCACCTGGAATGACGGCGGCAATGGCGGTGAAGAAACCGAGCAGCGCCGGGTGCGGCGCGCCAGCGACGGCGTAGCCGATGCCGAGCACGATGCCCTCGCCGAGGCCGACCAGCACGAGGCCGTCGGTGCAGCCATGGATGGAGGCGATCATCTGCTTGGCGACCGGCTCGCCCTGCGGCCCGAACAGGCGGCGGGCGGCGAACATCAGCTTGGGGCCGAGGCTAGGGCCTTCGCGAAACAGGAAGAACAACGTGACAACGGTGAAGGCGAAATCGACCGAGCGCCGCAACAGCGACGCGCCGAGCTGCCGGCCCATCTGCATCGGGTTCAACCGGTCGACCCGGCCGACCAGCGCGCGGGCGCCCTCGGGATCGGCGAGGTTGTTCTGCCACCACGAGACGATCTGGTCGTGCATCACCGGCGCGCGGTCGAGCCAGGCGGGCGGCGGGAGCCCGTTGTTGCGGACGTCCTGCAGCCAATGAATGACTGCGCCGGATTCATGGGCGAGCTGGAAGCCGATCAGGACGAGCGGCACGAGAAATACCAGCGTGGTCAGGACAGTGGCGGCGAGCGGCAGCAACACGTGCTCGTATTTCGGGCCGAGTCGGCGGCGGGCGCGGTCGTAGAGCGGGGCGACCGCGATGGCGAGCACGCCGGCCCAGAGCAGCGGCCGGATGAAATTCTGCAGGACGTAGCAGCCCAGGCCGAGCAACACGATGGCCAGGACGATGCGGGCGTTGGCCTGGCCACGTTCGCGACGCTCCAGTTTGGCGGCGGCGAGTTCCAATTCCGATCGGTCGAGACTTGAATGCATGAGGGTGACCTTGCCCGGTTACACAGGAGCCGTCACGGTCCGAAGCACATGGCGATGGAGTTGAAATGACCGACTGGAAAGAGAACGGCGTGCGCGTGATCCCGGGCGACAGCCTGGACAGCAACACGGCGCAATCGCCGGGGATGGACCGGGCGGCGGCGATCAACTTCGCCCGGGTCGGCGCGCAGAAGCTGTGGGCCGGCACCGTCCACATCCATCCGGACGCCAAGACGGGGGCGCATCACCACGGGGCGCTCGAAAGCGTGATCTACGTGTTGCGCGGCAAGGCGCGGATGCGGTGGGGCGAGTCGCTGGAGTTCGTGGCCGAGGCCGGGCCGGGCGATTTCATCTTCGTGCCGCCGTATGTGCCGCATCAGGAGATCAACGCCAGCACGTCGGAGACGCTGGAGTGCGTGCTGGTGCGCAGCGACAACGAGGCGGTGGTGGTGAACCTGGACATTGAACCGGTGGAGAAACCGGAGGCGGTGCACTGGGTCGATCCGATCCATAAGCACCCATGATGTACGATCTTGTATTGCGCGGCGGGCGGGTGATCGATCCGGCCGTTGGACGGGACGAAGTGGCGGACGTGGCGTTCGCCGGCGGCACCGTGGCGGCTGTGGGCGCCGGATTGCACGGCGCGCGGGAGCGGGACGTCTCGGGCTGCATCGTGATGCCGGGAAACATCGACTTCCACACCCACGTGTATTGGGGCGGGACGTCGATCAGCGTCGATGCGGACATGTTGGCGCGGCGGTCGGGGACGACGACGTGGCTCGACGTGGGGTCGGCCGGGCCGGGCAATTTCGCCGGATTCCGGGCGCATGTGATGGAGCACAGCCAGACGCGGATCCTGGCTTACCTGCATATTGGGCATGCCGGGATATTCGCGTTCTCGAAGACGGTGATGCTGGGCGAGAGCCTGGATATGCGGCTGATGGATACGGCGAATTGCGCGGCGGTGGCGCTGGCTAATCTCGACCTGATCCGCGGGATCAAGGTGCGGATCGGGGCGGGGACGAGCGGGGTCAACGGGATCGCGCCGCTGTATCACGCGATCGAGGCGGCCCAGCGAGCCGGGCTGCCGGTGATGTGCCACATCGATAATCCGCCCCCGCGGTATGCCGACGTGCTGGCCGAGTTGCGGCCCGGCGACACGCTGACGCATTGCTTCCGGCCGTTCCCAAACGCGCCGTGCACGCCGGATGGCCGGGTGCGCGAGGCGTGCTGGGCGGCGCGGGAGCGGGGTGTGCTGTTCGACATCGGGCATGGCGCCGGGTCGTTCGATTTCGAGGTGGCGGAGACGATGATGGCGGCCGGGTTCCCGCCGGACATCATCAGTTCGGACGTGCACGTGCTGTGCATCGACGGGCCGGCGTTCGACAACATGGAAACGATGAGCAAGTTTCTGACGCTCGGAATGCCGTTGCCGGAGATCGTGCGGGCAGTCACTGCGACGCCGGCGCGGGCGCTGGGTCGGCCGGATTTGGGCGATCTCTCGGTCGGCAGTACGGGCGATGCAACGATCATGCGGCTCGAGGAGGGAGCGTTCACGTTCGAGGACGTGCGTGGACAGACCCGAATTGGACGGCAGCGCTTTGCGGTCGACAGCATGGTGGTGGGTGGGACGCTCTGGCACGAGGTGCATGCCTAATCGCCGAGGAGATGAAGGACGATCTCGCGCCGGTGCGGGGCCGAGCGGTGCTCAAAGAGATAGAGTCCCTGCCAGGTGCCGAGGACAGGGCGGCCGTCGGAGACGGGGATGCTCATCTGCGTGCTGGTAAGCATGGTGCGGAGATGGGCGGGCATGTCGTCGGGACCCTCGTCACCGTGGACGTATCCGGCGTTCTCCGGGACGAGGCGTTCGAAGTAGTCGAGGATGTCGCGGCGGACCGCCGGGTCGGCGTTTTCCTGCACGGTGAGCGACGCGGAGGTGTGGCGGCACCATAGCGTGAGGAGGCCGGTGGCGACGCCTTGCTGCGCGACCCACTCGACGATGGGGCGGGTAATCGAGACGAGGCTCTTGCCGCTGGTGCGGATCTCGAGCGTGTGAAGATGTTGTTTCATCGAACGATCCTGCACGGGAGACATCAGGATCGGTGGTTCAAGGTCGCACGTCGAGCCTGATGCCTTTCGAGGCACGGCGGATTCGCAGCAGCCAGAAGCCGAGGCCGACGAGTCCGAGCGCGCCGCTGACGGCGGACCACACGCCGCCCGCAAACCAGAGGACGGCCAGGATGAGGAGCGTGCCGACCATGGTCGTCGCGCCCGCGAGATGATCGAGCTGAAGCTTGAAAGACGCGGCGGTCGTCGCGGCGGGACGACGCGGCGCGCGCAGGCTTTGACCGAGGCTGCCGCAGGCGGCGGTCACTTGGGCCTGGGCGGCGGCAATCTGACCCAGCGCCCAGATCGTGGGGGTATCTTGGGCCGGCGCGTTCGGGGGGGCGGCCTGAATCTGTGCGGACAGTTGTCGTTCTGCGCGCTCGAGTGCGTCGCTTGTGTCGTGAAGCACAAGATTGGCTTCACTCAGCCAGCGCTGGATCGGGGTAGCGTCAGGGTCAGTGATCTGCGGCAAGCCGAAGCGTTCCGCCATGCCAATCTGCCGGGCGACGGCGCGGAGTGTTTCGCTGGTGCGCGCGTCTGGCAGCGGTTCGGGCAGCGGTTCGCCTTCTGCGGCGGTGCCGATCTGTCGGGCGAGGGTGCGCAGGGTTTGCCGGGCTTCGGTCTGCGAGGCAGGCGGCATTGACGGTATCTCGCCGCGGAGGGCGGCGGCGACGCGCTCGGGGCCTTCGGCGAGGAGTGCGACATGGCCCTCGCCGATCTGACGCGCTGCGGCGCCGGCTACCTTGGCCAGATGGCCGAGCGGTGCGGCGCTCTCCTCCAGCACCGCCTTCTCAAGCGCGGGAAGCAAGGCGCTCAATTGCTGCAGCCCGGCGGAGGCCAAATCCGACAGCATGCGGAATGGGGCAGAAGAAAAGACGACGACGTCCGGAGATCGCGCCTGCTGGGCCGAGGGTGGGGCTCCACTCGGCAGCGGCAACGCCACGAGACGGGCAAGGGTGGCTAAGGAAAGGCCCGATACAGGCGCCGTCATCGTCATCGCAGCCTCCTGCTAGCGCAACGACTCTGCCCCATGATGCTTAACCAATGGTTAACGCGCCCGGGCCTCGGCGAGGAATGCTTGGATCAGGCCGACATCCTTCACGCCGCGGGTGCGCTCAACGCCGGAGGCGACGTCGACGGCCGGGGCGCCAGAGGATGCGATCGCGGCGCGGACGTTGACCGGGTCGAGGCCGCCGGCGAGAAGCCAGGGCAGCGGAGCGGCCCAGCCGCGCAGGATCGACCAGTCGAACGGGATGGCATTGCCGCCGGGCCGGGTCGCTTCGGGTGGCGCCTTAGACTCGATGACGTAGCCGTCGATGTCTTCGCCGGGTCGGGGTAGATGCGCCGGTGCGGAAACGCCGACCGCACGCCAAACGGGGCGGCCGAAGCGGCGGCGAATGTCGCTGGTGCGGTCGGGTGGGGCGTAAATCTGCAGGATGTCCAGCGCCGCGACGCCGAGTGTAGCGGCCAAATCGTCATCCGTGGGGTCGACGAAGAGGCCGACCCGAGTGGGTCCGCCGGCGAGTGCGGCGGCTTGGGCCGGTGTCACGAAACGCGGTGAGCGGGGGAAGAAGTTTAGGCCAATCCAGTCGGCGGCTGCGGCGGCGGCAAGGGCTTCGGGCGTGTTGATGCCGCAGATCTTGACGCGGGCCACCGGCTAGACGGGCGGGGACAGGCTCAGCGCGGTGCGATTGGCGCGTGCCGAGGCGAGCTGCGCCTCGAGTTGCCGCACGGTGGCTTCGGCGCGTTTGGCGCGGGTGCGCTCCGACAGCGTGCCGCTCCAGGCGACGAGCGCCCCGAACAGGAAGAACAACCCGGCGATGGCGAGCACGGCGATGGAGACAGGCAGCTCGACCTGAATGTCGGTCGGCCACAGGCCGAGCTCGACCGCCTGTTTATTCGACAGCGCGAAGAGGATGAGGATGAAAAGAAGCGGGGCGGCGAGGAGGACGCGCATGGGTCAGGCAAGTGTCCGTGTGGCGCGCGGCTTGGGGCCGCGGTTGATGCGTTCGCGCAATTCCTTGCCCGCCTTGAAGAAGGGCACGACTTTCTCGTTGACCGGCACGGCCTCACCAGTGCGCGGATTGCGGCCGGTTCGGGCGTCGCGCTTCTTGACGGTGAAGGCACCGAAGCCGCGCAGCTCGACGCGCGCGCCGCGGGAGAGGGCGGCCGTGATCTCGTCGAAAATGGTCGACACAATCAGCTCGACGTCGCGGCTCATTAGATGCGGGTTTGCGGTCGCCAGGTCGGCGATCAGCTCGGATCGGGTCATCGGGTGTTCGATCGATCGTCTGTAATCAAGGCACTTACGATGCCGGAGCGGTCGCTGATCGTCAAGGAAGCGGTTGTCAGCGGCCGGTCCAGATCGCCCAGGCGCCCGCGTCTTGAGATCCGAGCAGAAGCGTACGCAGCCCGGTGATGGCTGACCCGAAAGTGCGCTGCACCAGGCTGCTGAGTTCGAGGTCCTGGGTGGGGAGGGTCTCGGAAATCCCGTGTTGGGCAGCGAGCCAGGCGCGCGCCTCGGTCTCGCCGCCGATCTCATCAACCAGGCCGAGCTCCTTAGCTTGGCGGCCGGTATAGGCGCGGCCGTCGGCTAGCTGGCGGACGGCAGCCGGGTCCATGTGGCGACCGGTCGCGACCATTTGGACGAACTGATCGAACATGTCCTGCACGAGGCCGTTGAGGTAGGCGCGGCCGGGGTCGGTCAGGGGGCGGGTGAAGCTCGGCTGGTCCTTTAGCGGGCCGGAGGTAATGGCCTCGGCGTCGACACCGAGCTTACCGAGCAGGCCGGAGACCTGGACGGTCTCGAGGATCACGCCGATGGAGCCAGTGAGCGTCGAGCCGCGGGCGAAGATGCGCTCGGCGGGCAGGGAGACCATGTAGCCGGCCGAAGCGGCAGTGCCACGCATGGTGGTTACGACGGGTTTGGCGGCGGCCAGACGAAGCAGGGCGGCATGGAGGCTTTCGCCGCCGGCGACGGAACCGCCGGGGCTGTCTACCGAGACGATAATCGCGGGCACGCTGGCGTCCTTGGCCAGGGCGACGATGGCGTCCGTCAGCTTGCGGTCTTCGGTGATGACGCCGCTGATGTTGATGCGGGCGACGTGCTGGGCGCCGATGGCGCTTGGCAGGCGAGGAGCGGCGAGGACGCCGACGGCAGTGACGATGGCGAGGACCGTCAGAACGCGCCAGAAATTGAGGTGACGCTTGAGGCGTCGCCGGTCGACCAGGAGATCAGCTTCGAGCACGGGTCACCTGCGATCTGGACAAAAAAAGACCCTCTCCCGCGGACGGGAGAGGGTCGGTCGGCTCGGCTCGGCTAGGCGTCGGTGGAGGCCTGGTTACGACGACGGATCGCCGCACCCAGGATGTCACCCAAGGAGGCGCCGCTATCGGTGGTGCCGAAGTCCTGGATGGCCTGCTTGTCTTCTTCCATCTCGCGGCCCTTGATCGTGAGCGCGAGCTTGCGGCCGGCACGGTCGATCGCAGTGACCTTGGCGTCGACCTTTTCGCCGACGGCGAAACGCTCGGGACGCTGCTCACCCTTGTCGCGGGACAGCTCGGCGCGGCGGATGAAGCCGGTGAGGATCTCGTCGACCTTCACTTCGATGCCGTTGGACTGGATCGAGGTGACGATGCAGGTGACCACGTCGTTCTTGTGGATGTTGGAGAGAGCGCCGGCGGCCGGGTCGTCCTGGAGCTGCTTGACGCCGAGCGAGATGCGCTCCTTTTCGGCATCGATGTCCAAAACCTTGGCCGAGACGATCTGACCCTTCTCGAACTTGGCGATGGCCAACTCGCCGGGCTCGTCCCAGGACAGGTCGGACATGTGCACCATGCCATCGATGTCGGCGCTGATGCCGATGAAGAGACCGAACTCGGTGATGTTGCGGATCTCGCCTTCGACGGTGCTGCCGACCGGGTGCTCCTCGAGGAACTGCTCCCACGGATTGCGCTGAACCTGCTTGAGGCCGAGCGAAATGCGGCGCTTCGAGCTGTCCACGTCCAGGACCATAACGTCGACCTCTTGCGAGGTGGAGACGATCTTGCCGGGGTGAACGTTCTTCTTGGTCCAGCTCATCTCGCTAACGTGCACCAGGCCTTCGACGCCCGGCTCGAGCTCGACGAACGCACCGTAGTCGGTGATGTTCGTGACACGGCCCGAATACTTGGCGCCCGGCGGATACTTGGCGGCGACGCCATCCCACGGATCGGCCTCGAGCTGCTTCATGCCGAGGCTGATGCGCTGGGTCTCGCTGTTGAAGCGGATGACCTGGACGCGAACGGCCTGGCCGATCTGCAACGCTTCGCTCGGGTGGTTGATGCGGCGCCAGGCGATGTCGGTGACATGCAGGAGGCCGTCCACGCCGCCGAGATCGACGAACGCACCGTAATCGGTGATGTTCTTAACGATGCCGTCTAGGATCATGCCTTCCTTGAGGCCCTGGATCAGCTCACTGCGCTGCTCCGCCCGGGTCTCTTCGAGGACGGCGCGACGCGAGACAACGATGTTGCCGCGGGCACGATCCATCTTGAGGATCTGGAACGGCTGCGGCGTGCCCATCAGCGGGGTGACGTCGCGGACGGGGCGAATGTCGACCTGGCTGCCGGGCAAGAAGGCGACGGCGCCACCGAGGTCGACGGTGAAGCCGCCCTTGACCCGGCCGTAAATGGTGCCGTTGACGCGCTGCTGCGCTTCGAAGGCGCGCTCGAGATTGGTCCACGCCTCTTCGCGGCGGGCCTTCTCGCGCGACAGGACGATCGAGCCGTCGCGGTCTTCGTACCGTTCGACGTAAAGCTCGATGTTGTCGCCGGGCTTGACCTCGACCTTCTCGCCGGGGGCGCCGAATTCCTTGAGGGCGACGCGCCCTTCGCTCTTCAGCCCGACGTCGACGATGGCGTATTCATCGGTCAGGCGGATGACGCGGCCGGTGACGACTGAGCCTTCGAAGCCGGCTTCGCGGCCGAGTTGCTCTTCGAGAAGGGAGGCGAAATCTTCCATGCCGTGGGTGCGGCTGGGTTCCATGAGGGCGGCGCTAGATGCCATAGGGTTCGGTGTTTCCTGTGATGGGTCCGACCAAGTGGGCCGGAAACATGAAATGCGCGGTCGGCTTGATGTCCGAAAGCGGCTACCCGCAGTGCGGGCCGGGTTAAACGACGAAACGCCCAAGCCGGGATGGCTAGGACGCGGTCGCGCGCAGAGATACTCTTCGGCGGTTCCAAGTCAAGGAAATCGTGGTGGGCGGTGACGGTTTCGAACCGCCGACCCTCTCGGTGTAAACGAGACGCTCTACCGCTGAGCTAACCGCCCTGCCTCACTCCGGAGGTTTGCCCCGACCGTCCGGTCGAGGCAACTCCCGATCTTAGTGCGGCAGCGATACTTCCGGCACGACGGGCACTGGGACGACCGGGTCGACCGGTTCGACCCAGTCGATCGCCTCGGGCTTACGGGCCAGAGCCTGGCTGATGACCTCGTCGACATGGGCGACGGGGATGATCTTGATGTGTTTCTTCACACCATCTTCGATCTCGGCCAGATCCTTCTCGTTGTCCTTGGGGATGAACACCGTCGTGATGCCGGCCCGCAAAGCGGCCAGCAGCTTCTCCTTCAAGCCGCCGATCGGCAGCACGCGGCCACGAAGCGTGATCTCGCCGGTCATGGCGATGTCACGGCGGACAGGGATGCCCGTCATAATCGACACGATGCTGGTCGCCATCGCGATGCCGGCCGACGGACCGTCCTTCGGCGTCGCACCTTCCGGCACGTGCACGTGTATGTCCTTCTTCTCGAACAGCGTGGGCTTGATGCCGAAGTTGGTGCCGCGGCTACGCACGTAGCTGAGTGCCGCCGAGACGCTCTCCTGCATGACACCACCGAGCTTGCCGGTGTGCTTGACCTGGCCCTTGCCGGGCAGGAGCACGCCTTCGATGGTCAGGATCTCGCCGCCGACTTCCGTCCAGGCCAGGCCGGTGACGACACCGACCATGTCCTGCTCCTCGGTCTCGCCATAGCGGAACCGCCGGACGCCAGCGAACTTCTCGAGGTTCTTGGCGCCGATGGTGACCCTCTTGACCTTCTTGGTGACGATCTCCTTGACCGCTTTGCGGGCGACGTTGGCGATCTCGCGCTCGAGGTTACGCACTCCGGCCTCACGCGTGTAATAGCGCACGAGGTCGCGGATGGCCTCTTCGGAAAGCGACCACTCCTCTTTCTTCAGGCCGTTGGCTTCGGCCTGCTTGGCGACGAGGTGACGCTTGGCGATCTCGACCTTCTCGTCCTCGGTGTAGCCGGGGATGCGGATGATCTCCATCCGGTCGAGCAGCGGCTGCGGCATCTTGAGGCTGTTGGCCGTGGTGATGAACATCACGTCCGACAGATCGTAGTCGACCTCGAGATAATGGTCGGCGAAAGTGGCGTTCTGCTCGGGGTCGAGCACTTCCAACAGGGCCGAAGACGGGTCGCCGCGCCAGTCGGCACCGAGTTTGTCGATCTCGTCGAGCAAGAACAGCGGGTTGCTGGTCTTGGCCTTTTTCATGCCCTGCACGACCTTGCCGGGCATCGAGCCGATGTAGGTCCGACGGTGACCACGAACCTCGGCCTCGTCACGAACGCCGCCGAGCGACATGCGAACGAAGTTACGGCCGGTCGCCTTGGCAATGCTGCGGCCAAGGCTGGTCTTGCCGACGCCGGGAGGCCCGACGAGGCAGACAATGGGTCCCTTAATCTTCGAGCTACGCGACTGGACAGCAAGGTATTCGAGGATGCGCTCCTTCACTTTGGCTAGGCCGTAATGGTCGGCGTCGAGGATTTTCTCGGCCTCGTTGACGTCGTTGCTGACCTTGCTGCGCTTCTTCCACGGAATGGACAGCATCCAATCGAGGTAGTTGCGAACCACGGTCGCTTCGGCCGACATCGGGCTCATGGTGCGGAGCTTCTTCAGCTCGCCCATCGCCTTCTCGCGGGCTTCCTTGGTGAAGCGGGTCTTCTTGATACGGTCTTCAAGTTCGGCGGTCTCGTCCTTGCCGTCCTCACCCTCGCCGAGTTCCTTCTGGATCGCCTTGAGCTGCTCGTTCAGGTAATACTCGCGCTGGGTCTTCTCCATCTGCCGCTTGACGCGGTTGCGGATGCGCTTCTCGACCTGGAGAACACCGATCTCGCTCTCCATGTGCGCGAACACACGCTCGAGACGGTCGTTGATCTTCGCGGCTTCGAGGAGCTCCTGCTTCTCGGCGATCTTGAGGTTCAGGTGCGCTGAAATGGTGTCGGCGAGCTTGCTTGGTTCCTCGATCTGGTTGAGCGAGACCAGCACCTCGGGGGCGATCTTCTTGTTGAGCTTGATGTATTGCTCGAACTGGCTGACCACGGTGCGGCCGAGCGCTTCCAGTTCCTTGGCGTCGCCGTCCTCGTCGGGCATCTCGCGGACGAACGCCTCGAAATACGCGTCGGTGTCGGCGAACTTGGTGATCTCGGCCCGGCGGCCGCCTTCGACCAGCACCTTGACCGTGCCGTCCGGCAGCTTGAGCAGCTGCAGGATCGTCGACACGGTGCCGACGCGGAAGATGTCGTCGGAACCGGGATCGTCCTGTGTGGCATTCTTTTGCGCGACCAGCAGGATTTGCTTGTCGTCGCGCATTACGGCCTCAAGCGCGCGGACAGACTTCTCGCGGCCGACGAAAAGCGGCACGATCATGTGCGGGAAAACTACGATGTCGCGCAGCGGCAGGACGGCCAGCGGCTCGGCGGAGGATGTGCGAGGGCTTGTCGCCCGCGGCGAATCGGTCATGGGACCTCCTTATAATGGACAGTCATCTTGTCGGTGCGCCCGTTATGGCGCGCGCCGACACGTCTCGGTGCAGACCCCGGGTCTGCCCGCCGGTCCGACAGCTGATATCGTCAGCCGAAACCGGCGCCACAAGGGGCGACGTTAAGCGCCGCCTTCCGCCCGGTTCTTGCCGTAGGTGAACAGGGGGTTGGCGCGGCTCTCCGCGACCTCACGATTGATGGTGACTTCCTCGACACCGTCGAGACCCGGCAGATCGAACATGGTGGATAGCAAGATCGACTCCATGATGGAACGCAACCCGCGTGCGCCGGTCCGGCGGGCGATCGCGCGTGTCGACACCGATCTTAGCGCATCGTCAGTGAAGGACAGCTTAACGCCCTCCATCTCGAACAGACGCGCATACTGCTTGACCAACGCATTCTTCGGCTTGGTCAGGATCTCCATCAGCGCGGCCTCGTCGAGGTCCTCGAGCGTGGCAACGACGGGCAGACGGCCGATGAACTCGGGGATCAAGCCGAACTTCAGCAGATCCTCCGGCTCGCACTCGCGCAGCACGGCGCCCATCCGACGATCCTCGGGATCACGCACGTCGGCGCCGAAGCCGATGCCGGAACCCTTGCCACGGGAACTGATGATTTTCTCGAGGCCGGAGAAGGCACCGCCGCAGATAAACAGGATGTTGGTCGTATCGACCTGGAGGAACTCCTGCTGCGGATGCTTGCGCCCGCCCTGAGGCGGCACGGAGGCGACGGTGCCTTCCATGATCTTGAGCAGGGCTTGCTGCACACCCTCGCCGGAGACGTCGCGGGTTATGCTCGGGTTGTCAGACTTGCGGCTGATCTTGTCGACTTCGTCGATGTAGACGATGCCGCGCTGCGCCCGCTCAACGTTGTAGTCGGCAGCCTGGAGCAGCTTGAGGATGATGTTCTCGACATCCTCGCCGACGTAGCCGGCCTCCGTCAGCGTCGTCGCGTCGGCCATGGTGAACGGCACGTCGAGGATGCGGGCGAGGGTCTGGGCCAGCAGCGTCTTGCCGGAGCCGGTGGGGCCGACGAGCAGGATGTTGCTCTTGGCGATCTCGACGTCGTTGTTCTTCGCACCATGCGCCAACCGCTTGTAGTGGTTGTGCACGGCGACGCTGAGCACGCGCTTGGCGTGGAACTGGCCGATGACGTAGTCGTCGAGGACCTTGCAGATCTCCTTGGGAGTCGGCACGCCGTCGCGCGACTTTACGAGGTGCGTCTTATGCTCCTCGCGAATGATGTCCATGCACAGCTCGACGCATTCATCGCAGATGAACACGGTCGGACCCGCGATCAGCTTCCTTACTTCGTGCTGCGACTTGCCGCAGAACGAGCAGTAGAGCGTATTCTTAGAGTCCGGGGACTTACTCATCGACACTCCGGCCCCGCACGGTGGGGGCAAGCCACAGAAAGACTACATCTTGGCAACGGAGATGGACAAGCTCGTTGCCTGTCCACCCCGGCACTCCTGTCAGGCGATTGAGATGTGGCGCACCCGCCGGCATTACAACGGCGTGATAGACGGGCGAACGCCAATGGCCGGTCAGGGCTTGGTCGGATCGACCGGCGTCGGGCGGTTCTCGACGACTTCGTCGACGATGCCGAACTCGCGGGCCTGCTCAGCCGACATGTAGGAATCGCGCTCGAGACGTTTCTTGATCGCGTCGAGCTCCTGGCCGGTGTGGCGCTGGTAGATCTCGTTGAGCTGCTGGCGGAGATGCAGGATCTCCTTGGCCTGGATCTCGATGTCCGAGGCCTGGCCCTGGGCGCCGCCGCTGGGCTGGTGGACCATGACGCGGGCGTTGGGCAGGGCGTAGCGCTTGCCCTTGGCGCCGGCGCAAAGCAGCAGGCTGCCCATGCTGGCGGCCTGGCCGATGCAGACGGTGCTCACCGGGCTGCGGATGTATTGCATGGTGTCGTAGATGGCCAGGCCAGCGGAGACGACGCCGCCGGGGCTGTTGATGTAGAAGCTGATGTCCTTGCTCGGGTTGTCGCTCTCTAGGAAGAGAAGCTGGGCCGAGATCAGCGAGGCGACGCCATCGAACACCGGGCCGGTGAGGAAGATGATGCGTTCCTTCAGGAGGCGCGAGTAGATGTCGAACGAGCGTTCGCCCCGGGCGGTCTGCTCGATGACCATCGGCACCAGGGTGTTGGCGTAGACCTCGACCGGGTCGCGATCTCTCATAGAGTCATCCTTGAGTAAATGTAGTGCTCAGATGAGCAGGCACGATCGAGGAGTCCAGCGCAGCCCGGGCTATTGCCCGGGTCGAACCTTACGCTGCGGCGGCCGGCGCCTCCGGATCGGCCGAAAGCTCTTCCGGCGTCACCGTCTTGTCCTCGACCTTGGCCAGCTCGAGGATGAAGTCGACGACCTTCTCCTCGTAGATCGGGCCGCGCAGGCCGTCGGCGGCTTGCGGGTTCTTGCGGAAGAACTCCATTACCTGCTGCTCCTGGCCGGGGTAGCGCGCGGCCTCGGTGCGCATGGCGCGGGTCATCTCGTCGTTGCCGACCTGGATGCCGTTGGCGCGGCCGATCTCGGACAGCAGCAGCCCCAGGCGGACCCGGCGTTCGGCGATCGCGCGGTATTCGGCCTTGAGCGTGTCCTCGTCCTTGCCCTTGTCCTCGTCGTCCAGCTTGTCGGCCTTCATATCGGCCTCGATCCGCTGCCAGATCTGGTTGAACTCCGGCTCGACCATGCTCACGGGCACCGCGAAATCTGCCTTTCCGGCCAACGCGTCGAGCAGTTCGCGCTTGATGCGCATGCGCGTCAGGCCGTCGTATTCGCGCTGGATCTGCTGACTGATCAGCTTGCGCAGCTCTTCCATGTTCTCGAAGCCGAGCTTCTCAGCCAAGCTGTCGTCGAGCGCGGCCGGCTTGGGTTGCTCGAGCTTTTTGGCAGTGATGTCGAACGTGGCGGCTTTGCCGGCGAGTTCCTTGGCGTGGTATTCCTCGGGGAACGAGACGTTGATCTGGCGTTCCTCGCCGGGCTTCATGCCCTCCATGCCTTCCCAGAAGCCGGGGATGAAGCCAGCGCCGCCGAGTTCGACGGCCATGTCGGTGCCGGTGCCGCCCGGGAAAGCGACGTCGTCGACCTTGCCGAGGAAGTCCACCGTCAGGGTGTCGCCGGCCTGGGCACCGCGGTCTTCGGTGACCGGCTCCATCTCGCGCTGGCGGCGGGCGATCTCTTCGACCGCTTTGTTGATGGCTTCGTCGGACGGCGTGGCCTTGAGACGGCTCAGCGACAGCGCGCCAAAGTCGGGCATGTCGATCTCGGGCAGCAGCTCGAGCTCGACGGTGAACTCGAGGTCCTTGCTGTCGTCGAGCGAGGTGATGTCGACTTTGGGCTGGGTGGCCGAGCGGAGGCCGCGATCGGTCAGCACCTGCTGCGTGGCGGCGTTGACGCTCTCCTCGAGCACTTCGGACATCACGGCAGTGCCGTAGCGCTGGCGGACCACGGCCATGGGCACCTTGCCGGGGCGGAAGCCGGGCAGCTTGACGGTCTTGCCGATCTCGTTGAGGCGCTTGGTGCGCTTGTCGGCGATGTCGGAGGCCGGCACCGTGATGGCGAACCCTCGCTTGAGCCCCTCGGAGAGCGTCTCGGTAACCTGCATGAACCCGGCCTCTTACCCTAATACGGTGGTGCGGGCGGAGGGACTTGAACCCCCATGACTTACGCCACCAGAACCTAAATCTGGCGTGTCTACCAATTTCACCACGCCCGCGCGTGTCAAGCGGCGGCGTGTAGCGCACGTGCCACCCGGGGGCAAGGTTGCGGACTCGACTGTGTTCGGCCGTGTTCGTAGCGTGCACGTGTGAGACGCCCTCAAGGGCGCCCAGGGAGGAGAACGCCATGAGCATTTCGCGCCGCCTATTGTTGGGGGCTGCCGCCGCGACCGCCGTACCGCGCGTGGGGTGGACGCAGGCCGATACGAAGACGCTGCGGATCGGCGTGATGAACGACCAGTCCGGGCCTTACCGCGACGATGGCGGGCCGACAGGCGTGATCTGCGTCAAGCAGGCGGTGCAGGAGATGGCGGCGACGCTGGGCTTCAACGTCGAGGTGCTGACGGCCGATCATCAGAACAAGCCCGACATCGGGGCCGGGATCGCACGGCAATGGTTCGACCAGGGCGGCGTGGATGCGATCGTGGACGTGCCGACCTCGTCGGTGGCGCTGGCGGTCAACACGGTATGCCGCGAGAAGAACAAGGTGATGCTGAACAACGGCGCCGCGACGACGGACCTCACGGGCGCGCAGTGTTCGCCCAACACGATTTGCTGGACGTATGACACCTACATGCTGGCCAAATCGACCGGTGGGGCGATGGTGCGGGCCGGCGGGGATAGCTGGTATTTCATCACCGCCAACTACGTGTTCGGGCAGCAGCTGCAGCGGGACACGACGCGGTTCGTCACCGAGGCGGGCGGCAAGGTGCTCGGCGCCAGTCAGTATCCGTTTCCGGACACCACGGATTTCTCGGCGCTGCTACTGCAGGCGCAGGAGTCCGGCGCCAAGGTGCTCGGCCTGTGCAACTCCGGCGGCGACACGATCAGCTGCATCAAGCAGGCGCACGAGTTCGGCCTGCAGAACAAGATGAAGATCGCGGCCATGCTGTTCTACAACAGCAACGTGCATGCGCTGGGGCTCGACACGGCGCAGGGCTTGCTGCTGACGGAGTCGTTCTACTGGGACCTCAACGACCGCACCCGCGCCTTCATGAACCGCATTAAGAGCAAGACGCCGAACCAGTGGCCCAACATGGTTCAGGCCGGCGACTACGCCAGCACGCTGCACTATCTCAAGGCGGTCAAGGACATGGGCGTCGCGGCGGCGAAGGCGGACGGGCGGGCGGCGGTAGCGCGGATGAAGGCGATGCCGACCGACGACGATTGCTTTGGAGTCGGCAAGATACGCGAGGATGGGCGCAAGATCGAGCCGAGCTACCTGTTCCAGGTCAAGAGCCCGGCGGAGAGCAAGGGGGAGTGGGACGGGCTGAAGCTGGTAGCCACGACGCCGGCCGAGGAGGCGTTCCGGCCGATGAGCGAGGGGGGCTGTTCGCTGGTCAAAGGCTGACGCCGGGTCCGGCAAGGGGCTCGCCGGACCCGGTCGGACTACTTGGAGGCGTTGGGTTTGCCGATGTTGGCGATCTCCGTCACGGAGTCGGGGTTGATCACCATCATGATGGGGTGGCCGGCTTTGTCCTTGGCGCGGACCAGGAACGAACTGGGCATCACCTGAATGTTAGTGAACCCTGCCTGCGAGAGGTCGTGCTTGAGGGCGTCCTGCATGGCGCCGGGGGCCATCGGGGTGGCTGGCGTGGTTGCCCCAGAGGTGGCGGCCGTGTCGGCGGGGTGGGTGGCGGTGGTCTGCGCCATGGCCGGAGCAAGCGCCAGGCCGAGGATGGCTGCCGTGGTGACGAAGGTGCGCATGGTGGTGTCCCTTTATCGTTGATGGATGCCGAGTGACCGGCGGCCAATGAACGCGGCAGGGACAAAAAAATCAGTCATGTTAACGAGTTGTAAGCTGAAACTTCGGTAATTTCGGCAAGGCGGCCGGGGTCGCTGCCTTGCCGAAACGTCTAGGTGTTGTCGCCGTCCAGGGCCTGCAGCACGGCGTCGGTGACGCTGCGGGTGGTGGCGGTGCCGCCGAGGTCGGGGGTGTGATGGGCCGGGTCGGCGGTGGTGCGTTCGACGGCGCGCATCAGGCGGCGGGCGGCGGCGGGTTCGCCGAGGTGGTCGAGCATCATCGTCGCGGTCCAGAAGGTGCCGATCGGGTTGGCGATGCCCTTGCCGGTGATGTCGAAGGCGGAGCCGTGGATGGGCTCGAACATCGAGGGGAAAGTGCGTTCGGGGTTGATGTTGGCGGTGGGCGCGATGCCGAGCGAACCGGCCAAAGCGGCGGCGAGATCGCTGAGGATGTCGGCGTGCAGGTTAGTGGCCACCACGGTGTCGATGGTGGCGGGTTTGTTGACCATGCGCATGGTCATGGCGTCGACCAGCATCTTGTCCCAGGTGACGTCCGGGAACTCGGCGGCGATCTCGACGGCGACCTCGTCCCACATGACCATGGCGTAGCGCTGGGCGTTGCTCTTGGTCACAACGGTCAGCAGCTTGCGCGGGCGGGATTGAGCCAGCTTGAAGGCGAAGCGCATGATGCGGGCGACGCCGGCGCGGGTCATGATGGAAGCGTCGGTGGCGGTCTCGATCGGCATGCCCTGGTGCACGCGGCCGCCGACGCCGGCGTATTCGCCTTCGGAATTCTCGCGCACGATCACCCAGTCGAGTTCGGGGCCGGAGACGGCGCGCAGCGGCGAGACGATGCCGGGCAAGATGCGGGTAGGGCGGACATTGGCGTATTGGTCGAAGGGTTGGCAGATGGCCAGGCGCAGGCCCCAGAGCGTGATGTGGTCCGGTACATCGGGGGCGCCGACGGCGCCGAAGAAGATGGCGTCGTGCCGGGCGATGTGGTCGCGGCCATCGGCGGGCATCATGATGCCGTGGCGCTTGTAATAGTCGGTACCCCAGTCGAAGTGGTCGAAGGCCAGGGAGAAGCCGCCGTCACGCCCGGCCAGTCGCTCCAGCACCTCGATGCCGGCGGCAATCACCTCGACGCCGATGCCGTCGCCGGGGATGGCCGCGATCTTATATTGTTTCATGAACGCTCCCGCACGATGACCGCGCGGGAGCAGTTTGAGCAGATCGGCGCCGCCGCGGCTATGCGCGGAGAGTGCCGGCGTACTGCTTGAGCATGGTCGGCAGGTACTCGCCGAGCCAATTGCCCATCTCGTCCTCTTCGGACTTCATGCCCTGCAGGATCGAGACGTCCTCCGAGGCGCCGGCCATCTCGGCCATGGTCGCGAGCACCTTGTAGGACCCGGCCTCGTAGGCTTTGAAGCCGATCGCAGCCAGCACGTTCTTGACCACGTCGTCGTCCGATCCGGCGTGGACGAAGCCGGCTACGGTGGCCACGGCACCGGTCACGGCTTCCTTGATCAACGACTTGCTGCTGCCGTGCTTGGCGAGCATCTGGTCAAGGCGGGCAGCCTGGCTGGTGGAGCGCTCCTTGTCCTGCTGCATTCTGGCATGCAACTCGGCGTACTCCTTCATGCGCGGCAGCTCGTTCTGGATGGTGCCAATCGCTTGCGTCTCGACGGCATGCTGGTTGCGCAGGCCGGTCAGGTAGGCGTCGAGGATGGGACTCTTGTCACTCATGGTCATGCTCCGAAAAGGCGGCCCGCTGGGGGGGCACGCCGTGTGCACTCTCAACGCGGCCTGGGTCGGGGGTTCGTGCGCGCCGAGATCAGAACAAGTTGCCCTTGACGGATCGGCGCGCGGGCAGACATGACGGCGTCCGTTCGGATCGGACCTGCTATGAATTTAGATCGCTTCGTGACGGCGCAGGACAGCGTGATGGACGCGGTGCGCCGGGAGCTGACGGCCGGCAGCAAGCGGACGCACTGGATGTGGTTCGTGTTTCCGCAGCTCCGCGGGCTGGGCCGTAGCGAGACGGCGCAGTTTTACGGGCTCGAGGGTGCTGCAGAGGCGGCGGCGTACCTACGGCACCCGGTGCTCGGCGCCCGCCTGGTTGAATGCACCGGCTTGGCCGACCAAATCACGGGCAAGACGGCGCTGCAGGTGTTCGGCAGCCCGGACGACCTGAAATTTCGGTCCTCAATGACGTTGTTCGCGACGATCGAACCGGCGATCTTCGACCCGGTGCTGCGACACTATTTCGACGGCGTGCCGGACCATCTTACCCTGGAGCTGCTCCATGCCGCTTGATCACGCGACGCCGGCCATCGCCTTCGATAACAGCTACGCCCGGCTGCCGGAGCGGTTCTTTCGTGCGCAGGAGCCGCTGCCGGTGGCCCAGCCGCGGATCGTGCGCGTAAACACGGCGCTGGCCGCCCAGCTCGGCATCGACCCGGCGGCGCTGGACGCCGACCTGCTGGCCGGCAACCGCGTGCCAACCGGGGCGACGCCGATCGCGCAGGCCTATTCCGGCCATCAGTTCGGCAATTTCTCGCCCGTGCTCGGCGACGGCCGGGCCGTGCTGCTCGGCGAGGTCGTCGATCCGGACGGGCAGCGCTACGACATCCAGCTCAAGGGTTCCGGTCGCACGCCGTTCTCGCGCGGCGGGGACGGGCGGGCGGCGCTGGGGCCGGTGTTGCGCGAATACATCCTCGGCGAAGGCATGCACGCGCTTGGCATCCCGACCACGCGGGCGCTCGCCGCCGCGACGACGGGAGAGGTGGTGCGCCGCGAGACCGCGCTGCCCGGTGCGGTGTTGTGCCGGGTCGCGGCGAGCCATCTCCGGGTCGGCACCTTCCAGTTCTTCGCGGCGCAGAACGATCTCGACGGCGTCCGCACCCTGGCCGACTACGCGATCGAGCGGCACTACCCGGACTGCGCCGGCGACTATCCCGCCTTTCTGCGCGCCGTGGTGGCGCGGCAGGCGGAGCTGGTGGCGCGCTGGCTGCTGGTGGGGTTCATCCATGGGGTAATGAACACCGACAACGTGTCGATCTCCGGCGAGACCATCGATTACGGACCATGCGCCTTCATGGATGCTTACGACCCGGCGACGGTGTTCAGCTCGATCGACCAGATGGGGCGCTACGCCTACGGGCGGCAGCCGCGGATCGCGGGGTGGAACCTGGCGCGACTGGCGGAGGCGCTGCTGCCGCTGCTGGCGCCGGAGCAGAAGGACGGGATCGAGATCGCGCAAGCGGCGATCTCCGGGTTCGGGGAGCGGTTCGAGGCGGTGTATCTGGCCGGGCTGCGGCGCAAGATCGGGCTGCAGACGGAGCGGGACGGGGATGACGACCTGACGCAGGCGCTGCTGAAGCAGATGGAGGCGGGTGGCGCGGATTTCACGCTGACGTTCCGGGCCCTCGCCGACGCGGTCGAGGGGGACGAGGCGCCGGTGCGGGCGCTGTTCAATCCGGCGGCGGCCTATGACGCTTGGGCGCCGGCGTGGCGGGCGCGGCTGGAGTTGGAGCCGGATCAGGGGCGGGCGGCGGCGATGCGGGCGGTGAACCCGCTGTATATCCCGCGCAACCATCTGGTCGAGGCGGCGCTGGCCGCTGCGACGGAGCGCGGCGATAACGGGCCGTTCTCCGAGTTGCTGGAGGTGTTGGCGCGGCCGTTCGAGGTGCAGCCGGGGCGGGAGCGGTATGCGCTGCCGCCGACGGCGGACGAGCGGGTGCTGGCGACTTTCTGCGGGACTTGATCGGTCGTTTTTGCGGTTGAGGTACAGTGCTTGGTGGTGGGTTGAAGCCCACCCTACGGGTGAGGTGGTTTAGCCGGTTTTTGAGCGGCGTCTGCCGCCAAAGGAGCGCTTGTTCTTGCCGGCTTTTGCCCCGGGCTGGGGGCCGGTCGGTTTCTTGGGCGCTGGGGGCTCGCCCTCGTCGCGGGGTTTGCCGCTGCCGCGCTGGAAGCGGCGGGCGCGGCCGATGGCCTGCTGACGGAGTACTGTCTCGATGAAGGTGTCGAGGCGGCGGCGTTCCTCGGTGGCGCGGTCCATCTCGGCATAGGTCTCGGGGTAGTGCTGGGCGAGCCAGCGCCAGGTAACCAGGCGTTTGGCGACTTTCTCGGCGCGTTCGAGGGCGGTCTGGTCGGCGCGTTCGGGCGGCGGCAGGTGGCCGATGCTGGGGGGTGCGACCTCCGTGCCGGCGGCGTGTTCGACGCCCCAGCGGAGCAGGCGCTCGATGCCGGCGTCGCGCAGGTCGACCGGGCAGAGGGCGTAGGTCCAGCGGTCGAGCAAGGCGAGGCCGGTGCCGTCGATGGCGGCGGCGATCTCCATCTGTTGTTCCAGGTCGGCGAGGCGGTAGTTGGGATCGCCGGGTCGGAGCACGGCTTTGCTGATGCGGCGGAGCGTCTCGAGCAGCGAGACGGTGCCGAGCTCCTCGGCGACGCCCTGGACGATGCGACGGTCGGGTGAGACCAGCGGGCGCAGGTCGCTCGGCGCCGTGGGTTCGGTGTTCATCAGGGTGCGGAGGCGGCGGGGCTCGCCGCCGCCTGAGAGGACGGCGACGATGCCTTCCTCGTGCTGCCCGAAGCGGCCGGCGCGGCCGCCGATCTGGCGCACTTCGGCCGGGGTCAGCGAGCGTTCCTCGCGGCCGTCCCATTTCACCAGGGTGGAGAACAGCACGCGGCGGATGGGCAGGTTGAGACCCATGCCGATGGCGTCGGTGGCGACCAGCACGGGGGCGCCGCCCTCGCGGAAGCGGCGGCTCTCGGCGCGGCGGACTTCCGGGCCGAGGGCGCCGTAGATCACGGCCGGGGTCAGGCCGCGGGCGACGACCTGCTCGCGCATGGCGAACACCTCGCGGCGGGAGAAGGCGACGATGGCGTCGCCGGGCTGGATGGCGCCGATGCCGACGGACTCGTCGGCGACCCGGAGCGGGCTCTTGCGCTCGAGGCGGATCACCTCCACCGGCTCGTCGCAGAGTTCGGCCAGGCGCTGCACCAGCGGCAGGCAATCGGGGGCGCCGAGCACGATCACTTCGCGGGCGGGAATGCCCATGATGGCGGCGGTCCAGGCGGCGCCGCGGTCGGGGTCGGCCAGCATCTGAGCTTCGTCGACGATGGCAACGTCGACGATGCGGCCGGTGTTGGCCATCTCGACGGTGCAGGCGACGTGCTGCGCGCCCTCGATGATGTGGCGTTCCTCGCCGGTGATGAGGCTTGTGGGGATGCCGCGGGCCAGCAGCGCGTCCTGGAACTCGAGCGCGAGAAGCCGCAGGGGAGCCAGGGCGGCGCCGCTCTCGGCGGCCGCCAGGCGTTCGAGCGCGTAGTGCGATTTGCCGGAGTTGGTGGGGCCGATGACGACGGTGATCTTGCGCAACAGCGCGCGAGCCTCGGCGAAATGGGCGGCGAAGCGGTCGAGGCCGGCGCGGCGGGCGATGGCGCCGTTGGGCACGCGGCGGCGTTCGGTGTCGGGTTCGAGCCCTTTCCAGCGGGTGACCTGCGGCAGCAGGGCGGTGATCTGGTCGGGGTGGAAGTCGAGTTCCTCGACAATCTCGCCGTTCTTGCGCGTGGTGGTGGTGCGGGCGACCGGGATCAGGCCCTCGCCGAGCCAGCGCTCGATCAGGCGGCGGGGGGCGCCGAGCATGGCGGGCAGGTCCTCGACGCCGACGAGTTCGCTCTCCCACTCGCGCCGCTGTTGCTGCTCGGAGGCTTCGAGGGCGCGGGCGCGCTCCTTGGCGGTCTTGGTTGCGGTGCGGCGGCTCTGTTCGGCGGCGACAAGGCGCTGGCGGAGCAGGTTGGCGTCCACCGGGTCGAGCCCGGCGGCGCGGGCGATCAGGCTGGCCAGTTCCTGGACGGCGGGGATGGTGGGTTGGCGGCCACTCAGCTCCTCGCTGCGCTCGGCGGCTTCGGCGAAGGCGACATCCGCATTGCGGCGGGCGACCGGGGCGAGGCGGTCGGCGATGGCCTGGCGCAAGGCCTCGACCAGGGCGTCTTCGTCGGCGCCGGGCTGGGCCGAGGCGGCGACGACGTCGGCGTCGGACAGGGTGGCGGGGAGGTCTTGGCGCGCGCGGGCGAGCGACATGAGTCGCGCGGCGATGCTGGCGGGGTTAATGGCTTCTGTCATGCTGTTCCGGCCGTCGGGATGAGGGAGGGGATGTGCCGGGTATCCATCTGATCGGGCTGAGCCAGGCGAACCTGGAGAGGGTCTTACTCTCGGCGGGCGTGTTGATCGCCATATGGGTGCTGCGCCGCGTGGTGCGACTCGGGCTGAAGCTGGTCCTCCCCGGCGAGAGCAAGCGTGCCATCATAGCGCGGTTCTGGGGCCATCAGATCGTCAACACCGGGTCGTTCGCGGTCGGCGTGATCATGCTGACGTCGATCTGGTTCGAGGACCCGGCGCGGCTGGCCACGGCGCTGGGGCTGATCGGCGCCGGTCTGGCGTTCGCGCTGCAGCGGGTGATCACGTCGTTTGCCGGCTATGTGGTCATTCTCAACAGCGGTTTATTCGGCATCGGTGATCGGATCAACATGGGGGGCGTGCGCGGCGACGTGCTGCGGCTGGGCTTCATGCAGACGACGCTGATGGAGATGGGAGTGTCGCCGGGCAGCGACGCCGGGCCGGCGGTGTGGGTGAAGAGCCGGCAGTTCACCGGGCGGATCGTGACGGTGAGCAACGCCAAAATCTTCGAGGACCCCGTCTACAATTATACACGGGACTTTCCGTATATCTGGGAGGAGCTGCATCTGCCGGTGCGCTACGGCGACGACCGCCGGCGGGTGGAGGCGATCCTTCTGGAAGCGGCGCGGCAGCATGCGCTCGACCCGGCGGTTATGAGCGAGACGGCGGCGCGGACGCTGGAAAGCCGGTTCGATGTCCGCCGGCTGGACTTCGTGCCGCGGGTGTACTGCAGCCTGACGAGCAACTACCTGCAGATGTCGGTGCGGTTCGCGGTCGAGGATCACGGCACGCGGGCGGTGAAGGACCGGATGGTGCGCGATATCCTCGACGGGTTGGAGACGGCCGGCATCAAGGTGGCGACCGATGCGCTGCGCCTTATTCGGGAGTGACGGCGGGGCGGGGGACCTGCGCCAGCTCTCGGCCGCGGCCGAGATTGTTCATGAAGTCCCATAGACGGGGGCGAATGTTGAGCTGGTGCCGGTAGATCGCGTGGGCGGCGCGGGGGAAGTCGCCGCCGCGGCCGAGCATGGCGTCGCCCATCTCCAGCATGCGCAGGTTGGGCCAGGCTTTGTCGCGGATGCGCAGCACTTCGGCCAGGATCGCCTCGGCGGAGAGGTCGGGTCGGTGTTGGGCGAGGATGAGGGCCATCGACGCGGTCGAGCGGGAGATGCCGGCGTGACAGTGGACTAGGAGATGCGCGTCCTGCGGCGGCTCTGCCATGAGATCGCGGCCGAAGGCGAGCAGGGCGGCGACGTGATCCTCGGTCGGCATGGTCTCGCCGGGTCGGGGGTCGATGTTGTCGTGGAAGCGCAGCTCGAGTTTCTCGTGCTCGCCGAAGGTGCCGAACGCTTCGGGGACGGGGTGGTCCGGGTCGAGGATGGAGAGTACGTGGGTGGGCCGTGCGGCGCAGTGGCTGAACAGCTCGTCGATGCCGCAGACGGTCAGCTTGAACGGGGCGATGGTGTCGACGGTCTGCATGTCCCCGGGCTAACGCGCGAGGTCGGCTTCCACAAGCCCCGCTGGCGCGCTTTGGTCGCTGCACGTATCGTGTCGAGCGTTAACATGGAGGATCGATGACCTTGCTTCGAAGGCTGCTGTTGTCCGGCCTGGCTTTTGGCGTGCTCGGCCTGGCCCCGGCGCGGGCGGCCGACGTTCGCGTGTTGGTGTCGGGCGCGTTCCGCCCGGTGCTCGAGGCCATCATCCCCGCGTTCGAGGCGCGGAACAGCAGCAAGGTGATCGTGACGACGGACACGTCGGGAGGCGTGGCGGATCGGATCAAGCGGGGTGACCCGTTCGACCTGGCGATCCTGACGCCGGCGACGGTCGAGGCAGCGGCCAAGGACGGTTCGGTCATCCTGGTGACGCCGATCGCGACGGTGGGGGTCGGCGTGGCGGTCAAGGCGGGGGCGGCCAAGCCGGACATCGCGTCGAGCGGGGCGCTAAAGCAGACGCTACTGGCGGCGCCGACGGTCGCCATGGTCGATCCGGCTTCGGGCGGGACTAGCGGCAAGTACCTCATGGAGATGTTCGACAAGCTCGGCATCACCGACCAGATGAAGCCGAAACTGGTGATGACGCAGGGCGGGCTGTCGGCCGAGAAGCTGCTCGACGGTTCGGCGGCGTTGGCGCTAGGCCAGACTAGCGAGCTGATGGCAGTGAAAGGGGCGACGCTGGTTGGGCCGCTGCCGGCGGATCTGCAGAACCGCACGACTTATGTGGCGGCGATGAACCCGAAGGCGGCGGAGACGCCTATCATCCTGCTGGCGATGCTGGCCGGGCCGGAGACGCTGAACATCCTGGCGGCGAACGGGATGACGCCGCCCTGATGTGGAAACCGGCCATCCCGAACGTCTTCGTCACGGATTTCGAGATGGCTCTCGCCTATTACACGGGCCCGCTCGGGTTCCTTCCGTTGTTCGTCTATGGCGACGTGCCGTTTTACGCTCATGTCGCCCGTGACGACGCCGTCCTCGCGTTGCGCCACGTGACCCGGCCGGTCATCGACCACAGCGCCGGCGAGGCGTTGCTGAGCGCGTTCATCGAGGTGACGGACGTCGACGAACTCGAAGCATCGCTTCGGGAAGCCGGCGCGCAGATCTGGCAGGCCGCCCGCGACGAGCCCTGGGCGATGCGGAGCCTTATCGTCAACGATCCGGATGGCAACCTCATCTGCTTCGCGGCCACTCTGTAGCCAGGGTTCGTCACTTGGTCGGCGGGTTAGCGGTAGGTAAGCGTGCCGTCCTCGAGATCCGCGGCGGGGATCGTGTGATTGTCCTCCCAATAGTCGTGAGTATGACGCCACTCGGTTTTATCGCCGCACTTGGGCAGCAGGTGGATGCCGCGATTGACGTAGCCCGGATTGAAGTTGTCGGGTGCGATCCAGGGCTCCAGTTTCATGCCGGCGTCCTCGGGACGGAGCGTGGGGACGACCATCTCGGCGCCGCTTGCGTCCATGTGGCCGAGGAGGCGGACGATGAAGTCGGCGACCAGGTCGGCCCGTAGCGTCCAGGAAGCGCGCAGGTAGCCGAACACCCAGGCCATGTTCGGCACACCGGTGAACATGAGGCCGCGATAGGTGACGGTCTGCCCGAAATCGAGCGGGGTGCCGTCGATGCTGAAGTCGATGTCGCCGAGAACGCTGAGGTGGAAGCCGGTGGCGGCGACGACGAGGTCGGCCTTCAACAGCTCGCCGCTCTGCAGCTCGATGCCGTCGGCGACGAAGCGCTCGATGACGCCGGTCTTGACCGAGGCGCGGCCGGCCTTGATCTGCTGGAAGAAATCGGCGTCCGGCACGAAGGCGATGCGCTGCTGCCAGGGGCGGTATTTCGGGCTGAAATTGGCGGCGATCGTCTCCTCGGAGCCCTCACCGAGCGCATCGCGCACGAGGCCCAACAGCTCCCCGCGCACCGTCTCGGAATCGGTGAAACTGCGGCCGTTGAAGACTTTCTGCTCGTAGAGGATCTTGCGGCGGACGATCTCATGGATCCAGGTCTCGTCGACCTCGAGGCGACGCAGCTCGTCGGCGATCTCGATGGCATTGCGGCCGGTGCGGTAGAAAATTGGGGTCCGCTGCAGCATCGTGACATGCTCGCAGTGCTCGGCGATGTTCGGCACGATGGTGGCGGCCGAGGCGCCGGAGCCGATGACGACGACGCGCTTGCCGGACAGGTCGGTATCCGGGTCCCAGTGCATGGAGTGCACGATCTGGCCCTGGAAGTCCGCGGTGCCGGGCCATTGCGGCATGAAACCGTCCTCGTGACGGTAGTAGCCCTGGCACATCCAGAGGAAGTGGGTGGTGAAGCGGACGGGTTCGGCGGCGCCGGTGTCGGGGTCGGTGCGGATGGCGTCGATGGTCCAGCGCTTGTCCTCGGTGGACCAGGCAGCGCGCAGCACTTTGTGCTGATAGCGGATGTGACGGTCCAGGCCGTTCTCGGCGATGGCCTCGCCCATGTAGCGGCGTATCTCCGCGGCCGTCGCGATCGGGGCGCCGGTCCAGGGCTTGAAGCGGAAGCCGAAAGTGTAGAGGTCGCTGTCGGAGCGGATGCCAGGGTATTTGTGGGTATACCACGTGCCGCCGTAGCTCTTCTGGGCCTCGAGCATGATGAAGCGCTTGCCCGGCATGGAATGTCGCAGATGGTAGCCGGCGCTGACCCCGGAAATGCCGGCGCCAACGACGAGGACGTCGACGTGCTCGGTTCTGGTCGTGTCGGGGCGATCGATTGTCGGGGCTTCGTTCACGGGCCTGCCATCCTGTTTTATATCAGTGTGACGGGTCTAACGGCGCATGCAAGTAGGCGACGCCTCCCTCTTTTCAGAGGTGATTGCGTTCGTTACTGCTGCAGGGCGAGGTAACCAGGACTCGAACGATGCGCCAAACGTGGACGATCGCAGCCTTTATCTTCCTAGTCAGCCAGGTGCCGGCCATCGCGCAGCAGCCGTCCGTACCGGCTCGGCCGAGCGCGATGCTTGACGTTGCTGCCATCCGCAAGCAGGCCGCGCAGATGGGTGAGGTTCGTGGTCTGCTCGCCGACCCCGATCCGAACGTTCGACTCATCGCGATCCGTGAGATCGCTCGATCCGGCGACCCAATTCAACGTCAACTCGCTATCGACGCCGGCCTGTCCAGCGCAGAGTCTTCAATGCAGGAAGTAGCTCTGCGCGCTGTGGTCGCCGATACGCAGCAGGTCATGATTGCCCTCTCCAACCTCGACGGTTCGGTCATCAAAGATGGTGAGGCTAGTCTCAGCTTGCACATATCGAAGTTCGATCCGGACACGGGCCGAATCACGGGAGACGGTTGGACCGGGCAGATCCAGGGAGCAGTTTTCTCGTTTGCGGGCGCATTTTCCAGACCTGGAAGCCTAGTTTGGAATTCCGAGACCGGCGAGTTCGTGGGCACCTACAATGTCGAGGGAGGTCCATCAAGAGGGCTGCGCAAAGCCGTGTGGCGCCCTCGCTGATCAGGGCGCTGTCGTTAACCCGAAGCGTGCCAGCCCCATCGTCGATTTGTCAGGCTGGTGTTGTCGGGCACGCATTAGGACGAAGCCCGCTCGTGTCGGCGGCATTGCGACGACCCGCAAGCCGTCTCCGGGCTCCAGCGCGAAATTGGCGACGGAACGCCACGGGCCTTTTTCGCTACTGCCGAGCAACACCTCGACCTGGCGTGGCGGGTCTGCGACGCCACTGGCATCGACGGTAACGCCCGAAAGAACTGGTCGCTCCGGTCCCATGCGGAACACCACATCGGCGGCATCATCGGATACACGCCACGGCGCGCCCAACCCGGTCAACAATGCATCGGCATGGTTTGCATTTGAAACCGGTTCGGCCGACCAGCGCACTAGAGTGATCGCTGCCTGACCGCCGCCCGCAACTGCCTTCGGTGTCGAGCTTTGCACGTTGAAGCTTGCGCCCAAATAGGGCTCCAGTCGCTCGAACACCCGGTCCAGCCGAACCACTCGTCCGACCCGCCCCTCGTCGCGCACGTCCGTCAGTAGCCCCACAGGCTGATCGTCGATCAATACCGTCCCGCCGCTCATGCCTTGCATGATCACGTCCGCCGAGTCCTGCGGACGTACCTCGAACGTTTCCACATCGACCGACAACACGGCCAGCAGCATTCGGTCGAACGAGCCATCGGGGCGAACTAGGCGCAGCACCGCGTTGGTGCGGGCCCGCAACACGTTGTCCAGGGATGGGGCCGCGGTGAAGGCCGGGCAGAGTTCAATTGGCACTGCACGGGTGATCAACACAGCCAGCGTCTCCGGCGCCGCCGGCACGAGCCTCAACAGGTCGGCATCGGCCAAGGCGCGACGCTCCATGACCAACGTTGCCGTGGTCTCCCCACCCAACACGTGTCGGGGCGTCACGGCATAGCACCGGTCAGACCGCGACCGCAGCATGGCTTGGCCGGTCTCGCCGGCGCGCAGCAGCGCTTGTTGGGCCTGCGCCGGCTGTGCGCACACCAGCGACGCCGCCGCGGCAATCAGCGCGACGACCGAGGCCTGCCCGCCGCGAGCCTCGCCGGGGATGCGCACGAACCACCAGACCAGGCTCAATGCTACCAGAGTTGCGTTGAGCGTCTGCAGCAGTGGCGATTTCTCGATCTGGTCGAACAGGCTTTCCGACAACTCGAACGCATCCCCTTTCATCCGTCTCACCTCGAGTGCCGCATCGGCCGCCGCGAGATCGAACCTCAAAGCACCGGCGGAGTCCTCGGGATCGATCCGGAAGAAGCCGGTCGCCGCGGCGTCGCGTTGCGCATGCCGGAAGGCGAGGGTGTCGCCGGCAGAGAAGTCGAACCGGGTTGCCACGAAACGGTCGCATAGATTGTGCAGCACGTCGAACCGGCACAGCGCGGTGAACGGGGCACCATGACGGACCAGGAGTTGCGCCGAGCCATCGAGTAGGAGCGGTTGCGCGCCTGCACCGGCGCGCACCTCCTCGCCGATCGCAATCCCACCACGCAAGCTGAGCACCAGTGGTGCGTCACCCGACCGAACGCCGACGCGCACGCGCGCATCGTCGCAGAGCGGGACCGGGTCCGCGTCCCCGAGGCTGACGGTGCCGACGCGCCGGGCTCCACCGGAGCATGCTGGGCTTCCCGACCCGGTGGATGACACGAAACTCACCGACAACGCGCCCCGTCCGCGCCTGACGAACCGTGCGGACGCACCGTCGGCCAAATCGATGGTGAGTTCGCCGGGTGGCACCGTCGCCGGATCGGAACCCTGCGCGAGCGAGGCGTCCGGCAGCGACCAGTTCGAGAAATCGCTCCCGTCTGCCCGGACGGCGAGCACCTCAGTGCGACCCGACACCGTGACGGCACGTTCATAGTGGCTGAACACCAACGAGACGAAGATCGTGATGCCGAGCAGAAGCGCGAACCATCTCAGCAGGACGCGCCCGCAACGAGCGATCCAGGCGAGCCCGCTCGCGACGCGGTGTCGACGCAGCCAGATCCGAAATCGGAGGAAGCGGGGGTCGCGCGATTTCCGCGTTTGAGACGGCTTGCTCACGGAGACGCGTCGCGCACCCGCACGGTGACCTTCGCGACCACCTCTAGGCTGAGCCCGTCGCGCCCTTCCTGCTCGAGCCGTAGTTCGAGCGGATCATGAAGCGACGGCGCGCCTAACAGACAGCGCGCGTCGTATGCCACCCGCGCGCCGTCGTCTAACCGCGTGCATTGGCTCCGAGCCAGCGCACGACCGCCGGCCACCGGGTCGCGCAACACGGCCCAGGTCGCCGCCCCGCGCGTGTTGACGAGCACCTGCAGGAAGTGTCCGCCCGTGTCGCTCGGGCCGTTCATCGCGATCGGGATCACCACCGTCGCGACGGTTCCGCAGGCGCCGACCGTCGTCAGCGCCGCCACTTGGCGGAGTGGCACCGCAATCAACTCCTTGCCGAATTTAGTCGGCCATTGCAGCGTGTGTGACCCGGCCGCAATGGCGGACGGCGTGTAGGTGTTCTCGGCCTCGTAGGTTCCATCCTGGGTTCGGGCCCGCACGCATACGGCGCCGGCTACCGAGCCGGGCAGGGACAGCCGCCCGCTAATCAAGCCGGTGCCGTCCGGCAACTCGGCCGTCGGTATCATCTCCACCCCGATCAAGCTGCGCCCGCCTACCGGCACGCGCTCGGTCAAGTGCTCGTTGAACGGATCCGTCGTCGCAGTGAGGCTGGCCTCGTTCGCGAGCGCCGCGAGTGCAGGCAGGAGGGCAAGCACAACCAGGCAACCGATGCGGCGCATCCAGCAAGTGTCGCTGCGCCAATGTCGACGCGCAAGGGCAACGGCCTATTCTTTTTCGGCCGTCGCTGCGATGCGCCGGCTCAGCATCCAGTTAAAGGCGGCGCCGCCGGCCATGATCACAGTGGTGACGAGGAAGACGGCGCGCATGCCGATGTGGCCGCCGATGAAGCCGCCGGCCAGCGGGCCAAGCACCTGTCCGGCATATTGTGCGGACGTGCTGTAGCCGAGGATGGTGCCGGCGGCGGCCTGCGGCACGTTGTGGCGGATCGTCGCGGTGATCGCCGGCAGCAGCCCGGCTAGCGCCACGCCCATCAGAAAGCGCAAGCCGATCAGCTGCCAGCTCGCGGTCACGAAAGCCTGCGGGATCAGCAGCACGCTGCAGCCGGCCAGGCACCAGACGATCAGCGTCCAATGCCCGGTCCGGTCCGCCAAGCGCCCGAGCCGCGGCGCGGCGAGGATGCTGCCCACCGCCGACGCGGCCATCACCAGCCCGGCGGTGAACACGACGTCGCCGCGGATCGGGTTCAGCTGGCCGACATAAACCGTGATGATCGGCTCGACCGACATGTTGGCGAACAGCAGCAGCATCGCCGTCACCAGCATGGCTACTACCGGCCGCTGGTCCGGGACCATCGCCCAGGCCCGCTTGGTGACCTGGCGGACCTCCTTGCGGAAGCCGCTGCGATCCTCGCGCACCAGCAGGGCGGTCGCGATGAACGCCACGAAGATGACGGCGCCGGCGATGAAAAAAGTCGCGCGGATGCCGACCAGCCCGGGCATCACGCCGCCCAGCAGCGGGCCCAGCAGGGTTCCCGCCAGGGTTCCGGTCGAGAGCACGCCGAGCGCCCAGCCTGAACGTTCCCGCGGCGTCTGTGTCGCGACCAGCACCACGGCGCCGGAGCTGTAGCCGCCCAGCAGGCCGGCCAGCAGACGTAGCGCCACGAGCTGCCAGATGTTCTGCGCCAGGCCGATCAGCGACATGACCACCGCCATCGCCAGGGCGGCGCGCATCAGGATCGGCTTGCGGCCATAGAGATCGGCGAACTTGCCCCAGACCGGCGCCATGAGGCCGGCACCGAGGAAGGTGATGCCGTAGGCCACGCCCGACCACTGCACGATCGCCGCATGACCCTGGACGCCGAGCTGCTCGACATAGATCGGCAGGAACGGCAGCAGCAGCGTCATCGCCAGCAGCGTGGTGAAGGAGCCGAACAGGCAGACGTAGAGGTTCTGCCGCCAGTAGAGCGAGTTGTCAGGCATCGAGGGCGCGCCTCACTTCGACTTTGAGCGCGGGGAGGACGTCGTTCGTGAACCAGGGATTCTTGCGTTCCCAGATTCCGGTGCGCCAGCTCGGGTGCGGCAGCGGGAAATAGCGAGGGAGGTGCGCGCGGAACTGGCGCACGCGATCGGTCATGCGGCCGGGGCCGAGCGCGTCGGCTTGGGAGTAGCCGCCGACGAGGAGGATGAGGCGGATGGCCGGCATGCGCTCGAGAAAGTGGTGGCGCCAGCGGGGGGCGCAGGGCGGGGCGGGGGGGAGGTCGCCGCCCTGAGCGTAGCGGCCGGGGTAGCAGAAACCCATGGGCAGGATGGCGACTTGGGCCGGGTCGTAGAAGGTGGGTTCGTCGAGGCCGAGCCAGTCGCGCAGGCGATAGCCGCTCGGGTCTTGGAACGGGATGCCGCTGGCATGGGCGATGCTGCCGGGGGCTTGGCTGGCGATCACCAGGCGGGAGTCGGGCGAGGCCTGGAGGATCGGGCGCGGGCCGAATGGGAGGTCGCAGAACGTGCAGGCGCGGGCTTCGGCGAGCAACTCATCGAACGTCACCGGCGCCGAGGTCGGGCGGGGCAGCGGGAACGGGTTGGTTGTAGGACCGGAGCGGATATTCGACCTCGGCATCGTAAACAGCTTGCTCCTTGCCGAGCCGCGAGCGGAACAGCGTGAAATGTTCGATCGGCACCGTGTCGCTACGGAACAGGTTTCGACCCTGGACCCATTCGGCGACCTTGTGGGCCGGGACCGAGTCGACGCGGGCGAGCGTGACGTGGGGATTGAACCGGCGCCGCTCGGTCTCCAGCCCTGTCCGCTGCATGGCGGTCTCGATCTTGGATTGTAGGTGGTCGAGCGCCGGGTTGCGGTCGACGCCGACCCAGAGCGACAGCACCTTGCCGCCCTTCTCGAAGGTGCCGACCCCGGAGAGCTGCAGCTCGAAGCCGGTCGCACGCAGCCCGGCCAGCGCGAGGTCGATCTCCTCGGCGCGCCAGGCGGGTACCTCGCCGATGAAGCGCAGCGTGACGTGGTAATTCTCCGGCGGCACCCAGCGGGCGCCCTGCAGGCCGCCCGACATCCAGGACAACCGTGTGCGGAGCGAGCTCGGCAGATCGAGTGCGACGAACAGTCTCATTGGTGTGAAGCCTGGGAAGGCACCATCGCGATCAGCTTTTCCATGTCCGGCAGCAGGCGGGCAACGATGATCTTCACGCCGGCCGGGTTGGGATGGATACCGTCGGCCTGGTTGAGCGACGGCACGGCGGCGACGCCGACGAGGTAGAACGGATCGAAGATGAGGTCGGGCCGCTGGCCGAGCGTGTCGTAGACGGATTTGAAGGCATTGCCGTAGTCGGCGCCGAGATTGGGCGGGGCGAGCATGCCGCTGAACAGGATCGGCAAATGGCGGGCTGCCAACGCATCGAGGATCGCGGTCAGGTTGGCCTGTAGGTCCTTCGGCGGCAGACCGCGGAGGCCGTCATTGGCGCCAAGCTCGACGAAAGCGGCATCGACGCCATCACCGACCGCCCAATCGAGCCGGGCGCGGCCGCCGGCGCTGGTATCGCCCGAGACGGCGGCGTCGACAAAAGCGACGTCATGGCCGTGTGCCTTGAGGGCGGCGAGCATCTGGGCCTGGAAACCGTCGGGCGCGGCGAGGCCGTAGCCGGCCGTGAGGCTGTCGCCCAGGATCAGCACGCGGACGGGGCGGGCGTTCGCAGTCGCAGCACAAAAGAGCAGGAGCAGCAGCGCGAGCGCGTTGGTTAGCGCGCGTTGCACGCCATATGGGGCCATCATGGACACAAACCTCAGTCCCCCATCCCACCCGTCCGCGACTCTGGTCCGCGTGCGGGGCTTGCACCTGACCGTGCCTTCGGCCGCCGGGTCGGTCAACATCCTGTCCGGCGTCGATCTCGATGTGGGGACGGGGGAGGCGGTTGGCATCGTCGGGCCGTCGGGTTCGGGCAAGACGAGCTTGCTGATGGTGCTGGCCGGGCTGGAGCAAGCGACGTCCGGCACTGTGGAGGTCGCGGGGCAGAGTCTGGTCGGGCGCGACGAGGATGCGTTGGCGAAATTCCGCCGCGGCACCGTGGGCATCGTGTTCCAGGCATTCCACCTGATCCCGGCCATGACGGCGCTGGAGAACGTCGCCGTGCCGCTCGAGCTGGCGGGGGTGGCCGATGCGGCGGTCCGGGCGCGGTCGGGGCTGCAGGCGGTGGGTCTCGGGCATCGGCTGACGCATCTGCCGGGGCAGCTCTCCGGCGGGGAGCAGCAGCGGGTGGCGTTGGCGCGGGCGTTCGCCAGTCGGCCGCTGCTGTTGCTGGCCGACGAGCCGACCGGCAATCTGGATCATGCGACGGGCGTGTCGGTGATGGACCTGCTATTCGAGATGCGGGCGACGCTCGGCACCACGCTGCTGCTGATCACGCATGACCCGGCGCTGGCCGCGCGCTGCGACCGGACCGTCAGGATCGTCGATGGCCGCGTATCGGAGCCGGTCGCCTGAGCCCGGCCTTCACCTTCGCGCGGCGAGAGCTGCGCACCGGGATCCGGGGGCTGCGGATCGTGCTGGCGTGCCTGGCGCTCGGCGTCGCGGCGATCGCGGCGGTGGGCAGCCTGCGCGACGGGATCGAGCAAGGCTTGGCGACCGAGGGGCGGCGAATTTTGGGCGGCGACCTCGAGGTCCAGGGCGGAGCGCAGCCGCTGCCCGAGGGGTTGCGGCAGTTCCTGACGGCGCGCGGGGCGCAGGTGTCGGACGTGGTCTCGATGCGGTCGATGGCCATCGCGGCGAATGGCGAGCGGCAGCTCGTCGAGTTGAAGGCGGTCGATGCGGCTTACCCACTGGTCGGCAGCGCGCAGACGAGCGCCGGGCCGTTGCAGGCGGCGCTGGCTGATGGCGGGGTGGTGGCGGACCCGCTGGTGCTGGACCGGCTGGGCATCAAGGCGGGCGATACCCTCCGGCTGGGGCAGGGCAGCTTCATCGTGCGCGGGGCGCTGACCAGCGAGCCCGACCGGGTTGCCGGGCCGGCGATCCTGGGGCCGCGGGTGATGATCGCGGCGGCGGCGCTGCCGGCGACGGGGCTGGTGCAGCCCGGCAGCCTGCTCACCTACGTTCTGCGGACGACATTACCGACCGGCGCCGATCCGGTGGCGACGGCCGAGGCGATCCGCACGGCGTTCCCGAACACCGGGTGGCGCATCCGGCAGACCAGCGAGGCGGCGCCGGGAGTTGGCCGGTTCGTCGACCAGACCGGGCTGTTCCTGACGCTGGTCGGGCTGACAGCGCTGTTGGTCGGCGGTATCGGGGTGGCGACGGGTGTGCGCGCCTGGTTGGAAGCGCGGGCGCGCAGCATCGCGACGCTCCGCTGCTTGGGCGCCTCGTCGCGGACGATCTTCGCCACGTACCTCATTCAGATTACCGCTTTGGCCAGCGCGGGCATCGTGGCCGGCGTGGTCGGCGGTGCCCTGCTGACGCTGGTGGGCGTATGGCTGTTCGGGGACGCACTGCCGATCCCGCCGCGACTCGGCGTATATCCTGGGCCGCTGCTGCTGGCAGCCGTCTATGGGCTGCTGACGGCGGGCGCGTTCGCGCTATGGCCGTTGGCGCGGGCAGCGCAGATCTCCGGGGCCGCGCTGTTCCGCGACGCGCTGCTGCCGACCCGGCTCCGCCGCCGGCCGGCTTTGTTGGCGATGAATGCCGGGTTGGCGTTGCTGCTGGCTGGGTTGGTGATCGCGACGTCGCCGGAGCGAGGGTTCGCGGCCTGGTTCTGCGGGGCGGCGGCGATGACGCTGGGGCTATTCTGGCTGGGCGGGCTGGCGCTGACGCTGCTGTCGCGGCATGTGCCGTCGCCACGGGCGGCCTGGGCGCGGTTGGGGATCGCGAACCTGCACCGGCCGGGGGCGTCGACCGGGCTAATGCTGGTGTCGCTCGGGTTGGGGCTGTCGACGCTGTCGGCGGTGGCGCTGATCCAGGCCAACATCCGGGCCGAGATCGTCGAGCAACTGCCGTCCGCGGCGCCGAGCTTCTTCTTCATCGACATCCAGAACGACGAGCTGGCGCGGTTCGGTCAGATCCTCGCTGCGCAGCCCGGCGTCGAGAAGGTCGACGAGGTGCCGAGCCTGCGCGCCCGTATTGTCAGCGTGGATGGCGTGGCCGCCGAAGACGTGAAGGCGACGCCGGAGACGCAGTGGGCGCTGCGTGGGGACCGGGGGCTGACCTATAGTAAGACGCTGCCGGAGAATTCGAAGTTGGTGGCGGGATCGTGGTGGCCGGCAGAGTATGACGGCAAACCGCTGGTATCGTTCGACGCTGCGCTGGCCCGTGGCTGGGGCGTCCATCTCGGCAGCGTGATCCGCGTCAACGTGCTGGGGCGGGACATCGACCTGACGATCGCCAGCCTGCGCGACATCGCATGGCGCACGCTGGGGATCAACTTCACGATGGTCGCCTCGCCCGGGCTGCTTGAGCGGGCGCCGCACTCGCACATCGCGACCGTGCGGGCCAAACCGGCCGACGAGGCGGCGATCCTGCGCGCGGTGACGGATGCGTTGCCGAACGTCTCGGGCATTCGGGTGGCGGACGTGCTGGGGGCGGTGGCGTCGCTAGTCGGCAAGATCGCGGCGGCGCTGGCGGCAACCGGGTCGGTGACGCTGGCCTCCGGCGCGCTGGTGCTGGCGGGCGCGGTGGCGGCGGGGCAAAGGCGGCGCATGGCCGAGGCGATCGTACTCAAGACGCTGGGGGCGACCCGGCGGCAGATCCGTGCGGCCTGGCTGGTGGAGTTTGGCGCGATCGGGCTCTCGGCCGGCGTGCTGGCGGCGCTGGTCGGGACGCTGGCGAGTTGGGCGGTGGTGCGGTTCGTCATGCATGCCGACTGGGTGTTCATGCCGGGGTCGCTGGCCGCGACGCTGGTCGGCTGCACCGCGCTGATGCTGGCGTTCGGCTATGCCGGCACCGCGTCGGCGCTGCGGGCGCGGCCGGCGCCGTTCCTGCGCAACGAGTGACTCTCGATTTGTCTTGATCCAGAATAGGTTGTCACCAACATAGCTTTCGAGGGCATCTCGCCCACTGAAGAGGATTTTCGGAGCCATGGCTTTCGTCCCCGACTCTCGGGCTTATACGCCCTCAGCCGCGGACGGCGCGGTTATCGACGCCGGTCTGCGCGGCTACATGTTGCGCGTCTACAATTGGATGGCATCCGGTCTCGTGCTGACCGGGGCGATCGCCTATGGCGTGGCCAATACCTCGCTGATCAACCTGTTCTATCATCAGGTGATGACGCAGCGCGGCATGGCGATCCAGCCGACCCTGCTGGGCTATGCGGCGATGTTCGCGCCGTTGGTGTTCGTCATGGTGCTGAGCTTCGGCGTCAATCGGATGTCGCGGCAGACGACGCAACTGCTGTTCTGGGCATTCGCTGCCGCCATGGGCGCGTCGCTCGCCAACATTTTCCTGATCTACGCTGGTGGCAGCATCGCTCGCGTGTTCTTCGTCAGCGCCGGCACGTTCGCCGCGATGAGCATCTGGGGCTACACGACCAAGACGGACCTGACCCGGTTCGGCAGCTTCCTGATGATGGGACTGATCGGGGTCGTGCTCGCAAGCTTGGTCAACATGTTCATCGGTAGCTCGGGCCTGCAGTTCGCGGTCAGTGTCATCGGCGTGTTGGTGTTCGTGGGGCTCACCGCCTACGACACGCAGCGGATCAAGAACGATTACGTGCAGTATGCGTATGCCGAAGGCACCGATGGGGCCGCTGTTCGTAGCGTTTACGATGCGCTGACGCTGTATCTGAACTTCATTAACCTGTTCATGCTGGCGCTGCAGCTCTTCGGCGTCCGTAACAGCAACAACTAAGGCTGGTTCTGCTGAAACCCCGGGGCGCAATCCCCGGGGTTTTTCTTTGTCTACGATCCATGGGTGTTGGATACGCTTCTTGGGACTCCTCGTCATTGCGAGGAGCGCAGCGACGCGGCAATCCAGGGTAGCGGCACGCATTCCGCTTCCTACGTGCGGTCGCCACGATGACGGGGTCGAGGGTTGCGGCGAGCCATGGTGGGCTAAAGCCCACCCTACGAGTGAGTGGTTGACGGGGAGCTTCGATTAGAGGCGTTCGCTTACCGCGATGGCTACCTTGCATCCGGCTTTGATGACCTGCGACATCAGGCGGTAGCCTGGGGCTTGCTCCGCTTCGTGCTCGAGCCCGATGTCGCGGTGTTCGAGTTCCTCGGCGCGGAACCGCTCGATGGTGTCCTTCAGCGCGCGTTCGTCCTCGTCGAGCAAATCCGCCTGGGCCTGGTAGTGCTCATCGATTGCCTCTTCGACCGCCACCGTGCAGGCCATCGCCGCACGGGTTCCCAAGGCGGCCGTGACGGCGCCGAGCGCGAAGCCGGCGATATTCCACAACGGTAGTAGCGCCGTGGGCCGCACCCGGCGCGCGCCGACCAGCGCGGCAAAGGTGCTGAGATGCACGTCTTCCTGCGCTTTCATGCGACGGATCACGTCGCCCGTGTCACCCCGCCCGAGCACGGCGAGTTGGCCGGCATAGATGCAGGACGCGCCGAACTCGCCGGCATGGTCGACGCGGATGATCCGTTCGACCCTGTCGGTGGCAGCGAGGTCTCCGGGTAGGGTCGGCTTGTCGCTCATACGGCTCTCCTCGGTCTGGCTGCAGAGATGGCCAGATAGAGCGCAAGTGCCAGGGCCAGGAGCATGTTCGCCGTCGCCATGCTGATTGGGAGGCCGGGGACGAGGTAGGTCGGGTCGTCGCACGGCTTGGCCGGGAAGAGCGGCATGCGCGCGAGGCGTTCGGCCGCGGTGCCGTGGCCGAGATCCGGCGCGGCGCATTCCGGCAGCGGGCTCGGCCACCAGCCCTGTTCCACGCCGACATGGACGGCACCGGCGCCGGCGCCGGCGAGCATGACGACCGTCATGACCGCCAGCACCGCTCGGCGGCCGCGCGCCCAGAGCAGCGCCAGCAGCCCCAGCGCGATGCCGACCCGGTACGGCCAGCGCTCGACCAGACACAACGCGCAGGGCACCAGGCCCAGGCCCCATTCGCTCGCGAATGCGGCGGCCAGGGCGGCGGCGCTGACCAGGGTGCCAATCAGCGCGGCGCGCCATGCTTCGAACAGCCTCATGGCATTCCTATGCGGCGCTTTCCTGCACCCGGCAACTTCCGTACTGTCGAATCGATAGCGGGGAGACGGGCCAGTGCGGATTCTGTTGGGACGAGCCAATTCCAGCAACGTCATGAAGGTGATCTGGCTGCTGGAGGAGATGCAGCTGCCATACGAGCGGCGCGATGTCGGCGGCAAGTTCGGCGGCACCGATACGGCGGAGTATCGCGCGCTGAACCCCAACGGCGTGGTGCCGACGCTGGTGGAGGACGATTTCACGCTGTGGGAGAGCAACGCCATCCTGCGGTATCTCGCGGCGGCCAACGAGGGTGGGGAGGCATTCTGGCCGGGCAATCTGCGGGCGCGCGCCAATGTCGATCGGTGGATGGATTGGCTTCAGACGACGCTGGGCCCGCAGATGACGCCGGTGTTCTGGGGCCTGGTCCGTCATGCGCCGGCGCAGCGGGACTGGGCGGCGATCAACAAGGCGGCGACCCGGTTGGGCGAGCTGTACGGGATCCTCGACGGGGTGCTGGCCGGGTCGGAGTATATCGCCGGGTCGACGATGACGCTGTGCGACGTCAGCATCGGCGTGCATGCGCATCGGTGGTTCAGCTTCGATGGTATCGAGCAGCCGGATTTGCCGCATCTGCGGGCCTGGTATGACCGCCTGCTCTCGCGCGCGGCCTACCGCACCCATGTCGCCCAGCCGCTGAGCTAGTCGAGCGTCGCCCAGTCCGCCGCCCAGTCCGTTGCCCCGGCGTCGAGCCGGTCGGCGCTGCGGGCGAGCCAGGCGCGCACGTCCGCCGGGGTGCCGAACGCGCGGTCCACGCGCAGCCCGGCGCCGCCCATGACGTGAACGGCGCGGATGGCGTCCTCGTCAGTCACGTCATCGCCGATGAAGATCGGCAGCCTGCCGAGGAACGGCGCGCGGCTGCAGAGGCGCTCGACGGCGACGCCCTTGTCGATGCCGCGCGGCCGGATCTCCCAGGCCATCGACGCCTCGAGGAGCTGGAACCGCTCGGCATCGGCGGCGATCATGGCATCGGCCGCCGCGCGTAAGGCCGGGCCTGCGGCAGGGGCGAGACGGTAGTGCAGCACTAGGCCGCGCTGCTTGCGCTCGAGCAGGCTGCCGGGATGGGCGGCCACGGCCGCGGCGGCGTGCTCGAGCCAGGCCTCCGGCAGGCCCGGCAACGCCGCCCGTTCGACCGCACCGCCCGGCGCGTGACGGATGGCGCCACCATGTTCGGTCGCGGCGGCGTAGGGCACGCCGGGCAGCAGATGATCCACCTGGTCGAGCGGACGACCGGTGATGACGGCGAGCGCGTCGCCGAGATGCTGGCGTAGGCGACGCAGGCTGTCGAGAAGGCCGTCGGGCACGACGACCGAGTCCGGCGTCGGCGCCAGGTCGATCAGGGTGCCGTCGATGTCCAGCAGCAGCGCGGTCCGCGCCGGGGGCGGCAGGCCCGATGGCGGCGTCAGTGGCATCCGAGCAGCCGGACGTCGTAGACCGGGTGCTCCATCTGCGAGGCGCCGGGCGTCTTGGCGAGCATCCAGCCGTGGAACACGTCGCTGTTGCCCCGCGTGTCCGTCACGTCGAGATATGCGGCGGCATCGGCCGGCTGGTCGGGCGGACGGACGACGCAGCTCTTCACGCGCACGGTGATGGAGCCGATGACCGTGCTCTCGCCCACGCGGACGGAAACGTTATTCGGTTGGGCGCGGATCTTGTCCAGCAGCGCCAGATCGGCGGTGCCGCGCGGGATCCAATTCTCCTGTGCGATGGCCGGGCTGGCGATCAGGAGGAGCAGCAGCAAACGCTTCAAACGCCGACTTTCGGAGAGCGCAGCCCGGCGACCATTGCCAAGAACGCGTCGCGGACCGCCCGTTCGTCGACGCCCATCAGGATCGCGTCCTCGAACGCGTCCTGCAGCACCTGACGCGCTTCGGCCTCGTTATCGGCCAGCGTCCGCAGTTTCTCGCGGCACGCGATCGGTTGACCGTCGACGCCGGGCCAGATCCGCTCGCTCATGGGGTCGACGTGTTCTTCTGCTGCAGCGATTTCTGCGTCGCGTCCGCCAGACTGCCGACGTTGAAGATGAACTTGCCCAGCAGGTCCTCGAGATTGGTGGCCGACTGCGTCAGCTTGATCGTGCCGCCCTCGGCGAGGTCCTCGGCGGCGCCGCCGGGCGAGAGGGTGACGAACTGACCGCCGAGCAGGCCACCGGTGGAGATGACCGCGCTGGTGTCGGACGGGAGCTTGAGGTCCGGGCGCACGGTCAAGCCCAGGATCGCCTGGAAGGTGCGCGGGTCGATCGTCACGTCGGAGACGTTGCCGACTTTGACGCCGGCGACGCGGATGTCGGCGCCGCTGGTGATGCCGCCGATGTTGTCGAACTGGGCGGTCAGGTGCAGCCCGCCGGTCTTGTCACGGCCGGTGTTGATCAGCGCGTAACCAAGGAAGCCCAGCGCGAGCACGATGATGATGGCGCCGGTCGCGATCTCGGCGGCCCCCCGCTTGGCGACGGCCACGCGCTAGCTCCCCGGCGTCCAGGATTCGTAGTCGCCCGTGGCCGACGGGGTCTTGCCGCCCTGGTACTCGTGACCCGGTGGGCGGTAGGCCTGCGCCGTACCGGTCATGTTCGGCTGGTGCGGGGTTTGCCAGGCGCGGCGGTTCGCGATCGGAATCGGCTGGTCGGTCATGTAGTGCAGCCAGCCGTGCCACTCGGGCGCGACGGTGCTGGCCTCCGGCACGCCGGCATACATCACCCAGCGGCGGGCGCGGGCGCCTTTGCGGGCGCGGCGCTCTTCGTAATAGGTGTTGCCGGCCGGGTCGCTGCCGACGGCGCGCCCCGACAACCAGGTGAACAAGCGGGTGCCGATGGTCATGGCGCCAATCATACGTGGGTGCGACATCTTAAGCCATCCCCGGTTCCCGAAGCCCACAAACCCATCTAGCATCCCGACATGAGCTTCACGAAGATCTGGCGCGGCGTGCGCATGCGCGACACCGAGGCGGGGGCGGATGCGGATGCGGCGCCGCGCACGCTGACGCTTCCCGCCAGTTGGGACGACCGGGCGGCGGCGGCGCTGGCGGCGCTGGCGCCGGGAGAGGGCAAGGCGACCCTGCCGCGCGCGGCCGAGAGCTGGATCCGTCCGCTCGCCAGCAGTGCCCGGCTCGAGGGGGACTCGGCGCTGGCCGACCGGCTGCACGCGCTGCTGCTGCTGCGCCAGGCCGCGCCGACCGCGCCGCTCTGGGGTGGCAATGACGAGGGAACGGCGCCGGGCTTCGTGATGAACCTGCCGGCGTTCCACGACGAGGCGGCCGGCTTCGACGTGGACGGCTTCATCGATGCCGTGCGTACGGCGGCCACCGCGCTGCGGCTGAGCGAGCCGGCGGCGGGCCGGGTCGCGATCGGGTTCACCGATCTGGACGGGCTACTGGCGCGCATCGGCATCGATTACGAGACGCCGGAGGCGCGCGACCTGGCTGCCAACATCGCAGCGCTGCTGCGCGGCACCGCCGACGTCACGCTGGCCGGCGAGCAGCCGGACCTGCTGTCCTGTCTGCCGAGCTGGCCGGAGCCGCCGAAGCTGCGGCGCATGCCGATGCTGGCCGCTGCCGCCTCGCGGGCCCGCACCGAGGCATTGCGCGGATCGGCCTCGATGCCGAGCACGGCGATCGCAGTGCCGGGGCCGGCCGACGCGTTGCTCGGGGCCGAGACCGGCGGGTTCGCGCCGGCGTTCTCGGCCGTCGATGCCGGGGGCCGGTTGACGCGTGCCGCACAGTCGCGCCTGGCGGCCAAGGCGTTGTCGGCGGAAGCGGCGTTGGCCCGCATCCTGGATGGTGAGTCTGTGTTGGCGACGGCCAGCCTGCAGGCGCACCAGGCGATGCACGACGCGGTGGCGCCCTACATGCATGCCATGCCGCCGCGGCCGGTCGCCGGCGCGGTCGCGGCAACGCCGCCGCTCCGACGCGCGCTGCCGGCACGATGCCGTGGCTACACCCAGCGCGTGGCGATCGGCGGGCACCGGGTCTATGTGCGGACTGAAGAATATGCCGACGGCACACTCGGCGAGCTGCATGTTACCATGCCGCGGGAGGGTGCGGTGATGCGGCACATGGTGGATAGCGTGACCGAGGCGGTGAGCCTCGGGCTGCAGCATGGCGTGCCGTTGGAGGTGTACGTGCGGGCGTTCACGCTGACGCGGTTCGGCCCCGCCGGCGCCGTCGAGGGCGATGCAGATATCGGGCATGCGACGTCGGTGCTGGACTACGTGTTCCGCAATCTGGCGCTGAATTATCTTGGCGGCTGCTCGGTCCCGGAGGGCATCCCGGATGCTCGACCGGACCCGCTGCCGCTCCTCCCGCTCGATCTACCGGTGCAGATGCGCGCCCGGCGGACGGGCCTACGATTGGTGGCCAACGGATGACTTCTTTCACAGACCGCCTGCGTGACCTCGGGATCGAGTTGCCGACGCCGATGGCACCGATCGCCAACTACGTGCCGTTCGTCCGATCGGGTGACCTCATCGTGATCTCCGGCCAGATCCCGGCGCGGGACGGCAAGGTTGCGTTCACCGGCAAGCTCGGCGGCGGCGTCAGTCTCGAGACCGGGACCGAGGCGGCAGCCCTGTGCTTCGTCAATCTGCTGGCGCAGCTCCAGGCGGCGATCGGCGATCTCGGCAAGCTCAAGCGGGTCGTGCGGCTGGGTGGCTTCATCGCCTGCACGCCGGAGTTCACGCAGCACGCGGTCGTGATGAACGGGGCGTCCGATCTGGCGGTTAGCGTCTTCGGCGATGCCGGGCGGCATGCGCGCAGCACGATCGGCGTGCCGTCGCTGCCGGCGGATGCCGCGGTCGAAGTCGAGGGCATGTTTGAGGTTATGGCGTAGGTTTCTCGGCAGCAGGTTTTCAGGACGCGAGCGGGCGCCCATATTCGCTGTCATGCCCGATGGGATGACCGACTTCACACTCACGCTGCACCAGCGGATCGCCGACATCCCGCCCGACGACTGGAATGCCTGCGCCGGCACCCTCGGCGGCACAGGCAATCCGTTCGTCAGCCACGCTTTCCTGTCCGCACTCGAGGATAGCGGGTCGGCCAACAACCGCACCGGCTGGCTACCGCAGCATGCGGCATTGCGGCACGGCGACAGGATCGTCGCGGTGGCGCCGATGTATGCCAAGTCGCACAGCTACGGCGAATACGTGTTCGACCATGGTTGGGCGCAAGCGTTCGAGCGCGCTGGCGGGGATTACTATCCCAAGCTGCTGGTCGGCGTGCCGTTCAGCCCGGTGCCGGGCCCACGGCTGCTGACGCGGGAGGGCGTCTCGGCGGACGCGATGGGCCAAGCGCTGAAACAGGCATGTCAGGAACTGGGGCTGTCCTCGGTCCACGCGACCTTTTGCACCGAGGCGGAATGGGAGGCGCTGTCCGAGGCCGGCTGGCTGCGGCGGCAGGGCAAGCAGTTCCATTGGGAAAACGACGGGTATGCCGATTTCGACGGCTTCCTCGGCGCGCTCAGTTCGCGCAAACGCAAAAGCATCCGCCGAGAGCGCCGCGACGCCAACGATTGCGGCCTGACCTACCTCACCCTGCGCGGCGCGGAGATCACCAAGCGGCATTGGGACGCATTCTACGGCTTCTACCAATCGACCGTGGACCGCAAATGGGGCAGCGCCTACCTGACCAAGGCGTTCTTTCCCCTGCTGTCCGAGCGGCTCGGCGATCAGGTCGTGCTGATGATGGCTGAGCACGACGGCAAGCTGGTGGCCGGCGCGCTCAACCTGCTTGGCGATGACGCGCTGTATGGGCGCAACTGGGGCTGCCGCGGCGACTGGCCGTTCCTACATTTCGAGCTGTGCTACTACCGTGCGATCGATTTCGCGATCGCGCTCGGTCTGAAGCGGGTCGAAGCGGGAGCTCAAGGCGAACACAAGATCCAGCGCGGCTACCTGCCGAAACCGACGTACAGTGCGCACTGGATCGAGCATCCGGGGCTGCGCAAGGCGGTGGCCGGTTTCCTGGAGCAGGAACGGCGGGCGATCGAGCGCGAGATGGAAGCGTTGGAAGAATATTCGCCGTTCAAGCAAGAGTAGAGCTCGATCGACGGTGTCCAGAGGACGACCGTCCTCTGGTGGGGTTCGGGGCAAAGCCTGAGCTTCTAACTTTCCGTCAACGATCCCATGGCATGATCCATCATGCCCATTCGAGCCGCTCTCGCCGCAACCCCCGTCACCGCCGCGTGGAAGGTCTACGCTGCACCCCGGTTGCTGCGCGCGAGCGCTGCGGAGTTCGTGATCGTCACCGACCGCGCCGTCCTTGCCGTCACCGTCCGCGAGCACGCCACGCGTGCCGATGCCGAGGATGCCGCGCTCGACCTGGCGGACTTTCATCTGGGGAGCCGCGGGATGCCCGTCATTCCGATCCTGTTGCGCGCTGCCGGTGCGCCGATCCGGCCGCAATTCCCGCTGCCGCTGACCGGCGCCGCGCCCGTCGTGGAAGCGACCCCGCTCACCTTGCCGTCCCTGTTCCAGCAGATCGCCCGCTTCCCGCCGCTCGGACGCGACCCGGCGGCTTGGGCAGCAGCGGCCTACGCACCAGTCCCGGGACTGCTCGGGGCGGCCTGCGCGCTGTACGCGGATCACGATGTGGCGGCGCTGCGGCTGGCGTCGGCCGGGCCGGCCGCGCTCGGACGGACGCAGGCGGCGATCCGGGCGGCGGTGGACGCGGCGCGGATGCGGGACGGCAAGGCGATCGTGTTCGTCACCGGCGCGCCGGGCGCGGGCAAGACGGTGTGCGGCCTCGATCTCGCGTTCACGCCGGGGTCGGGCGCGGCGTTCCTGACCGGCAATCCGACGCTGGTCCATATCCTGCGCGACGCGCTGGCGCGGGATGCGGCGTCGCGGCAGCTCGAGCCGCGCGCCGCGCGTCGGCGGATCGACGCGGTGATCCAGGCGCTGCCGCGATTCCGCGACCAGTATGCGCGAGACGGGCTGACGCCGGAGCGGTTGCTGGTGATCGACGAGGCGCAGCGCTGCTGGACGGCGGCGCACGCGATACAGGCGACCCGGAAGCAGGCCGTTCCACTGTGGGATTCCGAGCCGGCGCACATTCTGTCGATCATGGAGCGCCGGCCGGGGTGGGGCGTCATCGTCTGCTTGTTGGGCGGCGGGCAGGAGATCTACGACGGCGAAGGCGGGCTGGCCGGCTGGGGCGAGGCACTGGCCCGGCATCCCGGCTGGACGGTTCACGCACCCGCCTGCGCGTCGGGCGATCCCCGGCAGTGCTTGCCCGCCGGGCTGCCGGCAATCCGGTGCGAGGCGCTGCATCTCGCCGCGCCGTTGCGCACGGTGCGGGCGCCGGACGCGGTGTCGTGGGTCGATGCGGTGCTGGCCGACGATCCCGCGCGGGCCGCCGCGATCGCTGCTAGCGGAATCCCGTTCCTGTTGACCCGGTCGCTCGCGGACCTGCGCTCGGCATTGCGTCAGCGCGGCAGCCGGACGGCGGCGCTGGTCGCGTCCTCCACCGCGCGACGGCTGCGGGCGGAGGGGCTCGGCGCCGTGCTGCCGCATCAAGATGACGGCGCGGTGTCGCACTGGGTGCTGTCCCGCTGGCCCGACATCCGCAGCAGCGATGCGCTCGAGGTGGTCGGGACCGAGTTCGCTGTGCAGGGGCTCGAGTTCGACCGAACCGGGCTGTGTTGGGACCTCGATCTGGTGCGGGGCGCCGCCGGGTGGGAAGCACGCCGGTTCCGTGCCAGCGCCTGGACCCGCGCGTCGATGGCGGCGCGCGCCAACCGGCTCAACGCCTATCGCGTGCTGCTGACTCGCGCACGGCACGGCACGATCATCTGGGTGCCGCAAGGCGCCGGGCGGGACGCGACCCGCGATCCTGCCCGCTACGATGCGGTCGCGGCCTATCTCCGGGCTTGCGGCGTGCCGCCTCTGGACGCGGCGCAGCGGACCGAACAGGATGCGCCCGCGCCGCAGGAGCCCGCCTTGTTGTGATCCGCTCAGCCTTGGTCCGTTTGCTGATTACTGCCCTGATGCTGATGACGATCGATCCTGCGGATGCCCGCATTCTCAAAATCGCGACGTGGAACCTGGAATGGCTCACCTTACGCGCTGCCGGAGACGCTGAACTCCCGGAGAACGTCGTGCCCAAGCGCGCCGAGGATCGGGCGTTGCTGCGGCGCTATGCGGCCACGCTCGACGCCGATGTCGTGGCGATGGAGGAGGTGGATGGGCCCGCGGTGGCGGCGGAGGTGTTTCCGTCGGATCGCTACGCGCTGTTCTTCACTCACGATTCCGTCGTGCAACGGGTGGGCTTCGCGGTCCGGCGCGGCATCGGTGTGGTGCAGAACCCCGACCTGGCCGCGCTCGACATCTACCCCGAGGCGCATTTCCGGCTGCGCACGGGGGCGGACATCACGCTCGACGTCGATGGCAACCGGCTGCGGCTGTTGGCGGTGCACTTGAAATCCGGTTGTCATTACGCGCCGCTGACCGGGTCCAGCCGGGTATGCGAGACGCTGCGCCGCCAGGTGCCGCCGTTACAGGGGTGGATCACGCAGCGGCGTGAGGAGGGGATGCCGTTCGTGCTGCTCGGCGATTTCAACCGCCGTATGGACGGGCGGGACGACATGATGGCCGCGCTCGACCTGGCCGCGCCGCTGCTCCGCGTGACCGAGGGGCGGTCCACCCCGTGCTGGGGCGGCAACAGTTTCATCGATCACATCATGCTCGGCGGTGCCGCGCGCGGTTGGCTCGAGCCTAACTCCATGCGCGTGATGGTGTATCGCGAGGGCGAGGACGCCAAGGAGCGGCTGTCCGACCATTGCCCCGTCTCGGTTCGGCTCGATCTGCCGCACTGAAATTTCAGAATAGGATCAAGCATGGTGAAGACAGTGTTGGTGACCGGCGCGACGGCCGGGTTCGGCCAGGCGGTGGCGCGGCGCTTCGTGCGCGATGGGCATCGGGTAATCGCGACGGGACGGCGGGCCGACCGGCTGGAGGCGTTGCGGGCGGAATTGGGGGCGTCGCTGCTGCCGTTCCAGCTCGACGTCACCGATGCCGGCGCGGTGGCTGGCCTGCCGTCGGGTCTGCCGGCGGCGTGGCAGGAGATCGACGTGCTGGTGAACAATGCGGGCCTGGCGCTCGGCACCGCGCCGGCGCAGTCGACGTCGTTGCAGGATTGGGAGACGATGGTCGGCACCAACGTCGTCGGGCTGATGCGGATGACGCATGCGCTGCTGCCCGGCATGGTCGAACGGGACCATGGCCATATCGTCAACGTGAGCAGCACCGCGGCGCGGTTCCCATATCCCGGCGGCAACGTTTACGGCGCCAGCAAAGCGTTCGTGACGCAGCTCAGCGCCAACCTTAAGGCCGATCTGGTCGGCACCGGCGTGCGGATCACCGACCTCGAGCCCGGCCTGGTCGGCGGTAGCGAGTTCAGCGTGGTGCGCTTCGGTGGTGATGGCGAGAAGGCCAAGGCCGTCTACGCCGGCACGATTCCGCTGTCGCCGGAGGACATCGCCGAGGCCGTGGCCTGGGTGGTCGGCCTACCCGGGCATGTGAACATCAACCGACTGGAAATGATGCCGACCTGTCAGGGTCCGGGCCCGCTCACGATCAAGCGCGCGGGCTGACGGATCCGGACTACTCGGAGTCGGCGTCTTCCTCGATCGGCTCCGGCTCGGCAGCCGCGCCGGTCTTGACGATCGACTTCAGGTAGTCCGACAGCTTGGTCAGCGCGGTGCCCTTGTCGGTGTTGTCCAGCGCGGCCAGCTCGGCGGCCAGGCGGTCCATGGCGGCCTCGTAGATCTGCCGCTCGCTGAAGCTCTGGTCAGGCTGACCGGCATTGCGGTGGAGATCACGCACCACTTCGGCGATCTGCATCGGGTCGCCGGAGTTGATCTTCTGCTCGTATTCCTGCGCGCGACGGGACCACATGGTGCGCTTGATGCGCGCGCGGCCCTTGAGCAACGCCAGCGCCTCGTCGAATATTTTGCGCGTCGCCAGCTTGCGCAGCCCGGCGGTCCGCGCCTTGGCCACCGGCACGCGCAGCGTCATGCGGTTTTCTTCGAACGTGATGTGGATCAGTTCGAGCTTGTGCCCGGCAATCTCCTCGGTGGCGATCCGCTCGACCTTGCCGACGCCGTGGGTCGGATAGACGACATAGTCGCCCTCGACGAAATTCTCCTTGGCGGCCATTGCGCGCGGCACGATCTGCGGCCGACCGTGCATCGCCGGCATGTGCCCGGGCATCTTCGGCGGCGAGCGGAACGGCGGATCGATCACGGCGACCGGAGCCGGCGCTGGGGCCGCTTCCGCCGGTGCATCGATCGTCTCGGCTGTCATGGTCTGAGTGTCGTCCATCATCACTTCCTCCGCGTCGGGCGCGTTTCTGTCTGACACGGTCTGTCCAGTGCGTTGCAGTTCCAATCCGGTCCGAATGACGGGCTCGTGGGCTCGATCATGTTCGTCAGCATTGGTCGTATCGACTTCACCAATGCAGACCGAGATGACACGAGGCGAGGCGGGCTCCTGAACTCGGAACAAATGGTCAACGGCCGCCAACATGACTGTCAGTGACACGCTTCACGCGAGCGAATGCTGCGTTAGGTAACAGTTATATCAAGAAAAAACGCGAAAGTCACGCGTTCCAGGGCTGCATGGAACGCGTGATCGGCAACTTATGCGAGAGGTCGGCGGAGTTTGGGCTAGGGCTGGCCGGGCTCCGACGAGAACAGCGCGTCCTTGCCGGGCTTGTCCTTCCACTCGTCTGCATCCGCCGGCGCCTCGCCCTTGCGGGTGATGTTCGGCCAGCTGGTGGCGAAGATGCGGTTGCGCTCGAGCCAGGCGTTGGACTTGTCGTCGCTGTCGGGCACGATCGCCTCGGCGGGGCATTCCGGTTCGCAGACGCCGCAATCGATGCACTCGTCGGGATGGATCACGAGCATATTCTCGCCGACGTAGAAGCAGTCCACCGGGCAGACTTCTACGCAATCCATGTACTTGCACTTGATGCAATTCTCGGTGACCACGTAGGTCATCGCCATACCTCTTCCAACACCAGTTTTCGGGGACCAGTTTTCGGGCAACCGGTCGCATCACGGGAGGCCCGCGCGAACGATGGCCTGCGGTATGCAAGCGTTTCAGCCGTCGTGCAACCCGCGCGTGTCGCATTCCACGCGCTCGCGATACAGGCCTTGCGCTTCCGGCGCGGGCCCCCTGCGCGTCGCCAACGCTATCACCTCGAGAACGCGGACCTGGCCGCGGAGCGGCAGCGTGAGGATATCGCCGGGCCGTAGGCGGGCATGAGGCTTGTCGGTCGGCTGGCGGTTGATGCGCACCGAGCCGTCCGTGATCAGGCGGGCGCAGTCCGAGCGGGCCTTCATGAAGCGCGCGCACCACAGCCACTTGTCGAGCCGCTGCCATTCCTTGTCTTCGGTCTCGGCCATTCAGCGCCTCATCGTCGCGAGGGCCGCGAACGGGCTATCCGGCCGGAGCCGGGTGGGCGGGGCCTCGACGGCAGGCTTGGCCGCACGGCGGACCTGCATCATCGCCGGCGCCGGCGGGCCATACATGCCGGCCTCCAAGACGCTGGCGGGGATGAGCCGCATGCCGAGCCCACGCAGCACGGCGGGTACCATCTCGCGTGACACGGCCAGGCGCGAGGCGACCACGTCCGGCACCGCCGCGGGCCGGTGGCGCGCCGCCCAGGCGAGCTCGGCCGCGACGCGCTCGGCGATGTCCAGCCGGATGAAGGTCGGCCCGGCCTCCACCCAGCCGAGCATGCCGGCGAACGCGGCGGGCCAGCCCGGCGCGGCGATGGAGACCTTCCCTGGCCCAGGCAGTTCCGGCGTCGGGATGCCCGCGCGCAGCGCCAGCAGGGCGGCGCGGACCGTAGCCGCGGCCGGTTTCAGCAACGCCGGCAGGAACAGGGCGAACTGCCCAGTCTTGATCCCCAACCCCTTCAACGCCGCCCGCACGTCCGGCTCGGCGGCCACCACCCCGGGCAGCACGCCGCCGGCTTCGATCAGGCGATGCAGCATGCCGCGCAGCGCCGGCGTCGACGCGGCCTGCGTCTCGGCGATGAACAAGGGCGCCAGCGCCTGCTCGATCCGCGCGGTGACGAAAAGCTGCAGGCGGATACGCACGCGCTCGCGACGGGGGCCGTCGAGGAACTCGCTGTCGAACACATCGATCGTCGGGCGCAGCAGCCCGGCGCCAGGTCGCAGGCGGGCGACCGGGACTCCGGCCCAGCTCAGCTTGTGGTCGGTGCCCCAGGCCAGCTCGGCATCGCCAGCCGCCTCGATCGCCTCGACCCGGCGCGGCATCCACTCGCGCAAAGCGCGCCGGGCCGCGCGTAGCACCAGCCGCCGCTCGGGCCCCTCGGTCGACGGATCCGGTAGGAACTCGAAGCCGCTGACGTGGCCCACAGGATGGCCTTCAACCACGACCTCGCCGCGCAGGGTGACGGCAGAAAATAGCTCGGGGCTCTCGTCGAGCCGGCGCATCAGGTGCGCCGCGCGGCGATCGACGAAGCGGGCGGTCAACTTCTCGTGCAACGAATCCGACAGCAGGTCCTCAACCTGTCGGGTCCGCGACTGCCAGGCGGCGGCGTCTTTCAGCCAGTCCGGCCGGGCAGCGATGTAGGCCCAGACGCGGACGCCGGAGAGTCGGGCCATCAGCGTGTCGATATCGCCTTCCGCGCGGGCGAGCGAGCCGATGCCCTGCTCGAGCCACGCTTCCGGCAGTGCACCGTCGCGCACCAGATGCTGGAACACGCGGGTGCAGAGCTTGGTGTGGGTGTCGTCGGTCAGCTTGCGGAAGTCGGGGATGCCGCAAGTCTCCCATAACAGGCGAACGCGGCGCCGACCGGCGGCCAGGCTGCGCACCTCGGGGTCGCGCGCCAGGGTCTCGAGCGTCTCGAGGTCGACGGCGTCGGGGCCGCGGACCAGGCCGGGCAGCGGCGGGACGGTCTGCAAGCTGGCGAGGAGCGCGTCGACGCTGGTGTAATCCAGTGCGTCGTTGCGCCAGTAGAGTTGCTCGAGCGGCTCGAAATGATGGTTCTCGACGGCGTGGACGAGGTCGTCCTCGAGCGGAGCGCAGTCGGCGGTGGTGCCGAAGGTGCCGTCGCGCATGCCGCGTCCGGCACGGCCGGCGATCTGGGCGATCTCGGGCGCGGTCAGGCGACGCGGGCGGTGGCCGTCGAACTTGGACAAGCGGGCGAAAGCGACGTGATCGACGTCCATGTTGAGGCCCATGCCGATCGCGTCGGTGGCGACGAGGAAGTCGACTTCCTTGTTCTGGTAGAGCTGCACCTGCGCGTTTCGCGTCCGCGGCGAGAGGCGGCCCATGACCACGGCGCAACCGCCACGGCGCCGGCGGATCATCTCGGCGATGGCGTAGACCTCGCTGGCGCTAAACGCGACGACGGCAGTGCGCGGCGGCAGGCGCGGAAGTTTCGCCGGGCCGACATAGGCGAGTTGCGACAGGCGAGGGCGGGTGTCGATCTCGGCCTGCGGGATCAGCCGCTGCAACAACGGGCGGATGGTCTCGGCGCCGAGAAACATGGTCTCCACCATGCCGCGGGCGTGCAGCAGCCGATCGGTGAAGACGTGGCCGCGATCCGGGTCGGCGCAGAGCTGGATCTCGTCGACGGCGACGAACTCGGTCGGTAGATCGAGCGGCATCGCCTCGACGGTGCAGGAGAACCAACGGGCGCCGGCGGGGACGATTTTTTCCTCACCGGTGATCAGCGCCACGTTGCGGACGCCTTTCTGGGCCACCATCCGGTCGTAGTTCTCGCGCGCCAGCAGCCTGAGCGGAAAGCCGATCACGCCGCTGGAATGCGCGAGCATGCGCTCCATCGCCAGATGGGTCTTGCCGGTGTTGGTCGGCCCGAGCACCGCTTTGACCCGCGAAGGGAAACCGAGCATGCCACGATGGTTGGGCCGATCGCGCGTTTTTGCAACCCGGGGCTTCGGCCGCATCACCCGCTTGCAATAGTTTAACTTTCGAGTATTCCGAAAGCGAGAGGGAATCCGATCCATGCCAGCCAGTCCCGTCAACGTTGCCCGCACCTTGGAATGCCTCGCCCTACCGGGCGGGAGCGGTGCGCTGAAGCTGATCTCGGTCCGGCCCGGTGGGCTCGAGTCGGCGCTCGGTTCGCTGGCGCAGGCGACGGCGGCGTTCGTGCGCGCCACCGGCTTCGCGGCAGAGGCAGGGCGCGTCGTCCTGTTGCCGGGGGCGGAGGGGCTGGAGGGCGCGCTGCTCGGCCTCGGCGAAGACCGGTCGCCCTGGGTGCATGGCGGCCTGGCGACGGCGCTGCCGGCCGGAACGACATGGGAGCTCGCGGCCGGCGATTTCGACCACGACGCGGCGATCCTGGGCTTCTGCCTGGGCGCCTATCGCTACGGCGCGATGACCGCCAAGCTGCGGCCGACCGCCTTGCTGGCGGAGGCCGAGAGCTCACCGGCGCTGGCGCTGGTGCGTGCGATCTGGCTGGCGCGCGACCTGATCAACACGCCGGCTAATCATCTCGGGCCGGCCGAACTGGCCGATGCGACGCTGGCGCTCGGCGAGCGTTTCGGCGCCAAAACGGACCGGATCGAGGGCGGCGCGCTCGAGGATGGATATCCGGCATTGGCCGCGGTGGGCCGGGGCTCGACTCGGGCGTCCGTGGTCGCCGGGTTCACCTGGCGCGGCAGCGCGGCGGGGCCGGATGCCAAGCACGTCTCGCTGTGCGGCAAAGGCGTGTGCTTCGATTCGGGCGGCTACGATCTCAAGCCGCCGGCGGCGATGTTGCGGATGAAGAAAGACATGGGCGGCGCGGCGCTCATGCTCGGCCTGGCCAGCGCCATCATGGAGCGGGACCTGCCGGTGCGGCTGACGGTGCGCATCGGGTGCGTCGAGAACATGGTGTCGGGCGAGGCGATGCGGCCGCTCGACGTGCTGCAGACCCGGCGCGGCCTGACCGTGGAGGTCGGCAACACCGATGCCGAGGGGCGCTTGGTGCTGTGCGACCTCATGGCGGCCGCTTCCGACGAACGGCCGGACCTGATGCTCGATGCGGCCACGTTGACGGGTGCGGCCCGGGTCGCCCTTGGGCCAGACCTCCCGGCGGTGTTCACGCCCGACAATGAGTTAGCCGACCTGCTGGCCAATTGCGCCGACGATGCACACGATCCGGTGTGGCGGTTGCCGTTATTCGCCGAGTACGACCAGTGGTTGTCGAGTCCGGTCGCCGATCTCGCCAACGTTTCGTCAAAGCCACACGCAGGAGCGGTAATTGCAGCGCTGTTCCTGAAACGATTCGTGGCTGACGGTGTAAGCTGGATGCATATCGATACCTACGCCTGGAATGATTCGACACGCGCGGGCCGTCCGGAAGGAGGAGAAGCACAAAGCCTGCGGGCTTTGTTTCTAGCGGTGCAGAAATTAACTTTGCTTTAGGTATGCGAATAGCGTTGCGGGGGAGATGACACCACCAACTGCTGTTATATATTTCATTAAAGAAAATGGTTGATACTCAGCCGTTACGGCAGTTTGTCCGAACAATTTAATTTGATTACGGCGCTACTCGCGCGAATGTCGAAAGGATCACCCAGTGCCCACAAGCCCAAGTGCCGACCAGATGGTCGCCATCCTTCGCGACACCGTCGTGTCCCTCGTTCGGCGCGACGGACCCGATTTGTCGGCGCGCCAATTGGGTGTGTTTCTCACCTGCTACCTCCAAGAGGGCCCGCACACCGTCCGTGGCCTGGCGTCGGACCTGAACGTGTCCAAGCCGGCGATCACGCGCGCGCTCGACCGGCTCGGCGAACTCGAACTGGCCCGCCGCAAGGTCGATCCGGCGGACCGGCGCTCGGTGCTGGTGCAGAAGACCATCAAGGGTCAGGCGTTCCTGAAGGATCTCCGCGGCATCATGGGCGAGGCCGCCAAGGTGACCCCGGCCGCGACGCAGGAGCCGGTCGGCCGAGCCAGCAAGCGGATCGCCATCCACGCCTGATGTGATGCCGAATGGGGCGCCAAAATTGGCGCCTCATTTACCGCGTCACGGCAATCTCAGGTCGGTGATCTGGCAGAGATTGATCCGGCGCTTCTCGTTGGCGTCCCCGTTGGCGAAGACGACCCGATAATCATACGTGCACTCGCCGGGCGGTAGCCGGATGGCTCGCGTCGCCCCCGCGGCCATGGTGCCGTCCCCAAGCTGGTCCTCACCCCACGAATCGTTGCCGCTGGGGCTGAGATACAGTTCGTTCATCACCAACCGGCTCCGATTGACCACCAGCACGGACGGTATCTCGACGCGCCGTCCGGGACGGGTTGCGGCCGGCCCGGCCGGTGCCGTCGCGCCGCGCGGGAACACGATATTGTCGATGTCGCAGGTGTTGACCCGGCGTCGCTCGTCACTGGTGCCGGACGCGTAAACGATCCTGATGTCGTAGACGCAGGTGCCGTTTGCGGCGAGCCGGATCGGCGCATTCTGTCCAGGGGCGATTGTCGTGTCGGTGAGCTGGTTGCTGCCCCAGTTCGGCACTCCGGTGGGCGAGACGTATACGCCGCTGATCGCGCTGGTCGCCCGGTTGACGAGGTAAAATGAAGGGTTTGGCGGCTCGTCCGCGGCGCCCGCTAACATTGCGAGCAGGCCGAGCGGGGCGATCCATGGCCGTGTCAGCATCCCTCGAAACTCTCCGGTGCGCGTCGGGCGCGAGGCGAGCGTAGCGCTGCCGGGCGGCGCACTACCACCGTCCAATGTCGGCCCGGCGCGCCATCCGCCACACCGCCGCCGTCCACGCCAGTTGCGGCACGAGCACCAGCGGCAACGCGAGCGGCTTGCCCAGGCCGGTGGCGCGCAGGAACACCGCGCAGCACCCGGCGCCCCAGAGCGCGAAACCCCAGTGCACCAGGGCCACGCCAACCGCCGGCATGCCGGAGCGGTGCGCCAGCTGATAGAGGTGCGAGCGGTGCGGCTGGGTCAACCGATCGCCGGCGATGGCGCGGCGCACCAGCGTAAACGCGACGTCGTAAAGCACCCCGAACAGCAGCAGCGGTACCAACAGCACCGAGAGCTCCACCTGCTCGAAGCGTCCGGCCACCACGCCGAGCACAGCCAGCACGAAGCCGCAGAACTGGCTGCCGACGTCGCCCATGAAGATGCGGGCGCGGGGGAAGTTGAACGGCAGGAAGCCGAGCAGCCCGGCCGCCAACAACAGCCCGGCGAAGTAGACGAACCAGGCGTTCATCTCGGCCGCCACGGCCGCTAGCGCGATGGCCGCGATGCAGGAGACGCCTGAGGCCAGGCCGTTCAGCCCGTCGATGAAGTTCATCGCGTTGGTCGCGAACACGATCCAGGCCAGCGTGCCGACGACGCCGATCCAGCCGAGCGGCACCGTGCCGAGCAGCGGCAGGTTAAGGCTGGACACCACGAGCCCGCTCGCAACCGCCACCAGCGCGGCGCCGAGTTGAGCGCCCAGTTTCACCGTGAAGGGCCAGTCCACCACGTCGTCGAGCCCGGCGACCACGGCGATGGCGGTGGCGGCCAGGATTACGCCTAGGAAATAGCCGTCCGCGACGCGGGCGAAGCCGGCGAAGGCGTAGAGCGCGGCGATGCCGACCAGGAAGGAGGCGACGACGCCGACTCCGCCGCCTTTGGGCACCGGGCGGGTGTGCGCCTTGCGCTGGTCCGGCTGGTCGAGCACGCCGACGCCGATCATCGCGCGCACCATGGCCGCCGAGAGCCCGGCCAGGGCCGCGCAGAAAGCGAGATGGCGGAGGAAGGCTTGTATCGTCACGGCACTGTCGCTGCTGGAAATCGCGGCCTATAGGGTTCCGACGATGGCTCTGCAACGGCCCAGTTCGGACGAACCCCCGTCCGCGCATCGCACCTTTTCCAATCGTGCGATGAAGCGGATCTTCCTCAACGTCCTGCTCGATGGCGCGCTCGCCGCCGTGGCGACGCCGCTCGCCCGCTTCCTGGCGGACCCAACGGGAGGGCTGCTGCATCCGCTGTGGTTCATCGCCGGCGGGGCGATCACGCTGCTGGTGGCCGGGCTGCCGTTCCGGATGCCGCAGCAATATTGGCGCTTCTCCGGCATCGCGGACCTAGTCGGCGTCGTCGGCAGTTCGATCATCTCGGCTATGCTGTTCGCCATCCTGCTGTTCGCGTCCGGCTTTCCGAGCCCGACGGCGACGTTCCCGGTCATCCATGCACTGACGCTGATCGTCGCCCTGGGCACGCCGCGGGTGATCTACCGGCTGCGCCGCGGCCGCGGGCCGTCGGGCGATGGGGCGCAGGCGGTGCTGCTGGCCGGCGCCGGCGAGAATGCCGAGCTGTTCCTGCGCGCGCTCGACACGCGTGAGGGGCGGGCGGCCTATCGCGTCATCGGCCTGCTGAGCCACGGTAGCAGCAGCGTCGGGCGGCGAATGCACGGGCGGCCGATCCTGGGCGCGCTGGAACAGGCGGGGCAGATCCTGGCGAAATTGCGCACCGAGGGGCGGCCGGTCCACGCGATCGTGGTGACGGAGCCGGATCTGGACGGCGCCCGACTGGCCGAGCTGGTCGCGCAGGCGGAAGCGGCGGGCGGGACGGTGCGCCGCATGCCGCCGCCGATGCGGCTGCTCGGCTCGGGTGATGGCGCGGCGCCGTTGGCACCGGTGGCGATCGAGGATCTGCTGAACCGGGCGCAGGTGCCGCTGGACCGGGACGGGATGGCGCGGCTGGTGCGGGGGCGCCGGGTGCTGGTGACGGGCGCGGGCGGGACCATCGGGTCCGAGCTCGCCCGTCAGATCGCCTCGCTCGACCCGGCCTCGCTCGTGCTGCTCGACAATGGCGAGTATGCGCTGTGGCAGATCGATACCGAGCTGACGGAGTCGCACCCGTCGGTGACGCGGCAGATCTGCCTGGCGGATGTGCGCGACGAGGCGCGGATCCGGTCCGTGTGCGAGGAGATCCGGCCCGAACTGGTATTCCATGCCGCGGCGCTGAAGCACGTGCCGATGGTGGAGGCCAACCCGCTCGAGGGGCTGATGACCAACGCGGTCGGCACCCGGATCGTGGCCGATGCGGCGCGGGCGGCCGGGGCGGCGCAGATGGTATTCATCTCGACCGACAAGGCGGTCAACCCGTCGAGTATCATGGGCGCCAGCAAGCGGTTGGCCGAGATGTACGTGCAGGCGCTGGACCGCACCGCCGGGGCGGACGGGATGCACTACGTCACCGTGCGGTTCGGCAACGTGCTAGGCAGCACCGGGTCGGTGGTGCCGCTGTTCCGCCGGCAGCTCGAGCGCGGCGGGCCGCTGACGGTCACGCATCCGGACATGCAGCGATATTTCATGACGGTGCGCGAGGCGGTCGGGCTCGTGTTGCAGGCCAGCGTGGTCGGTGCACAGGCCGATCACGACCAGGGCGGCATCTTCGTGCTCGACATGGGGCCGCCGGTGCGGATCGTGGATCTCGCGCGGCAGATGATCCGGCTGACCGGGCTGACCGTAGCACCCGACGAGGGCGTGGCGCCGGCGGACAGCATCGCGATTCGGTTCACCGGGCTGCGGCCGGGGGAGAAGCTGTTCGAGGAGCTGTTCCACGGCAAGGAGCCGCCGCAGCCGACCGGGCACCCGGGCCTGTTGACCGCCACGCCACGCACCGCCGACCCGGCCATCGTTGGGCGTTGCCTCGACGAGATCGCCGCCGCCTGCCGCGCCGGGCAGCCTGCCACCGCCCTTTCCCTCCTCGGCCGCATGGTCCCGGAATACGAGCCGGACCTGCCGGCGGCCACCGCGTCAGGAGTTCGCCCGTGATCCCGTTCCTCGACCTCAAAGCCCAGCAAGCCCGATTGATGCCGACGCTACGGCCGCGGCTGGAGGCGGTGCTGGCGCATTGCCAATTCATCCTTGGGCCGGAGGTGGTCGAGCTCGAGGAGCGGCTAGCAGCGTATTGCGGCGCCAAGCACTGCGTCGGCGTGAGTTCCGGCACGGACGCATTGCAGATCGCGATGATGGCCGAGGGCATCGGCGCCGGCGACGCGGTGTACCTGCCGGCGTTCACCTATACGGCGACGGCCGAGGTGCCGCTGCTGCTCGGAGCGACGCCGGTGTTCGTCGACGTCGATCCGCGGACGTTCCAGATCGACCCGGCGCATCTGGAGCATCGTATCGCCACCACGCCGGGCCATCTCAAACCGCGCGCGATCATCGGGGTGGACCTGTTCGGGCAGCCGGCGGACTGGCCGGCCTTGCAACGGATCGCCGGGTCGCGGGGGCTGTTCCTGCTCGACGATCTGGCGCAGTCGTTCGGCGCGAGCCTGCACGGCGCCAAGCTCGGCACCCAGGCCGATGCGACGGCGACCAGCTTCTTCCCGAGCAAGCCGTTCGGCGCCTACGGCGATGGCGGCGCGTTGTTCACCGACGACGACGACCGCGCCGCGCTGTTCCGCAGCCTGCGCACCCATGGCGAGGGCACGACCCGCTACGACGTGCTGCGGATCGGCATGAACGGCCGGCTCGACACGTTGCAGGCGGCGATCCTGCTGGCCAAGCTGGACATGTTCGACGACGAGCTGGCCCGGCGCGAGGCGATCGCGCGGCATTACGACCGGCGGCTGGCCGGGCTGGTGCACGTGCCGGCGCGGGTGCTGGACAGCACCAGCGCCTGGGCGATCTACGCGATCCTGCTGCCATCCGAGGCGGAACGGGCGGCGCTGCAGGGCTCGCTACGGAGCGCGGGCGTGCCGAGCGCGATCTACTATCCCCGCCCGCTGCACCTGCAGCCCGCCTATGCCGGCGCGCATGACGGCACGGCGCTGCCGGTGGCCGAGGACCTGTCACGCCGGATCATGGCGCTGCCGATCCATCCGGACCTGTCAGACGATCAGCTCGACCTGATCTGCGATGCGGTCGCGGCGGCAATGGCGAAACCAGGTACTCCCGTCGGCGTTGCAGAACGATGACACAACCAGCGAAGCCGGCCGACCACCCAGCCCCCGAAGAGGCGCCGACGGTCAGCCACGAACACGCGCCGAACGGGGTTCCGCCCGCGGCGGACAAGGCCGAGGCCACCGGCGCGCCGACCAGCGACCGGCAGGCGACGGAGACCGCGGCCGTCCCCGACAAGCATAAAGGCTAGAGGTCGACGACGACCCGGCCGCGCACCGTGCCGGCCACGATCTCGGCGCCGACCGCCACCGCCTGATCGAGCGAGACGTGGCGCGTCATGCGCGCCAGCGCAGCGCGGTCCAGATCCCGGGCCAACCGCGCCCATGCCTCGATACGCTTGGCCTTCGTCACGGTCACCGAGTTGATGCCGGCCAGCGTCACCCCGCGCAGGATGAACGGCATCACCGTGACCGGTAGATCGCTGCCCTGCGCCAGGCCGCAGGCGGACGATTCCGTCGTAGCGGGTGCCGGCCAAGACGTTGGCCAGCGTATGACTGCCGACGCTGTCGATCGCCGCGGCCCAGCGCTCCTTGCCAAGCGGACGGCCGGGACTGCCGAGTTCGGCCGCGTCCATCACCTCGGCAGCGCCGAGGCCCGTCAGGTAACCGGCCTCCGCCGCAGCCCGGCGCGATGACGCGATCACCCGATAGCCCGCCGCCGCCAGCAACGCGATCGCCATGCTGCCGACGCCGCCGGCCGCGCCCGTGACCAGCACATCGCCGCTGGCCGGGCCGATGCCGAAACGCTCGAGCGCCAATACGGAGAGCGCCGCGGTGTAGCCGGCGGTGCCGACCGCCATCGCCTCGGCCGGGCTCAACCCGTCCGGCAGGTGGATCAGCCAGTCCGACTTGACGCGCGCTCGCTCGGCCAGGCCGCCATCGTGCGTCTCGCCGACCCCCCAGCCGTTCAGCACGACGCGGTCGCCCACGGCGAACTCGGCGCTGTCGGACGCGATCACCTCGCCGGCGAAATCCACCCCGGGCGTCATCGGCGAGCGGCGCAGAATGGGGGCGGCGCCGGTCAGCGCGAGGCCGTCCTTGTAGTTGATGGTCGAGTGGCTGACCGCGACGGTCACGTCGCCGTCCATGAGCGCGTCGTCCTCCAGCGTCGCGATCTCGACCGTCGGGGGTTGCCCCTTGCTCACGCGCAGCGCCCGAAAACTCATGCCGTTTCTCCCGGTGTCGTCGTTTCGTCGAGCGCCAGCATGGCGTAGGTCGCCAGCCAGTGCTCGCCCATGTAATGCCCTGCCAGATGCGGCATGGCGGCGTCCAGGTGCGCGGCCGCGGCGGAGTCGAGGCGGGTGCCGCCGATTGGGGCGAGCGCGCGCAGGCACCAGGCGCGGCTGAGGTTGAGGCCGTCGAGATGGGCGATCTTGCCGTCGGTCCGGTCGCTGGGCTGCACCGGCTGGAACAGCACCGCCGGGTGGCCCTCGGCAATCCGCGGCAGGAAGCGTGCGAACCAGGCCGCGAAGTCCGGGCCGTGCAGGCGCCGCATGCACTCGGCCTCGACGAGCGCGGGGGAGAGGAAATCGTCGCCGCAGGGCTCGTCCCAGGCGGGGCAGGCGGCGTCGGCGCCATACCACCGGGTCGCGGTGGCGCGGAGCAGCGCGAGCAGGTCCGGGTCGGCGTAGTCGGCAGCCAGGCGGAGGGCGAAGGCGGTGTTGCCATGGGTGCCGGCGCGCACGGGATAGGTCGCGATCGGCAGGAAAACCTGGAAGCGGGTGACGATCACCGTTGCCAGCGGCTTGAGGGCAGCGGCCCATCGCGGGTCCGGCAGCGTCGCGAGTTCGGCGGCGAGCTTCAGCAGCCACGCCCAGCCGTATGGCCGCTCGTAGCCGCGGGCGCTTGGTCGGGCGAAGTATCGGCATTCGCCGGCCACTTTGTCGGCCACGATCTGGCGGTCGAACAACCGCCGGATCGCGTCGGCGGAGGCGCCGTCCGGGTAGCGCCGCAGCACGCGGGCGAGCAGCCAGTAGCTGTGCACGCAGGAGTGCCAGTCGAAGCTGCCGTAGAAGACGGGGTGCAGCGTGGCGGGGGTGAGCGCGTCGTCCGGGCCGTCCAGCACGTGGCCGGGCTTGTTGGGGTATTCGCGCTCGACGTGCCCGAGGGCGATGGCGGCGAAGCGGTCGGCGAGGTCGCCGGTGAGAGTGAGGGTGAGATCGGGCATGATGCCTCGCTCTATATCAGGTCGCGGCCGCTGAAACGGGTGTCCAGGCTGCGCGGGTGGATTCGGTCGTGCCGCAGGCGGTGGTCGACGCCGGTGAGCGAGAGCGCCGGGTTGTAGAACGGGTCGCCACGGCGGATGAAGGCGGCCCAGCGCTGCCGGAAGAACCTGCCATCCTCGGGCGGGTCGGCGAGTGCCTTGATGCTGCCGCGGGTCGCGGATTCGTGGTGCTTCAGGACGGTGTGTCCGTCGTAGAGGACCCGGAGCCCGGCCGCGCGCAGCCGGAGGCAGAGATCGGTGTCGTTGAACCCGACGGCGAGCGCCTCGTCGAACCCGCCGAGCCGATCGAAGACGGGTCGGCGCATCATCATGCAGGCGGCGGTCACGGCAGAGTAGTCGCGCAGGCTGGTCAGGCCGGCATTGTAGCCGGGGTCGCGCGAGCCGTCCGGCTGGTCCGGCGCGACGAACCGCATCGCGTGATCCGCGGTGCCGCCGAAGCCGATGATCACCCCGGCGTGCTGGATCCGCCCGTCGCCGTAGAGCAGCAGCGGCCCGACCGCCCCGACCTCCGGCCGTGCCGCCAGGCTGCGCAGGCGGCCGAGCCAGCCGGGCGTCACGGCCTCGACGTCGTTGTTGAGAAACAGCACGTAAGGCGAGGCGCCGCCCAGCGTGCGGACGGCGAGGTTGTTGATCGCCGAAAAGTTGAACGCGCCCGTGTAGGGCATCACGGTGTGGGACAACGAGGCGAGATAGGCGACGCTGGCCGGATCGGTCGATTGATGGTCCACGACGACGATGCGGTAGCGCTCGCCCTGCGTCGTCGCCTCGACGCTCTCGATGCAGCGGCGCAGCAGGTCGACGCGGTTCTTGGTCGGGATGACGATCAGTACCTCGCCCCCATCGTCCGGCCAGTCCAGCCGGAACTGGTTGAAGCCCAGCCCGGCCGTCACCGTCGCCGGCTGGCCCAGCCGGGCCAGATGCCGACCGATCGCGCCCTGAGTCGCGGCCATCACCTCGGCCTGCTGCCGGTGCCCGGCGCTTTGCCGATGGGTGCGCCAACGGTAGAGCACGCGCGGCACGTGGGCGATCGCGTCCGGCGTCCGTTCGGCGACGCGGAGCACAAAGTCGACGTCGGCCGAGACCGGCAGGCTCTCGTCCAGGCCGCCGACCGACAGCGCCAGATCGCGCCGCACGGCGACCAGGTGCACGAAATACGGGTGCGACAGATAGTAGTCGTGACTCCAGGCCGGCCGCGCGCGAAGCTGCACCATGTCGGCCAGCGACGACCCGGTCACCACCTCGTCGCTGTAGATCAGGCCGGCCCGACCCTGCTGCGCCGCACGCGACAAGTGATAGACCGCGTCGGGCTCGAGCGCGTCGTCGTGATCGAGGAAGGCGACGTAGTCTCCGCGCGCCGCGTGCAGCCCCGCATTGGTCGCCCGCGCGGTGCCGCCGTTCTGCGCCAGGCGGATCACGCGCACCCGCTCGTCCCGTGCGGCGGCCTGCATTACATCCTGCACGTGCGGCGCGGCCGATCCGTCGTCGACGCAGATCAGTTCCCAGTTGTCGGACCATTGCGCGGTGACGCTGCCGATGGCGTCGAGCAGCCAGTCGCGCCGCGTCTCGTGCACCGGCATGACGATGGAGACCAGCACGTCGCGCACGCGATGGGTCAGGCGCCGGCGGATCCGGGCGAGCAGCGGCGGCGGCGGCGGGCGGCGCTGCAGGAACGCCGCCGCATTCGGGTTGAGGGCGATGTGCTGCGGCGATCCCGGCAGTTCGAGGCTGGTGCCGGCGATGATCAACGAGACGGCGCGGCCGATCATGCTGCCGCCGGGGTGGCTCAGCGACAGCGTAAACCCGCAGCGCGCCGTCGGTAGGCCGGCCTCGGCGACGTCGCCGCGATCGAGATTTGCCAGCCCGGTGCCGACGATCTCGCCGTCGCACACCGCCTCGACCCGAACCGGCCGGTCGAGCGCCTGCAGGTCGAGCGCCCAGCCGCTGGCCGAGAACTCGTCGGCGCGGTCGAGATAGCCGACGTGGCGCGGCGCCGCCGGACGCACGTAGGGGCTGCCGCCGAGGCTCGGGCCCCCGGACACGCGGACGTCGACCAGCACGGCGCGATCGAGCGGGGCCGATACCGGCTCGTCGAACCCGGCCCGGTCGCCATAGCCGAGCGCGCCGACATCCGTCCGCGGCCGGTCCGCCGGGAAGCTGCGCACCCAGGCGCCGTCCAGGAACAGGTCGAGCGGCACCGTCCCGCCCGCGTGGCGCCCGGCGGCCCAACCGCGGACGCGCCAGGGCTCGCCGGTCTCGACCATGCCGACATGCCCGAACGCCTCAGCCGGAATGTGCAGCACCGGCGGCAGCACGAGCGTGCCGATGGCGGGCTGCAGCGCGAGGCCGCCGAGCCCGCTCGGCAGGCGGTGGAGCGGGATCTCGAAGGCGAAGGCGCCGTCGGCAAGGCGGTGCGCGAAGCCGGAGGCGTAGCGAATGCCGTCGGCGACGAAGCCGACCGGCAGGGTCGCCGCGTCGGTGGCGTCGGCCTGAAAGCTGCCGGAGACGCCGCCCGGGCCGAGCGCCCACTGTGTCCAGTGCACCGCGCGGACGGCGCTCAGATCGGCCGGCGCGGCAAGGAACGATGCGCCGTTTTCGGTCGCGACGATGTCGAGCAGCCGGCCGAAGACATGGGGCGGGATGTCCCAGGCGAAGCCGCAAGGTCCGGCGGGGACAATGGCTTGGACGACGCCGTCGAGCAGGATGGCGGTCTCGGCCGGCTCGCCGACGGTCCAGGTTCCGCGTAGCTGCGCCGGGTCGATGACCAGCGTGACCCGTCGCTCGACGAGGGAAGGGGGCGGCTCGGCTGATCCGAATGGTTGGGGCGCCATGGCGAGGCACAACTTAGCTCAGCCCCGGAGTTTCCGGCGACTCTCCGTTGAGTCTGGCGCTGCCTGATTGCGTCGTCGGCGACCAGATCGTAATGGAACGGCATGCGCATTCTCGTCACCGGCGGCTGTGGTTTCATCGGCTCCGCCGTCATCCGCCACCTGATCCGCTCGACCGGGCACAGCGTCGTCAACGTCGACAAGATGACCTATGCCGCCTCGCTCGACGCGCTCGAGGAAGCCGCGACCGACCCGCGCCACACGCATCTACGCGCCGACATCACCGACTCCGCGGCCATCGGCGAGATCTTTGCCACGCATCGACCCGACGCGGTCATGCACCTGGCCGCGGAAAGCCATGTCGACCGCTCGATCGACGGGCCGGCGGATTTCATTACCACCAACGTGGTCGGCACCTTCGTCATGCTCGACGCCGCGCGCGCCTACTGGCAGCGCCTGGTGCCGGACGCCAAGGCGGCGTTCCGCTTCCACCATATCTCGACCGACGAGGTGTTCGGCGCGCTCGGACCGTCCGACCCGCCGTTCGACGAGACCACGCCGTATGATCCGCGCAGCCCCTATTCGGCCAGCAAAGCGGGCTCCGACCACCTCGTGCGCGCCTGGTTCCACACCTACGGCCTGCCAAGCTTCGTCACCAACACGACGAACAATTATGGTCCCTGGCAATTCCCCGAGAAGCTGATCCCGCTGGTCACGCTCAATGCGCTGCAGGGCAAGCAATTGCCGGTCTATGGCGACGGATCGAACCAGCGCGACTGGCTATATGTCGACGATCATGCCGAGGCGCTGGTGCTGGCGTTGGAACGCGCGGAGCCCGGCGCCACGCTGTGCATCGGGCCGCGGCAGACCCGCTCCAACCTTGAGGTTGTGCGTGCCATCTGCGCCACCGTCGACGCCTTGCGGCCGGACCCGGCGGGCCCGCGCGAGCGGCTGATCCACTTCGTCACCGACCGGCCCGGCCACGATTTCCGCTACGAGATCGACCCGGCGCGCGCCGAGGCGGCGCTGGGCTGGACGGCCAAGCATGATTTCACCGCCGGGCTGAAGCGGACGGTGGAGTGGTACATCGCCAACGAGAAATGGTGGCAGGCGATCCGTGCCGGGACCTATTCGGGCCAGCGGCTGGGGAGCGCGGCATGAGTCAGAAGGGCGTCATTCTGGCGGGCGGCAGCGGGACGCGGCTGCACCCGATCACGCTCGCGTCGAGCAAGCAATTGCTGCCGGTCTATGACAAGCCGATGATCTATTATCCGCTGTCGGTGCTGATGCTGGCCGGCATCCGCGACATCATGATCATCTCCACGCCGGACGACCTGCCGCAGTTTCGCCGGCTGCTCGGCAGTGGCGAGCGACTCGGCATCAACTTCACCTATGCCGAACAGCCAAAGCCGGAAGGTCTCGCGCAAGCGTTCCACATTGGCGAGGACTGGATCGACGGCGACCCCTGCGCGCTGGCGTTGGGCGACAACCTGATCTTCGGCGACAAGCTCAGCGTAATGCTGCAGGGCGCGCTCAAGCGCGAGGCAGGGGCGACGGTGTTTGCCTATCAGGTGCGCGACCCCGAGCGGTATGGCGTGGTGCAGTTCGGAGAGGATGGGCGGGCGATCGACATCGTCGAGAAGCCGACGGCGCCGAAGTCGAACTGGGCGGTGACCGGGCTGTATTTCTACGATCACCGGGTGAGCGAGATGGCGCGCAAGGTGCGGCCGTCCGCACGGGGCGAGCTGGAGATCACCGACCTCAATCGGATGTATCTCGAGGAAGGCTCGCTGCAGGTCGAGCGGCTGGGACGCGGCTGCGCTTGGCTCGACGCGGGCATGCCGGATAGCCTGCTGCAGGCGGCGACGTTCGTGCAGACGATCCAGGATCGGCAGGGGCTGTTGGTGGGCTGCCCGGAGGAAGTGGCGTACCGGATGGGGTTTATCGACAAGGTTGGGCTGCGGGCGGCGGCGAACGGGTTGAAGAAGACGGAGCTGGGACGGTTGCTGCTGGAACTCGCCGATGGGCATCACGCATGAAGGCCGAGACGTTCGGCGTTGCCGGAATCGTCGCGATCACGCCGGACAAGTTCGGCGATGCGCGGGGCTTCTTCTCCGAGACCTGGAACGGCGCGCGGTTCGTGGCGGCCGGGGTGGATGCCACTTTCGTGCAGGACAACCAGAGCCTGTCGCGCGACCGGGGCGTGCTGCGGGGGCTGCACTGCCAGATCGGGCCGAATGCGCAGGGCAAGCTGGTGCGGTGCCTGAAGGGCGCGATCTGGGACGTGGCGGTCGATGCACGGCGCTCGTCGCCCACCTTCGGGCGCTGGGTCGGGGTCGAGCTGTCGGCGGAGAACTGGCGTCAGCTCTGGATCCCGGCAGGCTTCCTGCACGGGTTCTGCACGCTGCAGCCGGACACCGAGGTGCTCTACAAGGTGACGGCGCCGTATGACCGCGCGGCCGAGCGCGGCGTGATCTGGAACGACCCGACACTGGCGTTGCCTTGGCCGATCGAGGGCGGCCAGGCGATCCTGTCCGACAAGGACACGGTGTTGCCGGCCTGGGCGGACCTGCCGGAGCTGTTCGCGTGATCCTGGTCACCGGCGGGCAAGGCCAGCTTGCCAGCGCGCTGGCGCCTTATCCGGACGTGACGGTGGTCGGGCGGCCCGAGTTCGATTTCGACCGGCCCGAGACGATCGATGCGGCGTTCCTGGCGGCCAGGCCCGACTGCGTGATCAACGCTGCCGCGTGGACGGCGGTCGATGCGGCCGAGACCGATCCCGACGGCGCCGCCCGCGCCAACCGTGACGGCCCGGCCCGGCTTGCGCGCCTATGCGCCGAGGCCGGCATCCCGCTGATCCATGTCTCGACCGATTACGTGTTCGACGGCGACAAGGGCGCGCCCTACGTCGAGACCGATCCGACCGGCCCGACCGGCGTCTACGGCGCCACCAAGCTCGCCGGCGAAGCGGCCGTGCTGGCCGCCTGCCCCCGCGCCATCGTGGTGCGGACTGCCTGGGTGTACTCCGCGACCGGCAAGAACTTCGTCCGCACCATGCTGACGCTCGGCAATACGCGCGACCATTTGCGCGTCGTCGCCGACCAGCGCGGTTGCCCGACGGCGGCGGCCGACCTGGCCGATATCGTGCTCGGCATCGCCCGCGCTGCAACGTCCGAGTGGCGGGACGAGTATGCCGGCGTGTTCAACAGCTGCGGCACGGGCGAGACGACGTGGCACGGCTTCGCCGAAGCCATCTTTGCCGAAGCGGCGCGGCATGGCGCGCGGGTGCCCACCGTCGAGCCGATCGGCACGGCGGAGTTCCCGACCCCGGCCAAGCGGCCCGCCGACAGCCGGCTCGACTGCGGCAAGCTCGAGCGCGTGTTCGGCCTACGGCAGCCGGCGTGGCAGCGGAGCCTGGCCCAGACCGTCGACCGGCTCCTGGCCCCCGCAGAAGCGGACGCTTGACGACACCGACACCGCGCATCGCGATCCTTCTTTCGACCTTCAACGGCGCCCGCTTTCTGCGCGATCAGCTCGGCAGTTTTCAGGCGCAGACCGAGCGCGGCTGGATGCTGCTCTGGCGCGACGACGGGTCCACCGACGGGACCCTCGGCATCATGGAAGCGTTCGCGGCCGATATCGGGCCCGACCGATGCCGTCGCATCGACACGCCCGGCCGGCTCGGCGTGGCGGGCAATTTCTATGCCCTGATCGCGGCGGCGCGGGGGCTGGGCCTGCCGGTCGCCTTCTCCGACCAGGACGACGTCTGGCTGCCCGAGAAGCTGTCGCGCGCGCTGTCCGCCCTGGGGGCGGCGCCCGGGCCGGCGTTGTATTGCAGCCGGCAGATGCTCGTCGATGACGAGCTCGTCCCGATCGGGGTCAGCGCGCCCGTGACCCGGCCGCCGAGCTTCGCGGCCGCGCTGACTCAGAACATCGCCACCGGTTGCACCATTGTGCTCGACCCCGCCGCGGTGTCGCTGGTCGCCGCCAGCCTTCCACCGGAAGGTCCGCTGCACGATTGGTGGAGTTACCTGATCGTCACCGGGGCCGGCGGCCGGGTGATCGTCGATCCGGAGCCGACGATGCTCTACCGCCAGCACGCGGCCAACCTGATCGGAGCGCCCGCCTCGCAGCGGCATCGTGCGGTGGCGGCGCTGCGGCGGGGGCCGAAGGCCTACATCGCCATGCTGCGGGCCAACGTCGCGGCGCTGCGGAACGTCCCGGTGCTGACGCCGGAGGCGCGGCGGACGGTCAACGCGCTGAACACCGCGCTGCGTGGTGGCGCGGTCGCCCGCCTGCGCGCGCTCTCGCTGCCGGGCCTGCATCGCCAGACGGCGCTAGAGACGGCGCTGTTCCGGCTGTGGTTCCTGCGCGGCTAACCGCTCGCTGTCACCAATCACGCGGCAGTCCAGGCTAGCGGCATGGGCTCCGCCTACCATCCTGGATTACCGCGCTGCGCTCGCGATGACGAGGAAGGGGCGGAAATGACGCGTCGGCGTGTGGTCCACTCACCCTGTCCAGCCCAACGCGCGCAGCCCACCGATCATATGCGGTGGCGGCGGCGCGGTGGCGCTCACCGGCTCGGCCATCGGCAGCATGATCGCGCGGGCGAGCAGCTGCAGGCGGTCGCCGCCGGGCGTGCCGTAGACGGGGTCGCCGATCAGGGGGCAGCCGAGATGCGCGCAGTGGACCCTGATCTGGTGCGTGCGTCCCGTCTGCGGCGTCAGCTCGAGCCAGGCGCGATCGCCGGTGCGGCCCAGCACGCGCCAGGCGGTGCGGGCGGGCTGGCCCGCCGGGTCGACCGCCATGCGCCAGGCCCCGGGCCGGCTCCGCTTGATTAGCGGTGCATCGATCACGCCGGACTCGCTTGCAGGCCCGCGGGCGACAACCGCCCAGTAAGTCTTGTGCACGAGCCCGGCCGCGAACAGCGCCTGCGCCTCGATCAGCGCCGCCCGCCGTAGCGCGATCACTAGGCAGCCCGCTGTATCCTGGTCCAGCCGGTGCGCCAGCCACGGTCCGGATCGCCGCCGCGACAACAGGCCGAACCAGTCCTCCACGCTGGCGCCGCCGCGCGGCCCCGCATGCACCGGCAGCCCGGCGGGCTTGTCGAGCACGACTAGTCCGTCGCTTTGAAACAAGATCGGCGGCAGAGGATCCATCGCGGCCAGGAGTTGACACGTCACGCCCCGGAGCGGAAGCACGGGCATGCCCGACGACCGGATCTGCGGCCTCAACGCCGTCGCCGCCCTGTTTACCCGCCGCCTCGACGACGTGAACCGGCTCTTCTACGGCGACGCCGTCAAAGCCAATGCCGGCCCGTTCTGCGCCGCGATGGCCAAGCGCCGCTTGCCGTACCGCCTGCTGCCGGCCGACGAGCTCGAGCGCGTGGCCGGCACCACGCATCACGGCGGCATCGTCGCACTGGCCAATCCGCGCCAGATCGCCCGCTTCGACCCGGCCAACCCGCCGCGCCACAAGCTGCTGCTCGCGCTGGACGGGATCGGCAACCCGCACAATCTCGGTGCCATCGCCCGCAGCGCCGCCTTCTTCGGGGTGCCGGCGCTGATCCTACACGACACCAAGGACCAGGCCTTCCCGTCGGACGCCGCCTACCGCGTGGCCGAAGGCGGGCTCGAGCAGCTCGACCTCTACATGACCACCGACATGCCCGGGATGCTGAAGGCCATCGAGCCGTTCTATCGCACCGCGGCGACCACGCTGTCGCCGGACGCGGTGCCGCTGCAGTCACTGCCGCGGGATCGGCCCATCATGCTGGTGCTCGGCAACGAGGAGTTCGGCCTGCTGCCCGAGGTCGAGGCTGCCTGCCGGCGGCGGATCCGCATCCCGTCGCTCGGGCCGGTGCAGAGTTTGAATGTCGCCCAGACCGCAGCCATCCTGCTGCACGATTTGTCCCGATAGAGGTTCCCTTGCGCATCCATCTGCAGAGCAAGCCCAGCGCCACCAACTTCTCGCTCACCCAGGAGACCTGGGACGGTGCCGCCGCGCGGGCGCCGGACGTGTCGGGCGGTCACACTCTCTCGTTCGGCGAGACCCCGGACGCATTCGCGGCGGGCATGCAGGATGCCGAGATCCTGGTCGCGCACACGGCCGCGGTCGTCGAGGGGCTGCCGGCATCGCCGAAGCTTAAGATGATCTACGTGACCTCGGCCGGGCTGGATAAATTGGCGCCGTTCGACTGGCTGCCCGAGGGCGTGGCGCTGCTCAACAACCGCGGCGCGCATGCGGCCAAGGCGGGCGAGTATGGGTTGATGGCGCTGCTGATGCTGGTCAACCGGCTGCCGGCACAGCTCAGCAACCAGCGGGACGGCGTCTGGAAGATGATGCACGGTACCGTGCTGGCCGGGCATCGCGTCGTCATCGTGGGCCTCGGCAGCCTCGGCGGCAGCACGGCCGCGCATGCGCACGCATTCGGAATGCACGTCACCGGGGTGCGCAACAGCGCGGCGCCGCACCCGGCGTGCCACGAGACGATCACCGTCGACGCGTTGGATGGCGTGCTGCCGCAGGCCGAGATCGTGTTCCTGGCGACTCCGCTGACGCCGGCGACCAAGGGGTTGCTCAGCCGCGAGCGGATCGCGATGCTGCCGCGGGGCGCGGGAATCGTGAACATCGGGCGGGGCGGCCTGATCGATCAAGAGGCGGTGATGGACGCGCTCGACTCCGGACAGCTGGGCGGGGCCGTGCTGGACGTGTTCGATCCGGAGCCGTTGCCGCCGGGTCACCGTTTTTGGACGACGAGGAACGTGATCATCACGCCGCACAATTCGGCGGACGATCCGAACACCTATAACAGCCGTAGCCTGGACATCCTGTTCGACAACCTGCGGGCGCATCGCGACGGAGCGCCGTTGCCCAACCGCTTCGACATCGAGCGCGGGTACTAGCCCGTGCGCGGCGCCCTGATCGGCCTTGGCCTGCTCGCGCTGTCGGGATGCGCCGCGCCGGCGGCGGTGCCGCCCGATGCCGCGTCGGCGGCGGTCGCGGCGCCCGACCTTCGGCCACGGCTCTGGTATGTCGGGCTCGGCCTGTTCGGGGAAAGCTGGTCGCAGAACGACGTCGCCGCGCTGCCGGCCGAGCTACAGCGGGGTGCGGCCCGGTTCCGCGTGGTGCCGATCGTGCTGCACGAGACGACCGAGCCCGCCATCATCGAAAAGACCATCGCCGACATCGCGGCAGCAGAGGCGCCCGGCGACATCGTCCTGATTTATGCCAGCACCCATGGCGCGCCCGGCCTGCTCGGCCGTGCCGCCGGCGGCGAGGAACTCGAGCCGATCGGGACGGCGGCGTTGAAGCGCTGGCTCGAGCCGTTGCGTGGGCGGGACACCGTGCTGTTGCTGTCGGCGTGTTTCGCCGGGTCGTTCATCCCGGCGCTGCAGGAGCCGCACCGGATCATCTTCACCGCAGCGCGCGCGGACCGTACGTCGTTCGGCTGTCAGGCCGGGGCCGAACACACCGTTTTCGGCGACGCCTTGCTCCGCGCCCTGGCGCCGCCCGGCGCCAGCCTGCGCGATATCGTCGCCGCCACCCGCGCCACCGTGACGGCCGAGGAGCGCGCGCTGCACGTCACCGAGCCATCGCAGCCGCAGGTCTCGGTCGGCGCCGACGTCACCCGTCTTTATAACGCGCCGCTGTTTTGAGCGGGCGTCCTCTGATGACGTCGATCGTGGGGCGGAGCGTGATGGTGGGCTGAAGCCCTACGGCTTCCGTCTCTGATCAATTGGCGACGAAGAGGCGGCGGGAGCCGTAGGACAGCCAGACACGGTGCGTCTGGAGGAAGTCGGCGCCGAGCAGGGCGTCGATGTCGTTGGGTAGCGACACCGGCGTGACCATCACTGCCGTCGCGCTGGAAATGTCACCGACGCTGAGCCGCAGCGCGTGCATCTCCGCCGGCAGCGTCTCGCCGGCGGCGCCGCGCGCGCGGATCTCGGCGCCGGGCAGGCGTGATGCGGCGCCGATGCCGGCGCGCTTGGCCGAGGCGGCGGACAGCACCGTCCGCTGCGCGCCGGTGTCGAGCGAGGCGCTCATGGCCCGGCCGTCCATCGCAATAGGGAAAAACGGGTGCGAACTCAGAGAGCGAGTGGTCTCCAGCGTCGTGAAACGGCCGGCCCAGGGCGGGGTGAAGGTGGGGCACTCCATCCGCTCGTAAAGGTCGAGCCGGCGGTTCGGTAGGTCGAGGTCAAGGTCGAAATCGGCCAGCAGCGAGGCGCCGAGCAGGCCGTCCGGTTCGACGCTGCCGAGATTGAGCGCGACCGGACCGACCAGCGCGCGCGGGTATGCCAGCGTCGCGCCGCCGAGCACCATGCTGTCCAGCCGGGCGTCGCCGGTCTGCACCGCCTCGCCAATCCCGTGCATCGAGCGGGCGAAGTCGTATTTGGTGGTGACCCCCAGCCGCCGCGCCGCCGTGCCGCTGATGATCGAGCTTTCCGCGCCGGTATCGAGGATGAGCCGTGCCGGCCGCCCGTTGATCGTCGCCGGCACCACGGGCAATCCGGCCATCGTCACCGGCACGCTGCCCAGCCGCTTCACCGTGCAGTTACCCGCCTCCACCGCGGTCGACCCGCTATCGACCCGCTCGGGATCGACCACCCCCATGACCAACGGCGGCGACGCGCACGACGTCAGCAGCGCACACGCGACGACTGCTGCGGACCATGGGGTAAGTCGGTTCATTCCGCCGCTTGTGCGTAGCTCTCCAGCGGGGCGCAAGTGCAGATCAGGTTGCGATCGCCATGCACGTTGTCGACCCGCTTGACCGGCGGCCAGTATTTCGCCGCCCGCACCCAGGCGAGCGGGAAGGCGGCGGCCTCGCGGGTGTAGGGGTGCGTCCATGCGCTGCCGGCGATCTCGGCGAGGGTGTGCGGCGCGTGCTTGAGCGGGTTGTCGGCGCGGTCCGATGCGCCGGACCCGATGGCGGCGATCTCCTGGCGAATCGCGATCATCGCGTCGCAGAAGCGGTCCATCTCGGCCTGGCCTTCGCTCTCGGTGGGCTCGACCATCAGCGTGCCGGTGACGGGCCAGCTCATGGTCGGTGCGTGGAAGCCGTAATCCTGCAGGCGCTTGGCGATGTCCTCGACGCCGATGCCGGCCTCGGCCTGGAAGCCGCGGCAGTCCAGGATGCACTCGTGCGCCACTAGCCCACCGGCATCGGTGTAGAGGATCGGGTAATGCGGGCGGAGGCGGGCGGCGATGTAGTTGGCGTTCAGGATCGCCACCTGCGTCGCGCGTTTCAGCCCGGCGGCGCCCATCATGCGGATGTAGGCGTAGGAGATCGGCAGGATGCCGGCGCTGCCGAACGGGGCGGCCGCGACCGGGCCGAAGCCGGTGGCGGGGCCGGCGTCGGGGCGCGCGGGGTGGTTCGGCAGATGCGGCGCGAGATGGGCGGCGACGCCGATCGGGCCGATGCCGGGCCCGCCGCCGCCATGCGGGATGCAGAACGTCTTGTGCAGGTTGAGGTGGCAAACGTCGGCGCCGATGCGGGCCGGGCTGGTGAGGCCGACCTGGGCGTTCATGTTGGCGCCGTCCATGTAGACCTGGCCGCCGCGCGCATGGATCACGTCGCACATGGCACGGATGCCGTCCTCGAACACGCCGTGGGTGCTCGGGTAGGTCACCATCAGGGCGGCGAGCCTGTCCTTGTGCAGCTCGGCCTTGGCCTCGAGGTCGGCCGTGTCGATGTTGCCGGCCTTGTCGCAGCCGACGACGACGACGCGGTAGCCGGCCATGACGGCGCTGGCCGGGTTGGTGCCGTGGGCGCTGCTCGGGATGAGGCAGATCTCGCGATGCGCTTCGCCGCGGGCTTCATGGTAGGCGCGGATCGCCAGCAGGCCGGCGTACTCGCCCTGGCTGCCGGCATTGGGCTGCAACGACACGGCGGCGAAGCCGGTGATGCGGCAGAGCCAGGTGGAGAGGCGCTCGACTAGGTCGGCGTAGCCCTGGGTCTGCGCGGCGGGGGCGAAGGGGTGGATGTCGGCGAAGCCCGGCAGCGTGATGGGGATCATCTCGGCCGTCGCGTTCAGCTTCATCGTGCAGGAGCCCAGCGGGATCATGCTGCGGTTCAGCGCGACGTCTTTGTCCTCGAGGCGCTTGAGATAGCGCAGCATCGCGTGCTCGGCGTGGTGCGCGTGGAACACCGCGTCGGTCAAGAAGGGCGAGGTGCGTAGCGAGGCGGCCGGCAAGGCGCCGCGCGCGTCGTCAATCGAGGCGCCGAACGCCTCGGCGAGGCGGTGCAGCTCGTCGCGCGTCACGGTCTCGTCGAGGGAGACGGACGCGCCGCCATCGGGAAGCAGGCGCAGGTTGAAGCCTACGGCGGCGGCGCGGGCCAGCAGCGCGTCGGTGGCGCCGTCGACGGTGACGGTGTCGAAGAAGGCGTCGTGCCGCAGGGTGAAGCCGGCCCGCACCGCGGCGCCGGCGATCAGGCGGGCCTGCAGGTGGATGCGGCGCGCGATCCGCTTGAGGCCCTCGGGCCCGTGCCAGGCCGCGTAGAACCCGGCCATCACCGCCAGCAGGACCTGCGCAGTGCAGATGTTGCTCGTCGCCTTCTCGCGCCGGATGTGTTGCTCGCGGGTCTGCAGCGCCAGGCGCAGCGCGGGGGCGCCGGCGGCATCCTGGCTGACGCCGACCAGGCGGCCCGGCATCTGCCGCTTCAGGGCGTCCTTGGTGGCGAAGAACGCCGCATGCGGACCGCCGAAGCCCATCGACACGCCGAAGCGTTGCGCCGAACCGACCACGACGTCCGCGCCCATTTCGCCGGGCGGCGTCAGCAGCACGAGCGACAGCAGGTCGGCGCACACGATCGCCAGCGCGCCGGCGGCATGGGCGGCGGCGATCTCGGCCCGCAGATCGCGGATCGCCCCGGTGGTGCCGGGATACTGCAGCACGACCGCGACCGGCGCCGCGGCCCCGATCGCGGCGACGTCGCCGGGCGCGACCTCGATCAGGTCGAGCCCGACCGGCGCAGCGCGAGTGGCCAAGACAGCGCGGGTCTGCGGATGTAGGTCGCTCGCGACGCAGACGCTGCGGGACTTGGATCGGCTCACGTTCACCGCCAGCGTCACCGCCTCGGCTGCCGCGGTCGCTTCGTCCAGCAGGCTGGCATTGGCGATCGGCAGGCCGGTGAGGTCGGCGATCATGGTCTGGAAGTTGAGCAACGCTTCCAAACGGCCCTGGGCGATCTCGGCCTGGTATGGCGTGTAGGCGGTATACCAGCCGGGGTTCTCGAGCACGTTGCGGCGGATCACCGGCGGGATGTGCGTGCCGTGATAACCTTGGCCGATCAGGCTCTTGATCGGCGTGTTCCGCAGGGCGAGGCCGCGCAGCTCGGCGATCACGCCGGCTTCGTCGATCGATGCCGGCAGGTCGAGCCCGTCGAGGTCGCGGATCGCGGCGGGGACCGTGCGGGTGGTCAGCGCGTCGAGGCTGGGCGCGCCCACGACGGCGAGCATGGCGGCGATCTCGGCGTCCGAAGCGGCGATGTGCCGCCCGATGAAGCCGTCATTGCCTTCGAGCCGTTCGAGCTCGTCGAGGGCGTGCGCGCTCATCCGAGACTGTCCACGAAGGCGCGGTAGGCGGCTTCGTCCATCAACGCGTCGAACTCGGCGCGTCCGGTCAGCTCGAGTTTGAAGAACCAGCCCTCTTCCTGCGGGGCGCGGTTGACGAGGGCCGGGTCGTCGACGAGGACGTCGTTGCGATCGGTGACGGTGCCGTTCAGCGGAGCGTAGACGTCGCTGGCCGCCTTGACGCTCTCGACCACGGCGCAGGGCTCGCCGACGTCGACGGTCCGGCCGGCTTCCGGTAGGTCGACGTAGACGATGTCGCCCAGCGCCTGCTGGGCGTGATCGGTGATGCCGATGGTGGCGACGCTAGCGTCGAGCCGCACCCATTCATGGTCCTTGGTGAACCGTGTCTCGGACATGATCGGGATCCTTATTTCGCGTAGCGGGTCGGGACGAAGGGGAGGGCTGCGACCTGAGCGGGCTGCGTCTCGTTGCGGATCAGCAAGCCGAGCTCGGTGCCGACGGTGGCGAGTTCGCGGCGGACATAGCCCATGGCAATCGGCGCTCCGAGCGACGGCGAGTAGCCGCCGGAGGTGACGGCGCCGGCGGCGGTGCCGTCCTGCGCCACGATCAGGGTCTCGGCGCGGGCCGGGGCGCGGCCGGTGGGGCGGATGCCGACGCGGAGTTTGGTCGGGCCGTGCTCGAGCTGATCGAGGATCGGGGCCGCGCCGATGAAGTCGGCGGCCGCACGCCGGTGCTTGGCGATGGTCCAGGCGATGTTGGCCTCGACGGGTGTGGTGACGTCGTCGATGTCGCTGCCGTAGAGGCAAAGCCCGGCTTCTAGGCGCAGGCTGTCGCGGGCGCCGAGGCCGGCCGGCAGCACGTCGGGGTTGGCGAGCAGAGCCTGGGCCACGGCCTCGACGGCCTCCTCGCGCACGGAGATCTCGAAGCCGTCCTCGCCGCTGTAGCCGGAGCGACTGATCCACACCGCCGCACCGGCGATGGTGGCCTCGACGACGCCAAGAAAACGAAGCGCGGCGGCCTCGGGGCAGAGGCCTTGCATCACGGCGGCCGAGGCCGGTCCCTGGAGCGCGAGCAAGGCACGCTGCGGATGCTGCTCGAGCGTCACGCCGTTGAGCAGGTATTCGGCCATGAGGTGGCCATCGGCCGCCTTGCGACTGGCGTTGGCAACGACGACTAGGCGGTCGCCGTAGTTCGCCACCATCAGGTCGTCCTCGATCCCGCCGGCTTCGTTCAACAAGACGGTGTAGCGCTGGCGGCCCGCGGCGAGGCCCTTGATGTCGCCTGGGACGAGTCGCTCGAGGGAGGAAGCGGCATTCGGGCCGTGCAGGCTGAACTGACCCATGTGGGAGACGTCGAACAACGACGCCTTCTCGCGCGTGTGCAGATGCTCAGCCATGACGCCGGGCCCATACTGGACAGGAAGGGAGTAGCCGGCGAAGCCGACCATTTTGGCGCCCAGGCTGCGATGGAGCGCATCGAGCGGCACCGTCAGAAGGTCTTCGGGCGGATCGTTCTCAATGTTCAAGACAGGTTCGGCCAAGTGGAACTCCCGACGTGAAAGGTCACCCTCCGACATGCGCCGGCAGGCGTGACCCCCCTCTGTCTGGGAACCTGAGAGATTCAGCAACACCTGAAAGTGTCGCCTTACGCCGTCGGTGCGGCGGCACTGTGCCGCCGGCTTTCCAGAGGTCCAATCCCACAGCGGTCCTGGGTGCCTGAGCGTTTCCGGGGGCCGGTTGCGCCTTCGGCGGGCGGAGCCTTACGGCACCGACGCTCTCCCGCGGGGGACGGATTTGAACGGACACATGATGAACGATGCCGGCGGACGCGGCAACCCGGATTGCCGCGGGTTACGCGATGGCCAATGCCGGGCAGTCGATTTCCGGGCCGACCGCATCCTCGTCGCCCGCCAAAATGTAGCCGCGTCCAGCGACGGTGCCGATTGCCGCGCCCAAACCGAACGGTGTCAGCATCCGACGTAAGCGCGCGACCATGAAGTCCGCCTGACGCGCGTCGCGCCCATGGTCGGGCCCAAACACCGACATCATGATATAGTCTCTGCTCAACGGGATGGTGCGGCGCGTGATCAGGAGGCGGAGCAGCCCGAACTCGGCCGGGCTGGCGGCGATGGCAACCTCTCCGGCGTGGATCGTCTGTCGATCGAGATCAAGCCGTAATGTATTCCATAGCAGTATACGGGGTCGCTTGTCTGCAACCGCAAGCATGCTCATATCCCGCTCCACTACAACCATTACGTGTATTGAACCCGTTTGGCAGCCCTGATGCAAGGCACCTTACGACCGCCTGACCGCCGCTTTTTACCTCTCAGAAACCAATTCTTTGATCACAACTTTACCTTCGGGGAGTAAGCCACTGAAAAGTCGCGGGACGGTTTTCCGGCCGTTAACCTTTTAGTAAGGAAAAAAGTGCAGGTTCCGATTATCCCGAGCTGAGAACGGCTTGGCAGGCACACAACCGAGGAGGTTGGCTCAAAATGGCGCAACGCTTTCCACTGCAATGTGTCCCGACGTCGTCCGACACCAGCGTCCGCGCATTCCGCAGTCTGACCCGGCGCGACGCCGACGCTGTCCGATCGACGGTCCGCGCCGCGGCAAGCGGCTTTTCCGTCCAGGAACACGACGATTACGACGGCTATCTCTCCCTAGTGGTCACAGCTGCCGACACGGCTGCGCGCTCTTACGTCGTGACCGGGCAGACCGGTGCGGTCGAGATCGCGGCGCTGCACCAAGATGAGATGGTCCCGCTCGGCAAGTACCCCAGCATCGGCGCGGCGATGATAGTGCTGCGCTCGGCGCTCGAGCAGCCAGAACCGGCCGTCGACCAGGCAAGCGCGGTAGCGTCGGCGGACGCTCTGGTCGCTCGGCATGGGCCGGACGCGACGCTGCACGCTGCCCTGCTGGCCGACGCGTGGCCGGGTCACATCGGCTGGGCGGCCGTGCTGCGAGCGCTGGATACCACCGGTCCCGTCCAGTGAAAGGAATGCTGGCGCTGGCTGGTGCGGCGCTCCTGATAAGTGCTGCGGCACCCTTGCCCCGGGCGGAACTGGTGTTGAACTGCTACCTCACCCAATCCGGCGATCTCGGCATGGGCCAGTTCGTTCGCCATCTCGAGGTCTTCCCCGAGCGCGGCATCGTCAGCATCGCCGACGGGATACGCGGGAGCGCACCGCAGTATATCGGCGCCGGCCGGCTTATCGCGTTCGACGCCAAGCACGTCGTCTACGATTTCGCCTCGCCGCGATCGGGCGGCCGCACGGAGATCGACCGCTTGACGGGCGCGTTGAGCTACCGTGGCGACCGCGCTGCCGTGAGCGGATCCTGCCAGCCCTCGGAACTGTGACCGGACGGGATTAGGTCCGACTCTGCATTGCTGCTGTATGCTATCGTCAATGACCAGCAATCCGGAACTCACGGACTACGCCAGCATCAAACTGACGCATCACGCCACTTCGCATGAGCGTGCGGCTTCGTTGAAGCGGCGGTCTGGCCGGCCATCGACCAAGCCGGAATGCGTCCTGATCGGGCATGCCTGGACCGAGGAGCCCGGCCGAGAATCCGGCGTGATATGCATGGTGTGCAACGTCGTCCGTCTCGACTGATCGCTTGCGGGCTTGCGTCGCGAAGGTTACGCTTCAAACATGCCTCGTTGGATGACATCGCGAATTAGCACCCCGGTCGCCTAGATCGCTGCGCACGCGCGCGGCCAGGCTTCCGGTTTGCCGTCGCTAGTCACCCTTTCGAGGACGCCGTTTCCATGATGCAATCCGTTACTTTCGACCTGTTGGCCGATGCCGAGCCAGGTCTGTTGCCGCGCGTGCTGGTCCCTTTTGCACGGCGTGATCTGGCCGCAGATCAATTGCGGGCGCGGCGCTTCGGCGATGCGATGCAAGTCACCGTCGTGCTCGACACCGTGCCGGGAGAGATGGTGCACCTGATCGAGGGTAATCTGCGCCAGATCGTCGGGATGCGCCGGGTCGAGGTCATGTTGCGCGGCCGGGTTCACGCGGTAGCCTGACGCGCGACACGGAGGTATAGCTGAGCGTGTGCGCCCTTAGCTCAGTTGGATAGAGCGGCGGCCTTCTAATCCGCATGTCGGGGGTTCGAATCCCTCAGGGCGCGCCATACCGACCGGACAGTCCCTGGAAATTAAGCGTCCAGACGTCAAAACAGCAAATTAGTCCGGCGGTGCCGCGCGGGGTGGCGCAGTTCCACCCGTATAGTGACCCGTGGGTCGGGCAAATCGCGCAACGGTTGCCCCGATGCCATCGACGTCGAAGCGGGAAGCGCTCCCGCGTGTCGAAGGTGTAGTCGCAACTGGAGTTTCGCACTGATGTCCGTCTCACAACCGATCGACAACGTGACGACAGTCGACTTCCGCCAACTGCGGCATCAGACCAAGAATGCGTTGACCTGCATTCTCGCGCAGGTCTCGGCCGGCCTAACATCGCCTGAATCGTGCCGCCGGACGGCCGCTGACGTGGAGCGGCGGATCTTGTTGACGGCGCAGATCTCGGACGCGTTGTTCGGTCTGACGCGGGAGCCTGGACCGTTCGCGCACCGGCTCGAAACGCTGTGCGACGGGGTGGTGGGCTTGGCGAGCGAGACGGATCAATACGTTACCGTGAGCTGCACCGTGGCAGCCGACCCGCCGGCCGCGCTGGCGGACACGGTGTTGCGCGTGGCTCACGAATTCGTGAGCAATGCGGTCAAGCACGGGATGCACATGCGCCTGCTCGGACGCATCGAGGTTGCAGTGGCGGAGACGGCAGGCGGGTTCGTCCTGAAAGTGGTCGATGACGGGTGGGGATGCGGTGGAGCGCCGCTTTCCGGCGAGGGATTGTCGGTCGCTCAGATGCTGGCGGATGCGTGCGGCGGCGCGGTGTCGCTCGAGCGCGTCGGTGAGCGGACGATCTCACGACTGGAGTTCGCTCGGGTGATCCATGCTTAGGGAGCGGGCTAAGCGGCTGCGGCGGGTCAGACGGGCGAGTAGTTGGCTGTTGCTGATGGGGTGGATCGTGCTGCCGCTGATGCCGATCGTGGCAATCGGCCTGTCGGAGATGGCTGGGCTCGGGCGCTAAACGACGTGATCCGGGCGGAGAAGGCAGTCGTCGGCAGCCTCCATCGTCTCGAGCTGAACTGTGGCGTGCGAGATACTGAACCGAGTTCGGGCGCCATCCTGAACCGCGCGCAGCAGATCACGATCCTGCAGGACGTCGTCGCGCACGAGATGCGCCGTCAGCGCGGTGTCGGTGGTGCCGATCGCCCAGACATGGAGATCGTGCACCTCGAGGACGCCCGGTAGGCTTCGCAGCCAATGGCGGACCGCGTCGGGGTCGATCCCTTCGGGGACCGCGTCCATGGCCAAGTTGATGGAATCGCGGAGCAGCGACCAGGTGCCGATCAGGATGACGGCACCGATCACGAGGCCGACGGCCGGGTCGAGCCAGAGCCAGCCTGTCGCCTTGATCAGCAGCGCGGCGACGATCACGCCGAGGGTGACCAACGCGTCCGCAGCCATGTGCAGGAAGGCGCCCCGGATGTTGATGTCGCCCTTGCGGCCGGACATGAACATGAGGGCAGTGGCGCCGTTGACTAGCACGCCTCCGACCGCCACCCAGAGCATGATGGTGGTCTGCACCGGTTCCGGATGCAGCAGGCGGACGAACGACTCCCAGCCGATGGCGCCGGTCGCCAACAGCAGGAGCACACCATTGGCCAATGCGGCGAGGGTCGAGGTGGATTTGTAGCCATACGTGCGGCGTAGCGTGGGGCCACGTTGGGCGAGGTAGCTCGCCCCCCAAGCTAAGACGAGGCCGAACACGTCCGAAAGATTATGTCCCGCATCGGCGAGAAGGGCGAGGGATTGCGACGTAAACCCGTAGACTGCTTCTACGGCGACGTAACCGACGTTAAGCGAGATGCCGATGGCGAAAGCGCGCCCAAACGACGCCGGCGCATGTGAGTGCGAATGACCCGAATGTGCGTGGTCGTGTCCGTGAGTGTGATCGTGCGCCATGACGGCACCGTAGCACCGCCGGGCTACGAGAGCCCGGCGTAATCGTCAGTCAGGCCGCTTGAGCAACCGCCTGCCGGCGCTCCGCTACCTGGTTGCGCATCGACTTTTGCAACTTCTCGAACGCCCGCACTTCGATCTGCCGCACCCGCTCGCGCGAGATGTTGTATTGCTGCGACAGTTCCTCGAGCGTGGTTGGATTATCCTTCAACCGACGCTCGATAAGGATGTGACGCTCGCGCTCGTTCAATGTCTTCAAGGCGACATCGAGCAAGGCGCGACGGCCGGTCAACTCCTCCCGGTCGGCCAGGACAACTTCCTGGTTCTCGCTGTCGTCGACCAGCCAGTCCTGCCACTCGCCTTCGCTATCCGCGCGGACAGGCGCATTCAGACTGTTGTCCGGCGCCGCGAGGCGACGATTCATGCTGACCACGTCCTGCTCCGGCACGTCGAGCATCCGAGCGATCTTAGCGACTTGTTCGGGATGCAGATCGCCGTCTTCGATCGCCTGCATCTGACCCTTGAGGCGACGCAGGTTGAAGAAAAGCTTCTTCTGTGCAGCCGTGGTGCCCATCTTCACTAGCGACCAACTGTGAAGAATGTACTCCTGGATCGCGGCGCGGATCCACCACATGGCATAGGTCGCCAGGCGGAAGCCGCGCTCCGGATCGAAGCGCTTGACCGCCTGCATCATGCCGACGTTGCCTTCGCTGATCAGCTCGCCTACCGGCAAGCCGTAGCCGCGATAGCCCATCGCGATCTTGGCAACGAGACGAAGATGCGACGTGACCAGCTTGTGAGCCGACGCCTGATCCTCCTCGTCACGCCAACGCTTGGAGAGGGCTAATTCCTCTTCGGGCGCGAGCATGGGAAATTTGCGGATCTCCTGGAGATACCGCGATAGATTGCCCTCTGGGGCGACGTTAACGAGTGCAGCAGCCATCTGTGGCCCCTCAGCGCCAAACTGTTCGGTAGTGCACCCCTATACGGCGGTGCGGAACAACTAGTTGCGGCGCAAAATAAGTAAGCGCGAGAAAGCCCATCACGTCCTGGCGACCACTCCCGACACCAGCGAGCAGGCACCACACAGGCTGAAACCGCACGCCCGCGGCTTCAGGAGTTTGATACAGGACTACATTGGTCCTGTCAAGATTTGGCTGGCGTGGCGTCGAGTTCGCCGATCAGCGCCTGCAGGTCGGGCGGCAGTTCCGTCTCGAAAGCAAGGCGGATCTTCGTGCGCGGATGATCGAACGCCAGGGACGCGGCGTGGAGCGCCTGTCGCGGGAAGTCGAGCAACGCTTGCCGGACGGCGGGCAGGGCGAATTTGGCAGCTGCCGGGACCCGGCGGAGATAGACGGGGTCGCCGACCAGCGGATGGCCCTTCTCCGACAAATGGACGCGGATCTGGTGCGTCCGACCCGTCGCGAGGGTACAGCGGATGAGGCTGGCCACGGGCGCCCAGGCTCGCGTGACCGCATAATGGGTCAGCGCCGCCTTCCCGCCCGAAGCGACGACCGCCATCCGCTTGCGGTCGCGCGGATCACGCCCGATGGCGCCTTCGATCTCACCCTTGCTCGGCGCCGGCAGGCCCCAGGCGACGGCCGTGTAGTGCCGATCGAGATCACGCGCCGCAAACGCCGCTGACAGTGTCGCCAACGCCGTCTCGGTCTTGGCGGCGACCATCACGCCTGACGTGTCCTTGTCCAGCCGGTGCACGATGCCGGGTCGCTTCTCGCCGCCGATCCCCGGCAGGCTATCGCCGCAATGGGCCAGTAGCGCGTTGACCAACGTGCCGTCTTCGTTGCCCGGCGCCGGATGCACGACTAGGCCGGCCGGCTTGTCCAGCACGATGAGGTCGGAGTCCTCGTAGAGGATGGTGAACGGGATCGCCTGCGGCAGCGGAACCGCCGCGACGGGAACCGGACGCTGCACGCTGAAGCTATCGCCCTCATGGACCGTGTCGGCCGGGTTGCGGACCAGGACACCGTGGCGCCGGACGGAGCCGGCCTCGATGAGGGACTTGACGCGCGAGCGGGACAGGTCGCCGATGACGTCGGCCAGGAAGCGGTCCGTGCGCGACCCGGCGGCGTCGGATCCAGCCACGACCTCGATGAGGTCCGGCAAGCGGCCGGGCGGCAGATTGGTTTCAGACAAGTGGGGACATCGATGGAGTTGGGTAAGGTGGATTCGTGCGTGGGTTGATGACGGCCGTGATCGGCATGGGAGTCCTGATTGCGGTGGGCGCGACGGTGCTGGTCGTCCTGCTGGTGCAGCGTATGTCGTCCGCCGCCGCGCCGAATGCCAGCACCATCGCGACCGCGCCCGCGACGATTACGGCGAACGCCGCCGAGGCGATGCTGGACGAGCCGGCTGGGACCCATATCGCCTGGTCTTCGCTGGCGGGCGAGCGGCTGGCCGTGCAACTTACGGGCGGCGGGCCCGACCGGATCTTCATCGTCGACACGCGCAGCGGCCGGGTCATGGCCCGCGTGTCGCTGGCGCACTGACCCGCGATGCCGCGCGCGCCGAAGAAGGCCGATTTCCCCACCAAAATATGCGCCGCCTGCGGACGGCCGTTCACGTGGCGGAAGAAATGGGCGGCCAACTGGGACGAGGTCCGATACTGCTCGGATGCCTGCCGATCGGGTCGCCGGGATGCCGCGCGGGAGCAGATCGTCAAAAACCGCTCTTGATCTCTTCAACGGTCCGTCATATTCACCCGCTCCATCGAGCATGTCCTGTTCGTCTAGAGGCCTAGGACACCGCCCTCTCACGGCGGTAACAGGGGTTCGAATCCCCTACGGGACGCCATTCCGCGCCGGCAGACGCGGCGACGCAATGATTGTTGCGTCTTTAAATTTCTGCTATGTTCCCATCGTGTTCTGAACATGCCCGCAAAATCTCGGGTCCTGGTTATTTCCGGAGAGATTTGTGGCCATCGACGTCGACACGTTTCTGCTGGACCGCGTGTTCCAGCCCTGCGCGGACCGTCTGGCTTCGGTGGCGTCCTGTTTCGGCCTGGCACGCACGGCGCTCGTGCTGGCGTGTGAGGCGCAAGCGCTGACCCTGTTCTGGGACGCGTCGCTGAACCTCACGCCGTTCAATCTGGCCATGTGCGGGTCGGTCGCCTTGCTCGCTTGCTATGGCGGCTACCGGGCGTGGCAATTGATCCAACGTATCGAGCGGCAGTCGCGGTCCGGCGCAATGAACGTGCGACGCATCACCTTGCGAGGGCAGCGCATGACGTGGTTGGGCGCCTGCGCGCTGTGCAGCGCGATGCTGAGCCCGCATGCCGACATTCGCGCCGCATTCGCCATTCTCGGCTGCATCGCCTGGGTGGCGGTGGTCTATTTCCTATCCTGCACGCCGATGCCGCCGGCCGAACGGCGGTCGTTCCGAATGTCCGCCGCTTTCTCCTAGAGCTGTCGTGCTGCGGGCGGAATAAGTCTCATGACACGATTGCTGGGGTGTCTTAGGCGGTCTGCCCGTGCCATGTTGCAGCGCAGATGAGCATCGCGTTCGATCCCAATACGGCTCCGCAAAGCGCAGCGTTGCCAGCGTGGGACGAGATGGCCAACGGCCGGGGCGGGCTGAGGCCGGGCTGGGGGACGCTGGTCGCGTCGATCGCCAGCTTGGGGCCGGAGGGGCTCAACCGGCGCGCCGAGTTGCTCGATCGCATGCTGGCCGAGGATGGCGTGACGGCGCTGCTGCCCGGCGTGGCGCCCAAGGGGTGGCGGTGCGATCCGCTGCCGTTGTTGATCGGGGCGGCCGAGTTCGAGCGGATCGAGGCCGGACTCGCCCAGCGCGCGCGGCTGATCGAGACGGTGCTGCAGGACGTATATGGGCGGCAGGACCTGCTGGCCGAGGGGCTGATCCCGCCCGCGGCCGTGTTCGCCAATCCGGCGTTCCTACGGCCCTGCTGCATCGCCGACGACCGGCCGGGCGAGCAGTTGATGCATTTCTACGCCGCGGAAATGCTGAGGGGGCCGGACGGCACCTGGCACGTGATCGCCGACCGCACCGCCGACGCTGCCGGGAGCGCCTACGCGCTGGAGAACCGGCGGGCGCTGAACCGGGCGATCCCCGAGCTGTTCAGGGCGCAGCCGCCGCGCCGGGTCTCGCCTTTTTTCGCCGCCTGGCAGGACATGCTGCACCTGATGGCGCCGGCCGGGACCGACCGGCCGGGGCTGGCACTGCTGACGCCGGGGTCGGACGACAAGCTTTGGTACGAACACGTCGTGCTGGCGCGCGAGCTGTCGTGCACGCTGGTGGAGAGCAGCGACCTGTCGCTGCGGGACGGCGCGTTGTTCCTCAAAACGTTGAGCGGCCTGCAACGGGTCGACGTGTTGCTCCGGCGCCAGGACGGGCGGACGCTGGACCCGCTGGAACTCGAAGCGACGGTGCATCTCGGCGTCACCGGCCTGCTCGATGCAGCGCGGTCCGGCAACGTGCGCGTCGTCAACGATCCGGGGACGGGCTGCCTCGAGGCTCCGCTCTGGGCGGCGATGCTGCCGCGCATCGCGCAGCGGATGATCGGCGAGGACCTGCTGTTGCCGAGCCCGGATACGCTCTGGCTCGGCGATCCGGCGGCGCTGGCGCGGGTTGCGGCGACCTCCGACCTGTGGCGGATCCGTCCGGCGCTGGACGGGATGGGGGTCGCGGGCGAGTCGCGCGGGGCGACCGACCTGCTCGAGCGAGCGTCGACGAGCCCGGGCGATTACGTCGCCGTCGCGCGGCTGCGGCCCTCGCTGGCGCCCTGCCTGACGCCGGAGGGATTGCGGCCACAGCCCGTGCTGGTGCGCATGTTCATGATGTTCGACGGCACGCGGTGGCAGGCGCTGCCGGGCGGCTTCGGGCGCGTGCTGACGCAGCGCGACATGGACGGGACGCGGCTGCCGCTGCATGCGCTGTGCAAAGACGTCTGGATCGCCAGCGAGGACGAGGTGAGCGTGGCGGGGCCGACCGGCTTCACGCCGACGCAGCTCAGCATCCGGCGCACCTCCGGCGATCTGCCGAGCCGAGTCGCCGATACGTTCTACTGGTTGGGCCGCACGCTCGAACGGCTGGAGTGCGCTGCCCGGCTATTGCGTGCGGCGCTGGACCGGATCGCGCGGAGCAGCCTGTCGCCGCGGGAGAGCGCCGAGCTGCGCAGCGTGGTCGCGTGTCTCGCGCTGATCGGGTTGATCGAGCCGGAGGCGGCCGCCGGCCTCGGCCCGGCCGCGCTCGGCGAGCGCCTGCTGCAGGTGGGGCGGCCGCGATCGCCGATGCCCGAGCTGCTGTCCGAGGTGTCGCGCATGACGCAGAGCCTGCGGGACCGGCTGACCAACGAAGTGCATTCGACGTTGTTGATCGGTCTGCGCACGGTGGGGCAGGCGCTGGCGGACCTGCGACCCGGCGGCATCGATCGACCGGGGCCATCCGTCCGCGAGTTGGAGCATGTCAGCACCGTGGTGCTCGGCTTCTCGGCGACGGTGGCCGGGCTGGCGGCGGAGAACATGGTGCGCAGCGGCGGGCGGCTGTTCCTCGATCTGGGGCGCCGCGTCGAGCGGGCGTGGTCGACGGCCCGCCTGATCGCGCAGGCGCTGGATCACAGCGTGGCGAACCAACCAGGGCCGTTGGAGCCCGGATTGCGGCTATCGCTTGAGCTATGTGACTCCGTGATCACGTATCGCGGCCGCTATCTGTCGACGTTGCAGGCCGGCCCGGTGCTGGATCTGGTGTTGGCGGACGAAGCCAATCCGCGGGCGCTGGTGTTCCAGTTGGCGGCGATCCGCGACATCCTGGCCGAGCTCGCGCGGGCGCCGAACGCGCCGCTGCCGACCCGCGCCTCCCGCCTGCTGCGGGACACGCGCGACGTTGCGCGGACGTCGTCCTCGCTGCCGGAGCGTCAGGCCGCGATCACCCTGCCGGCGCAGCTGCGGGCGATCGAGCGCGGGGTGACGGAGTTGTCCGAGCAGATCAGCCGCCAATATTTCGCCATCCTGCCAATGGCACAGCGCGTGGGCGGAGACGATGAGACGCCGCCTCTGCGGGGAATGGCATGATCTATCGGGTTCGCCATTCGACGACCTACGTCTACACCAAGCCGGTCGACTTGGCCGCCCAGCTTATGCACCTGCGGCCGCTGCGTACTCCGTGGCAGACCGTGATTGAAGAGCGGCTGCATCACGAGCCCGGCATCGGCCGCCTCGTCGACCGCGTCGATCATTTCGGCAATCGGGTCACCTGGCTGTTCTTCGACCAGGCACATACGACGTTTGAGGTGGTGAGCGAATCGGTGGTCGACGTGCAGGCGCAGCCCTATCCGGAGCCGGCGGCGACGCCACCGTGGGAGGTCGTGCGCGATGCAGCGCTGGCCGGGGGCGGCGAGGGGTGGAAAGCGTCGGAGTTCCGCTTCGAGAGCCCGCGCGTCGGCCTGTTGCCGGCGACGCGGGAGTATGTGGCCGCCTCGTTCGAGCCGGGGCGGCCGATCCTGTCGGCGCTGACCGATCTCAACGACCGCATGTTCCGCGATTTCAAATTCAGGTCCGGTGTCACGACGATTTCGACTCCGATTGCCCAAGTGTTGGAGCGTCGAGAAGGCGTCTGCCAAGATTTTACGCATCTGATGTTGTCCGGCCTGCGCGGGATGGGCCTGCCGGCGCGCTACACATCCGGTTACATCCGGACCAAGCCACCGCCGGGTCAGGTGCGCCGCCTCGGTTCGGACCAGTCGCATGCGTGGGTCGGCGGCTGGCTCGGGCCGGGGCAAGGCTGGGTCGGGCTGGACCCGACGAACGGCGTGCTGGTGGGCGTGGAGCACGTAATGCTGGCGGTCGGCCGCGACTTCTCCGACATCAGCCCCCTACGCGGGATGATTCTGGGGGGCGGTCAGCACACATTGCGGGTCGGCGTCGACCTCGAGCCGGTCGACGAACCGAGCTGAATATGGCACGTATCTTGCCCTAATTATCAGGGCCGACGTGTCGGCTGCGACCGGGAAAAGGGCTGTTGGATGAAAATTCGCACTGGCTTCGACATCGAATACGACTGCCCCCACCCCGTGCCGATGATGCTGGTGCTGAGCGTCCATCCGTCGCGCATGGCAGACGTTCAGGGCGAGCACGTCATCCGATTCTCGCCGCCGATCGAGTCGCACGACTACACGGACATGTTTGGCAACATCGTCACCCGGATCGTGGCGCCGGCCGGCAAGCTGACGATCTCGTCGGATTTCGTGGTCGCCGATTCCGGGCTGCCCGACCCAGTGGTGGCCGACGCTATCCAGCACCGGGTCGAGGACCTGCCCGACGATGTCCTCGTCTTCCTGCTCGGGAGCCGCTACTGCGACACCGACAAGCTGCACGATCTCGCCTGGCAGTTGTTCGGCAACACGGCGCCGGGTTGGGGCCGGGTGCAGGCGATTGTCGAGTACGTCCACAACCGGATCACCTTCGGCTACCAGCATGCCGACGCGACACGCACGGCGTTCGACGGACATACCGGGCGTCTCGGCGTCTGCCGCGACTTCGCGCATCTCGCGGTCGCTCTGTGCCGTTGCCTGAACGTGCCGGCCCGGTATTGCACCGGCTATCTCGGCGATATCGGCATTCCGCCGGTCGATGCGCCGATGGATTTCAGTGCCTGGTTCGAAGTGTACCTCGGCGGCGCATGGCACACGTTCGACGCTCGCCACAACACGCCGAGGATCGGGCGGATCGTCATGGCGCGCGGCCGCGACGCGACTGACGTCGCCATCACGACGACGTTCGGCACGTGCCTGTTGAGCAAGTTTGAGGTTCATACCGACGAGGTCTGACCTCATGTAAAGCTGCGGTTAACCATGTGGATAAGTGTGTGGATCGGTGTGCTGCAACCGTAGGTTTAAATGTTGTTATTGCTCGCAAAAACGTGAGGAACTTGGCTGTTGGCGTCGCTTTTCGATGGCCGTCAGATAGATCGGTTGCATCTGTTGACCTAGGGTGGGCTACAGACCGCGGCGTCTGATAAACTAGCTCTAAACAAGGCAATGGAGGCGACATGGGCACGGTGATCCGGCTGGCGAATCTCAAGAGCGATCGCGCCAGCCTCGCAACGTTTACGTTGCGCGATCGCTGTGACCTCGAGGGCTGGGTGGAGCCGGACCGCCACATGACGATCGTCTCATGCGACATGGGCAGTTTCGCCCTGCTGTACCGGGCCGGCACGCCCTGGGCGTCATGGGGGATCGCACGGCAGGACCGGGTCGTCGTCGTGTGGGATTGCGTCAGCCTGACCGATATCGGCCGTTTCCCCAGCATGTCCGACGCATTGGCGGGGCTGCCGCTGCCGCGGAGCGCGATCCCGGCCCCGTCGGTGCTACCCTTCGCCGCCACTCAGCGACGCTGCGCTGCATCGCGCTGAAGGCACCCGCCCCGACATCTAGGCGAACTCTCCGCGGCGCATCAACGGCTCGGCGTGGCCATCGGCATCGAGGCCGTCCACGTCGATCTCGCCCGAGCCGATCATCCAGTCGATGTGGATCAAGCTGGAGTTGGCGCCGCGCCGGGCCAACTCGGCGTCGCTCGCCGTGGTGCCGCCGTCGATGCAGGTCCGGTAGGACTGACCGAGCGCAATGTGGCTGGCCGCGTTCTCGTCGAAGAGCGTGTTGAAGAACAACAGGCCGCTCTTCGAAATCGGCGAAGAATGCGGCACGAGGGCGACCTCGCCCAGCCGTCGGGCTCCGTCATCGGTGCCGAGGACGCGTTCGAGCACCGCGTGCCCGCTGGTTGCGGCACTCTGCACGATGCGGCCCTGCTCGAATCGCACCTCGATGCCCTCGATCAGGGTTCCCTGGTAGGAGAGCGGCTTGGTGCTGCGCACGACCCCGTCGACGCGCGACATGTGCGGCGTGGTGAACACCTCCTCCGTGGGGATGTTCGGGTTGCAGACGATGCCGTTTTTGGACGGCTCGGAACCGCCAGCCCACAGATGGCCGTCCGCCAGGCCGACGACGAGGTCGGTGCCGGGACCACGGAAATGCAGCGAGGAAAACCGCTTGGCGTTCAGCGCCGCCGTCCGGGCATGCAGTCCGGCATTGTGCTCGGCCCAGGCAGCGACCGGGTCCGGCGCGTCGATCCGGGAGGCTGCGAAGATCGCATCCCACAACCGGGCGACCGCCTCGTGCTCCGCGAGCGCCGGGAAGACGATGCGGGCCCAGGCCGGCGTGGCGTAGCAGACGATATTCCAGTTGACCGCGAAATTGGTGATTAGCTCGAGCGCTGGGCGGTAGGCGACGGAGCGTGACCGATTGGCGCGCGCAACTCGGTCGGCATCCTGCCCGGCCAGCAGCGTAGGATCGTCCCCGCCGATCGCCAGGCGAGCGGCGCCGGCCTCGAAGGCGCGCGCCATTCCATCGTAGAGCCAGCTCGGCGCGTAATCGAACGCCTCGTCCGGCGCATGCCGGAACCGGGCGAGGGTGGTCTCCTCGTCGGCGAATAGCGGCGAGACCAGTTTGGCGCCGGCGCGATAGGCATGCTCGGTGATGCGGCGGACCAGCGGCACGGCCGTGAGCGGCGCGGTCAGCACCACCTCCTGGCCAGGCACCAGGCCCAGGCCGACGCGTACGGCGACCTCGGCCAATTTGTCCAGGCGTGCGTCGTGCTCGCTCATGAGCGGGCCGGGGGTGGCATCCATACGCTGGTCTCCTGTCTACGCACGCGGCACGGCGCGACGCCGTCCGGTATTGGACGGGTGCGCCGTCGCTCCAGATAGGCTACGCCAACCCGGCAACCAAGGCGACGACGCACAGATGACGAAGGTCCTGGTACTCTATTACTCCAGCTACGGTCATATTGAGGCGATGGCGAGCGCCGTCTCCGAGGGGATCGAGGCGGCCGGGGCGCAGGCCGCGATCCGACGAGTGCCGGAGTTGGTGCCGGCCGAAATCGCCGAGAAGAGCCACTTCAAGCTAAACCAGCCCGCGCCGATCTGCACCGTCGACGAACTCACCGCCTACGACGCGATCATCGTCGGCACCGGCACGCGGTATGGCCGGATGACGTCGCAGATGGCCAATTTCTGGGACCAGACCGGCGGCCTGTGGGCCAAGGGCGCGCTGATCGGCAAGCCCGGCGCGGCCTTCACCTCGACCGGCAGCCAACATGGTGGGCAGGAGACCACGCTGATGAACATTCACACGATGCTCTTGCATCATGGGATGATCATCGTCGGGCTGCCTTACTCGTTCAAGGGACAGACGGGCGTCGCCGAGGTGGCGGGCGGAACGCCGTATGGCGCCTCGACGATCGCCGGGGGCGACGGGTCGCGTCAGCCGAGCCAGCTCGAGCTCGATGGTGCGCGCTTCCTCGGTCAACACGTCGCCGGCATCGCCACCAAGCTCCTCCGCTGAACATGAGCGCAGCCGCGCCTGCCCTGCTGATCGCCAACGACAAAAGCCGGCGGGGCAGCGAGATCGCGCCGTTCGAGGCTGCCTTGCGCGCCGGCGGGCTCGAGATCAGGCGGGAGACCGTTGAGAGTGCGGATCGGCTCGCGGACAAGATCCGCGCCGTCGCCGGCGAGGTATCCTGCGTGCTGCTCGGCGGCGGCGACGGTACGCTACATGCTGCGGGGCCGGCCTTGCGTGACACCGGCCTGCCGTTGGGGATCCTGCCGCTCGGAACGGCCAACGATCTCGCCCGCTCGCTCGGCATCCCCGACCAGCCCGACGCAGCGGCAGCGATCGTACTGGCCGGCCGCATCCGGTCGATCGATGTCGGCACCGTCAACGGCATCCCGTATTTCAACGTTGCCAGCCTCGGCCTCAGCGTCGCGGTGACCAAACGGCTGAGCGGCATCATGAAGCGGCGGCTCGGCATGCTGGCCTACCCGATCGCCGCCGCGCTCACCGTTGTCAAATACCGTCGCTTCTCCGCCGTATTGATGGCGGACGGCGAGGAGATCCGGACTAGAACCCTGCAGGTCGCTATCGGCAATGGGCAGTATTACGGTGGCGGCAATTTGGTGAATGCCGACGCCGAGATCGACGACGGCATCCTTGACGTCTACAGCCTCGAGCCGCGGCACTGGTGGCGGTTGGTCGCCATGGCCCGCGCGTTCCGCAACGGCGAGCACGACAGGATCCGCGAAGTGCGCTCGCTGCGATGCCGCACCTTGTCCGTCACCACCAAGAAGCCGCATGACGTCAGCGCCGACGGTGAGATCGTCACCACGACGCCCGCCGAGTTCGCGGTTCTGCGCAACGCTGTCCGAGTATTCGTCCCATGATTGCACTCGCCGTTCTCGTCGTCCTGTTCGCCGTCGTGGTCTGGCAGGTGCAAAGCGGTGGCGCGCTGGTCCATGTCGACGGCGTCGTCAATGCCGGGCTGAAGGCGATCCGGTCGCGCGCGACACTGGGCGCCGGGTCATGGATCAGCCAGATCGGGACCGGGGCGGCCGGTGCCATCGTCTGCCTGACGGTGAGCGGGGCGCTGTGGTCCGGCGGGCGGACGCGCTGGATCGTGCCAATCTGGATCGCCTTCGTGGGCGCGCAGATCACCACCTGGTCGCTGAAATTCATCACCGCGCGGCAACGCCCGGATTTCCTCGACGGCATCACGGCCGGGTCGCCGTCGTTCCCCAGCGCGCATGCGACGGTGTCGATGGCAGTCTATGGCATGTGCGCCCTGGCGATCGCCGATGGCGTCGCACAGGGCAGGGTGGCCGTGTTCGCCGCCGCCGTCTTGCTAATCTTGGCGATCAGCTTCAGCCGCTTGTTGCTGAGCCTACATTACCTCAGTGACGTGTTGGCCGGCGCGATGATCGGGCTGATCTGGATCCTGATCGCGGCGAAGATCGCCGCGATTTAAGACCGTCAGGGAAGCGCAGGAACCTTCTCACGCTCAGGCGGCCCATCGACGAATTCGGTCTCGGACACGACCGACGCGCACAGATTAGTCGTGAGCAGGTTCAGCATCACGCGCAATTTGGAGACCTCGTCCTCCTCCATCGTCGTGGCGCAGGTCACTTTCTGCTGCGCCTCGATCCCGGCCTGCTCCAAGTCGGCACCCGCTTTTGTGAGCGCGACGTGAACGACCCGGCGGTCATCCTCGTCACGCCGGCGCACCACCAACTCAGCCGCTTCGAGCCGCTCGACGATCGGCGTTACGCCGCCAGGCGGTAGCGCCAGGCGATTGGCGATCTCGCCCATCGTACGCTCGCCGTCTTGCCACAGGACCAGCAGGACCAGATATTGCGGATAGGTAAGCCCGATGTCGCGCAACCACGGTCGGTACGTTCGGATGACCGCATTGGTGGCGGAGTAGAGTGCGAAGCAAAGCTGCTCTTCGAGGATCATGAGCCGGCTCTCATTTGTTCATACAAAAATATACGATTTGATATCGGCTGGCTATATCCAGCCCGCAAGCCCTGTATCGGCTCCGAATGCACAGGCTCTCGGTTGTATGACGTTACGGCGTCCGGCTAAAATGCGCCATGCAAGTTCGACATACGACCTGCCCGCACGATTGCCCGAGCTGCTGTGCATTGGAAGTCGACGTGCATGACGGCACGCGGATCGGCACCGTCCGCGGCGCAAGGGAGCAGTCGTACACGGCGGGCGTGATCTGCGCCAAGGTCGCGCGCTATGCCGAGCGGGTGCATCATCCGGACCGGGTTACGCATCCGCTGATCCGCACCGGGGCGAAGGGCGAGGGCGCGTTCCGCCGTGCGAGCTGGGACGAGGCGCTGGATCTGGTCGCCGCCCGCTTCACCGAGGCGACCGAGCGGCACGGAGCAGAGAGCGTCTGGCCTTATTACTATGCGGGCACGATGGGCCTGGTGCAGCGCGACGGGATCAACCGGCTGCGGCACGTCATGGGCTACTCGCGCCAGCACAACACCATCTGCTCGAGCATCACCGAGTCCGGTTGGGCGGCCGGGGTGGGCCGCTTCGGCGGCCCCGACCCGCGCGAGATGGCGGCGTCGGATCTGATCGTGATGTGGGGCGGCAACCCGGTCTCCACCCAGGTCAACGTGATGAGTCACGTCACCCGGGCCCGCAAGGAACGCGGCGCCCTGCTCGCCGTGGTCGACCCTTACCGCACGCCGACGGCGGTGGCGGCCGACATCCACATCGCGCCCCGGCCGGGCACGGACGCCGCACTGGCCTGCGCCATGATGCATGTCGCGTTGCGCGACGGGTTCGCCGACCGCGACTACATGGATCGCTATACCGACGCCTCCCCGAAACTGGAGGCCCATCTGCGCGAACGCAGCCCGGCCTGGGCGTCGGCCATCACCGGCGTGCCGGAGGCCGAGATCGAGGCCTTCGCCCGCCGTTACTGCGAGACCGAGCGTGCCTACATCCGCATCGGCTACGGCTTCACCCGCAGCCGCAACGGCGCCGTCGCGATGCACGCCGTCACCTGCCTCCCGTCGATCACCGGCAAGTGGCGGCACGAGGGCGCCGGCGCGTTCTGGACCAATCGCGGCAACGGTATCTATCACTGGGACAAGACGCTCATCGAAGGCCTCGACCGCATCGATCCGGCGACCCGCAAGATGGACATGAGCCGCATCGGCGCCGCGCTGACCGGCGACCGCAGCGAGTTGGGCGATGGCCCGCCGGTGCATGCCATGATCGTGCAGAACACCAACCCGGCGGTCGTCGCACCGGATACGCGCCGGGTCCGCCAGGGTTTGATGCGCGACGACCTGTTCCTGTGCGTCCACGAGCAGTTCATGACGGAGACGGCGCGCCTGGCCGACGTCGTGCTGCCGGCGACGATGTTCCTCGAGCATGACGATCTCTATGCCGGTGGCGGCCACACCTTCCTCAGCGTCGGCCCCAAGCTCATCGAGCCGCCGGGTGAGTGCCGGTCCAATCACGACGTGATCCAGGCGCTCGCGGCCCGGCTCGGCGCCGTGCATGACGGCTTCGGCAAGAGCGCGATGGAGCTGATCGACGCGACGTTGCAGGCCTCGGGCTGGCCGGGCGCGGCCGAGCTGGTCGAGCGCCACTGGATCGACGCGACGGACAGCTTCGAGCGGAGCCACTTCCTCGACGGGTTCGGCTTCCCGGATCGGCGCTTCCGCTTCAGCCCCGATTGGGCAGCGCTCGGCCCGCATAGTGCCGGGATGCCTAGCCTGCCAGACCAGTGGGACACGATCGACCAACCGACCGCCGAGCGCCCGTTCCGCCTCATCGCCGCGCCGGCACGGAACTTCCTCAACTCGACCTTCACCGAGACACCCACCAGCCGCAAGCGGGAGGGGCGCCCGACCGCGCTGCTGCATGCGGACGATGCCGCCCGCCTGGAGATCGTTGAGGGTGGCCAGCTTCGGCTCGGCAACGCGCAGGGCGAGATCGTGCTGCATGCGCGGATCGTCGACGGTATGCAGCCCGGCACGGTGATCGTGGAAAGCATCTGGCCGAACGAGGACTATCCGGGGCAACTCGGCGTCAACGTGCTTACCAGCGATGCGCCCGCGGCCCCGAACGGAGGGGCGGTGTTTCATGACACCGCCGTCTATATGTATGCCGTGGCGGCCACGGTGGTAGCGGAACCGACGCTGCTGGCGGCCGAGTGAGCCGGTTCGCCGCTCGCGGCTGAGCATCCAGCTTGCATACGGCGCGTGAACCAGCTTAAGGCTCCGGCGGTGCAGACCGCCGGTAACCGTATCGCCCCGAGGATTGTGTCGTGAGTACGGCCGTTACATCTCCTCATGTGGCAAAGCCGGTCCGATGGGCCTCGTTGCTCGGCGTCCTCGGCGTAGTCTACGGCGATATCGGCACTAGCCCACTCTATGCGTTGAAGGCGAGCCTGGCCGAGTTTACCTCGACCGGCACCCACGCGTTGGAGATCATGGGCGTGCTGTCGCTCATGTTCTACGCGCTGGTCCTGACCGTGACGGTCAAATACGTCCTGCTGATCCTTCGCGCGGACAATAATGGCGAGGGCGGTATTCTCGCGCTGATGGCGTTGGCCCAGCGCGGCACCAAGGGCGCGCGGACGCGGCACTGGCTCGGGCTCGTCGGGATCGCCGGCGCCTGCCTGTTCTTCGGCGACGGGATCATCACACCCGCGATCTCGGTGCTGTCGGCGGTCGAGGGCTTACAGGTCGTCTATCCGCAGTTCCACGCCGTGGTGGTGCCGATCTCCGTGGTCGTGATCTGCATCCTGTTTGCGGTGCAGACGCGCGGGACCGGGCAGATTGGGCGGGTGTTCGGCCCGGTAATGTGCGTTTGGTTCGTGATGCTGGCGGCGTTCGGGCTCTACCAGATTGCGCAGTATCCAGAAGTGTTGCGCGCGCTTTCGCCGCAATACGCCCTACGCTTCATCACGGCGCACAAATGGATGGCGTTCGTCGATCTCGGCGCGATCGTGCTGACGGTGACCGGGGCCGAGGCGCTGTATGCCGACATGGGCCATTTCGGCCGCGAGCCCATCAAGCTGGCCTGGCTTTACTTCGTGTTGCCGGCGCTGCTGCTGAACTATTTCGGCCAGGGCGCCCTCGTGCTGCGCGATCCGTCGGCGCTGGAAAACCCGTTTTACCTGATGGCGCCGTCGGTGATCCGGCTGCCGCTGGTGCTGCTCGCCACGGTTGCGACCGTAATCGCTAGCCAGGCCGTGTTGTCGGGCGCGTTCTCGCTGGCGCGGCAGTGCATGCAGATGTCGTTCATGCCCCGTTTGACCGTGCGGCACACGAGCCTGACCGAGGAAGGCCAGATCTTCCTGCCGCAGGTAAACGCGGCGCTGTTCATCGGCGTGTTGCTGCTTGTATTCGCCTTCCGCAGCAGCGATGCGCTGGCCGCGGCTTATGGCATTGCGGTGACCAGCACCTTCATCTGCACCAGCCTACTGGCCATGGTGGTGTTCCGTCGCCGGTTCGGCTGGTCCCGCACCCTGTCGATCACGGTATTCGGCGCCTTCATGATCGTCGACACGGTTTTCTTCGCCTCCAACCTGCTCAAGGTGCCGGAGGGAGGCTGGGTCCCGCTGGTGCTGGGCCTTGGGTTGCTGGCCATGATGACGTCGTGGAATAGCGGCCGCGAGTTGATGCTGGCGCGCTGGAAGCAGGAGAGCCTGCCGCTGGCATCGTTCCTGAAGCGCCTGCCGCACTCCCGCACCATCCGGGTGCCCGGGATCGCCGTGTTCCTGACGGGAACGCCGGATTACGTGCCGACCTCACTCCTGCATAATCTCAAGCACAATAAGGTGTTGCATGAGCGGGTCATTTTCGTGACCGTGCAGACGCTCGACGTGCCGGAAGCGAACGATGCGGAGCACATGGCGATCGAGGAGCTATCGCCTGGCGTGCATCGGGTCACGCTGCGATATGGCTTCATGGAAAGTCCCAACATTCCGCGTGCGCTTGAGGAGGCCAGCACCCAAGGGCTGGATTACGACGCGATGCAGGCGAGCTTTTTCCTCGGCCGCGAGGTGCTCGTAAGGGCGATGGTGCCGAAGCTACCCAAGTGGCGGCTGTTCCTGTTCCTCATCCTGGCCCGCAATTCGGTCCCGGCGACGGAGTTCTTCCGCATCCCGAGCGACCGAGTTGTCGAGCTTGGGGTCCGCGTCGCGATCTAGCCTCAACTTCGCGGACCTCTCTGCGTTGTAACGTGCAATTCAGATGGTGCAGTTCGTTCGATGACCAAGCTTACCCTCGTGCTGGTCCAGGGCCCCGGCAAGCTCGAGGGCGATCTCGACGACCGCCTGATCATGTCACCGGAGCTGACCGCCCAGGGCCACATGGATGTCGACGCCTATCACGGCGCGTCGAGCCCATGGCTGGCCTGGCGGCTGCGGCCCGGCACCGAGCCGCGCGCGCTCGAGATCATCCGCATCGACGAAGGCTGGGCGTTGCAGAGCACGAGCAGCGAGGACGATCCGATCTGGACCTTTGACGGATCCCTGTTCCGGCCGGGCGAGTTGGTGCGGCTGCGCCGGCCAAACGGCGACGACTACCTGTTTCGGATCGTCGCCTCGGAAACGGAGTGACGCCCGGCCGGGCTCACGCCTTTTGCGTGTAGAAGGCGATCCCCTCGTTCACCAGGTCGCCGCGCGTCGCCAGCACGCTGGCGTATTCGTTCTGGTTCGGCGTGTAGAAGTGCGTTCCGTCCACCTTGTCGAAAAAGCGATACACCGCCGTGTCCGCGGATGTTGCGGCCGTATTCTCGTAGAAGGCGACGCCCTCATAGGTCAGCCCGGCGGCGCCGCTCTGTAAGCCGTCCCGCTCGGTGGTGCTGGTCGTGTAGAAATGCGAGCCGGAGTGGGTGTCGAAGAAGCGGAACACCGGCGCGGCGGACGGGTCGCTGGCTTGGGTCTGGGCGTTGAGACCGACGCCCTCGTAGGTCAGGTCGGCGCGCCCAGCGATGGTCTGGTCGCGCTCGGACGCGTTGGCCGTGTAAAAATGCGTGCCAGTGTGTGAGTCGAAGAAGCGGAACACCTGCACGCCCGTCGTCGTAGGCGTGATGCCGATGCCGGCCTGGTCGTCGCCGGTGCTGTTGGCGAGCGCTTCGGCGCGGGAGAGGTAGGTCGAGACGACGTGCTCAGACTTACCCGCCGAGATCGCGTCGAGCAGGTTGTCGGTGACGGTGTAGCTACCGTCCGAACCGGGCAGGAAGGTGACCGGGCCGCGGTTGACGTAGTCGGTGTTCAGCGAGCCGATCGAGTTCAGCACGTCGAGCGAGGTCAGCCCGGGGAACACCTCCGGCCCGGCGAAGATCGCACCGGCGGCGAGCAGCGGGTTGGTCAGCAACAGGATGCCGACCAGGGCACGGTGTTCGCCGAGATAGACGGCCGGGTCGTCGGCGACCTGGAGGTTGGTGATGCGCGCATCGGCCGACTGCGCCTGCAGCACGCCGGGGGAGCCCACGGTCTCGGCGATGTAGCGCGTCGTGTTGTTGTCGGCGTGGCTGGCCATGTAGAGTTGCGCCATCGCCCCGCCCAGGCTGTGCCCGGTGACCAGCACCTGCGAGATCGCTTGGCGGGAGGCGACGCCGTCGACGGCGGCGATCAGATTGGAGAAATTCGGGTAGGCCGAGTTGATGTTCCGGAGATCGGCGATCGAATCCTGCCGGTCGTCGCTGCCGCGGAACGCCAGCACCAGGGTGGTGACGCCGTTCAAGGTGCCCACGGTGACAAGGGCGGCGGCGTTCTGGTTGGTGTAGACGCCATTGGAGAAGGTCTCCGTCGCACCGAGCGTGAGCCCGAGCGCCGATTGGGTCATCGGAGTGAAGCCAGCCGGCAGACCGGCGGCGGCATTCAGGTAGGCATCCTGCGCGAGGCGAACCACCGCGATGTCGCTTCCGCTTAGCATTCTCATGATCTCATAGGCATTTACGACGTTGTCCTAGCACAGCGCAGTCACTGACGGCAGCGCGCTGCGGCCCCAATTGTGAGACGCCTGTTATGTCCGACGACGAGCTATCGCCCGGCCGCCTGCTGCGCCGGGCCGGACCGCCCAAGCCTGCCGAGGGCTTTCGCGGCGTGCAGATCGACGACGAGCGCCTGGCGGCCGTGCTGCCGCGGGACGCGAAGCTGATGGTGCTCTACGAGGGCACGCTGCATGCCGAGGGGCCCGTGTGGCACGATCCGTCCGGCCTGCTCTACTGGTCCGACGTATCGAACCGACGGCTGCTCTGCCTGCATCCGGATGGGCATGTCGAGGCGGCTTTGGACCCAACGTATTTCCTGAACGGCAACGCGGTCGACGCCGACGGCCGGCTCATCCACTGCGAGCATGGCCGGCGCTGCATCAGCCGGTCGGGTGGCGACGTCTCGACGCAACCGACCCCCATCGTGACGCATTACCGCGGCAAGCGGCTTAATTCGCCCAACGACGTGACGGTCGGGCCAGATGGAGCGATCTGGTTCACCGACCCGACCTTCGGGTTGGTCGTGCCCAACCAGGGCAGCATCGCAGACCCCGAACTTGAGCATCGGAGCATCTACCGCGTCGACCCGGCCTCAGGTGCACTGGACCGCATGGCGGATTTCGAAGAGCCGAACGGGATCGGTCTGACCGCGGACGGCAGGATCCTCTATGTCTCGGACACGTCATTGTCCCGTCGCGAGATCCCGAATGCCGGGAAGGGTGATCTCCATGAGATCCTCGCGTTTGACGTCGGGGAAGGGGGGACGCTGTCGAACCGACGCTTCTTCTGCCACGCCGACCATGGCGTTCCTGATGGGTTTGCCATCGACGGCCGGGGGTGGGTGTGGGTGTCGGCGGCCGACGGCGTTCACATCTGGGCGCCGGATCGCCGCAAGCTCGGCTTCATTCGCACCGAGAACGTCGTCTCCAACTGCTGCTTCGGCGGTGCCGATGGTCGCCGCTTGTTTATCGCGGCGACCTCACAGCTGTTGGCGATCGATCTGGCCGGTTAGGCGGCCTTCTTGCGCTCACGCAGGAAGTGGAAGAACTCCACGCCCTCGCGCAGGCGCCGCTTCATCATCTGCGGGCTGGTGACCATCTCGCCGACGATGGAGGCGATCTTCGGCGCCCGGAAGTAGAAGCGGCGGTAGAACGCCTCGACGCTGTCGAAGATCTCGGTGTGCGAGAGGTGCGGGTAGTGCAGGGGGGCGATCTGCACGCCGCGCTCGTCGATCAGCTCGGCGTTGGCTGCGTCGAGCCAGCCGTTCTCGACCGCCTGCTTGTATAGGAAGGTGCCCGGGTAGGGCGCGGCGAGCGAGACCTGCATGGTGTGCGGGTTCATCTCGACGGCGAACTTGATCGTTTCCTCGATCGTGGCCTGGTCCTCGCCCGGCAGGCCCAGGATGAAGGTGCCGTGGATCTTGATGCCGAGCTCGTGGCAGTCCTTGGTGAACTTGCGCGCGACGTCGATCAGCAGGCCCTTCTTGATGTTGTGCAGGATCTGCTGGTTGCCGCTCTCGTAGCCGACGAGGAGCAGGCGGAGCCCATTATCCTTCATGATCTTGAGCGTCGACCGCGGCACGTTCGCCTTGGCGTTGCAGGACCAGGTCACGCCCAGCTTGCCGAGTTCCTTGGCGATCAACTCGGCGCGCGGCAGGTTGTCGGTGAAGGTGTCGTCGTCGAAGAAGAACTCGCGCACCTGCGGGAACATCTTCTGCGCATGCGCGATCTCGGCGGCGACGTGTTCCGGGCTGCGGACACGGTAGCGGTGGCCGCCGACGGTCTGCGGCCAGAGGCAGAAGGTGCAGCGGCTCTTGCAGCCGCGGCCGGTGTAGATGCTGATGTAGGGGTGCTGCAGGTAGCCGATGAAATAGTCTTCGATCTTCAGGTCGCGCTTGTAGACGTCAGTGACGAAGGGTAGCTGGTCCATGTCCTCGAGGATCGTACGATCCTTGTTTGTGACCAGGCCGCCATTGGCGTCGCGGTAGGTGATGCCGTCGATGGCCGAGAAGTCGCGGCCTTCGGCGACTTCCAGGCAAGTGAAGTCGAACTCGTTGCGGGCGACGAAGTCGACGGCCGGGGCGCCTTCGAGGCTCTCGTTCGGCTGCACGGCAACCTTGGCGCCGACGAAGCCGATCTTCAGGCTCGGCTTGGCCTCTTTTAGCGCGGCGGCGACCTTGGCGTCGGACGCGAAGGAGGGCGTGCTGGTGTGCATGATCACCAGATCGCGGTTCTTGATGTCCTCGAGAATCGGCGCCATGCCGAGGTTGGCGGGCGGCGCGTCGATCAGCCGGCTGCCGGGCACCAGCGCCGCGGGCTGGGCGAGCCAGGTCGGATACCAGAACGACTTGATTTCGCGCTTGGCCTGATACCGCGACCCGGCGCCGCCGTCGAAGCCACCAAACGAGGGCGGCTGCAGGAACAACGTCTTCATCATTGTAACTTATCCCTTGCCGGGCTGCAGCACGGCCTCTGTAAACGACGTTACGCGGTATTCCTTACCGCGCCACGCCACTCGATTCGATCGGTAACTGGCCAGGATCATGGCCACCGACAACATATCGCGTAGTGGTATGCCCCACATCGGCAGCCGGATGGTGCTGTGCAACCGGCGGTCGGACAACTCTGCCAGCGTGCCGCGAATCAGCCACACGGCGAGGAAGCCGACCCAGGCGACTGCCAAATCGATCCTGAGAGCGACCATCAAGGCTGCCCAGAATAGCGGGTATTGCATCGCCCCCAGCACGAAGCCGATCGGCGCGACCGATTTGACGGTGCGCATCCAGCGAAGCTCGTGGGCGATCAGCGCCGAAAGTCGCGTCTCCGGCACCGTGGTGGCCGGGATCGCCGACGCCAGCTCGACGCGCAGGCCGAGATCGCGCACGAGTTGGCCGAGCAGCGCGTCGTCGGCGAGATGGTCCGACAGCGAGGCCAGGCCGCCGATGCGGGTCAGCGTGTCACGCTGCAGGGCCATGATGGCGCCGAGGCAGTCCTGCCGGCCGAGGCGGCGCGCCATCAATGCGCCGGGGAGAAAGCTGTGGTTGATCTGCGCTGCCCCGAGGGCGCCGGCCAGGGAGCCGGTGGCCGGCAGCCCGGTATACAGCGTGCTGACCAGGCCGACGCCGGGCTGCATGAGGGCAGCGGCGACGCTGCGGAGCGTGTCGGGCGAGGCATGGATATCGCTGTCGGCAATGACGATCAGGTCGTGGCGGGCGGCCGGAAACATGTTGAGCAGGTTGCCGACTTTGGCGTTGCGGCCATGCCGGGTACCGTCGACCACCACGTCGATGGCGACGAGCGGGAAGCGCTGCTTGAGACGGGCGACAGTCTCGAGTGCCGGGTCGGCGGCACTCTGGACGCCGAAGACGAGCTGGAAGTCCGGGTAGTCCTGCGTGCAGAAGCTGCTCAGGGCGGCCTCGAGCAGGGCCTCGTCCCCGCAGAGCGGCTTGAGCACCGTGATCGCCGGCCACGACGTTAGAACGGGGGGCACTTCACGCTGCTTGCGCCGCAACAGGTCATAGCCGACCGCGGCTTGGACGATGCCAGCCCCGGCGAGACCGGCACAGCCCAACGTGGCAAGGTCGGTCAGCACACCGGGTCGCTCAGTTGATCGCGCCTCCGGACAGCGTCGCGGTCCGGCGTTGGAAACTGTCGATGAGCGGGCCTGCACCCGAGGCAAGCAGCGCGCGCCAGTCGGAACGGTTGACGGCGACCTGGCTGATCGAGCCATTCAGCAAGACGTCGACCGCGCGCCATCCGTTCGGGCCGTTGCGCATCACGTAGTCGATCGGGGTGGTCTCGCCGCCGCTGACCAGGCGCGTGCCGACGACCTGGTCCTGGCCGATCGTGCGCGATTCCGGTGCGATGCTGATCGTCTCACCACCGAACTGGTCGAAGTTGGCGACGTAGCTCGAGATGGTGAACTTGCGGAACGCCTCGAGCAGGCGCTGTTGATCGGCCGGCGGCAGCGCGGACCAGCGCAAACCGACAGAGCTCTGCAGGATCACCGGCAGGTCGAACGCCCGGTCGATGACCGGCGCGAGCGCGGCGAACCGTTGGGCGAACGGGGTCTGCTTGCCGGCCTTCATGGCCGCGAGCAGACCTTGGTCGAGCGCCTGGATGGGCGCTGCCGCCTGCGGATCGGCCGCACGGGCGGGCAGCGCGAGCGTCAGGACGGCGAGCCCGGCCAACATCGCCCGGCGCGTCTGCATCATCGGCGCGGAACCGCGACGATGGATGGCGTCTCCACGCCCTGGCCCAGCGCCCGCAACGCCGTGTCGGCGATGTCCATGGCGCCGAGCTGCGCCTCGACGATCTGCGCGGCCGGCAGGTTATGGTCGATGAAGGTGTCGGGCAGGGTCATCGAGCGGATCTTGAGGTCGCCGTCCAGCAGGCCGCGAGCGGCCAGGTGATGCATGATGAGCGCGCCGAAGCCGCCGACGGAGCCTTCCTCGACGACGATCAGCACGCCGTGGTGGCGGGCGAGCTGGTCGACCATGGCGGTGTCGAACGGCTTGGCGAAGCGGGCGTCGGCCACGGTGCAGGAGAAGCCGCGGGCCGCCAGCGTCTCGGCCGCCTTCAAGCTGTCGGCCAAGCGAGTGCCGAGCGACAGGATCGCCACGGCGGTGCCCTCGCGCATGATGCGACCCTTGCCGATCGGCAGCGGCGTACCGCGCTCGGGCAGGACGAGGCCATTGCCGGCGCCGCGTGGGTAGCGGAGCGCGCTCGGTCCGTCGTCGAACACGGCCTGGGTAGCGACCATGTGCATCAGCTCGAGCTCGTCGCTCGGCGCCATGATGGTCATCCCGGGCAGACAGCCGAGATAGGCCAGATCGAAGCTGCCGGCATGGGTGGCGCCGTCGGCACCGACGAGTCCGGCGCGGTCTATGGCGAAGCGGACCGGCAGATGCTGGATTGCGACGTCGTGGACGACCTGGTCGTAGGCGCGCTGCAGGAAAGTGCTGTAGATGGCGCAGAACGGCCGCAGCCCCTCGGTCGCCATGCCGGCGGCGAAGGTGACCGCATGCTGCTCGGCGATCCCGACGTCGAACAGGCGTTCCGGGAAGCGGCTGGCGAAGCGGTCGAGCCCGGTGCCGGACGGCATGGCGGCGGTGATGGCGACAATTTTGTCGTCGACGGCGGCCTCGGCGATCAGCGCGTCGGCGAAGACGCGGGTGTATTGCGGCGGGCCCGGCGGCGCCTTGACCTGCTCGCCGGTGACGACGTTGAACTTCGACACCGCATGCAGCTTGTCGGCCGAGCTTTCCGCCGGCGCGTAGCCGTGGCCCTTCTTGGTGATGACGTGCAGCAGAATCGGCCCGCTCTCCTCCGCCTCGCGCAGGTTGCGCAGGATGGGGAGCAGGTGGTCCATGTTATGGCCGTCGATCGGGCCGACGTAGTAGAAGCCCATCTCCTCGAACAGCGTGCCGCCGGTGAGGATGCCGCGGGCATATTCCTCGGCGCGCTTGGCAGTGCGCTCGATGCCGGAGGGGAAGCGCTTGGCCATGCGAGCCGCGAGCTCGCGCAGGCTCAGGAAGGAGCGGCTGCTCATCAGGCGGCTAAGATAGGCACTCATAGCGCCGACAGGCGGCGCTATCGACATGTCGTTGTCGTTGAGGATGACCAACAGGCGCGACTTCATCGCCCCGGCATTGTTCATCGCCTCGTAGGCCATGCCGGCGCTGATGGCGCCGTCGCCGATGACGGCCACGACGTGCCGGCCTTCCTGACCGAGCAGGTCGTGGGCGACTGCCATGCCGAGGCCGGCGGAGATGCTGGTGCTGCTATGGGCGGCGCCGAACGGATCATATTCGCTCTCGGAACGCCGGGTGAAGCCGGAAAGGCCGCCGGGCTGGCGCAGCGTACGGATCCGGTCGCGACGGCCGGTCAAAATCTTGTGCGGATAGGTCTGGTGACCGACGTCCCAGATCAGGCGATCCGACGGGGTGTCGAACACCGCATGCAGAGCGACGGTGAGCTCGACCACGCCGAGCGCGGCGCCGAGATGGCCGCCTGTGGTGCTGACGGCGTCGATCGTCTCGGCGCGCAGCTCGTCGGCCACGGCGCGGAGCTGCTCGGGGGAGAAGTTCCGCATGTCACTCGGGATGGTGACCCGGTCCAGAGTCGCGGTCACGGGACGGGGCGGGAGCGGCATACTCGCGTTCATAACGTCCTTTCGGCATCCTACCGCCCGGAATCTTACCGTTCGGGGCGGAGCGCCATGTTCTCGGCGGTGCCGCCCGATGAGGTCTGGGCAAGCCGGGATGGAAAACCACGTCCTTTGGGACAGAGCAAGTCGCTGCGATGAGCCGCACCGCTTACCCGCCCCTCGAGTCATGGCTCGCTAGAATACTTAACGAGCCAGGAAGATGCCACCCACTCCGGTCATGCGGACCGAGATGTTGCTCTGCAGCCACACTCGATGGACATCCTGTCACACAGGGCATCCGCACTCGCTGCAATGCGATATGTTTTTTGGATCGTGAGGAGTCGGATGATCGAGATTGTGCTGGCCCAGCCGCGCGGCTTTTGCGCCGGCGTCGAACGTGCGATCGAAATCGTCGAGCGTGCCTTGGTAAAATTCGGGGCGCCGATCTACGTCCGCCACGAAATCGTGCATAATCGCCATGTCGTCGAGGACCTCCGCCGACGGGGCGCGATCTTCGTGGACGAACTCGACGAGATTCCGCCCGGCGCGATGACCGTGTTTAGCGCCCATGGCGTGGCGCAGCGGGTCGAGGAGGTCGCGCGGCAGCGCTCTTTGCCGGTGATCGACGCCACCTGCCCGCTGGTCGCCAAGGTCCATGCGGAGGGCCGCCGCTACTCGGCCCAGGGCCGGGAGGTCATTCTGGTTGGACATGCTGGGCATGCGGAGGTCGAGGGCACGATTGGGCAAATCCCGGGCAAGGTGCATTTGGTGCAGACCGTCGACGACGTCGACGCGCTCGTCGTTTCCGACCCGGCGCGCCTGGCCTACGTTACGCAGACCACTCTCTCGGTCGACGATACCAGATCGATCATTGCGGCACTGGTGGAACGGTTCCCGGGGATCGTCGGTCCGGACGTCCGCGATATCTGCTATGCGACGCAAAACCGGCAACAATCCGTGCATGACCTTGCAAAACAGGTCGACATGATCCTTGTGGTGGGTTCGAAGAACAGTTCCAACTCAAATCGTTTGCGTGAAATCGGTCTCGAACTCGGTAAACCTAGTTACCTAATAGACGATGCCGCGGCGCTCGACGCATCGTGGTTCGACGGTATGGGCCGAATTGGGCTCACTGCCGGGGCAAGTGCGCCCGAGATGTTGGTGCAAGGCGTCATCGCCGGGCTCCGCCGCTTCGGCGAGGTCAGCGTGTCGACGTTGCCCGGCGTCGCCGAAGACGTGAAATTCAAGTTTCCGGCCGAAGTCTCTTAAGCTCGGTCGAGGGAAAGTAGCCGCATGTCCGTCCCACTCAGGCAAGTCGTCAAAGTCGGCGCGTATGTCGTGCGACAGCATCTCGCCAAGCGGAAACGCTATCCGCTGGTGCTGATGCTGGAGCCGTTGTTCCGGTGCAACCTTGCGTGCTCCGGCTGCGGCAAGATCGACTATCCGGCCGAGATCCTGAACCAGCGCCTGTCCGTTGCCGACGCGCTTGCCGCGGTCGATGAGTGCGGCGCTCCGGTGGTCGCGATCGCCGGTGGCGAGCCGCTGCTGCACAAGGAGATGCCGGAGATCGTCGAGAAGATCCTGGAGCGGAAGAAGTTCGTCTATCTCTGCACGAACGCGCTGCTCCTCGAAAAGAAGATGGATCAGTACAAGCCGAACCCGTATTTCAGCTGGGATATCCATCTCGACGGTGACCGCGAGATGCACGACAAGGCCGTGAGTCAGGACGGCACCTACGACCGCGCCATCGCCGCCATCAAGCTCGCCAAGGAGCGCGGCTTCCGCCTCAGCATAAACTGCACCCTGTTCGACGGCGCGCAGCCGGAGCGGGTGGCCAAGTTCTTCGACAGCGTGATGGCGATGGGCGTCGACGGCATCATGACGTCGCCGGGTTATGCCTATGAGCGCGCACCGGACCAGGCCCACTTCCTGACCCGGCAGAAGACCAAGCAGCTGTTCCGCGACATCCTCAAGGGTGGCAAGGGCAAGGGCTGGAAGTTCACCCAGTCGCCGCTGTTCATGAATTTTCTTGCCGGTAACGAGAACTACAAGTGCACCCCGTGGGGCAAGCCGACGCGCAACGTGTTCGGCTGGCAGCGTCCGTGCTACCTGCTCGGCGAGGGCTACGCCTCCAGCTTCACCGAGCTGATGGAAAGCACCGATTGGGATAAATACGGCACCGGCGCCTATGAGAAGTGCGCCGACTGTATGGTGCACTCCGGCTACGAGAGCACCGCGGTGATGGATGCCGTCGCCTCGCCGCTGAAGACGCTGCGGGTGGCGTTGCGCGGGCCGAAGCTCGATGGGCCGATGGCACCCGAGATCGACATGACGCATCAGCGCCCGGCCGAATACTCGTTCAGCCGGCATGTGCAGGACAAGATGGCCGAGCTTCGCCACAAGAAGCCGGCCAAGCCGCAGGTCGCCGACGCGGCCGACTAGCGACAGCGCACGCGACCGAGGTCTAGCCCTTGGTCGCGTGTTTCCGCACGCGATCGTTCAGCGTCTTCGCAAGGTTCACGAAGTCTGACGGCATCATGATGACCATGGTGCCGTCATTTCTGCGACTACTTCGGCGATCATTTGCATGCACCGTAGCTCGAGCACTGCCGGTTTTTCGGCGATTTGAGCGGAGGCCGCGGCGAGCTTGGCCGACGCCTCGAACTCCGCATCGGCTTTGATCAATCGAGCGCGCTTCTCGCGAATCGCTTTTGCCTGCATTGGCATGACCTGCTGCATCTACCGCGGCAGCTCGAAGCGCTCGATCTCGACGCCTCACTGCTCGGTCGACAGCGAGATATCGCCGCGCAGCAGGTCGTCGATGGCGGTGAGTTGCTGTAGGACCTCGTCGAGATCGTGTTGCGCAGGCTCGTCAGCGTGCGGCATCCGTCGTCTTGTACCGGATTACCGCGTTGACCTGGATGGTCAGGCTGTCGCGCGTAATCGTTTTCTGCTGTTCCGCCTCGACGGTGCGGGTGCGCAGATCGACCCGGCGGCGCGCTCGATGCCGAACGGAATCAGCCAATATAGTCCAGGTCCGCGCAGCCCGGCGAAGCGCCCGAGGCGGAACACCACACCACGTTCGTACTCCGCCGCCACTCGCACGCCATTGATGGCCAGCACGATACCGATCAGCGCGAGACCGACGGGTATCACCCACATGCTGTCTTCTCCGACGCTTGTCGCGTCGCGCCCAGCCTACTAGCCTTTCCAAAAAATCGGGGAAACATCATGAAATCGCTCGTTCTCGCAGCAACGCTCGCGACGGTCACGCCCGCACTCGCCGGGCCGAATGACCTCCTCGTCGGGATCGACAGCAAGATCGCCTACACGGACAAGGGCCAGACCAACGTCCAGCCCGGCGTTGACAAGCTGCTCGTGCTCGATGTCTCCAACCCCGGCCTACCCAAGATCCGCGCGACGCTCGACCTCGCGAATTCACTGCTGGGGCCACCCACCAATCTGCAGATCACGCCGAATGGCCGCCTCGGCCTGGTCGCCAATTCGGTCGTCCATACCGCCGACGGCAGCGGTTGGAAGGTCACCCCGGACGATAAACTGTTCGTCGTCGATCTCGATGCCAAGCCGCCGAAGTTGCTCGACACCGTGAGCGTCGGCAAGCAGCCCTCCGGTCTGGCAATCAGCCATGACGGCAAGCTCGTCCTGATCGCCAACCGGGCCGGCAAGAGCGTGTCCGTCGTCTCCATCGACGGCACCACGGTCAAGCATGTGGCCGACGTCGATCTCGGGCAGGAGGCCGCCGCGGTCGCCATCGCGCCCGATGGCAAGCGCGCGCTGGTGGCCATGAATGTCGCCAATAAGATGGGCGTGCTCGCCATCGACGGCCAAGCCGTGACTTACGACAAGGCGAACGACATCCCGGTCGGCGCGAACCCCTATAACGTCGACATCACGCCGGACGGCAAGTTCGCCATCGTCGGCAGCACCGGCGGCGGCAAGGATAATGCGGACCCGCTGACGACCATCGCCATCACCGGGCCGCATCCGCATGTGACGGCGATCACCACGGCTGGCGCCGGGCCGGAGGGCATGGCGATCTCGCCCGACGGTAAGTATTTCGTCGCCCCGCTGCTGCTCGGCACCGGCGGCATGAGCACCGACTACTTCTATGGTCGCCATGGCCAAGCCGTGCTGGCAACGATCGCCGCGGATGGAACGCTGGCCGTCAAGGACCGGGAGGTTCTCGGCGCGCTGCCAGAAGGCGTCGCTTTCAGCCGCGACAGCCGATACGTCTATATCGGCAACTACAGCGACAAGACGCTGCAGGTCTTCACCATCGCCCGCAATACCCTGCAACCGCATGGCATGCCGATCACGCTTCCGGGCCAGCCCGCTTCGCTGCGCGGGTTAGCTCGGTGAAATAACGTGACGCTGTCGTCGCGGGGGTGGTGATCAGGTTACGGCAAGCGACGGTGGGTCGACGATTAGCGGCTATCCACGAAGCCGCCGGATTGTCGGTTCCATGCGCGGGCATAGGCACCGTCGGCGGCGAGCAGTTCGGCGTGGCTGCCTTGTTCAATGATACGGCCGGCATCCAGCATCACCAGGCGATCCATCTGGGCGATGGTCGACAGCCTGTGCGCAATCGCGATTACGGTACGGCCCTGCATGAGCATGTCGAGCTGCTCCTGGATGGCTGCTTCAACCTCGCTGTCGAGTGCAGAGGTCGCCTCGTCTAAGACCAGGATCGGGGCGTCTTTCAGGATGACGCGGGCGATGGCGATGCGCTGGCGCTGGCCGCCGGACAGCTTGACGCCGCGCTCGCCAACCTGGGCGTCGTAGCCGGTGCGGCCGTTCCAGTCTTCGAGCGCTTCGATGAACTCGTGCGCCTCGGCGCGGCGGGCGGCGGCTTCGACCTCGGCGTCCGACGCGCCGGGTCGGCCATAGCGGATGTTGTCGCGGATGGAGCGATGCAGCAGCGACGTGTCCTGGGTCACCATGGCGATCTGCGCGCGCAGGCTTTCCTGGGTGACGCCGGCGATGTCCTGGCCGTCGATGACGATGCGGCCGGTCGCGGGGCGGTGGAATCCGAGCAGGAGGTTGACCAGCGTCGACTTGCCGGCGCCGGAGCGGCCGACGAGGCCGATGCGCTCACCGGGCCGGATGTTGAGCTCGATGTCGTGCAGCACGCCGCGAGCGGTGCCGTAGCCGAAGCCGACATCCTCGAACGCGATATGGCCGCCGGCCAGCCGCAACGGCTGCGCGCCGGGCGCGTCCGGCATCTGCTGCGGCACGGCGAGACTGCGCATGCCGTCCTGCACCTGGCCTAGGTTCTCGAAGATGCCAGTGATGCTGCGGGCGACCCAGCCGGCCATGTTGGTGATTTGGAACGCCAGCGGCAGCGCCGTCGCTACCGTCGCGACCTCGATGTCGCCCCGCCGCCAGAGGAACAGTGCGACCCCGCCCGTAGCCGCCAGCAGCAAGGCATTGATCACCGCCAGCCCGCCGGTCAGCGCGGTGATCGCCCGGGTCTGCGCGCGGAACGTCGTCGTATGCGCTTCGAGCGCCTCGCGCACGAAGCCGTCCTCTTCCTCGGCGCGGGCGAACAGCTTGACGGTCAGGATGTTGGTGTAGCTGTCGACCACGCGGCCGGTCAGCAGGGACCGCGCCTCGCTATTGGCCCGCGAGCGCTCCCGCATCCGCGGCACCATCGCCCGCAGCAGCAGCCAATATAGCACGAACCAGGCCGCGATTGGCATCGCCAGCCGCCAGTCCACTGCGCCGAGCAGCACGATCGAGCTGCCTCCATACAGCACGATGTACCAGACCGCATCGATACCCACCGTCAGCACGTCGCGTAGCGCCGGGCCGGTCTGGATCACCCGGTTGGCGATGCGGCCGGCGAAATCGTTTTGGAAGAACGTCCAGCTCTGGCGGATGACGTGGAAATGGCTCTGCCAGCGGATGCGGTTCGAAAGCGAGGGCTGGATCGATTGGTTGGTGATCAGGAATTCGATCAGCAACGCCCCCGGCCGCGCCACCAGGATTAGCCCGGCCATCGCCAGCAACTGACCGCCCTCGTCGCGCAGCAGCGTGTCGCGCGAGTGGTTCGCCACTAGCCCGGCGATCCGCCCGATGCAGACCGGGATCAGCAGGTCGGCCGCGGCGGTGAACATGCCGATCACCATCAGCGACACCAGCACGCCGCGGGCTTGTCGGGCGAAATACCAGAAGAATGCCAGCGTCCCGTCCGGCGGCGTCGCCGCGGGAACGGGACCAGTCGCGGGAATCAGGGTCTCGAACCAGGTGGCGATGCGCCGGAAAATCATGGAGGCTGCACTGCACGGCCCGAGGGGTGACGGTCAATCGCTGCGCCGTCACAATGTCCGGATAACGAATGGCGTTGGGACAAAGCGGTGCGTTTCTCGATCATCGCGTCCGGGCTGGTCGCCGCGCTGGTGGGCTTCGGCAGCACCATCGCCATCATCGTTGAAGCGACCCGGCATCTCGGCGCCACCCCGGCGCAAACGTCCTCCTGGGTGTTCGCGCTGTGCGTCGGCATGGGCCTCACCACCGCCTATTTGAGCCTTCGCTACCGCATGCCGATCATGACCGCGTGGTCCCTCGCGGGCGCGCTGCTCATCATCGCCTTGCCCGACGGCACGACAATGGGCCGCGCCGTCGGCGCCTTCATGTTCGCGGCCGTGCTGACCATGCTCGCGGGACTGGTGCCGGCGCTCGGCGCCCTCATCGCCCGGCTGCCCGCGTCGATCGCAGGCGGTATGCTCGCCGGGCTGCTGCTGCGGTTCGCGCTCGGGCTGTTCGTGGGCGCTCAGACCGCGCCGGGCCTGGTGCTGCCGCTGGTCGGCGTGTTCCTGCTGGCGCGGATCGTCCACCGCGCCGCCGCTCCGCTGATCGTCATCATCCTTGCGCTGCCGCTGGCCTGGCTCGAGGGCTACACGCTGCCGAGCCTATCGGCCTCGCTGCCGAACCTCGCCTGGATGCCACCGGAGTTCTCGCTGGCCACGCTGATCAGCCTCGGCATCCCACTCTTCCTGGTCACCATGGCGACGCAGCAAATCTCCGGCGTCGCCGTCCTGCGCATCTCGGGTTACACGCCGCCGGTTAGCGCCTGCTTCGTCGTCACCGGGCTCACCACGCTCCTGCTCGCGCCGGTCGGCGGCTACTCGATCAACCTCTCCAGCGTGACCGCGTCGATCTGCACCGGCCCGGACACCCATCCGGACCCGGCCAAGCGTTACCTGTCGGGCCCGGTATTCTGCCTCTGCTACCTGGTGCTGGCGTTGGGCGGCACCGCGCTGACGACGGCGTTGGTCGCGCTGCCGCCGATCATCATCGCCGCCGTCGCCGGCGTGGCGTTGCTGGGTCCGCTCACCGGCGCGCTGGCGAGCGCCTTGGACCAGGAAGATGAGCGCTTCGCCGCCGTGCTCGCCTTTCTCGTCACCGCCTCCAACGTGACGCTGCTGGGCGTCGGTGGCGCGTTCTGGGGCTTGCTCGCGGGCGTCGGCACTCGCGGGCTGGAACGCCTGTCCCGCTAGCCGTCCCAGGGACCCTGTAGGGTGGGCTTCAGCCCACCACCGTCAAGCGTTACGATCACAGGGTTGGGTGACGGCGAGCTGCGGTGGGCTGAAGCCCACCCACACGAGTGGGTTGATGGCCGGGGTGGCGAGTTCAGTCGCCGGCTGCGAGCATGGGGGCTGCCGGCTGCCGCACGCGGGCGAACAGCACCGCGATAGCAGCGACGAGGCAGGCGACACCGGCCGCATAGAAGGCCGGCAAGTAGCTCGACAGCACGTCACGCGAGATGCCGGCCGAGAGCGCCGCGGTGGCCGCGCCGAGCTGATGGGCGGCGAAGACCCAGCCGAAGATCAACGGCCCCTTGTCGCGCCCGAACGCCTTGGTCGACAGCTTCACCGTCGGCGGCACCGTCGCGATCCAGTCCAGGCCGTAGAACACGGCAAACAGCGACAGGCCGTAGAACGAGAAATCGGTGAAGGGCAGGGCCATCAGCGACAAGCCGCGCAGGCCGTAATACCAGAACAGCAGCCACCGGTTGTCATAGCGATCCGACAGCCAGCCCGAGGCGACGGTGCCGACGAAGTCGAACGCTCCCATCATCGCCAGCACGGACGCCGCCTGCACCTCGCCGATGCCGAAATCATGGCAGAGCGGGATGAAGTGGGTTTGGATCAGCCCGTTGGTGCTGAGGCCGCAGATGAAGAACGACCCGGCGAGGATCCAGAACACCGGCATCCCGGCGGCTTCGCGCAACGCGCTGAACGTCGCGACGAGGGGGTTGCCGGCGGGCTTGGCGGCCAGAACGGGCGCGCTGGTCGAGCCATAGGGAGCGAGGCCGAGTTCGGCCGGGTCGTTACGGCCAAGGAGAAGCGCCAGCGTGCCGGCGACGAGGCAGGCCGCGATGGACGGCACCGCCGCCAACCGCCAGCCGATATGTTCGGCCAGGTAGGCGGCCAGCGGCATGATCGCGAGCTGTCCGGTGGCCGAGCTGGCCCCCAGCAAGCCCATCACGAGCCCGCGCCGTTCGGCGAACCAGCGATTCGCCACGGTGGCGCCCAGCACCATCGCAGTCAGGCCGGAGCCGAGGCCGAGCACGAAGCCCCAGGTCACCCACAGCATCCAGGGCTCCCGGATTTGCGTCGCCGCCGCCAGGCCGAGGCTGATCAGCACGATCGCCGTCGTCACCGTCGCACGGTAGCCGTAGCGCAGCAGGATGGTCGCCGCGAACGGCGCCATGCCGCCGAACAGCAGCAGCCGCAGTGCCAGCGCGCCGGAGATCGCTGCGACGGGCCAGCCGAACTCGGTGTGAAGCGGCAGCAGCATCACCCCCGGCACGCCGAGCGCGGCGGAGGTCGACAGCATGACCAGGAAGGTCACCGCCGCCATCACCCATCCGTAATGGATGCCGCGCCGGACCAGGAGCGGAGCAACCAGATGTGCGAGCATGAAACGATCCCGAGAAAAGCTGGATCGAATTAGATGCATATACGCGCATTAGGTCAAGCGCCGCATGAATGCGAATTCATTCCTTGGACATCAGCCTGTAGGGCGACCCCACCTATGTGAAGCCTATCGAAACCGGCGGCTGGGTCCGCTCAGGATAGAGGCTCACATGCAGCAAAAGAAATCAGTCTTGGTCAGCACTCGCGCCGCCCTCGTCGCAGCGCTGCTCGCCGGCACCGCGCTCGGCGGCCTGGGCGTCGCTACCGGCTACGCCCAGAGCGCCGCCGTCACGCCGCAGACCATCCAGCCGTCCGGCCTGGCTCACCCATTGCCGGATTTTGCGGACCTCGTCGCCGAAGTGCGCCCGGCCGTGGTGTCCATCACGGTCAAGCAGGAAGGTAACCCGCGGCAGGCGCGCGGCTCCGGCTTCATCGTCAATTCCGACGGCACGATCGTCACCAATAACCACGTCGCCTCGGCTGGCAACGAGTTCAGCATCAAGTTCGACGACGGCACCGAACTGCCGGCCAAGCTGGTTGGGCACGATCCGCGCACCGACCTGGCCGTGCTGAAGGTGAGCGCGAACCACCCGTTGCCGGCGCTCAAGCTGGGCGATTCCGACCATGTCCGCCCCGGCGAATGGGTCGTGGCGGTCGGCAATCCGTTCGGTCTCGGCGGCACCGCGACGGCCGGCATCGTTTCGGCGCTCGGCCGCGACATCGGCGCTGGGCCCTACGACCAGTTCCTGCAGATCGACGCGGCCATCAACCAGGGTAACTCCGGCGGCCCGCTGTTCACGCAAGACGGCAAGGTAATCGGCGTCAACACGGCGATCCTGTCGCCGAGCGGCGGCAGCATCGGCATCGGCTTCGCCATCCCCAGCAGCCTGGTCAAGAACGTCGTCGACCAACTCATCGCCGACGGGCATGTGACGCGCGGCTACATGGGCGTCGAGTCGCAGCCGCTGACCGCCGACATCGCCACCGGGCTCGGCATCGATGCCGAAACGCACGGTGCCCTGGTCGCCAGCGTCCAGCCGAACAGCCCGGCGGCCAAGGCCGGCCTGCGCGACGGCGACGTGATCCAGTCGGTCGGCGATCACAAGATCACCAACCCCGGCGAGCTCGCCCGCACCGTCGCCGACATCAAGCCCGGCGACAGCGCCAAGCTTGCGATCTTGCGCGACGGCCATGACACGCCGGTCACGGTGACGATTGCCACGCTGCCGGACGAGAAGGCGACGGCGCAGCAGGATGCAGTGCCGAGCGCCGAGCAGATCGGCGTCGCTCTGGCGCCGCTCTCGCCCGACGCGCGGAGCCAACTCAACGTGGCCGAGGGCGTGCAGGGAGCGATCATCGCCGACATCAAGCCGAACTCGCCGGCGCAGCTGGCCGGGTTGCGGGAGGGCGACGTGTTGGTCGGCGTCGGCACCAAGGCTGTCGGGTCGCCCGACGACGCGGTCAAGGCGATACGTGCGGCGCGGCACCAGGGCAAGGCGGTGGCATTGCGCGTGCTGCGGGATGGCCAGTCGCACTTCGTGGCGATCCCCGGCAAGGAAGCCGCTAACGGCTGATCGACCATCGACCGGCTCGGGTATCTCATGCGAGATGCTCGGGCTGGACGAGGGGCTCGAACATGACGGATCACTGGACGATCGCCGGCGCGATGAGTGCGACGATCGATGCGGATGGCGCCGAACTCCGCGCTCTGCAGGACAGGGCAGGGCGAGATCTGTTGTGGGACGGTGGGCCGCTCTGGCCCAATCATTCACCGGTTTTGTTCCCGATCGTCGGCCAGGTCGCGGGCGATCGGATCCATGTCGATGGCCAGGCCTACGGGCTGACGCGGCATGGCTTCGCGCGGCGGCGCCGCTTCGCGTGGGTCGAGCGATCGGCGACGCGGTGCAGTCTCGACTTGCGTGACGACGCGGCGACGCGGGCCGTCTACCCGTTCGGGTTCCGCCTCCTGCTCACCTACGGTATCGAGGGTGACACGCTGACGGTGGATTATGCGCTGACCAATCCTGGCACCGATGCGTTGCCGGCCTCGTTGGGGGCGCACCCGGCATTCCGCTGGCCGCTGCGGGGCGGCGCGCAGACCGAGTACCGCATCGAGTTCGCGAATGACGAGCCCGCCCCAATCCATCGCCTGGCGGACGGTCTGCTCGACCCGACCGAGCTGTCGAGCCCGGTCGAAGGGCGTGTGCTCCCGCTCGACCCGGCGCTGTTCACGCAGGATGCGATCATCATGCTCGAGCCGCACAGCCGGACCCTCCGCTATGTCGGGCCCGAGGGTGGGCTGGAGTTCACTTGGACGGGCTTTCCGCATCTAGGCCTATGGCAGAAGCCCGGTGCCGACTTCGTCTGCATCGAACCCTGGCACGGTTACGCCAGTTCGGCGGGGTGGGACGGCGACCTGCGCGACAAGCCCGGCATCATGATCGTTTCGCCCGGCGAGACCCGATCGTTCAGCTGGAGCGTCCGCCCGATCGATTAGGCGTGACCCGCGATCATCGGCTCGGGCGCATGCACCGATCGCACGAGGTCGGCGAACAAGCGCAAGGCCTCGTTGCCCCCGCGGTCCGACATGTAGCCGGCCTCCATCTCCTCGGCCAGCGCCTCGGCATAGGCGGCGATGCTGGCCGAGGCCTGACGCAGGGCCTCCTTGGCGAGTTGAAGCTGAAGCGGTTCTGAAATCGAATACCAATCGGTCATGCTGAGCGCCCGACAAGCCATCCTGGCGAAAATCAACCCGCACCAACACGCGGCCGAGATCACTCTAACGCGAGCGGGTTAACGATCGGTTACGGCGATAGCGAGACGAGATCGACGCGTACGGCGCCCAGAACGTCGAAAACGACGTCGATCCGTCCAGGGCCGTCGAGCCAGATCGGCGTGCACACGCTGCCGAGCATGATGACCTGGCCGGCCCGGAGCCCACCGAAGGCCGCGGCTTCGGCCGATCCGGCAAGCCATGCCAGCGCGTGGAACGGTCCGCCGAGCAATTCGTGCCCGGCGCCCTCGCCACGGCCGACCCCGTCGACTGACAGGCGGCCGCGAATCGCGCCGAGATCGGCGTCACGCCAGCCGGCGTAGGGCTCGCCGAGGATCGCCGCGGCATGAAAGACCTGGTCGGCGATCAGCGCCGGTGCGCCGAACGACGCCAGGTCCTCGTAGCGGTTCTCGACCAGCTCGATCGCCGGCATGACGGCCTCGACCGCATCCCGCGCCGTCTCCGGCGTGCAAGGCCCCGGCGGCAAGTCGTGGCCGAGTTGGACGGCGATTTCGCATTCGGCGCCGGGTTGTAGGAAGCGGTTCCAGGCGAGGCTGCTGCCGGTGCCATGCAGGCTGGCGTCGGGCATGAAGCCGGCGGCCGGGCCGGTGAGGCCGAGATAGGCCTGCATCGTGGCGGCGGTGGCGCCGATCTTGAAGCCGGCCGGGTTGGCGGCGTCGAGCAGGCCGGCCAACGCAATCTGGGCCGCAACGCCGTCAGCGACCGTGCGCGGATGGTCCGCCAGGAGGCCCAACGCGACCCGCGGCCTGGCGCGGCGGGCGGCCAGCAAGCCGGCTGCGACCTGCCCGGCGCTCATAGCGGGCGACTGATCTCGTAGAGCGCGACGGCGGAGGCGGCAGAAACATTGAGGCTCTCCATGCCGCCCGGCATCGGCAGGCCAGCCAACTCGTCGCACGTCTCCCGCGTGAGGCGGCGCAGGCCGGCACCCTCGGCGCCCAGCACCAGCGCGACCCGGCGCTCCTGTAGCGCGTCGCCTCGCAGGACCGCACCGCTAGCGTCCAGCCCGATCACCCACAGTCCCGCCGCCTTCAACGCGGCGAGCGTGCGCGCCAGGTTGATGGCGCGCACCAGCGGGACGCGTTCCAACGCGCCGGACGCGGCCCGTGCCATGACGCCGGTCTCCTCGGGCGAGTTGCGGTCCTGCGTAATGACGCCGGCGGCGCCGAATGCGGCCGCGTTGCGCAGCATGGCGCCGATGTTGCGCGGGTCGGTCACCTGATCCAGCACGAGGACCGGTCCGGGCCGTTCGAGCATTGACGACAGCGACGGCGGCGGCAGCAGGTCGGCGAGCAGGGCCACGCCCTGATGCACGGTGTCGCGGCCGAGCAGATGGTCGAGCTTGACGCGATCAACGCGCTCGACGGCGAGCGGCCAGGGCTGCGGCACGCGGCTGGCGAGTTCGGCCTCCGCGTCTTCGGTAAGCAGGAGGCGCTTGAGGCGGCGGGCCGGGTTGGTTAGCGCCGCTTCGACCGGATGCGTGCCATGCAGCCACACTGTGCCGCGTGGGGCGGCGGGACCGCGGGCGGGGGCAGGGGCGGTGCTGGCGGGGGTTTCCTCGACAGCTGGCGCACGCAGGATCGGATTGCGGGCCGGCGCCGGCAATGTGACGCGGGTGGCCGCCTCGGCACGGGCGGCGGAGGCGGCGCGGCGGAGTTCGGCGCGCTTGGCCTCGTCTCTCTTGATATCGGCGGGGTCGCGCGGACGGCTGGGCCGCGGACCGCTGCCGTGCCGGTCCCGCGGGGGCGGCCGTACGATGCTGGTCGATGCAGGCTTTCCGCTGGCAGGATCGTTGGTCGTCCGGTTGCTGGTCCCTGAGGCGGACCCGCCGCCCGAGCGGCTTGGTGTCTTCGTTCGCATGCCGCCTTTATGAAGCCGTGCCGCACCGGGCGATAGACCTCGATTGACAGCAAGCCCCGTGTCGCGGTAACCGGCGCCCCTCCGGAGGGGTGCCCGAGTGGCTAAAGGGGGCGGACTGTAAATCCGCTGGCGTACGCCTACGCTGGTTCGAATCCAGCCCCCTCCACCAATGTGCGGGCCGGGCGATGGCATGTGGTATGATGATACCACACCATAAATGCTTGACCTGACACTGCAAATCCCGCATATGCGCCGCTTCTCGCAATTCGGGACAGGTTCATGTTGAAGACCACCCCCTCGCTCAAACCGCGCGAGGTCTCCAAGGGCTGGACGTTGATCGATGCGGAGGGCCTCGTGCTCGGCCGTCTCGCCGCCATCATCGCCAGCCGTCTGCGCGGCAAGCATAAGCCGCAGTTCACGCCGCATGTCGATTGCGGCGATAATATCATCGTCGTCAATGCCGAGAAGGTCCGGGTCACCGGCAACAAGGCCGACCAGTCGATCTTCTACTGGCACACCGGCTTTCCGGGCGGGATCAAGGGGCGCTCGATCAAGCAGCGGCTCGAGAGCGCTCATCCCGAGCGCGTTATCGAGAAGGCGGTCGAGCGGATGATCACCCGCGGCCCGCTGCAGCGCGCGCAGATGCGTCACCTGCACGTTTACGCCGGGGGCGAGCATCCGCATGACGGGCAGCAGCCGGTCAAGCTCGACGTCGCCGCGATGAACCGCAAGAACACGAGGGTCTGAGCATGTCCGAAAGCGAAAACACCCGCACGCTGGCGGATTTGCGCGACCTCGCCGTCGCGTCGGCCATCCCGAGCGCTCAGAGCGATGCACCCAAGCGTGAGCCGAAGCGCGACGCGCAGGGCCGCAGCTACGCCACCGGGCGCCGCAAGAACGCGATCGCGCGCGTCTGGGTGAAGCCCGGCAAAGGCGAGATCACCGTCAACGGCAAGCGCGTCGGGCAATACTTCGCCCGTCCGGTGCTGCGGATGCTGCTGACGCAGCCGTTCCTGGTCACCGACCGCTACAACCAATTCGATGTCATGTGCACCTGCAACGGCGGCGGGCTGTCCGGTCAGGCCGGTGCGGTGCGTCTCGGCATCAGCCGCGCGCTGACCTACTACGAGCCGGAGCTACGTCCGGTGCTGAAGCTGGCCGGCTTCCTCACCCGCGATAGCCGCGTGGTCGAGCGTAAGAAGTACGGTAAGGCCAAGGCCCGCCGGAGCTTCCAGTTCAGCAAGCGCTAAGCAACCAGCACTTCGACTTCGGAGAGGGGCGGTCCAGCTTGGGCCGCCCCTCTTGCGTTCAGGGGTGCGAACGACCGACCATCTGACCAACAGACAGAGACCGACATGACCGAGGCGACCGTGTTCATCGATGGCGAAGCTGGGACGACCGGGCTCGGCATCCGCGAGCGCCTGGCCGACGTGCCGGGCGTGGCGATCCGCAGCATCGATCCGGCCCGCCGCAAGGACCCGGAGGCGCGGCGTGAGCTGATGCGGGCGGTGGACCTCGTCGTGCTGTGCCTGCCGGACGACGCGGCCAAGGAGAGCGTGGCGCTAGCGGCCACGCTGGGGGACCAAGCGCCGAAGCTGCTCGATGCCAGCACCGCGCACCGGGTCGACCCGGCGTGGACCTATGGTTGGGCGGAGTTGTCGCCGGGCCAGGCGGAGCGGATCGCGGCGGCGGATCGGGTGGCCAACCCGGGCTGCTATCCGACGGGCGCGATCGCGCTGCTGCGGCCGTTGGTGGAGGCCGGGTTGGTGCCGCGCGATCATCCGATCTCGGTCAACGCGGTGAGCGGTTACTCGGGTGGCGGGCGCGGGATGATCGAAGCGCACGAGGCGACCGGTGGTCCGGCATTCGAGCTGTATGCGCTGGGGCTCGAGCATAAGCATGTCCCGGAGTTGATGCGCTGCACCGGGCTGACTCGGCGGCCGATCTTCGTGCCGTCGGTGGCGCATGTTCGGCAGGGCATGCTGGTGTCGATCCCACTGCATCTCGACACCTTGCCGGGGCGGCCGACGATCGCGGCGTTACATGACGTGCTGGCGGCCTACTACGCAGGGAAGTCCCAAATACGGGTGATCCCGGCAGAGATGGAAGGCAAGATCGAACCGACGGCGTTGAACGATACTGACCTGATGGAGCTGCGGACCTATGGCAACGACGCGCATGGCCATGCCGTGCTGGTTGCCCGGTTGGACAATCTCGGGAAAGGCGCGTCGGGCGCGGCGGTGCAGAACATCGGGCTGATGCTCGGGCTCACGCATGCTGTTTGAGCTGGACGGCGTCGCCCCCGTCGTCGAACCCGGGGTATGGGTGGCGCCGAACGCGGCGGTGATCGGCAATGTTTGGCTCGGCGCCGGCGTGACGATCTGGTTCGGCTGCACGTTGCGGGGCGACACCAACCACATCCGGATCGGGGCGCGCACCAACGTGCAGGACAACTCGGTGCTCCATGTGAACCCCGGGGCCGAGTGGTCTCTCGACATCGGTGAGGACGTGACGATCGGACACATGGCGCTGGTGCATGCGTGCCGATTGGAGAATTCCGCCTTCGTCGGCATGGGTGCGACCGTGCTGGACGGTGCGGTGATCGAGGAAGGCGCGATGTTGGCCGCCGGCGCGCTACTGACGCCCGGCAAGCGGATCCCAAAGCGGGAGCTTTGGGGCGGGCGACCGGCGCGGAAGATGCGTGATTTGCCGGACGATGAGCGGGCGCGGATGGACGACATCGCAGTCCGATACGCCGCGCTAGGGCAAGTGTTTGGCAGCAGGTTGAAGCAGATCGGCTGAGGCTCGAGGGCCGACTGCTTCAGCCTTGTTCGGATCACTCGGTTACGGCGCGGGTCTTCTGGTTCTTCTTGTCCCAGAACAGCGTGACCTTGTTGATGTTGCAGAGGTTCAGGCCGTTCCAGGTCGCCTCATCGCCGTCATTGTATTTGACGTGCATATCCCATTTGCAGGCGTTGTCAGGCGCGTTGAACGTGATGTTCACGGTATTGCCGTCCTCGAGCGAACCGTTGCCCATAACGTCATTGCCCCAGTTCTGGTTGGAGCTACGGCTGACATAGACCTCGTCGATCTGGTAACCGGTGCGGTTATTCAGAGCGAAGTCCTGCTGGCCGGCATAGGCCGATGACAGGGTGACGAATGCCGTGACGATTGCAGGCAGAACAACGGTGAAACGCATGCTGGAGGTCCCTTGGGTGAGCCTCCATACTACGGCGATTAAGTAAACGAAGAGTGAACATCACTCCATCGACTTGACCTTCACGTAACTACCCGGGGCTGGTTCGATCGGGGTCAGGCCGCGATCGCCGGGCTGACGGGCAGGAACCTCCTGCTTGTCCAATGCGACGACCCAGCGCTGCCAGTCGGGCCACCAGCTACCGGCGATTTCAGTGGCCGAGTCGAGCCAGGTTTCCGGGTCGGTGGCCAGCGTGTCACTGGTCCAGTAGCTGTATTTGCCGCCTTCGGGCCCATTGACGACGCCGGCGATGTGACCGCTGCCGGAAAGAGTGAAGCGGTTCTCGCCGCCGAGGAGCTGGGTGCCGCGATAGGTGCTCTTCCAAGGCGTGATGTGATCCTCCCGGGTGGAAAGGAAATACGCGGGCACCTTGATACGGCCGAGATCGATCGGCTGGTCGTTGAGGCTGATGCCGTTGGGCACGCAGAGTAGGTTTGCCTGATACATGCGGCGCAGATAGAAACTGTGCATCGCCGCCGGCATGCGGGTGTTGTCGCTGTTCCAATAGAGTAGGTCGAACGGGAACGGCTCGTTGCCCATCAGGTAATTGCTGACCACGAAGGACCAGATGAGGTCATTGGCGCGAAGCGAGTTGAAGGTCGACGCCATTTCGCTACCGTCGAGGTAGCCGCGCTTCTCCATCTTGTCCTCGAGTAAGCGCAACTGCTCCTCGTCGATGAAAACGCCGAGTTCGCCGGCTTCCTGGAAATCGGTCAACGTGACGAGGAAGGTCGCCGACTTGATGCGGTCGTCATCGACGGCGGCCATGTACGCGAGCGAGCTGGCCAGCAACGTGCCGCCGAGGCAGTAGCCGATCGCATTGACGTCGCGCTCGCCGGTCGCGCGCTCGATGGCGTCCATCGCGGTAAAAACGCCTTCGAGCATGTAATCGTCGAAGCGGAGGTTCGCGAGCTCCTTGTCCGGATTGACCCAGGAGATCATGAAGACGGTGTGTCCCTGCGACGTGGCCCAACGGACCAGGCTGTTCTTGGGCCGCAGGTCGAGGATGTAGAATTTGTTGATCCAGGGCGGGATGATCAGCAACGGACGCTTCAGCACCGTCTCCGTCGTCGGCGCATACTGGATCAGCTGCATGACGCGATTCTGAAACACGACCTGACCGGGCGAGACGCCGATGTCCTTGCCGATCTCGAAAGCATCGGTGTCGGTCATCTTGATGCTGAGCTTGCCGCGTCCGCGCTCGAGGTCGCCGAGCAAGTTGTTCAGGCCGCGGAGCAGGTTCTCGCCGCCGGTCTCGGCGGTTTTGCGCAGAACTTCCGGGTTGGTGACCAGGAAATTGGTGGGGCTCATCGCGTCGATGAACTGGCGCGAGTAGAAGTCGACTTTCTGCGCCGTCTTGGGGGCGAGGCCGTCAACTTGGCCGACGACGTCGTGCACGTAACGGGCCGACAGCAGATAGGATTGCTTGATGAAGTCGAAGACTTCGCTCTCCTTCCAGGCGTCGTCCTTGAAGCGGCGGTCCTTCGGGTCGGCCTCGATCACCGGCTTCTCGGGTTCGATGCCCATCATGCGGCGCGTCGTGTTCTGCCAGAGCGTCATGTAATCCTGCCAGAAGCCGATTTGGGCTTGGACGAGCTTGGCCGGGTCACGCATGAGCTGCGTGGTCATCTCCAGGAAGGCCTGGCCGACGTTCATCGGGTCGATCTTGGGGAGCTCGAGCGATTGACGGTTCAGCCAGTCGCCGACGATGCGCTGGGACCGCTCGGCGATGTCGGCCATGGAGCGGGTGAGCTGCGCGGGATCGGCGGGCTTGATCGCTTTGGTGATTTTCTCTGGCGTGGCAGCATCGGCCATAGGGATGTCTCCTTTCCGGAGACGCTTCCGCCGGGCTATGGAAGCGGCGGAGCGCATTGGATTTTGTTTGATGAGGACGTTTCGACCGGCTCAATCTAGTCATCGTGCAGGGACGCGACAAGCGGCCGCCCTGGCCTGCTGCCTGGTGTTGCTATGCGGTTGCGACGGCGGGGTCGAGAAATTCTACGACAGCAAGTTGAGCCTCGATAACCCGATCGACTGGTGGCACCAGTTGCAAGGCGGCCCGATCGCCGACGAACGGCCGCCGCCGCCGGGGATCACCGACCCGTATCCCAACCTGTCGCGCGTGCCGGCCAAGCCGGTGCCTACGGATGCCGCGACACGGAACGGGCTGGCGGCGCAGTTGGCGGCGCAGCGGGATCGCGCACGGCTGCTGGCGGCGCAGGACCCGGTGGTGTTCCCACCGCCCGGCGGCGTGAAGAACCCGACGACACCGACGACGACAACGACAACCACGACGGGAGGCCCGGCTCCTGCAGCGGCGGCTCCGCAGGCCGTCAATCCGGCCCCGACCTCGGCCGCCAGCCCCACGCCGGCGGCGGATGGCGAAGCGTCGACCATGGTGCTCGAAGCCGCCAGCGCGACTCCGGCGGCCCAGCGCCCGACTGCCAAGGCGGCGCCGGCCAATGACACGACCGCGCCGGCCGCGTTCTCGACCGTGCCCGCGTCGGCCGGCGCGATCGTCAGCGGCCCGGTACCGCCCTTACCGGCCGAGGCGCCGCCGCTGCCCAACATTCCGAACCTGCCGGTGTCGGAAGCGGCTCCGGTCGTGGTGCGGGCGCGTCCGTCGACGCAGTTCAGTTTTCCGGCCGGGTCGGCCGCGCTGCCGGATTCGGGCAACGACGCGTTGCGGGCGCTGGCGGCGCGGCGGGCTGGCGGACCGATCCTGGTGAGTGCGGGCGGGGATGCGCGCTCCGCCGCGCCCGAGGCGCAGGGGGCGGCCTTGCCACTGGCCTTGCGGCGGACCGGGGCGATGTCGGCCGCGCTGATTGCCGCCGGCGTGCCGAGCGGATCGATCCGCGTGCAGGCACTGGCACCGGGTCGCGAGGCGACCGCCCGTCTGGTAGACTGAGACGATTCCCCTTCGGACGCTGAGATGAGTTCCCGGTTATGAGCAACGAGTTCCACCGTATTCGCCGCATGCCTCCTTATGTGTTCGCCGAGGTGAACGGCGCCAAGGCCGCCGCACGCGCCGCCGGGGAAGACATCATCGACCTCGGCATGGGCAATCCGGATAGCGGCACGCCGCCGCACATCGTGGCCAAGCTGGTCGAGGCGGTGCAGGACCCGCGGACGCATCGCTATTCGACCAGCAAGGGCATCCCCGGGCTGCGGCGCGCGCTGGCCGGGTATTACGAGCGGCGCTTCGACGTGAAGCTCGATCCGGATACCGAGGTGGTGGCGACGCTCGGCTCGAAGGAGGGGCTGGCCAACCTGGCCGCTGCGATCACCAGCCCGGGCGACACCATCCTGGTGCCGAACCCGTCCTACCCGATCCACCAGTTCGGCTTCATCATCGCGGGCGCCTCGGTGCGCAGCATCCCGGCGACGCCGGACGAGGCGATGCTGCAGGCGCTCGATCAGGCGGTGCGGCACAGCGTGCCGAAGCCGACGGCGCTGATCGTGAACTTCCCGAGCAATCCGACGGCGTATCTCGCCGACCTGGATTTTTACCGCGAGATCGTGGCGTTCTGCCGCAAGTACGAGATCTTCATCCTCAGCGATCTCGCCTATGCCGAAATCTATTTCGGCGACAACGTCCCGCCTTCGCTGCTGCAGGTACCGGGCGCCAAGGACATCGCGGTGGAGTTCACTAGCCTGTCCAAGACGTATTCGATGCCGGGCTGGCGGATGGGGTTCGCGGCCGGCAATGCGCGGCTGATCGGGGCGCTGACGCGGATCAAGTCGTATTTGGACTATGGCGCGTTCACGCCGATCCAGGTAGCGGCGACGGCAGCGCTGAACGGGCCACAGGACTGCGTCGACGAGATGCGGACCTTGTATCGCGAGCGGCGGGACGTGCTGGTGAGCGGGCTCAATGCGGCCGGCTGGGACGTGCCGAGCCCGGAAGGATCGATGTTCGCCTGGGCGCCGATCCCGGCGCGTTACGCCAGTCTCGGCAGCGTCGGGTTCAGCAAGCTGCTGCTGAGCCGCGCCAAGGTGGCGGTGGCGCCGGGGATCGGCTTCGGCGAGCACGGCGACACGCATGTGCGGATCGCGCTGGTGGAGAACACGCATCGGCTGCGGCAGGCGGTGCGCAACATCAGAGGGTTCCTGCAGAGCGAGAGCAACGTCTCGCAGCTGGAAGACGTCACGGCATGAGTTCAGCGTTGCGGGTCGGCGTTGCCGGGCTCGGCACCGTCGGCGCGGGTGTGGTGCGGCTATTGCGCGACAATGCGGCGCTGATCGCGGCCCGCGCGGGTCGGCCGATCGAGGTAAGCGCGGTCTCGGCCCGGACGCGCGGGCGGGACCGTGGCGTCGACGTGTCGGTGATCCGTTGGCATGACGACCCGGCGGCGCTGGCGCGCGATCCCGAGATAGACGTGATCGTTGAACTGATCGGCGGCAGCGACGGCCCGGCGCGGGCACTGGTCGAGGCGGCGCTGGCAGCGGGGCGGCCGGTGGTGACGGCCAACAAGGCGCTGATGGCGGTGCATGGGGCCGCGCTGGCCGCGCTGTCGGAGCGGCATGGGGCGGCCATCGCGTTCGAGGCGGCGGTCGCGGGCGGCATCCCGGTGATCAAGGCGTTGCGCGAGGGACTAGCAGGCAATCGGATCGACCGCGTTTCTGGGATCCTGAACGGGACGTGCAACTACATCCTGACCGTGATGCGTGAGCAGGGGCGCGACTTCGCCGACGTCCTGGCCGACGCGCAACGGCTCGGCTATGCCGAAGCCGATCCGTCCTTTGACGTCGACGGGATCGATGCGGCGCACAAGCTCGCCATTTTGGCGGCGCTGGCGTTCAACCGGCCGGTCGACTTCGCCGCCGTGCACGTCGAGGGCATCCGCGCCATCTCGGCGGTCGACATCGCGCTGGCTAATGAGCTCGGCTACCGCATTAAGCTGCTCGGCCTGGCGCGTCGCACCGAAGCGGGGATCGAGACGCGAGTGCATCCCTGCCTGGTGCCGTTGGCCAACCCGCTGGCGCATGTCGATGGGGTGTTCAACGCGGTGGTGGCGGAAGGCGACGCGGTGGGCCGGATCATGCTCGAAGGTCGGGGCGCTGGCGCCGGGCCAACCGCGAGCGCGGTGGTGGCCGATCTGATCGACATCGCGCGCGGGCGGATTGTTCCCGTCTGGGGTATGGACGGCGCTGCCCTGACGTCGCTGCCGAGCGTGCCGATGTCGGTGCACCAGGGGGCATATTATATGCGGCTGATGGTGGTGGACCGCCCCGGCGTGATCGCCGACATCACCGCCGCATTGCGCGATGCCGGGGTGAGCCTGGCCAGCATGTTGCAGCGCGGCCGGGCGCCGGGCGAGACGGTGCCAGTGGTGCTGGTGACGCACGAGACCAACGAGGCCGCGATGCGCGCGGCGCTCGACCAGATCCAACGAAGCGATGCCGTGCTGGAGCCTCCGGCGCTGATCCGCATTGAACCCGCGTGAGGACATCCGAATGAGTTCATCCACCGTTACCGAAATCGCCTCGGACCGTAACCTCGCGCTCGAACTGGTGCGCGTCACCGAGGCAGCGGCGCTGGCGGCGTCGCGCTGGATGGGGCGCGGCAAAAAGAACGAGGCCGATGGCGCGGCGGTCGAGGCGATGCGTCGGGCGTTCGACAGCGTGGCGATCGCCGGCACCGTGGTGATCGGCGAGGGCGAGATGGACGAGGCGCCGATGCTCTATATCGGCGAGAAGGTCGGCGCTGGCGGCCCGGCGATGGATATCGCGGTCGATCCGTTGGAAGGCACTAACCTGACGGCCAAGGGGTCTGCCAACGCGCTGGCGGTGGTCGCGCTGGCGGAGAAGGGCAATTTTCTGCACGCGCCGGACATCTACATGCAGAAAATCGCCGTTGGCGGCGGGCTGCCGGAGGGCGTGGTCGATCTGGACGCATCGATGGGCGAGAATTTGCGCAACCTGGCGAGGGCCAAGAAAGTGGATATCGGCGATCTCGTGGTGTGCATGCTCGAGCGGGATCGGCATGCCGAGCTGCTGGCCGGCTGCCGTGAAGCGGGGGCGCGATGCATGCTGCTGTCCGATGGCGACGTCGCCGGGGTGATCGCGGCAGCGCTGCCGGAGGGGGGCGTGGATTTGTATGTCGGGTCCGGCGGGGCGCCGGAGGGCGTGCTGGCGGCGGCGGCGCTGCGGTGCATTGGCGGGCAGATGCAGGGTCGGCTCATGTACGAGGATGAGGAGCAAATCGCGCGGGCGCGCTCGATGGGCATCACCGATCCCAAATATAAGTATAGCGTCGAGGAGATGGCGCGCGGCAACGTCGTGTTCGCGGCGACCGGAGTGACGGGCGGGGCGCTACTGAAGGGCGTGCGTCGGTTCGGGCATGGCGGCTACACGCATTCGATGGTGATGCGGAGCAAGTCGGGGACGGTCCGCTACATCGAGGCGCACCACAATTTCGATACCAAGACCTGGCAGCCGGAGTAGCCAGCGGCCCCTCTCCTCAGCGAGAGGGGCCTTGACGCCGCCGACGGGCGTAACCTTTTCAATAGCCAACAACCCGATCTGACCATTCAGCATGAGTTTCGCCGCGACTCGGCCGACGACTTTACGGTGGGCGATGCCATCCATGGTGAATTCGCCTTGAATCTCGCAAACAGCCTTACCGGACGGCGCTGGGTCCTGCGCAGCGGTGACGATCGGCTGGCCCTTGGCATTGCCCAGCGTTTGGGGCTGCCCGAGTTGGTCGGGCGTCTGCTGGCCGGGCGCGGCGTCGATCTCGAGATCGCCGAACACTTTCTGCAGCCGACGCTGCGCGCGCTGATGCCGGATCCGTCGACGCTGGCGGGCATGGATGCCGCTGCAGATCGGCTCGCGCATGCGATTCGCATCGGCGAGACCGTCGCCGTTTTCGGCGATTACGACGTCGACGGGGCCTGCAGCGCCGCGATCGTGACGCTGCTGGTGCGGCAGTTCGGTGGCACCGTGCTGACCCATGTGCCGGATCGCATGCTCGAAGGCTACGGGCCCAACGCACCGGCGCTGCTTGGCCTGGTGGCTCGGGGCGCCACGTTGATCGTCTGCGTCGATTGCGGCACGGCAGCGGCGTCCGCCCTGGCCGCCGTCGCCGGCGCGGCCGATGTGGTGGTGCTCGATCATCACGCGACGGATGGTCCACCGCCGCCCATCCTGGCGACCGTCAATCCGAACCGGCTCGATTGCGGGTCCGGCCTGGGCGCCTGTTGCGCCGCGGCGATCGCGTTCATGACCGCGATCGCGACGACGCGGGCGCTGCGTCGCACCGGCTTCTTCGCGACCCGGCCCGAGCCCGACTTGCGCGAGTTGCTCGATCTGGTGGCCCTGGCAACGGTGTGCGACGTGATGCCGCTTCAAGGCCTTAACCGCGCCCTGGTGACGCAGGGATTGCGGGTGATGGCCCGGCGAGCACGGCCCGGGATCGCCGCGCTGCTGGAGGCGGCAGCAGCCAACGGAGTGCCGACAGCGATGACGCTCGGCTTCGCGCTGGGACCGCGGATCAACGCGGCCGGGCGGATCAGCGATGCTGGCTTGGGGCTGCGGCTATTGCTGACCGACGACCCGGTCGAGGCGCGGACGCTGGCGGCGCAGCTGGACAGTACGAACCGCGATCGCCAGGTGGTCGAGGCGGGGATGATGGACGACGCCATCGGGCAGGCCGAGGCGCAGGCGCGGGCGGGGCGAGCCGCGCTGCTCATCTCGGGCGAGGGCTGGCACGCCGGCGTGGTCGGGATTGTGGCGGGGCGTTTGAAGGAACGGCTGAACCGGCCGGTCTGCGTCGCGGCGATCACCGATGGCGTGGCCAAGGGCAGCGGCCGATCGGTGGCCGGAGTCGATCTCGGGCAGGCGGTGATGGCGGCGCGGCAGGCCGGACTGTTGAGCGCAGGCGGTGGACATCGGATGGCGGCCGGGTTCACCGCGGCGGCGGATGGGCTGGCGGCGTTCCACGAGTTTCTGGACGAGCGGCTGTCGCATGCGGCGGCGCTGCCGGCGCGGGCTGACCTGGCGGTCGAGGGGTCGATCGCGGTGGGTGGGGCCACCGTCGAGTTGGCGCAGCACCTGAGTTGCCTGTCGCCGTTCGGCAACGGCAACGAGGAGCCCGCCTTCGTGTTACCGCGCGCCGTGGTGGTGCGGGCGGAGCGGATCGGGCGGGAGGCCGGGACGATCAGGGCGTGGTTGACCGGGGAGGATGGCGGGCGGCTAAAAGCGTTGATGTTCCGCGCCGGGGACGGACCGATCGAGACGGCGCTGCTGTCGCGCGGAGGGCCGCTGCATGTGGCGGGTCATTTACGGGCCGAGGAGTGGAACGGGACGGTGAGCGCGAGCTTCTTCATCACGGACGCCGCGCCCGCCTGACCGGTTCGCACGATCCGGAGCGCCGGATTGTCATTGCGATGTCGTTGATCCCCGCGGCACCGGTCTCTAGACCGCGGATGCGTTGTCCGGGGGCATGGATGTCTAAAGCTGGTTTGTTGGCAGGCGTTATTGTCGCGATCGTCTCACTCGGCGGCACGGCGCACGCTGTCCTGCTCGAAAGCTACGAGTTCCAAGGGCAGCCCGGCAGCCAGACCTCGGTGGCGCCGAGCGTCGTCGCCGCCAACGTGATCGGCCTCAATTTCGGCGAATTAAATCTCACACCGTCGGCGGGCGCCAACTCGATCAACGCCAGTAATTGGACCAATGTCAACGCGGCTTACACGTTCGGCTTCAACGTGGCATCCGGCTATGTGGCGACGGTCAACCAACTCGTGCTGACGTCGCGGTCGTCGGCGACGGGGCCGGGCTCTCTATCGGTGTAGGCATCGGTGAATGGCGGCACGTATTTGACGGTCGCATCGATCATGCAGACTGGGACGGCGTTCAATGACGAGATGCTGTCGATCACGCCGCTGGGCGGGATCACGTCGGGCGTGTCGTTCCGCATCGTCGCGGCCAACAAGATCGCGGCCGGCGGTGGGTCGCTGTCCTCGGGCGGCACGTTCCGGGTCGGCGACTACAACGCGACCGGCACTCCGACGTCGTTCAGCATCAACGGCACCATCGCGGCATTGGCAACGAGCGTGCCGGAGCCGGCGAGCTTGGCACTGCTGACCGCCGGGCTCGTCGGGGCAATCGGAGCGCGCCGCCGCTTGACCGAACGGTCACCGGCGCGCTAACCCGTCGCCGCGTGGTCCCGTTCGTCTAGAGGCCTAGGACACGGCCCTTTCAAGGCTGTAACACGGGTTCGAATCCCGTACGGGGCACCAACGCTTTCTACTCAGACTCGCTCAGTGGTCGTGTGGTCATTCGGTTCGCGATGCCAGGGGCGTGATCGGATGCTGCTCGACGCGGAAGAAGGTTGCGCCGGGCACGGAGACGATGGGCCGTAAAGCATCCGGAAAGGCGAGCTGGTAGAGTGTGGGGCGGGTGACCAGCATGTGGGTGCAGGTCTTAAGAACGGCCGGGTTGGCCAGGTCCTGCTGTGGCAACGGGCGAGCCGGATTTCTGTCCGTGCGATTGTTGACCTCGATTTGCTTGAGGACGGGTGCCCAGTCCGGGCGAGGGGCAATGAGGTTCTGGTCCGGAAGAGCGAATACGTAGGCGAAAGCACCGTTGGCGATCGAGGCGTATGAGGTCAGGTTGATCAGCGGAAACATGGCGTCACCATGGATGTTGTCGGCGGCGTTGCGGGCCTGACAGACGGTGTCGCCTCGGCGGGTTTGTGCGAGCGCGTCGAATAACGGCCGGCGTGCTTCGGCCGCGTGGTTCCACGCCGACAGCGCCGAAAGCGAACGGGCCGAGACCAGGGCGAGGATCAGGAGCGCCGCGATCCGGCGTCCGGCGGGTTCGCGGAACCTGATGTCGACACTCGCGATGCCGAGCAACATCAGGATGAACGGGAAACGCTCGGGGATGTAGTATGTGCTGCCCCAGCCGATCGGCACGAAGAAGTAGGCGACCGTCAGTCCGGCCATCGACAGGAGCGTCGTGCCGGCGATCCGGACCCGGCCGTAATACAACAGCAGGGCCAGGGCGCCGATGATGACGGCGAGAACGGCAATGTCGAGTTGCGGGTCGTAGCCCAACAGCGGATCGATCAGCAGGCGCCACCGCCAGAGCTTCGGCTTCAGGAGGTCGGCGACGCTGGCGGCATCTTCGCCGGTGTTGCTGGCCGATAACGGTGCAAGGGAAAGCAGGGCCAGCAAAGCCAGCCCGCCGACGGCAATCGCAACGGCGATGGGCGCTAGCCGCGCTGGGCGGACGATGGACTGCTGGAAGAGCAACGACAGGCGGGCGAGAGCGGGAGCGATCCAGCGGGAGGAGATGGCGTCCGCCGCGATCAGGCCCAGGAAAAGCAGAGCGCCCAACAAGTGGACGAAGAACAAGCCGATCACGACAGGGGTCACGAGGGCGACAAGGCGGAGCGCCGATGTCGCCACGGAACGCCGCAGGTATGTCGCGAAGGCGATTAGGGCGAGAGCGACGGCGAGTTCGGAGGTGAGAAAGCCGAAAATCAGCAATTCGGTGTAGCTGAAGGCGAAGGCGATCAAGGGGATGGGCGATAAGCGACCGAACAGCGCTCTGTGGAGGAGGACCACCGCAGCGCCGTTAAGGAGGATGACGAGGGCTACGAAGAACTTGCCGGCGAGGTCGAGCGGAACGCCGAGCAGAGTCAGCGGCAAGACTACCGCGTCGAGGCCGAGATTGGGAACCACGCGCAGGTTCCACATGAAGCGATCGGCAAAAGCTCCATCGGTCAGGAGGCTGTGCTCGATGAGGACACGGGCGAGATGAGGCAGGTAGTCGATTAACGGAGGCCATTGCACGAAGACCAACGGAAGTAAGGAAACCAGCCCGGCTCCCACGAATACGGAAGCGATCAGCCGCTTGTCCGTCCAGACTCGTTTGGAGAACTTATGATCTGGCTGATGTGTGCGAGCGGAGGCCCTGCCTTCCCGCGAAAGCGACGCAATGGAGCTCATTTGTACAATGCCAGTTCAGATGAGAGTGGTTGGGCCGACCGTCACTCGTTCTGAATCAAGCGGTTCGATTACTTGGACTGGCTAGTCAAAGGCCTAATACGAAGCGTCCGCCGTCATTTCTTGACCTGGCTCACTCTAGACGACAAGGCTTAATGAAACATTACTTTGACACTCGATGTGCTGCCGCTGGTGCTGCTCAAGCTCACACCGAGGTATCCGTCGGGCTTAGATTTGATCGGCCGACGCAGCGATGGTAGCGCTGTCGCTGGCTGAGGTCCCATGTCACAGAACTCTGATACGGTCGTTAAAGGTGTCGCTCCCTCGGGCGTGCTCGGCTTCGGACGGCGCGTCCTTCCGGGGCTGTTGCTCTGCCTGGTGGTGACCGCGGTGGCCATCGGCCTCGAGCGGCTCGAGGCGGCGGCGTTCGGCGCGACATGGCTCGAGGCGCTAGTACTGGCGATCCTGGTGGGGACGGCAGTTCGGACCGCGTGGCGGCCGGGGCCGCTGTGGACGCGGGGGATCGCGTTCAGCGCCAAGACGCTGCTTGAGATCGCGGTATTCCTGCTGGGTGCCTCCATCAGTGCGACGATGATCGTGGCGGCCGGGCCGCTGTTGATCGTCGGGATCGCAGGGATCGTGATCGTGGCGATCCTGGCGAGCTATGGGATCGGGCGGGCGCTGAAGCTGCCGCATCGCATGGCGCTGCTGGTGGCGTGCGGCAACTCGATCTGCGGCAACTCGGCGATCGCGGCGGTGGCGCCGATCATCGGGGCGGATGGCGAGGACGTGGCGGCGTCGATCGCGTTCACGGCGGTGCTGGGGGTCTTGGTGGTGCTCGGGCTGCCGCTTGTGCCGGCGGTGCTGCATCTGAGCGAGCTTCAGTATGGCGTGCTGGCTGGGTTGACGGTGTATGCGGTGCCGCAGGTGCTGGCGGCGGCGGCCCCAATGGGTGCGGTGGCGGTGCAGATGGGCACGCTGGTCAAGCTGGTGCGAGTTCTGATGTTGGGGCCGGTGGTGCTGTGCCTTTCGGTCCTGACCCGGCGGTTGAATGGCAACGCAAGTGCTCCCGGGATGGCGGGGGACCGGCCCAAGCCGGGCAAGCTGCCGCTGCACAAGATGGTGCCGTGGTTCATCGTGGGGTTCCTGGCGCTGGCCGGGTTGCGATCGGCCGGATTGATCCCGGGCGTGTTGCTGAAGCCGGCGGCGATAACGGCCAACACGCTGACGATCGTCTCGATGGCGGCGCTGGGATTGGGGACTGATCTGAAGACAGTGGCGGGCGCGGGGCCGCAGGTGATCGCGGCGGTGACGGGGAGCCTGGCGCTGCTGATGGCAATGAGTGTCGTGTTGATCCGGGCGTTGGGAATCATTTGAGCGGGTTTGCGGAGCGGATCCAGGGACGGCTGGATCGGCTTGGACTGAGCGCGAGCGAGGCAGCGATAGCGGCGGGAATGCCGGGAGACGCGGTCGACCGAGTGCTCGATGGGCGGACGGAGATGCTGCGGGGCAAGCGGCTGGTGCGGCTGGCGGACGCGCTGTCGACGTCGATCGGGTACCTGGTCGGGCTGGATCCGGAGGAGGCGGTGCCGGAGGAGTTCCTGGCGGAGGATCAGGGGCAGTTAGGGCTGCTGGCGGGCGACGAGGAGGCGTTATTGCGGGCGTATCGACGCTTGGACATGTCGTCGCGAGCGGCATTGTTGCAGGTGGCGAGCAAAATGGCGCCGGAGCCGGAAATTCTGGAGCGCAAGGCTCGGCAGAGGTCAGGCGGCGCAGGGAGCTAGGGCGGCGTCTAGGTCGGCTTTGGTGAGGGTGCCGAGTTCGGCGATGAAGACTAGGCGGGTGCGGGGGGCACCGGGCGGGCGCGGGGCGGCAGGCGAGAGGGTGGCGCGGCCGGCAGCGAGTTGAAGGAGCATGGGACGGCCGGGGGCATCCACGGTCTCGAAGAAGCCTTTGGCACGCGCGAGCTTGGGGGAGAGGCGGCCGATGGCGGATTGCAGGCGTGGGAGGGAGAGCGGGGCGTCGGCGGTCCAGCTCAGCGTCTCGAAGCGGTCGGCGGTGGGGCGGCGGCGGCCGATCTCGCGGGGAACGTGATCGGGGTTGGGTGGAAAGAGCAGGTCGGTGGGGATTTGACCGTTCGGGGCGTCGATGATGACCGCGGTGGGTTTGAGGGCGGCGATGGCGGCTTTCAGCCCGGCCGGGTCGGCCAGGTCGGTCTTGCTGAGGGCGACGATGTCGGCGGCGCGGACCTGATTCTTGGACAATGCGTCGGTCAGGGCGGGGGTAGTGGCGTCGGCGATGCAGAGCACGGTTTCCAGCGGGGCTTCCTGCCAGATGACGGGGTCCATGAGGTTGCGGACGATGTCGGCCGGGTCGGCGATGCCGCTGGTCTCGATGACGATGTACTCGGGGCGGGGGTCCCGGCGGAGCAGGGTGGCGAGGGTGCGAAGCAGGTCGCCTTCCAGGGAGCAGCAGATGCAGCCATTGGCAAGGCTGATGAGGTTGTCGGCCGTATCGGCGATGAGTTCGGCGTCGATGTTGATCGCGCCGAAATCGTTGATCACGGCGGCGATGCGGCGACCGCCGGCGTGGGTGAGCAGGTGGTTGACGGCGGTGGTCTTGCCGGCACCCAGGAAGCCAGTGACCAGGAGGATCGGGACGGCCGCCGGGCGCTGGTGGGTTTCACCCACCTTACGGAGTCGCTGTTTGAGGGCGGCGAACGGGTTGGCCGGGGCGGGCGGCTTCGTCCATCACGCCGTCGGTGATGACGGGATTGCCGCTGACGATCAGGTGGCGGACGCCTTCGGCGGGGCGGTTCATGGCGGTGAACTCGGCGCGGTCGGTGAGGGTGGCGAGGTCGAAGACCGTGAGATCGGCGTCGGCGCCCGGCCGTAGGCGGCCCTTGCTGGCCATGGCGGGGGTGCTGGGGGCGAGGATGTCGGCAGGGATGCTCGTACACTTGGCGAGGGCGTCGGACAGGGGGATGGCGTCCCGCTCGCGGACCCAGTGGCGGAGGAATCGCGTGAAGCAGCCGGCGGAGCGGGGGTGCGAGGTGGCGTCGGCGGGCAGCGGCCAGGCATTGCCGGTGTAGGTGGCGCCGTCGGGCAGGGTCCAGGGCATGGCGTCCGACGCGATGGCGCTGCCAGGGAACAGCACGGCGCGGTCGAGCAGGTCGCGGTGATGGTCGTTCCGCTCGGTGTCGAGGACGTGCCAGAGGACCAGGGTGGACGGGTCTTCCTTCTGGGCTGCGAGGAGTTCGGCGCGGTCGCGGAAGCGATGGCCGTCGGTGACGCGCTGGACGGCGTCAAAGCCGGTGCCGGAGCGGGCCTCGAACTCGGGATCGCTGAAGAAGGCGGCGGCGATGACGGTGGAGCCGGTGCCGTAGGGGTAGGATTCCAAGGTGATGGGGAGGCCCTGAGCCTGCGCCTTCTCGATCAGGGTGGCGCAGCGGGCGATGTCCTGCTTGGACGAGCTGTTGAAGTGGCAGATGTGCATGTGGCAGCCGGTGGCGCCGGCGTAGCCGATGAGGCGGATGTAGGCCTCGGCGGCGCTCTCCGGGTCGATGCGGGACATGTAGGCGACGTGGGTGAAGGTCGGGACGTTGTGCCGGAAAGCGAGTTGGCAGACCGCCGTCAGCTCCTGCACGCCGGCGCCGGGGGCGTAGGCGTTGAGGATGCCGATGCCGATGGCGCCTTCGTTCAAGCCATTACCGATGCGGTCGAGAATGCCGGTGACCTCGGTTTCGGTGGCGACGTTGTCGACCCAGCGGGGGTCGCGCATGGCGCGGCCGAAGGCTTCGAGGGAGGACTCTTCGTTGGAGCCGGTCATGGAGCCGATGCGGGCGAAGGCCCAGTTGGTTGAGGCGCCGTAGTTCAGGATGCGGCCCTGCTTAGCCTGGCGGGCGTACCAGGAGGCGACGGGCATGACGCCGGCTTCGAGATCGAGCGTTGTGGTGACGCCGTCGAAGGCCTGCATGCGGTCGGCAGGGATGGACTGGCCGTGGGCGTGCAGGTCGATGAAGCCCGGCGAGACGATCAGGCCGCTGGCGTCAATCGTGTGCTCGGCGCCGGGGAGGTTCGTGCCGACCGCGATGATCTTGCCGTCGCCGAGAGCAATGTCGGCAATGCCGTCGGTGGCGGAAGCCGGGTCGATGACGCGGCCGTTCTTGATCAGGATGTTGGTCATGGGCGGGAGGCTACACGCGGAATGCGGCCGATGCGAAGCCGAGTTGGCGACGGTGCCGGATCGGGGAGGCACAAGGGAGCGTGGCCGGGGCTGAGGCGGCCGAGAATGCGAGGAGTGTGGGAGCCGGTGGCGCCGGAGACGGTGCCGGGAAGACCGTGCCAGGTGAGGAAGCCGAGCAGCGCGAAGAGATAGGCCTCCTTGCCGGCGCTGGGGAGGCCTTCGGCTTCGGCGGTGGTCAGGGTGATCGGGGCAAGATGGGCGGCGAGCTCGGCCATCAGGACCGGATTGCGCACGCCGCCGCCGGAAGCCACGACCTGCGTGACGCCGGCACGGCGGCAGGCATCGGCGACGGTGGTGGCGGTGAGTTCCAGCAGCGTGCGCATCAGGTCGGCGTCGGCGATCGGAGGCAGCCCGGCGGTGTGGCGGGGCACGAAGCTGGCGTCGAATAATTCGCGGCCGGTGCTCTTGGGGGGCGGCAGGGCGAAATAGGGCTCGGCGCGGAAGCGGGCGAGAAGGTCGGCGCGGATGGCGCCGGTGCTGGCGATGCGGCCGTCGAGATCGCTGGATTGGGCGCCGTCGGTCTGGCGGATGGCTTCCAGGTCCATCAGGCAGTTGGCCGGGCCGGTGTCGAAGGCGGTGAGGCCGTCATTACCGACGACCGTGATATTGGCGATGCCGCCGAGGTTGAGGGCGGCGCGCGGGGTGTCACCCGCCAGCCAGAGGGCGTCCAGGGTGCTGGCCAGGGGGGCGCCTTGGCCGCCGGCGGCGATGTCCGCAGCACGGAAGTCGGAGATGACGGGTAGGCCGGTGCGCTCGGCGATGAAGGCGGGCTGGCCGAGCTGAAGGGTGCCGCGGGCCCGGCCGTTCTCGATCCAGTGGAAGACGTTCTGGCCGTGGGAGGCCACCAGGTCGGCGCGACCCGCGGCGAGGTGCTCGATGGCCCAGCTGGCGGCGTCGGCGAAGGCGTGGCCGATCTCGGTATCGAGCTGGCAGATGTCGGCCATCGTGACGGGGGCCGGCGGCAGTGCGGCGAGGAGGCGGTGACGCAGCGCGGGGGGCCAGGGGCGCTCGTCATGGCCGAGCGGCGTGAGGGTGACCATGCCGTCGTCTAGCACCAGGTCGGCGGCGCAGACGTCGATGGCGTCGAGGGAGGTGCCGCTGATGAGGCCGATTATTTTCATGCGGCAGGACGATAGCCGGTGACGCCGGATGGGCAAGATCGGGAGGGTTCTTCAACGCGGTGCGGCGGGGTAGGGGTGGCGCATGAATTCTTATCGAGCTTGGGTCGAGGAGCTTGCTGCCGTGATGGCGGCCGGGGCGACGGTTGCGGTGCCGGCCGGCGCCTCGCTGCCGTTGGGAACCGGGCGCAAGGCACTGGTCTTCGCGCCGCATCCGGATGACGAGGTGATCGTGGGCGGGTTGCCGCTGCGGTTGCGGCGGAAGGCCGGGTTCGCGGTGACGGCGGTGGCGGTGACGCTGGGCAGCTTGGCCGCCCGGCGGGCAGCGCGGTGGGACGAGCAGGCGGCGGCGTGCGCAGCGCTCGGCTTCGGGTTGGTGACGCCGGATCGGGCCGGGCTGGAGGGGGTGACGCCGGCGGGGCGGGAGGGCGCGCACTGGCCGGCGGCAGTGGCGCGAATGGCAGCGCTGCTCGAGGCCGAGCAGCCGGCGGTGATCTTCGTGCCGCACCGGGCGGATTGGCACCCCACGCATATCGGGACGCACCTGCTGGTGGTGGACGCGATGGCGTCGGTGCCGGGGTTGGACGTGGTGGTGGTGGAAACGGAGTTCTGGGGGGCGATGGCAGCGCCGAACCTCCTGGTGGAGTCGTCGGTGCCGGACATGGCGGATCTGGTGGCGGCGTTGGCGCTGCATGTCGGCGAGGTCACGCGCAATCCGTATCACCTCCGGCTGCCGGCCTGGATGACCGACAATGTGCGGCGCGGAGCGGAGTTGGTCGGCGGGCAGGGCGGGGTGGCGCCCGCGATGGCGTTCGCGACGCTGTATCGGGTGCGGCGCTGGCGGGATGGCGGCTTTCACGACCAGCCCGGCGGGCGAGTGCTGGGACGCGGTGAGCCGGCGAGCGTCATCGAAGCTTCACTAGGGCTGGCTTAGCGCCACACCTTAGACGTCGGCCCGTAACGAGGGGTCGAACGATTTGTTGCTGGTCGAGGGGCTGACGAAGGCGTTTGGCACGGCCAAGGCGCTCGACAATCTGACGCTGACGGTGCCGCGCGGGCAGTTCGTGGGCGTGATCGGGCGGTCCGGCGCGGGAAAGTCGACGCTGCTGCGGTCGTTGAACGGGCTGGCGACGCCGACGAGCGGGCGGATCACGTGGGACGGGCGGGACGTGGGTGCCTTGCGGGGACGCGGGCTGCGGCAATGGCGCCGGCGCTGCGCGATGATCTTTCAGCAATTCAACCTGATCGGGCGGCTCGACGTGCTCGACAACGTGCTGATGGGCCGGCTGGCGCATGCGCCGATGTGGCGGTCCACGCTGAAGATGTGGAGCCGCGCCGACATGCTGCTGGGCATGGCGGCGCTGGAGCAGATGGGGATCGGGGCGCTGGTGGCGCAGCGGGCGCAGGATCTGTCGGGCGGGCAGCAGCAGCGTGTGGCGATCTGCCGGGCGCTGCTGCAGGAGCCGGAGATCATCCTGGCCGACGAGCCGGTGGCGTCGTTGGACCCGCGCAGCAGCAAGGTGGTCATGGATTCGTTGCTGCGGATCAACAAGCATTTCGGGCTGACGGTGCTGTGCAACCTCCATTCGCTCGAGCTGGCGCGGAATTATTGCGACCGGTTGGTGGGCATGGCTGGCGGGCGGCTGGTGTTCGACGGGGCGCCCGAGGCGCTGACCGACGACGTTGCGCGCGAGCTGTATGGGCTCGAGGCCGGCGAGGTGATGGACACGCCGGTGCTGCAGCCGATGCCGGACGCCGTGTTGGCGTGATTTGGGTTTTGGGAGTGGTTTCATGATCGATCGTCGTACGCTTTTGGCTGGTTTGTCGGCGGGGGCTGCCAGTAGCCTCCTCGCCGGGTCGGCATCGGCGCAGAGCTGGAAGTCGGCGTATCCGGAGCTGGTGTTCGCCGTGGTGCCGGCGGAGAACGCGTCCGGCGTCAACGACCGCTATGCGCCGTTCGTCGAGTACCTGTCGCGTGAGTTGGGCACCAAGGTGACGCTGCGGGTCGCCAACGATTACGCGGCGGTGATCGAGGGGCAGCGGTCGGGCAACATCCACATCGCCTATTACGGCCCGGCCTCGTTCGCGCGGGCGTTGGTGACCGGGGTGAAGGTCACGGCGTTCGCGATCGACGTGAACAGCGATGGGTCCAAGGGGTATTACTCGGTCTTCTACGTTAAGAAGGACTCGCCGTACAAGACGATCGAGGATCTCAAGGGCAAGAACCTCGGCTTGGTCGATCCGAACTCGACCTCGGGCTACAACATGCCGCTGTTCGCGCTCAACAAGCTGGAGATCAACGCGGAGAAGTTCTTCGGCAAGGTGCTGATCACCGGCAGCCACGAGAACGCCGTGCTGGCGCTGTGGCAGGGCACGGTGGACGTTGCGGCCAATTTCTGGAACGCGCCGGACGACAGCAACCTGACGCGGATGCTCAACAAGGGCATGATCAAGACGGCGGACGGCAAGCCGGCGACGGTGGACGACTTCCGCATCATCCTGAAGTCGGACCTGATCATCAACGGGCCGACGGCCTACCTGGACGCGCTGCCGACCGATTTGAAGACGGCGATCACGCAGGCGTACCTGGACGCGGCGACAAAGGACAAGGCGGCGTTCGCCAAGCTGTCGGACGGCAAGAACCAGGCGTTCCAGAAGACGGATAATGCAGCCTACGACGACACGATCAAGCTGATCACGTTCGTGGACAAGCTGCGTAAGCAGAACGGCTAACTTCCCGCTCGTGGCGACGCTGGCCTGCCCTCTCCCCGGCGCGGGAGAGGGTTCGAGATGAGTGGGTTGATCGCGGATCCCGGAGCGGCCCAGTTGGAGCCGCTACGGCGGGCGTACGCGGAGGCGGGAGCGGAGCGCCGCCGGGTCACGGCCATCGGCGCCACCGTGCTCTTGGTGGCGATCGCGGCGGCGTGGGTCGGGGCGGAGGTCGATCTCGGGAAGTTCTGGACTGGGCTGCCTAATTTCGGCAGCTACCTCGGGCGGCTCGGGCATCTCGACACCGGCGCGGCTGTTTGGACCGACCCGGCCTATTGGTTCTGGGGCCTTCGGCGCTGGAGCGTTCAACTCGGGCAGACGCTGCTGATGGCCTATCTCGGTACGGTCACCGGGGTGGCGATCGGGGTGGTGGGCGGCGTGCTGGGGAGTGCGAACCTGGTGCGGTTCGCGTGGGTCCGGTTCGCCGTGCGGCGGGTGCTGGAGTTCATGCGGACGGTGCCGGACATCGTGTTCGCGCTGGTGTTCGTGGTGGCGTTCGGGCTGGGGCCGTTGCCGGGGGTGTTGGCGATCACGCTGCATACCGGGGGGACGCTGGGAAAGCTGTTCACCGAGGTGCTGGAGAGCATCGACCTTAAGCCGCTCGAGGGTGTGGCGGCGACCGGCGGACGGTGGCTGTCGCAGATCCGGTTCGGGGTGTTGCCACAGGTGCTGAGCCATTTCGCCAGCTACGCCTTGTTGCGCTTCGAGTACAATGTGCGCGGCGCCGCGGTGATCGGGTTCGTCGGCGCGGGCGGGATCGGGCAGGAGCTGCTCGTGGCGATCCGGAAATTTTACTACAGCGACGTCAGCGCGATGCTGCTGATGCTGATGGCGTGCGTGATGGTGCTCGACATGGTGTCCGAGCGGGTGCGGCATCAATTGTTGGGGCTTTCTGGAGGCCGCGGCGCGTGAGCGGGGCGATGCTTCAGCCGTCCACTGGGAAGCTGCCGGAGCGGCGGATCGGATGGGGGACGGCCGGGCTGCTCGGGGCGGGGGCGCTGGTGTATGTGGCGGCGTTTCCGTTGCTGGGGATCTCGGGGGACCGGGTGTGGTCGGGGTTCGGGCAGCTCGGAACGATCGTGGAGCTGATGCTGCCGCCGGAGACGGGTGGGCATTTCGCGTTGTATTTCGGGGCGTTGCTGCAAACGCTGTCGATCGCGCTGCTGGGGACGTTGCTGGCGGCGGTGTTCGCGTTGCCGCTGGGGTTCTTCGCGGCGCGCAACGTGGTGGCGCAGCGCTGGGTGCATTTCTTCGCCCGGCGCGGGTTGGACGCGGTGCGCAGCGTGGATGCGCTGATCTGGGCGTTGATCTGGGTCAACGTGGTGGGGTTGGGGCCGTTCGCCGGGCTGCTGGCGATCGCGACGGCGGATGTGGCGGCGTTGGCCAAGCTGATGAGCGAAGCCATCGAGGCCGCCGATAAGCGGCCGGGGGAAGCGGTGCAGTCGGTGGGCGGCGGTTGGTGGTTCGGGCTGCGCTTCGGGTTGTTGCCGGAGGTGTTGCCGGTGTTCGCCAGTCAGTTGCTGTATTTCTTCGAGAGCAACACGCGGTCGGCCACGATCATCGGCATTGTGGGGGCGGGCGGGATCGGGCTGCATCTGTATGAGCAGATCCGGGTGCTGGAGTGGCAGCAGGCGGCGTTCCTGATCGCGATGGTGTTGGTGACGGTGGTGATCATCGATGCTATGTCGCAGTGGTTGCGGGCGGGGATCATGGGACGGCGGGGATGACCGTTACCGTATGTTCATGAAGTCATCTTAAACAGACGAGACCGCAGCTTTTATAGGTCGCCTCACTGTTCTCATGTGAGGCTAACTTGACCAAAACTCGATCTTTGTTAGCAGCGGTGCTTGCCGTGACGTTTATAACGGCCGCGTCGGCGTCTTCGGCCTCGGCGGCGCTGTTCACGTTCGAGACCGACCCGTTCACGGCGACGACGCCGTTCTCCAGCACGGCTTCCGGGCTGACGGCGACGTTCGCCGGGTCGACATTCGCGGATCCCGGGGCATTCGACATCTCGTACAACAGCACCAGCGGGCCGTTGCCGCTGTATTCAGGGATCACGCTGTCGTTCCTGACGACGGCGCTTGGGTCGATCGATCCGTCGAGCCCGCTGACGATTACGTTCAGCCAGGCCGTTAGCGCGTTGTCGCTCAACTTTGCGCTCGGCGATCGGAGTGGGTCGTTGGCGCTGACAACCAATGCCGGCGGGAGTGCGACCAAGGTCGGTACGGTGCCGAGCGGGTATAATTATGCCGAGGGCGTGCTGAGCTATAGCGGCGCGGCGTTCACGGTTGCCACGTTCCGCACGAGCGCGAGCGGCCTGGCGGTCGACAACATCAATGCGACGGCAGCGGTGTCGGCCGTGCCGGAGCCGGCGACGCTGGCGCTGTTGAGCACGGGGTTGGTGGGGCTCGTTTTGCGCCGCCGCCGGGCCTGAGCCGACCCTATTTCCATCAAAAAGAGGGATAGCTTAATGACGACGAACGTTCGCGGCCTCGCGCTCATCGCGATTGCCGTTTCCGCTACCGTTTTCACCACTGGTCAGGCGTTCGCCTGGGGCCATTCGGGCCATGTCGGCATCAGCACGCTGGCGATCCAGAACCTGCCGTCGGATCTGCCGGCGTTCGTGCGCGGGGCGTCGCCGGCGCAGTTCATAGGCGAGCTCGGGGCCGAGGCCGATGAGAGCAAGACGACGGGCGCGCTGACGAGCGCGACGGGGACAGCGACCACGCGGACGGTGCACGACGCCGAGCGCGACAACGGGCACTTCATCGACATCGATGATAACGGCTTCGCGTTGGGCGGGTCGGTGGCGCTGTCGGCGTTGCCGGCAACGCGCGAGGCATTCGACACGGCGGAGCGGGCGGCGAGCAACCCGGCGGGGCAGGACCAGTATACGGTGGGGTACCTGCCATATCAGATGCTGGACGGGTTCCAGCAGGTGCGGAAGGATTTTGGCATGTGGCGGGCGCTGCAGGCCGGGTTGGCGACCGCGACGACGCCGAGCGACATCGCGTATTTCCGCTACCAGATCTCGGTGCGGCAGCAGCTGACGCTGCGCGATATCGGGTATTGGAGCCATTTCGTGGCGGATGCGAGCCAGCCGATGCACGTGTCGGTGCACTTCAATGGGTGGGGCAACTATGCCAATCCGCGCGGCTACACGAACGCGGGGATCCATTCGCCGTTCGAGGGAGCGTTCGTGCGGAATTTCGTCGACTTCACGACGCTGACGATCCGGCCGTATATCGATCGCGGCACGACGACGAACGAGCGGCGGGTGCCGGCTTATCTGGCGGAGACGCTGGCCCAGGTGATCCCGACCTACGAGGCCGAGCTGAACTCCGGGCATGATGGCTACAAGACGAACCAGCCGCTGGAATACGCCGTGGTCTCGCAGCAGCTGGCGGCCGGGGCGGCCGAGTTGCGTGACCAGATCGTCGACGCGTGGAACCAGAGCACGAACATCACGGTCGGGTTCCCGCTGGTGCGGGTGGATGACGCCATCGCCGGGCGGGTGAAGATCATTCCGTCGACGTTCGGCGCCGACTGATCCTACCGGGGCCGCGGCGGTTCGGGGCGCGCATGGTGCGCCCTGGATCGCCGCGCTGCGCTCGCGATGACGGGGTTGGTGGACGGCGAGCGATGACGAGCCGAAGCCCGCCCTACGAGTGATCAGGGGGCGGGTTACTTGCCTAGGATCGTGCCTGCGGAAAGTTCTAAGTCGAGGGCGGCGAGTTTCTTGCCGCCGTCGAGGCGAACGCGTTTGGCTAGGATCGCGCCGCCTTGGGCTTGGATGAGGGCGCCGGCGGCCTCGACGGTGATGAGTTGGCCCATCTTCTTGCCTTTGACTTCGGCAAAGGTGCGGGCCGGGCGCTTCTCGACGTCGAATAAGTCGAGGCGCTTGCCGTCGTAGGTGGTCCAGGCGGACGGCGCCGGGTCACAGCCGCGGATCAGGTCGTAGATCTGGTCGACGTGCTGGTGCCAGTGGATCTGCGACTCTGCGTCGCCGATGATGCCTTCGTAGGTGGCGGTGTCTTCAATCTGGGGGATGGCGTTGCCTTTCCCGGCCAGGACGAGGTCGGCGGCTTCGAGGAGGCCGGCGACGCCTTGGGGGAAGATCTTGCCGAAATAGACCGTTCCGAGCGTATCGGTGGGGCTGATGTCCACCTTGCGGGTGAAGATGACCGGGCCTTCGTCCAGGCCGTCGCTGGGGCGGAAGATGGTGAAGCCGGTCTCGCGGCGGCCGAGGATAATGGACCAGCTCATAGCCGAGGCGCCGCGATGCAGCGGCAGCAGGCTGGGGTGGAACTGGATGGTGCCGTGGGTGGGGACGGCGCAGAACTCCTGCGACACGAACTGCGTGACGTAGGCCATGATGCCGATGTCGGCGTCCGCGGCGCGGAGGGCGTCGAGCGCCTCGGGGCTGCCAAGCTTGGGGAACATGTGGGTCGGGATGCCAGCTTCCTCGCCGGCGAGGCGGAGGGGGTCGGGGCGGCCTTTCTCGGGGGCGCAGAAGATGGCGGCGACGGTGTCGCCGCGGGCCAGGAACGCGTCCAGGACGGCTTTGCCGAAGGCTTGCTGGCCGATGAGGACGACCCTCATGCGGCGGCGCCTAGGGTGCCGCCGAGTTCGTCGTCGATATGGGCGCGGATGATCTCATCGAACGAGGTCTCGGCGGTGAAGCCGAGCGAGGTGGCGCGGGCGGCGTCGAAACGCTGCGCCCAGCCGCCGACGATGGCTTGGACCGCCGGGTCGGGCTGGCGGCGGATGAGGCGTACCGCCTTTTCGCCCGCGACCCGGCGCAACGCCTCGATCTGCTCAGCGACGGTGGCGGACAGGCCGGGCATCGAGAGGGTGCAGCGGGCGCCGAGCGGGGCGGTGTCGAGGGTCGCCGCATGCAGCAGCATGCCGATGGCGGCGCGGGGGCTGGCGAACCAGTGGCGCAGGCTGTCGTCGACGGGGAGGATGGCTTCGTGGCCGGCGAGCGGCTCGCGCAAGATGCCGGAGAAGAAGCCGGAGGCGGCCTTGTTGGGCAGGCCAGGGCGGATGCAGATGGTGGGCAGGCGGATGCCGATGCCGTCGAAGAAGCCGCGGCGGGAGTAGTCGGCGAGGAGGAGTTCGCCCATCGCCTTCTGGGTGCCGTAGCTGGTCAGCGGGGTGAGGTGGAAATCGTCGCCGATGGAGTCGGGGAAGGGGGCGCCGAAGACGGCCAGCGAAGAGGTGAACACCACGCGGGGCGCGTAGTCGGGGATGACGCGAATGGCGTCGAACAGCTCGCGGGTGCCGTCGAGGTTGATGCGATAGCCCTTCTCGAGATCGGCCTCGGCCTCGCCGGACACGATGGCGGCGAGGTGGAAGATGAGATCGGGGCGGCCATCGAGCAGGGTCGCGGCGGCGCCGGGCTGCGAGATGTCGACGGTGCGGATGTCGGCAGCGGGGAAGTCGGCCGGGGTCGTCGGGGCGACGACGTCGGCAAGGGTGAGGTGCTCGACGGGCTTGCCGAGGGAGGTCGCGAGCTTCGCGGTCAGCTTGCGGCCGATCATGCCGGCGGCCCCGATGATCAATACGCGCATCACGTTTCCCTTCCCTGGTCAGGGTGGGCCGTAGCGCGGGGCGGGAAAGGCGGCAAGAGTGCCAGGGCGATCCCCGGCACTCTCGGAGCCGTTAGCGGCTGGTCTTGGTCGCCGGAATGTGCCGGCCGAGCATGCCGAGCACGCGGTTGGCGATGCTGCCGATCCAGCGGGAGAGGGCGATCGCAAGCTGACGGTTTCCGTCGGCAGCCTGAAGCTGAGCGTGGCCCATGGCGTCGAATGTGTTCATCGTGAAGTTCCTGTTCAATGCGGCGCGTTGGCCATTGAGCCCAGGACGTTCCTCGTTTGCTGCAGTGCAACATAATCCTGATCGGGCCGGTTTGCAACCGTCTCGAGCGGAATGACCCGGCGCGCCCATCGGTTGCGCGCGCCGGGCTGGAGCGGGTTAGTTCAGGATGCCGTCGACGGGTTGGCGCGGTTTCGGCACCTCGGTCTCGCCTAGCATCTGCCGCAAGTCGATCTCGATCGTCGTGGTGATCGCACCCATCGGGACGTCGTGGATGCTGTTGGTGAACGGATCCTCGAGATCGCGGCCGATCTGGTCGAGCAGGTAGAAGGCGAAGCCGATCACGGTCGACCCGATCGGCGTCATGATGTGCAGGTCGGAGACCAGGCCGATTGGTAGTAACAGGCAATAGGCGATCACGAACACGCGGGGAAACTGCTCGAACTGACGGGGTAGCGGCGTGTTCTTGATGCGCTCCAGCCCGCCCTGCGCGTCGGCCAGGGCGGAGAAGGTGATGTCCAGCGCGGCGACCCGGACGGCGCTGTCGACATCGCCGTCCCGATGCAGCGCGACCACGCGGCCCATCTCGCCTTGCAGCGCGGTGGGCACGTTGACGGCCGTGCGCAGGCGGGCGGCCATGTCGGGCGGAAGGAACGGCGTGATGGTGGCCCACGGATCCTGCTTCAGCATGGCAAATCGCAGAGCATGCGCCCAGGCGATCTGCAGCCGGATCATGAGATCGGCCGTGTCGCGCGGCAGGAACATCTGCGCGCCACGGGCCAGCGAGCGGGAGTTGTTTACCGCGCTGCCCCACAGCGTGCGCGCCTCCCACCACCGGCCATACGCGCTGTTGTTGCGCAGGCCGATGATGATGGCCAACGCACTACCCAGCAAGGCGAGGGGGAGGTCGTTGACCCCCATCCAATGCTGGTTGAACACGACATACAGCACCGTAATGGTGAGGTCGTAGGCCACGAGCAACAGCAGCGACAAGCCGACCGATCGAAAGATGCGGACCGGGTGGAGCCGCCGGTCGACGATCATGGTGTTGGGCTTCCGGACACCTCGATCGTCTTGGAGCCACCGCCGACTTCCTCGATCGTGGTCACGCCGCCATTCTCGATGTCGTAGACCCAGCCATGCAGCTTGAGGCTTCCGTCGGCCGCGCGCGCGGCAACGGCGGGGTGGGTCAACAAATGCTGCAACTGCAAGCGGACGTTCTGCTCGACGAGCGCTTCGACCTTCGCGTTTCCATCGAGGTCGGGATGCAGCGCGTCCACGACGCTACGGGCGGCTTCGGCGTTGCGCAGCCAGCTCGAGACGGTCGGCATCCGCTTCAGGGTGGGGTCGTCGGCCCGGAGCAAGCCCTTCATGGCGCCGCAATCGGAATGGCCGCAGACCACGACGTGCGACACGCCGAGGGCGACGACGGCATATTCCACGATGGCCGACACGCCGCCCATCATCTCGCCATAGGACGGCACGATGTTGCCGATGTTGCGGCAGACAAACATGTCGCCGGGCTCGGTCTGGGTGATCATCTCGGGAACGATGCGGCTGTCGGCGCAGGTGATGAACAGCGTGTGCGGATGCTGGCCGGTGGCCAGGCGGGCGAACTGATCGCGCTTCTCCGGAAACACGGATGACGTGAAGCGTGCGACGCCCTCAAGAAGTTGGTCGAACGGGTCCGGTGTGGTTGTTTCTGAGGTCATGCGGATGATCCTGGTTCGGTTGAATTGCTGCAACGCAGTATTGCACAGTTCGTTGTCCAAACCAGCCGAGCAGAGCTGGAATAAATAAGCAGAGTTGTTGTTGATGAGAGTCCAGTCCGGGATGGCTTGCCTTGCACAGGCGGAGTAGCGTGATGCCGATACAGAGGAGTTCGATGGTGGCGGTGCATCCGGTCATCCAAGCGTTGTTGGACAAGGCGCGGACTGCTGGCGTTCCGGCGTTGTCGGCCGGGTCGCCGGCGCAGGCGCGCGCGGTCATGGCGCAGTCGCGGACCTTGTTCGGTGCCGGGGCGCCGGTCGCGAGCCGCGAGATGATCGACCTGCCAACCCGGGCGAGCAGCATCCCGGCGCTCGTGCTGCGGCCGGAAGAGGCGCCGATCGGCACGATCGTCTATCTTCATGGCGGCGGCTGGGTGATCGGCGCGATCGGTGATTACGAGGTCCTGGCGCGGAGATTGTGCGCCGAGACGGGCTGCGCGGTGCTGGTGCCGGAGTATCGGTTGGCGCCGGAGCACCCGTTCCCGGCAGGGCTGGACGATTGTGAGGACGCGCTGCTCTGGGTGGGCGCGGGCGGCGCCGGACTGTCGGCACCGATCGTGGTGGCCGGGGATAGTGCGGGCGGAAACCTGGCGACGGTGCTGGCCGGCGCGCTGTCCGGGCGCGTGCGGCTGGCCGGGCAGGTGCTGATCTATCCGGCAGTCGATACCGATCTGGAGCGGGAGAGCTACCGGCGTTACGGGGCGGGAGACGTTCCGCTGAGTGCGGCCGATATGCTGTGGTTTTACCGGAATTACGCGCCGCGGGACGCGTGGGCGGACCCGCGGATCGCGCCGTTGCGGGCGGCGTCGCTGGCCGGGCAGCCGCCGGCAATGGTGATCACGGCCGAGAACGACATCTTGCGCGACGAAGGCGAGGCGTATGCGGCGAGGCTGGCCGAGGCGGGCGTGCCGGTGACGCAGCGCCGCTACGACGGGATGACGCACGGGTTCATGCGGTATCACGATCTGGTCGACATCGCGGGGCGGGCGATGCAGGAGATGGCGGCGGAGATCGTCCGCCTCTGTCGCGCGGCGCGGTGAGCGGACTTTCGTTTAGCGCATAAACCGATCGTTAACCTCTCGCAGGTAGTTTCTCCGTAGCGCGATGCACCGTCGTGCGGTTGCCGACCCGCCGGTCGGGTAACCTTCAGAGGAGAAATGATCGTGTTCATCACCAAGCTCTACGTCGCCGCCCAGGTCGCTCTCGCCAACAAGAAGGGCGCCGCCATGGTCGAGTACGCCCTGCTCGCCGCTCTGATCGCCGTCGTCGCAGTCGGCACCATCACCACGCTCGGCACCAGCATCAACACGAAGTTCAACTCGCTCGTCACCAGCATCTAACGGCACCGCCCCCTTTGGAGCGGTGTAGCCGGACCCGGAGCATGAAGATGGCAACTCTGGGTCCGTCGCTGATGAAGCGCGTGGGTGAGAGCAGCGGCAATGCCAGGCACCTTGCAGTATCTATCGTCGCTTGAAACGATCGTCGTTATTGCTTTGCTGGGGTTCGCTGCCTGGCGCGATGTATTGACACGGACTATTCCGGACAGTGTCAGCATCGCGCTTATCGTCGTCGGGTGCTTGGCTCGGCTCGCTGAGGGGTGGGAGGCGCTGGCTGTCTCGCTGCTGGTCGGTGTGGGTGTTTTCCTCGTCCTACTACCGGCATGCAGCCGCGGCATGTTGGGCGGTGCCGATCTCAAGCTACTCGCGTCGCTCGCGACGGGGCTCTCGCCGCAGATGACGCTCCACCTGATCGCTGCGGTAACGCTCGTCGGCGGTGGATTGGCAGCGTTCTATCTCGGGCTCAGCCGCTTGGGCGTGTCCCGGGCGGCTACTCGGCTGTCATGCACGACGGACCCGTCGTTTTTCACGCGGATCGTGACCGTTGAGTGCTGGCGCATTCGCCGCAGCGCACCGCTGCCATACGGCATCGCCATCGCAATCGGCGCCGCGATTGTCGTCCTCAATCGACAGGGAGTGTGAATGTCATGATACGCATGTTTCTTGCTGCGCTCCTGCTGATCGGCGGTGGACTGCTCGCGTGGTTGAGCCTGAAGAGCGACCCGGTTCAGACCGCTGTTGCCGCGCCGGTGACGACGACAAAGATTCTCGTTTCGGCTGAACCGCTGCAAGCCGGTACGCTTCTCAAGGACACCGACTTCAAGGATCGGGATATCGCGACGGCAGAAGTCACCCCGGCTGATTTGATTTCCGATGACAACAATCGCTCAGAGCTTCGTGGAGCGATGCTGCGGCGTTACATGGAAGCCGGCCAGGTCATTCGCCGTGCCGATGTGCTACGGTCGCGCGACCGCGGGTTTTTGGCGACCGTTCTTGCACCAGGCACCCGTGCCATTTCGATTGGTGTCGATGCGACGACCGGGGCTTCTGGGCTGATCTCTCCCGGCGACCTGGTAGACGTTATCCTGACCCAGGAATTCGCACGGGGTGAGACGACCGCGGGGCGCCGGGTCGTAGCGGAGACAGTGCTCAACCGGGTTCGCGTCATCGCGGTCGACCAGCAGATCGCGCAGGGCGTGCAGACGCAGTCCGGGCTGCCGAATGCGCCGTCATCGGCGCGGGTGGCCAGCAACGTGAGCTTGCAGGTCACGCCGGAACAGGCCGCCAAAGTGACGGTCGCAGGCCATCTTGGCCGCCTGACCCTTGCAGTTCGATCCATCGACGGTGATCAACCGACTGAGCCCACATCGCCGGACTCGTTACGAGTAGCGGACCAGGACACCAAACCCTCCGTGGTACAAGCTCCCCCTGCGTCAGTGTTCGGCTCCGATGTTTCGTCGGCTCTTTCGAACGAGGCCCCGGTCACGAACCCGAAGATGCGGGTCATTCAAGGCGATGCGGTGAACGACCTGGTCTTTCATTGATCTCAAACTTCCAGCAACCCGCAAAACATCGGGACGGTCCTAATGCAGTCTGATCTCACCAACCTTGTCATGGGCGACCAAAGCACAGGCGAGAACGAGGTTCGCGATGGTGTGAACGACCGCAGCACCGTCCTAGCCTTCTTATTGGACGATGCGACGGAGTCAGCACTCCGGGGTGGTCTGGTCGACCAGATGAGCAGCATCCAAATCAGACGCGGGGGCATCAAGGGAGCCGTCCGGGCGCTGAAAAGCGAGCTGTCCCCCCGAGTTCTCCTGGTCGACATATCCGGGATCGAGGACGATCCGATCAAGGCGCTCGACGAGCTTGCCTCGGTCTGCTCGCCCGACATCAAGGTGATTGTTCTCGGCGACCGCTCCGACATCGAGTTCTACCGGTTGGTAACCCGGCGTCTCGGCGTCGATGAGTATCTTCGTAAACCGCTGACCCGTGACGCAGTCTCGTTCCTCATCGGGCCCTACATCGCCGGAGCAGCGCCGGAGCAGGATCGCAATCGCGGTGGTCGCGTGGTGACGGTCTGCGGTGCCCGTGGCGGCGTTGGTGCAACAACGATCGCCGCTAACCTTGCGCTGCAAGTCGCCGAAGAAACCCGTAGCCACGTAGCGTTGCTGGATCTGAACTTGCGGGGTGGACACGCCGCCATGCTGCTCGGCGTCCGTCCAGGTCCGGGCCTTCGGTCTGCACTCGAGAATCCGGAGCACGTCGATGGCCTCTTGCTCGATCGTGTCGCGATCCCGATCGGAGACCGGTTGCGCGTCATCGCCGCCGAGGAACCGATGGATGCTGACCCGGCGCCAACCGCGGCAGGCATAAAGCAGGTGGTGAAGTTGCTGCGCCAGCGCTTCAACGTGATTGTCATCGATATGCCGATGCCACCGTCGGTGGCTGAACGGGAAGCACTTCTGCTTTCACGTCAGGCACTGTTGGTCCTCAATCCTGAAGTCGCAAGTTTACGCGATGCGCAGCAGATGAAACGGCTAATCAACACGCAAATCGGTGGCGGCCGAGTTCTGACAATTCTGAATCGTGCAAATATGCCCGGAGCATTGAGCCTTGACATGGTCAAGCAAGGGCTTGGGGTGAAGCCCGAAGTCATCATTCCTGATTTGCCGAAAGTCATCGTTCGCGCCACTAATCTTGGGAAACCGGCAGTGCACGACTGTCAGCAACTTCGCCGCGCACTCATGCCGTTGACGCAAGAGGCCTCAGGTGCCGATCTTCGAATAGGAGCAAGCGGCTGGCATAAACTGTTCCGCCGGTCATGACCCGTTTTGGCCGTCGCCAGGACAGTGCGCCTGAGCCGCCTGCGCTCCTCAGCCTACAATCCGAGCAGTCCACGACGCCCATCGAGCAGAGACAGGAGCCTCTGCCGGAGTTGGTCGTACCACCGGAGCCGACGTCTGCTCCCAAGCGCGATCTAGCATCGGCGACGGAAGCGCAGCATCCGCAGCTTCGGGCGCAAGTTTTGGAAATGCTCGACATCAGCCGTATCGGTAAGATGTCGCCTGAGCAACTCCGAACGCAGATCAGGGCAGTGGTGCACGGGCTTGCTGATCGCGAGCGGCTTCACTTGTCTGCCCGGGATCAAGACCGGCTGGCCCAAGAGCTGGCAGCCGACATGGTCGGATATGGCCCGCTCGAAGAGCTGCTTGAAGACGAGCGCGTCACCGAGATCATGATCAACGGGCCGGACAGAGTGTTTGTGGAGATCGCAGGTAAGATGAACCTGACATCCACGCGTTTCCGCGATGTCCAGCAACTCTCGGTTCTTGCGCAGAAGATTGCTGCAGCCGTCGGACGCCGAGTAGACGAAGCCAGCCCTCTAGTCGACTGCCGCCTTCCCGATGGTAGCCGGGTGAACATCGTGTTCCCTCCACTTGCTCTCGATGGCGCAGTCATGACCATTCGCAAGTTCTCCAAGCGGCGAATGACCCTCGATATCATGGTTGGAAAGGGCAGCATGAGTGCCCCAGTTGCGCGCATCCTGGAGATTGCAGCGCGGTGTCGCCTCAACATCGTTGTCTCCGGCGGCACGGGTTCGGGGAAGACGACATTGCTGAACGCAATGAGCCAAATGATCGATCATGGCGAACGTATTATTACGATCGAAGACGCCGCCGAGCTTCAACTGCAGCAGCCGCACGTTGTTCGATTGGAAACCAGACCAGCCAATTTAGAAGGCAAGGGTGAGATCTTACAGCGAGACTTGCTGAAGAATGCGCTACGCATGCGGCCTGACCGAATCATTCTCGGCGAGTGCCGTGGGCCTGAAGCCTTTGACATGCTCCAGGCCATGAACACGGGCCATGATGGTTCGATTTGTACGATGCACGCCAACACCCCGCGTGACGCACTGACCCGTATCGAGAACATGGTGCAGATGGGGCTGTCGAACTTGCCTGTGACAGCGATAAGGCGACAGATTGTCGGCGCATTGGACATTATTGTTCAGATCGAGCGAATGCGAGATGGCTCTCGCCGAGTCACGGCGATTTCGGAGGTGTGCGGTCTGGAAGGCGACACTGTTACGATGAACGATGTCATTTCGTTCGAATACACCGGGGAGAATGCTTCTGGCGGCATTGTCGGCCGTTACAATTCACCGAAATTAAAGCCGGCGTTCAATGACCGTCTCCAATATTTCGGCTTTGATCGAGCTTGGGCAGAGACGTTGCAAGCGGCATGACAAGCATTCAGATCGCATCTGTGGTGGTCGGGATCTTGATGGTCTTGGCGTCGTTCAGCCTATTTTCCGATCGTGGCAATGGAAGGAAGGCCCTGCGAGAGCGCGTATTGGCGACACGCGAGATCAAGGCACGTCAGTCTGACACCGATGATTTGATGCGTGGAGCACAAGCTCCGACTGGGCCCTTGCTTAAGCTGGCGGGTCTGTTGGGGTATCAACCGGGGTTGCCGGCAAAGTATGCGGCCTCACCGCAGATTGTCGTTCCGTTGGCAGCGGTGGCTGGGATCCTGGCGTTCAATTTAAGCGGGCATCTAATACCCAAGGCTGCAGCGCTTGCTGTGGGCGCCGTGTTCGCACTGTTTTTCGCGCGATATCTGTTCGCACGGAAGGTCAAAGCCTATCGCGACATGCTGTTCAAGCAGATCCCAGATTCGATGTCGTTGATGCTCCGCGCCGTCCGGGCAGGTCTACCTGTTGCCGAAGCTGTCAGAAATGTAGGACGTGAGAGTATGTCACCGACGCAAGACGAGTTCTCGCGTGTTGCAGGTGAAACAGCACTTGGAATGCCGATTGAGGTCGCGATCCGTCGGTTATCGGAACGGACCCAGATTCAAGAATACGCATTCTTTTCCGTCATCATTGGTTTGCACGGTCAGACCGGAGGCAATCTGTCTGAGACGCTCGAAAACATGAGCGACATGGTTCGGCGTCGTGTGGCCATGGTAGCTAAGGGAAGGGCTCTATCGGCTGAGGGACGGCTGTCAGCCCTCGTCATGGGAGCATTGCCGGTCGTAGTCGGCATCCTGACTTGTTTCTTAAATCCTGATTATCTCGGCGAATTTGTCACCAATCCTCGTGGGCCGATGTTGATCGGGGCGTTCGTCGTCTTGTTGGCGACTGGCTTCTTTGTCAGCCACATCCTGATCCAAAAGAGCATGGAGGACTGATGATAAGCCAACAACTTCTTGTCGGCATCACCTGCGCTTTGGCGTTCCTAGCTGCAGCTTGCTACCTCTTAAACCGCAGCCTTTCCGAACGTGACCTCGCTCGTAATATGGAGCGGGTAATCCGGGGGGAGGAGCAGCAGAAAGCGCCTCTTCACATTGGGGGATTGTTCGTCGCTGCCGTCAGGCAGATCGGAACCTATGTTCAGCGGTTCTCTATTTTCTCGCCGAAAGATCTCGCGGAACTCGACCGCGCTGCGCGGTCCGCAGGGCTGTCACCTGACACGGCGGTGCCGCTTCTGATTGGCGGCAAGCTGATCTTGATGATTGGGTTGCCGATCATCGCATATTTTCTGACGCGAAACTTCACATTTCCCTGGCCGATGGTTTGGACCTGCGTTGGTGTCGCTGCCGGTGTGTTCGGACCGAATACTGCCATCGGTTATGCGCGACGCAAGCGTGTGAAGGCACTCCGACTCGGCCTAAGCGACTCGCTCGATCTGCTTGTAGTTTGCGCCGAAGCTGGTCTTGGACTTGAGAGTGCTATTGACCGCGTTTCGACTGAGATGCGCTTCTCCAACCAGGAAGTCGCCCAGGAGTTTTTTACTTTAGGTCAGGATCTAAGGCTGAGTTCAGATCGAGGCGCCGCGCTATTAAGAATGGGCGAACGGACCGGTTTGGACAATTTTCAGCGTCTGACTATGACGCTTGCACAAACTCTAAGGTATGGGACACCGCTCGGTCAGGCCTTGCGATTGCTTGCGGTTGAGATGCGTAATGACAGAATGATGCGATTAGAAGAGAAAGCTGCACGTCTACCAACACTGATGATGCTCCCGCTCGCTCTCTTCATTTTGCCTTGTTTATTTATTGTCGTTGCCGGCCCCGCCGCCCTTCGAATTATCAGCTTGATGCACTAGAGTATTGTTTAGATCTCCCTCGCGAACGCGATCGGACTGCATGGAAGTCTTCTTTCGTGGCAGACGTGATCGATCATCGGCGGTTTCACGCTCTCAACCCCGTTCTCTCAGTAGCGGAAGTCGCTCAGTGCCGAAGAAATCGGCTTGTGCGCTTTCGGTGCCGAACTCGTGCAGGACGCTACTGAGTTCGCGCGCGAGAGTGCCGACAGCACTCTTCATCCCCTCGAACAGACCGGTCGCCTTGCCGATTTCGGTGCTCTCGCGCGGCAACCCGGGGGTTGTCCACGAGATAAAATGATTTCCATCGCAAATACGATTCCGGGGTGTCGTTTCAAATGTCCGGGCAGCTTTTCGCCCGTGCCGAATATCCTGATGGCCATGCCGCAATAGGTCCACACGTGGTCGCCAAGCCGCTCGGTGGGCCCTTATGTGAAACATACGGAGCTCTGAAAGTTGACTGAGTTAACGAACAAGCCTTATGGCAACTCCGGCGGCAGCGCGGCGGCGACGACGAATTTGCCCATAACACAGACTGAACTTTGGCTCTGCTTAGTCATGGCCTAATGGTGCCGTCGACAATTCTCTACTCGTCGAGCGGGGTGGTCGACGCCGGCACTGTAGTGGAAGAAAACGGCGTCGGATTGGGTTGCGTCGGCGAGGCCGATGACGGCTCAGCTTGCGGGCTTAATGCTCGCCCCGAGCGGGGCCGGCGTTGCTGATTGGATGCCCTGCACCGGACCGAGCGACGCCGCGAGGGTGCGGAGATCGTCGGCGGGGATCGCGTTCTCCGGTGCGGACTCGACGGGCTGACCTGCAGCGGCACGCGCTATGGCAAGGTTGTTTGATAGCCTAGGCGGTAGGTCGGAGCGCGTCGAGAACGGCTGCAGCACCGTCATTGCTTGATTGGGGTGTTCGATCAACAAGAGTGACACTGCGAGGTTGTTGGCGCTTTGTAGATCGCCCGGCTGGAGCGCGCGAGCGGTCAGGTAAGTCTGTTGCGCAGCCTCATGCTGGCCGAGCAGATCGAGTGCGACGCCTCGCCCGTTCAGCGCGGCAACGTCGCTCGGACGGCGGGCGATAAGGCCGTCGAAAATCTGCAGCGCCGCTGCTGCATTGCCAGTTTCCAAACGCAGGTTGCCGAGCCACCGCATAAGCGTCGGGTCGCTAGGCTGTCGGGCCAACGCCGTCTTAAGCGTCGTTTCGGCGACGTCCGGTTTGCCGGTTTGGAGGAGAAGAGCCACCAGGCGGGTTTGCACCTCGGGATCGTCGGGGGACGCGGCAGCTGCCGCATTGTACATCGATAGGGCGATGTCGGTCTGCCCGGCGGCCGAGGCGGTCGCCGCGATGCGTAGCCGGGCCGCGTTGTCCGGCTCGCGGATGGTGTTTTGATCGCGATCCCGGTGGCTGCAGGCACCGAGGCCGAGGATGAGGGCTAGCGCGACGAGCGGAAGGCGATTCGGCATCACTGCGTACCGCCGCCCGACGCCCCGCCGCCTGATCCGGTGCTGCCCCCTGGTGCCGGGCCGGCGGACGAGTTGTCGGCGGCGGAGTTCGACGGGCCGATGCGTGAGACGGCCGCGTCGATCAACTGCCGTCGGCGTTCGTTGTTCAATCGGGTCACCGCGCGGGATCCGCTGTCGCCCCGAGCTGTGATCGACCCGGTGCCCAGGCTGTAATCTCGCGGGTCGACCAGCATCGCGCGTAGGTTCTGGTCATTCGCGCCGGAGGCCTTCCAAGTCCCGGGCCGGTCGACTTCGTATTCGGTGCAGCCGCTCAGGCCGACGCTGGCGGCAAGGGCGGTGACAATGATGGCGCCGCGCAGGGGGCCGCTACTCGAGGATGAAGCCGGCATCGGGGCGGGTCCGTAATTGTGGGATTGGCGCTCCGCGGGCGATCTGCCTGCGATAGAGGATCCGGTCGAGATCGACCGCCGGCTTGAAGCCGTCGGTCGGTGCAGTGAGGCGGCTGGGGTCGGAGACAGGCTGCACTAAATACGGCGTGACGATGATCACGAGCTCGGTTTCGCTGCGCTGGAACTGGTCGGAGCGGAACAGCGCGCCGAGGATCGGGATGTCACCAAGGCCGAGGATACCGGAATCGGCCTGCAAGGTGTTGCGTTGCAGGAGCCCGGCGATGGCGAAACTCTGCCCGCTGCCAAGCTCGACAGTCGTCTCCGCGCGGCGCACCTGCAGCGCCGGAATCGTCACCGATCCGGTCGCCAGCGGCAGGCTGACGGCGCCGGTGCTGGTCAACTGACTGACCTCAGGGCGTATCCGCAGGTTCAGACGGGTCGGTCCGAGCACCGTCGGTACGAAAGACAGGCTCACGCCGAACTGCTTAAATTCGATCGTGATGGTGTTGCTGCTGCCGCTCGTGCCAGTTGGGATCGGGAACTCGCCGCCGGCCAGGAAGCTCGCGGTCTCGCCGGATTGGGCGGTCAGGTTCGGTTCGGCCAGGATCGTGATGAGCTGGTCGGACGCCAAGGCATCGATGACGGAGTTGATGTCGAGACGGTTCGTGCTCACACCCAGGCCGTAACGGCTGGACGATGCCGCGAGCGAGCCGGTGCTGATCGCGCCCGAGGTGATCGCGTTAGCAACGGTCGAGGCGCCGCCACCGGTGCGTAGGCCGAGGACGAAGCTGCCGGCGTTGCCGAGCGCCTGCCAGTTGAAGCCTAATTCGCGCGTGATCTGGCGAGAAATCTCGGCGATGCGAACACGGACATTGACCTGTGTCCCGCTCAGAAGCTCGAGGTTGTTGATGATTTCGCGGTTTTCTCCCGCGGTGGCCCGTGCGACGGCTTCGGCCCGCTGTGATTCGGACGCGTTGGCGACGGTGCCGCTGAGCAGGTAAGCGTTTCGCCCCGCGGCGCTGACGCGCACGGCGCCCATGCCGGGGAGAGCACGCCGAACGGCGCCCTCGACGGCGATCGCACTTGGGGCGGCACGGGCCGCATTAGGGTCAATAACTGCAGCGGTTGGACCGGAACGGATGGTGACGTCGTATTCGGCGATCGGCGTGCCATTGTCAGCCGTTGCAATGACGGTGGTGCGGCCGGCAGCAACGCCCATGATAAAGATCGAGGTCGGCGAGGCCGGCTGGACTCGTGCGATCCTTGGATCGGCGGCCAGGATCGTCGCGGCCGGGCCGGGTAGTTGGATCAGTCGACCAGAGCCAGCGTCGACGATCACGGGTGTCTGGCGCGGCGACAAGGCCGTGGCCGGTGCCGAATTAGCTGATGGCATAGACGGCGAGGTCCCAGCCGGTCCCATGGGACGTGACGGAATTGCATCCTGAGCGACCGCGGCGTGCGCGCAAACAGCTGCAATGCCGAAAATGATGATGCACGGTAGTTTTTCTAGCCGCATCTATTAACGTCACTCTTGAGGACATCTCGCTTGTCCCATGTTCTTTCTACCAAAGGTAGTGACTCGTCCACCGATGCTCGCCGACTGTGATCGGGTTGCAACACTTTTCCGTCATGGTGTCGCGGGTTGCGATTGGGCGCTGGCAACATGCTCATTCGATCGATCCGTTGGCTGGGCGGATCGGATTTTCACGGCTGGCGAGGTAAGTGGGTGTCCATAGATAACGGTGGGTAATTGGCGCGTTTCAGTCGGCAGCGGCACAATTGCGGGTTCGGCGGGGGCGGCCGATTCGACTTGGGCTAGAAATGCCCTGAGCTTGGCGGACGGTAGCGCGGAGCGAACCCGGTCGAGGTAGGCACTGCCTAGGCCTGGAGTGGCAGAATGGTAGCGAGCGACCGCGGTGTCCCAATCGGGGGAACGGCTTCGCTCGATGAGGAGGATCTTCGCAGCGGCCTGGGCATTCTTCTCCGGATCGAACGCGTCGTCGAGTGAGGGGAAGATCCCGGCGTGATAGGCGATGTCGACCTGAAAGCAGCCGACATCGATATAAGGGAAACCGCGGATCATTATCGCCAGAACGCTGGCGACGGCATCGCCCTTGGAGTCGTGGTAAGTGCCACGGCCGGCCGCGTTGATCGTCCAAGGCCAGGGTGCGCGTCCAGTTCGACCGGTGCGGCCACTCTCGACCGTGCCGACTGCAGACAGGATCCCGGTCGGTATGTTCCAGTCTCGCTCAGCCTTAGCGGCTGCGAGGTCGCAAGAGGTCTCGACCGGCGCCGCCAAGGCGTGCCCCGACCAGCACAGCGAGGCGATTAGGACGAAGCTCGAGATGAATGCGAGGCCGAGCAACGTGCCAGCCAAGCCACGCTGCCGACGCTGAGCATGGCAAGCGTCGGCGGGATCGACAGGATTTGAGACAAGCCCGGCCAGAGCCAGGCGAAGATCAGCACGGATCGACGCCCGCCGGGTTCGGCCGGCAGCAGCATGACGGTCGACGCTGCTAAAGCCGGCATGTCGTACGTGTGGACCCACGGGGCGGCGAGGAGCACCAGTGGCAACGTCGACGCCGTGCGGGCCTCGGTCGACAGGTTCGGCATTCGCCACAGGCGCCACGCGGCGTAAGCGCACCCGGCGGTCAGCAGGGCTTGCACCGCATAGGCCATGCTCAAACCCGTGCCCAAGGAGCGTGCTGCCATGAACGCGCTGGTGAACATCGACTGGGCTGGGCCTGATTCCCACGGGGCTCCGATATATGCTGAGATGGCCTTTTGGCCGTGGAGGAAGTCTACCCAAGGTTCCGGACCAAAGCTGATAATTGAGAAAAAGGCGAGTATTATTGCTGATACACAACCGGCGCCGATCGTCCGCCACCGCATTCCGGCGACCAGGCAAACCGGTAAGAGAACGGCAAATTGCGGCTTGATGATCAGCGCGCCCAGCAACGCACCGGCGAGGAGGGGGCGACGATCAATCAGCACTAGGCCGCCGATCAACAAAGCGCCGATCAGGGCGCCGGTCTGGCCGGTGAGTGCGTTGGTCACGACCGCTGGGCTGAGCAGAATTGCGACTCGTTGAAAGCGGGAGAGCGAGGTGGCGCGAAGCGCGAGTAGGAGCGCGACGACGCCCAGCGCCGTGTAGAGAATGAGGCTGAGCACCAACGGCAGGCTCGCCAGCGGGCGGGCAAGTAGAAGGATTGGGGGTGGGTAAGGCCAGATTTGGTCGGGGATGCCGGCGCCGAACAGGTCGCGCAGGTAGGCGGTGAAGGCGGCGGGGCTTGCGAGGGTGTCCGGGTGTGCGGTGGCGGTCGCCTGACCTGCGGCCCAGAGCGCGGTAAAGTCGCGAGCCGCGAGGGCGGACCGCGATGCGGTTAGTCCCTCGATCGGATGGGCCCACAGGATCCACGCTGTCCAGAGGCCCGGAAGCAGCCCAAGATACAAGACGAGCCTAGGCAGCGTAGCCGCGGGCCGGCCCGAGGCTCCGTTTGCCAACGCCGCCCTCCGTCGTTCGCTACGGTAGGTTAGAGTTTGGATTGCCGAGGTCCGTCTGGTTCCAGGCGACAATGTCCGGCGCCGGCATCAAGAGGCTGGCGATGGTGACCGCGGGTTGACGTCTCGACGAGACCGGGTCGGTGGACATGATGGCAGCGACGACGGCACAGGCGAGCAGGAAGAACATTTCGTTGCGAGACATGGCCGAGAGTTCCGAAGATCGTCCCCGCAGTATCGGGCCATTTGGTTAAGACATCGTTGAGGCCGACCGGGTAACGTGAGGCGGTCCGTAATTGGCAAAAGGCTGGAGGCTCGCGTGTTCTCGATCATCATAGCGACCCGGGATCGGCCAGAACTGCTCGCGCGGGCACTGCGCTCGGTCATGATGCAGCGATGGCGGGAGTTCGAGGTGCTGCTGATCGACGACAGTTCGACCGAGGCGATGCGGGCGCGCAACGTGGCCGTGCTGGCGGAAGCCGGCGTCGGGGGATCGATGCTTGCGATGCCGGCGATCGCGGGGGGGCGTGGGCCGGGCGATGCGCGGAACCGGGGGCTGGCCCATGCCACGCGGCCCTATGTCGCTTTCCTCGACGACGACGACGAGTGGACGGACCCCGACTACCTGGGGCAGGCCCTGGCGGCGATGGAGCGGCTCGGGCTCGACCTGCACTTCCGCGATCAGGAGGCGATGCGGGCGGATGGCAGCGTCGTACCGCCACCGGTCTGGGCGGAGGACCTGGCGCAAAAGCTGCCGGGAAGCGGCGTGGTAGCCGATGGCGGGACCTTCCGCGTGACGGCCGAGCAGGTGTTGCTGAGTGACGGGTTCGCGCACCTGAACACGACGATCGTGCGGCGTACCCTGGCCTGGGAGCGGCTCGGCGGGTTCGACGGCGACATCCGCTACGAGGAGGATCGTGACTTCTACCTGCGCCTGATCGATGCCGCGGGGGCGATCGGCTATACGCCGGGCGTGATCGCGCGGCACCATGTGCCTGCGGGACGAGCGAGTGCGTCGTCGATCGCGGGGGAAGCGCGGGATGCGTGCCGGCTGGCGGTGTTGGACAAGGCGATTGCCGGAGCGCGGAACCCGGCCATTCGGGACCGGTGCCGCCGGGACCGGGTCTATGCACTGAAGACCATGAGCACGCGGGCGGCCGCGGCGGGGGAGTTCGGCGCGGCGATCCGGCATGGGCGGGCGGCGCTGAGGGAGCGGTTCGGCGCGAAATGGGCCGCCTTCGTGGCCGGGCTCTACGTGCGCAGGGCGTTCTCGAGACGGTCCCACGCGGGCTGATCGGCGGGTATGCCGAAGCGGAGCCAGCCTGGGTCGTGGTCGAAGCGGCGCACGAGGATGCCGGCGGCGCCAAGGCGCATGTAGATGGACGGGGCGAGCGGGCTGGCGGCCAAGCGGAAAAGGGCGGTGCCGCCGACGACGCTCAGGCGTGCAGCTTGCAGCAGGGCATCGAGGCGGCAGACGTCGCCGGCCAAGCGTGCGGCGGCGGTTCGGCGCCAGGGAGCGTCGTTCAGGGCGAGAGTGCCGATGCTGGCTGCGGGCCCGGACACGGCCCATTGCCCGAGGGCGTTTCGGATGCGGTGCGCCAGAGCGGGAGCGGCCAGGGCGAAGCCGAGGCGCAGGCCAGCCAATCCGTATGCCTTGCCGAAGGAGCGTAGGACGATGAGCGCGGGGTGTGGCAGGCTGGGCGCGAGCGAAAGGTCCGGGTCGAAATCGGCGAAGGCTTCGTCGACGATCAGGACGCCGCCTTGCTGCGCGAGGAGGCTGGCGCGGGCGAGGAGGAGTGCGGGATCGAGTCGACGGCCGTCGGGGTTGTTGGGATTGCAGAGAATGACCACGCCGTCGTCGGGGAGGTCGTCAGGGGTGGCGGCCTCGCGGGTTCGGGCGCCGGCGGCGTGCCAGGCGGCGCGGTGTTCGGCATAGGTCGGGGCGAGGATGGTGGCGGTGCCGTGCCGGAGGAGGTGGGGCAGGAGGCTGATAAGGATCTGGGTGCCGGGGGCGGCGACGATCATGGCCGGGTCGGTGACGCGGTAGGCGGCGGCGGCGGCGCGCTGGAGGTCGACCAGGGTTTCGGGCTCGGGGAGGCGGTGCCAGAGGTCGGCGCCGAGAGGCGGCACCTCGTAGGGGACCGGGTTGATGCCGGTGGAGAGATCGATGAAGGGCTCGGGCGCGCCAGGGAATTGGCGGCGCGCGGCGTTGAGCCGGCCGCCGTGGGGCAGGCCGGCTGTCTCGGCCGGAGCCTGCGTGCTATCGCTGGTGGCTTGATCCTGCATCGTGGCTCCTCCGCTGACACTCACCGTCTGGTCTGACGTCGCCGTCACCGCTGGCGCCTACGCGATCGAGGCGGTGGTCGGCTACCCCGACGCGGTGTTCCGCGCGATCAAGCATCCGGTGGTGTGGGTCGGCGCGCTGCTGAGCGGGCTGGAGCGCGGTTTTAATTGGGGGTCGCGCGGGCGGCGACGGGCGGCGGGGCTGCTGACGGTCGTTGTGGTGCTGCTCGTGGTCTGTGGGCCGGCGGTGCTGTTGCAGGCGATGGTGCCGGGGTGGGGTTTGGTGGCGCTGGCGGTGGTGGCGAGTTCGTTGCCGGCGCAGCGGAGCCTGGGGCAGTACGTGGGTGCGGTGGCGACCGCGTTGGAGCGCGAGGGCTTGGCCGGAGGGCGCCGCGCGGTGGCGCATATCGTGGGCCGCGACCCGGAGACGCTGGACGAAGCGGGCGTCGTGCGCGCGGCGATCGAGAGCCTGGCGGAGAATTTCTCCGACGGGGTGGTCGCGCCGGCGGTGTGGGGGGCGCTGGCCGGTCTGGCGGGGATGGCGGGATACAAGGCAGTCAACACGGCGGACAGCATGATCGGGCATCGGACGCCGCGGTATGAGGCGTTCGGGTGGGCGGCGGCGCGGCTGGACGATGTGGTGAACCTGCCGGCCTCGCGGTTGGCGGCGGTGTGGCTGATCGGGGCGGCGGCGGTGACGGGAGCGCGGCCGGGGAGCGCGATTCGGGCGGTGTGGCGGGATGCGGGCGGGCATCGGTCGCCGAATGCGGGGTGGCCGGAGGCGGCGATGGCGGGGGCGCTGGGCCTGCGGCTGGCGGGGCCGCGCGTCTATGATGGCGTGCCGGTGGAGGATGCGTGGATGGGGGACGGACGGGCGGCGGCGACGGTGGCCGATCTGCGGGCGGCGCTGCGACTGTATCGGGTGGCGTGTAGGCTGCAGTTGGGCGCGCTGGTGGGGCTGGCGGCGCTCACCTGGCCAGGGTGAGCAGGCGGTCGATATCCATGTAGCGCTCCAGGTGGTCGGCCAGGGCGTCGAGGGCAGCGTCGACCTCGGTCTCGTGCGAGCGGTCGGTGGGGGTGGCACCGAGTTCGCGGAGGAGGGCGGCGCGGGCCGGATCCGCGTCGAAGAGGCCGTGCACGTAGGTGCCGGCGACCCGGCCGGCGCAGCCATCCGGCCGTCCGTCGGCGAAGTGCAGGAAGGGAGAAGCGGTGGCGGGCCCCTCGGTGCGGCCGATGTGGATCTCGTAGCCGTGCACGGCGGCGGCGGACCCGGCGAGGGCGCCGGTCACGCGCTCGAGGCGCTTGTCGCCGCCCATGATGGTCTCGACGTCGAGCAGGCCGAGGCCGTCGACGGCGCCGGGCGTGCCCTCGATACCGTCGGGGTCGGAAAGGCGGCGGCCGAGCATCTGATAGCCGCCGCAGAGGCCCAGCACGCGGCCGCCGCGGCGGGCATGGGCGTGGATGTCGATGTCCCACCCTTCGGCGCGCAGGGCGGCGAGGTCGGCGATAGTGGATTTGGAGCCGGGGAGAAGGATGAGGGCGGCGTCGGCGGGGAGGGGGGTGCCGCGCTCGACGAGGACCAGGTCGATGTCGGGCTCGGCGGCCAGCGGGTCGAGGTCGTCGAAATTGGCGATGCCGGGGAGGAGGGGGACGGCGATGCGGATGTGGCCGCCGGTGGAGATGCTGGCCAAGTCGGCAGCGTCTTCGGCGGGGAGTCGGCGGACGTGGTCGCAATGGGGGACGAGGCCGAGGGCGAGCCAGCCGGTGCGGGCGGCGATGAAGCGCATGCCGTCGTCGAAGAGAGAGAGGTCGCCGCGCATGCGGTTGACGACGAAGCCGGCGACGAGGGCGCGGTCGGCCGGGTCGAGCACGGCATGGGTGCCGACCAGGCTGGCGATGACGCCGCCGCGGTCGATATCGCCGACGACGATGACGGGCGTGCCGGTGGCTTGGGCGAAGCCCATGTTGGCGATGTCGCCTTGGCGGAGGTTGATTTCCGAGGCGCTGCCGGCGCCTTCGACGAGGATGAGGTCGGCGGTGGCGGCGAGGCGGTGGAAGCTGTCCAAGACATAGGGCATGAGGCCGGGCTTCATGGCCTGGTAGTCGCGGGCGCGGGCGGTGGCGTGGAGGCGGCCTTGGACGATGATCTGGGAGCCGATCTCGGCTTGGGGCTTCAGCAGGATGGGGTTCATGTCGACGGTGGCCTCGAGCCCGGCGGCACGGGCTTGGAGGGCTTGGGCGCGGCCGATCTCGCCACCGCCGCCGGCGACGACGGCAGCATTGTTGGACATGTTCTGGGGTTTGAAGGGGGCGACGCGGAGGCCGCGGCGGAGGCAGGCGCGGGCCAGGCCGGCGACCAAGGTGGATTTGCCGACGGAGGAGCCGGTGCCTTGGAACATGATGGCGCGGGCTAGCATGGCGCCCGCCGGGTTGGGCGGGTTGGTGGGCTGAAGCCCACCCTACGGGTGAGGTGCACGGGTTAGAATTCTATGCCGGGTTGGGCTTTGATGCCGGCGGCGAAGTGGTGCTTTACGAGCGACATCTCGGTGACCAGGTCGGCGGCGTCGATCAAGGCGGGTTTGGCGTTGCGGCCGGTGATGACGACGTGGAGCATCGGGGGGCGGGCGGCCAGGGCAGCGAGGACCTCGTCGAGGCGCAGGTAGTCGTAGCGCAGGGCGATGTTGAGTTCGTCGAGCACCAGGAGGGCGAGGGCCGGGTCGGCCATGAGTTCGAGGGAGCGGTCCCAGGCGCGGCGGCAGGCGGCGATGTCGCGGGCGCGGTCCTGGGTTTCCCAGGTGAAGCCTTCGCCCATGGTGTGCCAGCGCAGCAGGTCGCCGCCGAGGCGCTCGAGCAGGGTGCGCTCGCCGGTGATCCAGGCGCCCTTGATGAACTGCACCACGGCGACGGGGCGGCCCTGGCCGAGCATGCGCAGCGCCAGGCCGAAGGCGGCGGTGCTCTTGCCCTTGCCGGGGCCGGTATTGACGATCAGGAGACCTTTTTCGGTGATGGTTTTGCTGGCGACCTCGGCGTCCTGCACCGCTTTGCGCTTCTCCATCTTGGCCTGATGGCGGGTTTCGTCGTCGCTCATTTCACTCTCATGGGGATGCCGGCGACGACGAGGGTGACGCTGTCGGCCAGGGTGGCGAGGTGTTGGTGCATGCGGCCGGCCTCGTCGCGGAAGCGTCGAGCCAGCGCGTTGTCGGGGACGATGCCGAGGCCGACCTCGTTGCTGACGAGCACGGTGCCGTGCGTGCGGGCGGCCAGGGCGGCGTCGAGGCTGGGGATCGGGCGGTCGGCCAGCAGAAGGTTGCTGAGCCAGAGGGTGAGGCAGTCGACGAGGACCGGTTGGTCGACGGCGAGGGCGGCGACGAGGTCGAGCGGTTCCTCGATGGTGGTCCAGCCGGCATCGGCGCGGTCGGCCCGGTGGGCGGCGATGCGAGCGCGCATCTCGTCGTCGAACGCCTGCGCGGTGGCGACGTAGGCGCGGGGTCCCGGCTGGAAGAGCGACTCGGCATGGCGGCTCTTGCCGGAGCGGGCGCCGCCGAGGACGAGGGTGAGGTGGGGCAAGGCGCGCCTTTACGGGGGTGGCGGCGGCGCGTATAGGCGGAAACGGATGGTTCTTCCACTCGTCACGTTCGACGGGGGAAGATGAAAAGGGAACGCGGTGCGATACCGCGGCTGCCCCCGCAACTGTAAGCGGTGAGCCCTCGACCACAACGCCACTGGCGCGGTTTTGCGCTGGGAAGGCTGGTCGGGACGCTTTGACCCGTGAGCCAGGAGACCTGCCATCCTCAACCATCACGCCGGGCGGGGTGCCCCGGAGAAAGGGGTGAGCTGTGTCGAATTGTGTTCCCTGTTTACATGTTTGCGTCACCTGCCGGGCCGGGCGCCCGCTGCCGGAGGGCGCGACGCCAGCCGGTAAATACTTCTACGAGTCGGTGGCTGCGCTGGCCGGCGAGAGCACCGCAGTGCGTGTGGTGCCGGTGAACTGCCTGGCGAGCTGCGACGCTGGGTGCGCGGTGGCGATCTCGGCGCCGGGAAAGTGGACGTATCTGTTGGGCGGGCTGTCGGAGGCGTTGGCGCCGGACCTGCTGGTGTATGCGAAGGCCTATGCCGAAGCCAAGACCGGGGGAGTGATGCCGTCCAAGCGGCCGGCGTCGCTGGCCCATATCGTGCTCGGGCGCGTCCCGTCGCTGGTGCCTGCTGGAATGTCGGCATGAGCGCGAAGATCCCGGTGACGATCGTCACCGGCTTCCTGGGCGCGGGCAAGACGACCTTGGTGCGACACCTGATGATGAACGCGGGCGGCCGGCGGATCGCCATCATCGTCAATGAATTCGGCGAGCTCGGCATCGATGGCGAAGTGCTGCGGGCTTGCGGGATCGAGGGTTGCGAGGACGACGACATCGTCGAGCTGTCCAACGGATGCCTGTGCTGCACGGTGGCGGAGGACTTCCTGCCGACGATGCAGGCGCTGCTGGATCGGCCCAACCCGCCGGAGCACATCCTCATCGAGACCAGCGGGCTGGCATTGCCCAAGCCGCTGCTCAAGGCGTTCAACTGGCCGGGCATCAGTTCGCGGGTGACGGTCGACGGGGTCATCGCGCTGGTGGACGCGCCGGCGGTGGCGGCGGGGCGCTTCGCGGACGACCCGGCGGAGGTCGCGCGGCAGCGGGCGGCCGACCCATCGCTCGATCACGACAACCCACTGGCCGAGGTGTTCGAGGATCAGCTCGGGGCGGCCGACCTGGTGGTTCTTAATAAGTCGGATCTGCTGGCCGAGGGCGAGCTGCAGCGGATCGAGGCGGAGGTCGCCGCCTCGCTGCCGCGCGCGGTCAAGGTGGTGCACACCACCGAGGGACGGCTCGACCCGGCGATCCTGCTCGGCCTGGGCGCCGCGGCGGAAGGCGATCTGGCGGCGCGGCCGTCGCATCACGACGCGGTGGATGGCGAGCACGAGCACGACGATTTCGAGAGCTTTGTCGTTCCGGTCGGCGAGATCGGGTCGGCGGAGGCGTGGGTCGCCGGACTGCGGGGCGTGGCCGCGGAATTCGACGTGCTGCGCATGAAGGGGTTCGCGGCGGTGCGCGGTAAGCCGATGCGGCTGTTGGTGCAGGGCGTCGGCGAACGGTTCCGGCAGGAGTTCGATCGCGCGTGGAAGCCCGGCGAGGCGCGCGCGGGCGGCGTGGTGGTGATCGGGCAGACCGGGCTGGACCGCGGCGCGATCGAGACGGCGATCCGCACCATAGCGACCGGATAGCATGCACCTTCTCGTCCGCGAGACGCACTCCCTCGATGCCGAGGCGGCCGCGGACGATCTCGGGCAGAGCCCGGCTGACATCGTGCTGCTGTCGTTCTCCGATAGCGACCTGGGTGCGGCGGCGGCGGCGTGGGAGGCCATGCCGCTCGCGCGGCCGAGCCTGCGACTGGCCAATCTGCGGCGGCTCCTGCATCCGATGTCTGTCGACCTATATCTGGAGCAGGTGGTCGCGTCGGCGCGCTGCGTGATCGTGCGGCTGCTCGGCGGGCTCGGCTACTGGCGGTATGGGGTCGAGGAGGTGGCGGCGCTGTGCCGGGCGCGGGGGATCGCGCTGGCGCTGCTGCCCGGCGATGGGCGGGACGATGCGGCGCTGGAGGCGCTGTCGACGGTGCTGCCGGGGCAGCGGGCCGTGCTGGCGGAGTGCCTGGGGCAGGGCGGGGCCGATAATCTGCGGCGGGCGCTGCTGCTGGCGGCGCACGTTGCCGGCTTGGCGGAGGATCCGGGAGTGGGGGCGCTCGCCGTGCCGATGGCGGGGGAGTGGGCGCTTCCGGACCGGGACGCCGTTGCGGCCTGTGCCGGATGCACCATCGGCAGGCCGGATAGTTCACGTCAGCCGACGACGAGCGGGAAAGCCGCCATCCTGTTCTATCGCTCGCATCTGCAGGCAGGCGATACAGCGCCGATTGCCGGGCTGGCAGCCGGTCTGGTGGCGCGCGGGCTCGAGGTGCGGGCGTTCTACGTCGCGAGCCTGAAGGAGCCCGCCAGCGCGAACTTCGTGACCACCGCGTTGACGGGCTGGCGGCCCGACGTGGTGCTAAACGCGACGGCGTTTTCGGCACCGATCGAGGCGGCGGGCGCGGTGGTGTTGCAGGTGGTGCTGGCCGGGTCGTCGCAGGCGGGATGGGCGGCGTCGGCGCGGGGATTGGCCGGGACGGACCTGGCGATGCACGTGGTGCTGCCGGAGTTGGACGGGCGGCTGCTGACCGGGGCGATCTCGTTCAAGCGGGAGGGGGTCGAGATCCCCGGGCTGGAGTTCGCTCGGACGGTGCATGTGCCCTGTGCCTGCGGCATCGCCCTGGCGGCGGATCGGGCGGCCGGGTGGGTGCGGCTGGCGAAGAGTGCGGCGCCGGTGCTGGGGTGCGTGCTGTCGGACTATCCGGGCGGCGGGCGTGTGGGCCATGCGGTCGGGCTGGACACGTTCGCGAGCCTGGCGACGATGCTGGGGCGTAGAGGCTCGACGGTGTCGGCCGCGGCATTGGTGGAGGGTCTGTGCCACGCGATGCCGCGGGCGACGATCGACGTCGCGACGTATGGGCGGTTGTTCGCGGCGCTGCCGGGCTCAGTTCAGGCGGCGGTGATCGACGCGTGGGGTGCGGCCGAGGACGATCCGGCCATTGCCGATGGCTGCTTCACGCACCGCTTCATGCGGGCCGGCGCCGCCGTGCTGGCGGTGCAGCCGGACCGGGGCGCGGCAACGGATCGGAAGGCCGGGTATCACGATCCGGACCGTCCGCCGCGGCACGGCTTCATCGCTTTCTATCTCTGGCTGCGGCATGTCGTGGACATCGATGCGATGCTGCATGTGGGCGCGCATGGCACCCTGGAGTGGCTGCCCGGTAAGTCGGTCGCGCTGTCCTGGGGCTGCTTCCCGGCTTTGCTGACGGGGGGCGTGCCGGTCATCTATCCATTCATCGTCAACAACCCGGGCGAGGCGGCGGCGGCGAAGCGTCGGCTGGGCGCGGTGACGATCGGCCACATGACGCCGCCGATCCAGGTCGCCGGCGGCCATACTGGGCTGGAGGCGCTGCTGGACGAGTATGCGGCCGCGGACGGGATGGACCGGCGGCGCACCGGCCTGCTGCGGCGCGACATCCTGGCGCTGGCGGAGCGCACCGGGCTACTGGGGGAGAGCGGCGCGTCGAGCGACCTGCCGGAGGATGACCGGCTCGCGCAGCTGGACGCCTATCTGTGCGACGTGAAGGACGCCCAGATCCGGGACGGGCTGCACGTGTTCGGGGATGCGGCGGGTGAATGGGCCGGGCTGGACGCCGCGTTGGCGGGGCGGTTCGTGCCACCGGGCCCAGCGGGCGCGCCGTCGCGCGGGCGCGCGGACGTACTGCCGACGGGGCGGAACCTGTATTCGATCGATCCGCGGGCGGTGCCGACCGCCGCGGCGATGACGCTGGCCGAGGCGGCGGCGCGGGAGTTGCTGCGGCGGCATCTGCAGGATCAGGGGGAATATCCGCGACGGATCGTGCTGAACCTGTGGGGCAGCACAACGATGCGGACCGGCGGCGAGGATCTCGCACTGGCGCTCATCCTGCTGGGTGTGGCGCCGCTGCGGGATGAGGGGTCGGGCCGGGTCACGGGGTTCGAGGTGGTGCCGCTGGCGTTGCTGGATCGGCCGCGGGTGGACGTGACGCTGCGGGTGTCGGGGCTGTTCCGGGACGCGTTCGGGGGCGCGATGGAGTTGTTCGACGCGGCGGTGCGGGCAGTGGCGGCGCGGGACGAGGCGGCGGAGTGGAACCCGCTGGCGGGCCAGCACGGGGCGCGGGTGTTCGGGCCGGCGCCGGGGGCCTACGGGGCGGGGGTGAGTGCGGCGCTCGAGGGGGAGTGGGTGGACCGGGCCGGGCTCGGGGCGGCTTACCTTGCGGCCTCGGCGACGGGGTATGGGCAGGAGGGCAAAGGGGATTTCGCCGCGATCGTGGCGGCGGCGGACGCGTTCGTGCAGATTGCGGATCATCGGGAGACGGACCTGCTGGAGGGCAGCGAGGTCGCGGCGCATGTCGGCGGCTTCGCGGCGCTGGCGGACCGGCTCGGCAACGCGCCGGCGCTGTATCAGGCCGATACTGGGGCGCCGGACGCGCCGGTGGTCCGGACGACGGGGGAGGAGATCGTGCGCATGGTACGGGCGCGGGCGGCCAACCCGGTGTGGCTCGCGGGCATGATGCGGCACGGCTATCGCGGCGGGGCGGAGATCGCGCGCGCCCTGGACGGGCTTTACGCCTTCGCGGCGACGGTGCCGCAGCGTTTCGATGCGCAGTTCGAACTGTTGTTCGGGGCGACGTTGGGGGATGCGGCGGTGGATGGCTTCCTGCGGGAGACCAATCTGGAGGCGCGCGCGGGCATGGTGGCGCGGTTCGAGGATGCGCGGCGGCGCGGGCTTTGGCATCCCCGACGGAACGATGTCGGAGCCGAAGAGTGATCCTCGGACGTCATCGCGAGCGCAGCGCGGCGATCCAGGGCGGCGAGGGCCGTCCGTGCCGCCCTGGATTGCCGCGTCGCTTTGCTCCTCGCAATGACGGAGGGTCGTCGTGATCAAAGGATGGTGCCCCAGCCTGCATGAGCCGATGGCGAGCGGGGATGGATTGCTGGTGCGGGTCAAGCCGCCGATGGGCGAGTTGCCGGCGGACGCGGCGGTCGTGCTGGCGGAGGCGGCGACCGCGTTCGGCAACGGGCAGATCGAGCTGACCGGGCGGGGGGCACTGCAGTTCCGCGGAATGACGGTGGAGAGTGCGCCGCGCTTTGCGGAGGTGGCCGTGGGGCTCGGGTTGGCGGCGGCGGATGCGGCGGTGGAGCGTCGGCGGTCGGTGCTGGTGTCGCCGCTGGCGGAGGCTCGGGTGATCGGGCTGGCGCGCGCGCTGGAGACGGCCATCGTCGCCGACGACGGGTTGGCGGCGCTGCCTGCCAAGTTCGGGTTCGGGGTCGACGGGGGCGGTGTACTGCCGTTGGGCGATGGGGCGGACATCACGCTGGTGGTCGAGGCGAGGCGCTGCCTGGTGGTGCCGGATGGGGCCGGCCGGGGCGTGGTGGTGGATGACGCGGTGCCGGCAGTGATGCGCATGGCGCACGCGTTCCTGGCGGTGGCCGGGGACGAGCGGCGGATGCGCAACGTGATCGCGGCGGTATTGGCGGGCTACCAAACGGTGCCGTTCGAGGCGGCCGAGCCGCTTACCGCGATTGGTTGGTTGCCGGGTGGAATGACGGGGGCCGGGCTGCGGTTCGGGGCGATGGATGCGGCGGTGTTGGCCGGGCTGGCCGGGCTGGCGCGGGGCGACAGGGTGCTGCGGCTCACGCCCTGGCGGGTCGTGCTGGTGCCGGGTGATCCGGATGAGGCGGAACTGGAGCGGCTCGGGCTGATCGTCGCCGCGGACGACCCGGCGTTACAGGTGTCGGCGTGCGTAGGCGCGCCGGGCTGTACGTCGGGCAGCGTGGTGACGCGGCGGTGGGCGGCCGGGCTGCGGCCGGAGCCGGGCCGGACGATCCATGTGTCGGGCTGCAGCAAGGGATGCGCGCATCCGGGCGCGGCGACGCTGACGCTGGTGGGGCGGGACGGGCGGTTCGATGTGGTGCGGGACGGGCGGGCCGGCGACGAGCCGATGCAGCGCGGGCTGACGCCGGCAGAGGTGATGCAGGTACGATGAGTTACGATTACATCAGGGACGGCGCGGCGATCTACGCGCTGTCATTCGCCACCATCCGCGCGGAGGCGGAACTGGGGCGCTTCACGCCGGAGCAGTCGCGGATCGCGGTGCGGGTGATCCATGCCTGCGGGATGGTGGAGGTCGCGTCGGACATCCAGTTCCATGCGGATTTTGCGCGCGCGGGGCGGGCGGCGCTGCTGGCCGGGGCGCCGATCCTGTGCGACGCCAAGATGGTCGCGCACGGCATCACCAAGGCACGGCTGCCGGCGGGAAACGAGATCGTCTGTGCGCTGGATGCGCCAGGGGTGCCGGAGCTGGCGCGGCGGATCGGCAACACGCGGTCGGCGGCGGCGATGGATCTGTGGGCGGAGCGGATGGGCGGCGCGGTGGTGGTGATTGGCAACGCGCCGACGGCGCTGTTCCACCTGCTGGAACTGCTGGACGCGGGGGCGCCGCATCCGGCGGCGGTGATCGGGGTGCCGGTGGGATTCGTGGGCGCGGCGGAGAGCAAGGCGGCGCTGGCGGCGGATGGGCGGGTGCCGTTCCTGGTGGTGCAGGGGCGCAAGGGCGGCAGCGCGATGGCGGTCGCGGCGGTCAACGCGTTGGCGAGCGACGCGGAATGAGCGGCGTCTTTCATGTCGTGGGATTGGGGCCGGGTGACCCGGAGCTGATGACCATGAAGGCGGCGCGAATCATCGCGGCAGCGCCTGTGGTGGCGTATTTCGCCAAGCGGGGGCGGATGGGGCACGCGCGGACGATCGCGGCGGCGCATATTGGAGCGGACGCCGAGGAGATGCGGTTCGAGTATCCGTTCACCACCGAGATCGCCGTCGAGGACCCGCGGTATCGGGCGGAGATCGTGACCTTCTACGACGAGTGCGCGGCGCGGCTGGCCGAGCGGCTCGAGGCCGGGCGGGACGCGGTGCTGCTGTGCGAGGGGGACCCGTTCTTCTACGGGTCCTCGATGTATCTATACGATCGGCTGAAGCCGGTGTTCCCGAGCGAGGTGGTGCCGGGGGTCAGTGCAATGAGCGGATGCTGGACGCGGGCGGGGACGCCGATCGCGCATGGCGACGACGTGCTGACGGTGTTGCCGGGGACGTTGGACGAGGATGGGTTGGCCGATGGGCTGGCGCGGTCGGATGCGTCGGTGATCATGAAGATCGGGCGGAACCTGCCGAAGATCCGGGCGGCGCTGGCGCGGGCCGGGTTGGCGGATCGTGCGATGTATGTCGAGCGTGGCACGATGGCGGATGAGCGGATCGTCATGCTGTCCGAGCGGGATGAGAGCCCGGCGCCGTATTTTTCGTTGGTGTTGGTGCCGGGGCGGCAGAGGGAGCGGTGATACCGGATCGCCGCCTTTCCGCGCCCCGGCTCAACCCCGTCACTGCGAGGAGCGCCGCGACGCGGCAGTCCAGGGTGCCGGCATGGGCTCCGCTCGCCACCCTGTATCGCCGCGCTGCGCTCGCGATGACGATCGAAGGTGACGGTGTTGCGTTGGTGGTAGGGTGAGCGGGCGTCTTGCGATCGTCGGGCTCGGGCCGGGGGCGGCGGGCATGCGGACGCCGCAGGCCGATGCGATGTTGGCCCAGGCAACGGATTTCATTGGCTACGGGCCGTATCTCGACCGGGTCGCGGCGAGGGCGGACCAGGTCAAGCACGCGTCGGACAATCGCGAGGAACTGGATCGGGCGCGGCATGCGCTGCGGCTGGCGGCGGGCGGGCGCCGGGTCGCGGTGGTGTCGTCGGGCGATGCGGGGGTGTTCGCGATGGCGTCGGCTGTGTTCGAGGCGATCGAGCACGGGGAGCCCGGTTGGCGGGCGCTGGACGTGGAGGTGGTGCCGGGGATCACGGCGATGATGGCGGTGGCGGCCCGGGTCGGTGCGCCGTTGGGCGCGGATTTCTGCGCAATTTCGCTGTCGGACAACCTCAAGCCGTGGGCCGTGGTGCAGCGGCGGTTGCTGGCAGTGGCGGAGGCTGGGTTCGTGATCGCGCTCTACAACCCGCTGTCGACGGCGCGGCCCTGGCAGTTAGGGGCAGCGTTCGACCTGTTGCGCGAGGTGTTGGCGGCGGAGACGCCGGTGATTTTCGCCACCGCCGTCAGCCGGCCCGAGGAGCGCATCGACGTCACGACGATCAGCGCGGCCGACCCGGCGCGGGCGGACATGCGGACGCTGGTGATGATCGGGTCGGCGGCGACGCGGGTGATCGAGCGGGAAGGGGCGGTGCCGCTGGTCTATTCGCTGCGTCGGGTCTCGGCTTGAACTTCGAGCCAGGCCAGGGCTTCGGCGGCGGTCGGCACGGTAGCAAGGCCGTCGGGCAAGGCTGGACGGGCGACCATGACGACAGGGATGCCAAGGGCCGCTGCGGCGGCGAGCTTGGCGACGGTCGCGGTGCCGCCGGCATTTTTGGTGACCATCACTTCTATCCGATGCAGCAGCAGCAGGGCGCGTTCGGCAGCTTCGTCGTAGGGGCCACGGGCGGTCAGCACGAGGGCGCCGGGCGGTGGGGCGGCGGGCGGGTCGATCGAGCGGACGACGTAGGCATGCTGCGGGGCGGCGGTGAACGGGGCGAGGTCCTTCTGGCCGATGGTGAGCAGCACGCGGCGCGGCGCCGGGCCGAGCGCGTCGGCGGCGGCCTGCATGGTGGCGACCTCGTGCCAAACCGCGCCGGGCGGGCGCGTCCAGGCCGGGCGGTGGATGGCGAGCAGCGTCGTGCCGGTTCGTGCGGCGGCGTCGGCGGCGTTGCGGGTCATCTGGGCGGCGAAGGGGTGCGTCGCGTCGACCAGTGCGTCGATGCGGTTGCCGCTGAGATAGTCGGCCAGGCCGGCCACGCCGCCGAAGCCGCCGACCCGGCAGGGGATCGGTTGCGGGATCGGGTCGCGGGTGCGGCCGGCCAGCGAGAGGGTGGCTTTCCACGGGCGGTCGGCGATCGCGCGGGCGAGGGCGGAGGCCTCGGTGGTGCCGCCGAGGATCAGGATGTTCATCGGGTGCACGTATGAGTGCGGCGCGGGAAAGCCAAGCGCGGCCGTGGCTCACGGTGATCGGGGTCGGGGAGGACGGGCTCGAGGGATTGTCGACGGCGGTGCGGGCGCTGATCGGCGGGGCGGCGCTGGTGGTGGGCGGCGCGCGGCATTTGGGATTGGTCGACGCGGCGATCCGGGGGGAGCGGATGGCGTGGCCGAGCCCGATGACGGACGGCTATGCGGCGGTGCTGGCCTGGTCCGGGCGGGATGTGGTGGTGTTGGCGTCGGGCGACCCGTTCTGTTTCGGCGTTGGCAGCGCGCTGGCGCGGCTGGTCGGGCCGGGCGAGATGATGTGCGTGCCGGCCGTGTCGGCGTTCGGGCTGGCGGCGAGCCGGCTGGGCTGGGGGCAGCAGGATGTGGCGACGGTGTCGTTCTGCGGGCGGCCGGTCGAGGCGCTGATCCCGCTGCTGCACGATGGAGCGCGGGTGTTGGCGCTGTCGGCCGATGCGGCGACGCCGGGGGTAGTGGCCGCGATGCTGACCCGGCGTGGGTTCGGGGCGTCCACGCTGTATGTGCTGGAGGCTCTCGGCGGAGCGCGGGAGCGCGTGCGGGCGGGCCCGGCCGCGTCGGGCGTGCCGGCGGATGTGGGGGCGCTCAACATGCTGGCGATCGAGGTCGTGGCCGAGCCCGGCGCGACGGTGGTGCCGCTATCGGCCGGGTTGTCGGACGAGTTGTTCGAGCACGACGGGCAGCTGACCAAGCAGGAGGTGCGCGCCGTGACGCTGGCGGCGCTGGCGCCGTGCGCGGGGCAGGTATTGTGGGATGTGGGCGCCGGGTCGGGCTCGGTGTCGATCGAGTGGTGCTTGCGGGGGCGGGGAACACGGGCGCTGGCGATCGAGGCGCAGGCCGAGCGGGCGGCGCGGGCGGCGCGGAACGCGCTCAACTTGGGGGCGGTAGGCGTCGACATCGTGAACGGACGGGCGCCGGCGGCGTTGATCGGACTGGCCGCGCCCGATGCGGTGTTCATCGGCGGCGGTTTGCAGGGGGCGGGCGTGTTGGAGGCGGTGTGGGCGGCGTTGCGGCCCGGCGGGCGATTGGTGGCCAATGCGGTGGCGCTGGACACACAGGGGTCGTTGTTCGACGCGCAGGCGCGCTTTGGCGGCACATTGACTCGGATCGCGATCGAGCGGCTTGACCAGATTGGCACGATGCGTGCTTTCCGTCCGGCAATGGCAATCGTGCAATGGGCGGTGAACAAGAATTGAGTCGTGAGTTGATCGCCGGGCTGGGACTGCGTCGCGGCTGCAAGTCGGAGGAGATCGTCGCCCTCGTCAGGCAGGCTGGTGTCGCGGTGGGCAAGCCCATCAGCGTGTTGGCGGCGCCGGCTTTTCGGCGAGGAGAGCCGGGACTGATCGCGGCTGCCAATTACCTGCAGGTCGACCTGGTGCTGATCGACGACCAGGCGCTGCATGCGATGCAGCCGCGCTGTGTGACGCATTCGACGCTGGTGGAGCGTGCGGTGGGACACTCTTCTGTGGCCGAGGCGAGCGCGCTGGCGGCGGCGGGGCCGCGTGGGCGGCTGGTGCTGCCCCGCATCAAGAGCAGGAGCGCCACCTGCGCGCTGGCGGAGATGCCGTGACGGTGCATTTCATCGGCGCCGGGCCGGGCGCGGCAGACCTCATCACGGTGCGCGGGCGAGACCTGTTGGCCCGGTGCCCGGTGTGTCTGTATGCCGGCTCGATCGTGCCCCGGGCGTTACTCGACTACTGTCCGCCAGATGCGCGCTTGGTCGATACCGCGCCGCTGGCGCTCGACGCAATCGAGGCGGAGTTCGTTGCCGCGGCGGCACGCGGGCAGGACGTTGCGCGGCTGCACTCGGGGGATCTGTCGATCTACAGCGCGGTGGCGGAGCAACTTCGGCGCCTGGAGCGGCACGGGATCCCGTACACGTTGACGCCGGGCGTGCCGGCATTCGCGGCGGCGGCGGCGGCGTTGGGGCGGGAACTGACCGTGCCGGAGGTCGCGCAGAGCGTCGTGCTGACGCGAGTCTCGGGCCGGGCGTCGGCGATGCCGGCGCGCGAGACGCTGGCGGCGTTCGGCGCCACCGGGGCGACGCTGGCGATCCATCTGGCGATCCATGCGTTGGACCGGGTGGTGGCCGAGCTGCTGCCGCATTATGGCGCCGACTGCCCGGCGGCCGTGGTGGTGCGGGCGAGCTGGCCGGAGGAGCGCGTCGTCCGTGGCGCGTTGTCGGCGCTGCCTGCCCTGATGCGCGACGACCCGGCGGAACGCACGGCGCTCATCCTGGTCGGCCCCGCGCTGGCGGCGGACGGCTTTCGCGACAGCGCGTTATATGACGCCGACTACGACCGCCGATTCAGGGGCGCGGCATGAACGGGGCGGAATTCCTGGCGTCCGGCAAGGGTGCCGGTGCGATCGAACAGCACGATCTCCAACTCGATGTCCGCGGGGCGCAGAACGGCGGCGGCAGTGTCCCATGCGGCAGCCGCGACCGTGTCGCCCAGTGCGATGCTGCGGCCAGCGGCATGGGCGAAGGCCTCGGCGACGGTGTTGGCGGCTTCGATCTCCGCCCGGAGCGCCGGGTCGGTGGTGCAGGCGGCGAGCGCGTGCAGGTCGGCCTCGCCGCGCTTGGAGTGCAGGTCGAGCCGGCCCTGGGCGAGCTTGGTCATCTTGGCGACGCCGCCGGCGACCGTGACGCGGCGGACCGGATGGGTGCGCAGGTATTTGAGCAGGCCGCCGGCGAAATCGCCCATCTCGAGCAGCGCGACATCGGGCAAAACGTGCAGCGCTTGGACCGCGGCTTCGGACGTCGAGCCGGTGGAACCCGCGACGTGAGTCAGGCCCATGGCGCGGGCGACGTCGATACCGCGATGGATGGTGTCGATCCAGGCGGCGCAGGAATAGGGCACGACGACCCCGGTGGTTCCGAGGATCGACAGACCGCCGACGATGCCGAGGCGACCGTTGAGCGTGCGTTCTGCGAGGCGCTCGCCGTCGTCCACGCCGATGGTAACCTCGAGGTCGGCCTCGCCCACCGCATCGCGGATCATCTGCCGCGGCATGGGATTGATGGCGGGTTCGCCGGGCGGGATCGGCAGTCCCGGCCGGGTCACGGTGCCGACGCCGGGGCCCGCGGCGAAGACGATGCCGCTGCCGGGCGGGAGCGGGCGAACCGCCACGCGGATCAGCGCGCCATGCGTGACGTCCGGATCGTCGCCCGCATCCTTGACCACGGCGGCGCTGGCCTGCGCGATGCCCAGCGCCGTTTCGGCCAGGGCGAACGAGGCCGTGGCGCCGCCGGGCAGCGTGATCTCGACCGGGTCGGGAAAGGTGCCGGTACGCAGCGCGACGAACGCCGCCTTAGCCGCTGCGGTGGCGCAGGCGCCGGTGGTCCAGCCGCGGCGCAGAGAAGTGCGTTCCACCGGACTCAATATAGGTGAGCGCGGTCAAGAATGCGATGCGCGGGTTTCCCGAGTTGCTGCCGGGCCATGTCTGGTTGGCCGGTGCGGGACCCGGCGACCCCGGCCTGCTGACGCTGCACGCGTTGCACGCGCTGGAGCAGGCCGACACGGTGGTGTTCGATGCGCTGGTCGATCAGCGGATCGTCGATTTCGTGCGGCCGGCCGCGGAGAAGCTGTTCGCCGGCAAGCGGGGCGGGCGGCCGTCGGCGATGCAGACGGACATCACGGCGCAGCTGATCGAGCTGGCGCGGGCGGGGCGTCGGGTGCTGCGGCTCAAGGGCGGCGATCCGTTCGTGTTCGGGCGTGGCGGCGAGGAGGTGCTGGCGCTGGCCGAGCAGGGCATCCCGTTCCGCGTGATCCCCGGCATCTCGTCGGGTCTGGCGGCGCTGACGGCGGCGTTCATCCCGGCGACGCTGCGGGGCGAGAACCAGGCCATCGTGCTGGCGACCGGGCACAGCGCGGACGCGGCGGAGGTTTTGCCGGGCGACGTCGATTGGGCAGCGCTGGGGCGGCTCGGGCAACCGATGGTGCTGTATATGGCCGTCTCGCACGTGGCGGCGATCACGGCGGCGCTGATGGGGTCGGGGATGGCCGGGTCGTTGCCGGCGGCGGCGATCGTGTGGGCGACGACGCCGCGGCAGCGCGTGTTGGTGACGACGCTGGACGGGCTGGTGGGGCTGGTGGAGCGCGAGGCGTTGCGGTCGCCAGCGATCGTGGTGATCGGCAGCATCGTGCAGACGCGGGCGAAGCTGCTGGGCTTGCTGCCGAGATTGGAGGAGTGGAGCGGGTGGGCGCGCGGGGCTTAATCATCGGGGCGCCGCGGTCGGGCTCGGGCAAAACGACGCTGACGCTGGCGCTGACCTGTGCGTTGCGCCGGCGCGGGCTGCGGGTGCGGGTGGCCAAATCCGGGCCGGACTACATCGACCCGGCCTTCCATGCGGCGGCGAGCGAGGCGCCTTGCCCGAACCTGGAGGCCTGGGCGATGGCGCCGGCGCAGCTCGACGCCATCATGGCCGGGCTCGCGGCGGAGGCGGACATCGTGCTGATCGAGACGGCGATGGGGCTGTTCGACGGGGTCGAGGCGGCGCCGGGGCGGAGCGGGGCGGGGGCGGAACTGGCGGCGCGGTTCGGGCTGCCGGTGTTGCTGGTGCTGGACGTGTCGGGACAGTCGCAGAGCGCGGCGGCGGTGGCGCGGGGGTTTGCCGGGCATCGGGAGGGCGTGCGGATCGGCGGCGTAGTGCTGAACCGGGTCGGCAGCGAGCGGCATCGGGCGCAGGCCGCGGCGGCGATGGCGGCGGTGCCGATGCCGGTGCTGGGCAGCGTGGGGCGCGACGCGGCGATCGCGTTGCCGGAGCGGCATCTCGGGCTGGTGCAGGCCGGCGAGCATGGCGACCTGGCGCGGCTGTTCGCGGCGCTGGCCGATCTAGGGGAGCGCAGCCTGGACCTCGATGGGATCATGGCAATGGCGGCGCCGGTGAGCGTCGGGGCGGGAGAGGGTGCCGGGTTCCGGCCGCCGGGTCAGCGTGTGGCGCTGGCACAGGATGCGGCGTTCAGCTTCTTCTACGCGCATCTGGCCGCGGCGTGGCGGCAGGCCGGCGCGGAGATCGTGCCGTTCTCGCCGCTAGCGGACGAGGTGCCGACGGCGGCGTGCGATTCCTGTTGGTTGCCGGGCGGATACCCGGAACTGCATGCCGCGGCGCTGGCGGGGGCGGGGCGGTTCCGCGCTGGGATGGCGCAGTTTGCGGCGAGCCGGCCGGTGCATGGTGAATGCGGCGGGTTCATGGTGCTCGGCGCCTCGCTCGAGGATGCGGCGGGGCACGTGCATCCCATGCTGGGACTGTTGGGGCATGCGACCAGCTTCGCGCGGCGCAAGCTGAACCTCGGCTATCGCGAGGCGCGGCTACTGGTGGATGCGCCGATCGGGCGGGCGGGAACGGCGGTGCGCGGGCACGAGTTCCACTATGCGGTGACGACCGACCCCGGGGGCGACGCAAGGTTGGCGGCGCTGACCGACTCGGCCGGGCGCGACCTGGGTCCGGCCGGCGGCGTGCGGGGGCACGTGTCGGGCTCGTTCTTCCACGCGATCGCGTCGGCATGACGCTCGACGACGTGCGGGCGCTCTGCCGGGCGCTGCCGGCGGGGGATGACGCGGCAGCCGAGGCGGTGCGGGTCCGGCAGGGACAGCTGACCAAGCCGCCGGGAAGCCTCGGGCGACTCGAGGAGTTGGCCGCCTGGCTTGCGCGCTGGCAGCGGCGGGCGATGCCGCGGCTCGAGCAGGTCGACGTGCTGGTGTTCGCCGGCAACCATGGCGTGACGGCGCAAGGGGTGTCGCCCTATCCGCCCGAGGTAACGGCGCAAATGGTGGCCAATTTCGCCGCGGGCGGGGCGGCGATCAACCAGCTGGCGCGCCAGGCCGGGGCGTCGCTGCGGGTAGTGCCGCTGGAGTTGGAACGGGCGACGGCGGACATGACGGTGGCGCCGGCGCTGGACGAGGCCGGGTTCCTCGCGGCGGTCACGGCCGGGTTCGCTTCGGTGCGGTCGGGGACGGATTTGATCGCGCTGGGCGAGATGGGGATTGGCAACACGACGGCGGCGGCGGCGCTGGCGGCCGGGCTATTCGGCGGCGACGGCGCGGCATGGGCCGGGCGCGGCACCGGTGTGGACGACGCCGGGCTGCGGCGCAAGCAGGCGGCGATCGACGCGGCGCTGGTGCGGCATCGTGGCACCCGTGGCGATCCGCTGGCCCTGGCGGCGGCGCTGGGCGGGCGGGAGCTGGCGGCGATCTTCGGGGCGGCGTTGGCGGCGCGGACCTTGGGAGTGCCGGTGTTGCTGGACGGCTTCGTCTCGACGGCGGCGGCGGCGCCGCTGGCCGCCCTAGTGCCCGGCGGGTTGGATCACGCGATGATCTCGCATTTGTCGGCCGAGAGCGGTCACCGGAGGCTGGCCGAGGCGCTCGGGCAGGAGCCCTTGCTGTCGTTGGGGCTGCGCCTGGGGGAGGCGTCGGGCGCGGCGCTGGCGATCCCGATCGTGCGGGGGGCGCTGGCGTGCCATGCTGGGATGGCGACGTTTACGCAGGCGGGCGTCGACGACAGGTGCTGATTCGAGAGTTCGGCGTCGCGCTCATGCTGCTGACGCGGCTGCCGGCCGGGCGGTTGGTCGGGGCGGCGGCGGTCGAGACGTCGCGCGTGGTCTGGGCGTTTCCGTTGGCCGGCGCGCTGGTCGGGGCGGGCGGTGCGGCGATGCTGGCCGGTGGGCGCGCGGCCGGGCTACCGCCGGCGCTCGCGGCGGTATGGGCGGTCGCGGCCATGACGCTGCTGAGCGGGGCGCTGCACGAGGACGGCCTGGCAGATATGGCCGACGGGTTCGGCGGCGGCGCGACGCAGGCGCGGAAGCTGGAGATCATGCGGGATAGCCGGATCGGGAGCTACGGCGCGCTGGCGTTGATGCTGGCGACGGCGATCCGGGTTTTTGCAATTGCCGGGGTGCCGGCGGTGGCGTTGGTGGCCGCGGCTGCGGTGTCGCGCGGGGCGGTAGCGGTGCCGCTGCTGCTGCTCGGGCCGGCGCGGGAGGGCGGCTTGGGCGCCCTGGTGCTGGGCGCCGGGTTACGGCGATGGGTGTGCCTGGGACTGGGGGCGGCGGTGGCGTTGGCCGCGCTGCCTGTCGGGCAAGCAACGGCGGGGCTAGCGGGCTCGCTGGTGGCGGCGTTGGTGGTGAGTGGGTTGGCGCGTCGTCAGATCGGCGGGTTCACCGGCGACGTGCTTGGTGGCTGCGTGGTCGCGGCGGAGTGCGTGGGGTTGACGGCGATGTCGTGCGTGACGTGAAAGATTGCGCCGATCGGCGGGGCGACGGCCAGCAGGTCGGGCCGCTGACCGCGGAGCAGGGCCGGGATCAGCCGCAGTGGCCCGCCATGGGCGATGACGATGCAGTTGTCGCCGGCCTCGACCAGGCTGGCGACCGCGCGTCGAACCCGCGCGATCAACGCGGCGCCGCTCTCGCCGCCCGGCGGAGCAAAACCGAGCGGGTCGGCGGCCCAGACGTCGAGCGCGTGGCGAGGTACGGCGTCCCAGGGCAGGCCTTCCCAGGCGCCGAAGTCGAGTTCCTGCAGGCGCGGATCGACGACCGGCTCCGGCGTCACTGCGCGGGCGAGGACGAGGCAGCGGCGCGCGGGGCTGCTGACCACCTTGCCGATCCCGGCGGCGACGAGGATCGTGCGCATGGCATCGAGCGTCACTTGGCCGGCCGCGCTCAGGCCGACATCCAGCCGGCCGTAGCAGATGCCCGGCGCGATGTCGGGCGCGGGATGGCGCACCAGAATGAGCTGCATGACCCAGCATAGCGGGTTCGATGCGGCGTTCGAGGCCGATCTGGATCGGCTGTTCCGCTGGCGGCGCGACGTTCGGCATTTCCGCACCGCCGCGGTGAACGAGACGTTGTTTCGGCGCGTAGTGGAGGCCGCCTGGCTGGCGCCCTCGGTCGGGCTAAGCCAGCCCTGGCGTTTCGTAACGGTCGACGATGCCGCACGCCGGGCGGCGGTGCGCGCCGACTTCCAGCGCTGCAACGCGGAGGCGCTGAACGCCCAGTCCACCGACCGGGCGGCGGTCTATGCGCGGTTGAAGCTGGCCGGGTTGGAACGGGCGCCGCGGCACCTGGCCGTGTTCGTTGACCCCGACCCGGCGCAAGGCGGCGGCCTCGGGCGGCACACGATGCCGGAGACGGTGGCGTATTCGGCGGTGGGCGCGATCCATACGGTGTGGCTGGCGGCGCGGGCGGCCGGGCTGGGGCTGGGCTGGGTGTCGATCCTTGATCCGACGGCGGTCGCGCGCGCGCTCGCGGTCGATCCGGGGTGGCGCTTCATCGCGTATCTCTGCATCGGCTATCCGGAAACCGACAGCGCCGTGCCGGAACTGGAGTGCGAGGGTTGGGAGCGGCGTCGCGCGCCGTCGGCGGAGACGTTGCTGCATCGCTGACGACGTGGCAGGTCTGCCGCTGGACGCCTTCACGGATCGTTTTCTTTTTCCTGTTAGCCTGGACCTTGTAGAGCCGTCCGCGCCCAATCGCTGCCTTGGAGCCTTCATGAACCGTATCACCATCACCGCCGCGGCGGCCCTGCTCGCGATGCCTCTCGCAGCTTGCGCGCAGACGACGTCCGACGCTGAACTCGGCCCCAAGCTCGACGTGCTGCATCAGGACATGCAGGCGATCCTGCGGGCGCTGCAATCCGGCCCCGGCCGCGCGACGGGGCCGGGGCCGGCCGCCGCGCCGGCCGCCGCGGCTAGCCCGGCGCCGAGCCCGGCCAACGCGGTGACGGCCAGGTATTTCCCCGCCGATCCCGGGCTGGCCGAGTTCCCGTCGCCGGAGAACAGCCGCATGCTGCGGACGGCGACGGGGGTCAGCGGGCGACCGTACCTGCTGGACAGCACCGGCGCGGTGCACAAGCTCGGCCCGGTGAGCGAGGCGGTGCCGAACGGCTACACGGTCAACGGTGTCTGGGCCAAGGGTGGCGGCAGCGATCACTCGCCGGTGCCGCAGCTGCTAGTGCGCCAGGGCAAGGTGTTCGCGCAGGCCAATGGCGGGCCGTGGCAGTTCTACAACGCCGCGGGTGGCAGCCTCTACAATGCCAGCCTGCTCGACGCGTTCCAGACCGATGCTAGCGGGCAGACAACGTCCAAGGAGGCCTCGAGCTCGGTCAAGCCGCCGAACCGGCCGGCGCGGCAGAGCCCGGCGCCCGGCACCTCGGGGCGGACCCTCAAGGTCTGCGGCAGCTGCCAGTTCACCAGCATCAGCGCCGCGATCAAGTCCGCCGGTGCCGGCGACACCGTCGACATCGGTCCGGGGCGCTACCACGAGGCGCCGCCCGCCTGGACGGTGCCGCTCAAGATCGTGTTCGCCAACGGCGCATCGATGGACCTGACCGGACTGACCACGTCGCTGGCGCGCGGCAAGGGCGCGCTGATCCCGGCGGCCGACAGCATCATCGTCAACCCGGTGATCACCGGCGTGGCGATGGACCAGAAGGTGGCGCAGAGCACGGCGGCGATCCGGCCGGACAACGGCGCCGGCTACGTTGACATTGTTGGCGGCGTGCTGAGCGGCAACCAGAACGGCATCGCCGGCGGCGACGCGCCCGTGGTGATGACCGTCACCGGCACCAAGCTCGACGATAATGGCCTGGGCGACGGCTACACGCACAACATCTACATGTCGCACGGCACGCTGTCGGTGACGCTGAAGGACGTCCAGTCGACCAACCCGCGCGGCGGCCACGCGGCCAAGGTCCGGGCTTTCGAGTTCGCTGTCAGCGGCGGGACCTATGAAGCATTCTCGGCGGCGTCGATCGACGTTCCGGACGGCACGGTCACGCCGGCGATCATCGATGGCGCCACGATCGTCAAGAAGGCCGGCGCCTACAACCACACGGTGCTCGACTACGCCACCGAGGACACGGCAAGCGGCAATGGCGGCATGACGCTCCGCAACGTCACGCTGGACCTCCGTTGCGAGAGCCCGGCGATCCTGGTCGGCGGCGGCTCCATCGTCACGGTCGAGCCCAGCACCAAAATCGTCGGCACGAAGCCGGAAGCTCGGGGCGGCACGGTCAAGGGACTCTGACGTCGTCGGGACGGGTCTTTTTCACGGCCGATACGCATTTCGGCCATGCGGGCGCGCGGGCGCTGTATCGGCGTCCGTTCGACAGCGTCCCGGCGATGGACCGGGCGCTGATCGAGGCCTGGAACGCCACGGTCGGGGAGGACGACGTGGTGTGGCACCTCGGCGATTTCGCCGTGCAGCACCCCAATCCCGCCGGCGTGCTGGCCGCGTTGCACGGGACCAAGCATTTGGTGTTCGGCAACAACGACCCGGCCGACATCCGCGCATTGCCGGGGTGGAGCAGCGTGAGCGGGCTGGCGGAACTCGTGGTTCACGCGCGAAAGCTGACCCTGTGTCACTACGCGCTGCGCACCTGGCCGGGGCTTGCGAAAGGGGCGCTCAACCTTCACGGCCACAGTCATGGCCGGCTGAAGCCGATGGCCGGGCAGCACGATGTCGGCGTGGATGCGAGAGGCTTCCGACCGGTCGAACTCGATGAGCTGCGCGCCAATACTTAATTCTCGGTGAGTTAAGATTGACGGAGCGGCCGGCGCTGAAATAGTTTTCGGCATCGCCCTGCCAAAAGGGTGTCGGACGGGGGGAAGCAAGCTGTCGAACGGCGGCGCTAGCGGGCAGGGCAGCAATTCGGTCATCGTACGCCAGTTCAATGAGCGCGTGGTGCTCGCAGCACTGCGTCGGTTGGGCGAAGCCTCGAAGGCCGATCTCGCGCGGCAGGTGAACCTCACCCAGAATGCGGCCGGTCAGATCGTGCGCGGACTCGAGGCGCAGCGTTTGGTGCGCGAGACCGGCAAGCGGACGGGTATGCGCGGGCAGCCGGCAACGTTGCTGCGGCTCGATCCGCGCGGGGCCTACTCCATCGGTGTGAAGCTAGGACGGCGGACGATGGACAGCCTGCTGATCGATTTCAGCGGCGCGGTGATCAAGGCGCGGCGGCATGAGCGCTCGTTTCCGCCGCCGGAGCTGGCGCTCCGCATCGTGCGCGACGATGTCGCAGCGCTACGACGCGCCATCCCGGCCGAGGCGCGCGGACGGTTGGCCGGCGTCGGGCTGGCGATGCCCTATAATCTGGGAAGCTGGCGCCGGGCTCTTGAGACGCCGGCGGAAATCTGCGCCGCGTGGAGCGGTTTCGACGCGGCGGCGGAACTGCGCGCCGGGCTGGATATCCCGGTGCTGTTCGAAAACGACGGCAACGCGGTGGCAGTGGCCGAGCTGTTCGGCGGCCTTGGGCGCGAACTGGACGATTTCGCGATCGTCTATATCGGCACCGCAATTGGCGGTGGGCTTGTCTTGGACGGGCAATACCGGCGCGGCGCCGCGGGGGCAGCCGGCGATTTCGGCCTCATGCCGGTCGGTCCGTCACGATTGCCGAGCGCCCCGCCACCGGCGCAGGGGCACGAGATCCTGCTGACACGAGCCTCGATCAGCTCGCTGATGCGGCACCTGCGGCATTCCGGGGTGACGACCGCGACGGATCGGGATCTGCAGGCCGGGATCGCGGCGCGGCCCGATCTGGTGGCCGAATGGGTCGAGGATTGCACCGAGGCGCTGACTGGCCCGCTCTTTTCCATCGCGGCGACGCTCGACCTGCAGGCGATCGTCGTCGACGGCAGCTTGCCCAGGGCGTTGATGGGCACGCTGGTGACGCGGCTGCGCGCGCGGCTGGCGGAGATGGCACCGGAAGGGCTGGCGCCGCCGACGCTGCGGGTGGGCACGATCGGCGCCAATGCGGCGGCGATGGGCGCGGCGATCCTGCCGCTGCACTCGAGCTTCGGGCCGGACCAGGAGATGCTCTTTGGCCAAGGTTGAGGGAGACCGCGCGATGAGGACTGACAGCACCCCGCGGCTCGAGATGCGCGGCATTTCCAAGACGTTCCCCGGCGTCAAGGCGCTCGATGGGGTCGACCTCAAGGCCTGGGGCGGCGAGGTGATGTCGATCATGGGCGAGAACGGCGCCGGCAAGTCGACGCTGATGAAGATCCTGTCCGGTGCCTACCAGGCCGATGCGGGCGGACAAATTCTGATCGATGGTCGGCTGGTGACGATCACCGACCCGATCGCCGCCAAGAAGCTAGGCATCTCGATCATCTACCAGGAACTCGCGCTGGCGCCGAACCTGACGGTGGCGGAGAACATCTTTCTCGGCAACGAGCCGACCCGGTTCGGCATGGTCGACCGGGCGGCGATGGAGCGGGACTGCGCCGCCGTGCTCGAGCGGTTGGGCGCGCCGTTCACGGCCAGGACGCCGGTCGGCACGCTGTCGATCGCCGAGCAGCAGCTGGTCGAGATCGCCCGCGCGCTGCAGGCGAAATCGCGCATCCTGGTGCTCGACGAGCCCACCACGGCGCTGTCCGCGCGCGAAACGGAGCGGCTGTTCGCGCTGATCCGCCAGCTGCGGCAGGACGGCCTCGCGCTGCTCTACATCAGCCATCGGATGGCGGAGATCTACGAGCTGTCGGACCGCGTGTCGGTGCTGCGCGACGGAGCGTATGTCGGCATGCTGAACCGGGACGAGTTGAGCGCCGAGGCGTTGGTCAAGATGATGGTCGGGCGCGACTTGTCGAGCTTCTACAAGAAAGAGCATGGCGCCGGTGCGCGGGGTGCGGTGGTCCTAGAGGTGCAGGACGTCACCGATGGCGGACGGCGGGTGCAGCCCTGCAGCTTCACGCTGCATCGCGGCGAGGTGCTGGGGATCGCCGGGCTGGTGGGGTCGGGCCGGACGGAGCTGGCGCGGTTGATCTACGGGGCGGACCGCAAGGCGGGCGGAACGGTGGTGCTGGATGGCGTGTCGGTCGAGATCACGCAGCCGGCGGAGGCGTTGGCCCACGGGCTCGCCTACCTCACCGAGGACCGCAAGGCGCTCGGGCTGTTCCTCGACCTCTCGTGCGGGACGAACATCAACATCGGCGTCATCCAGCGCGACGCCTCGGCCGGCGGGACGCTGGACCGGCGCAGCGCGGCGCGACGGTCCGCGCAGGCGTTCGCGGCGATGCGGGTGCGCGCGGCTAGCCCGGCCGTCGCGGTTGGCAGCCTGTCGGGCGGCAACCAGCAGAAGGTGCTGCTGTCGCGCTGGCTCGAGATCGGGCCGAAGGTGCTGATCCTCGACGAGCCCACGCGCGGCGTCGACATCGGCGCGAAATCGGAGATCTACCGGATCATCGACGAGCTGGCCAAGCGCGACATCGGCATCATCGTGATCTCGAGCGAGCTGCCGGAGATCGTCGGCGTCTGCGACCGCGTGCTGGTGATGCGAGAAGGGCGGATCGCCGGCGAGGTCGGCGGTGCCGCGATCACGCAGGAGAACATCATGGCCTACGGCACCGGCGCCGCGGCGGCCTGAGCAAAGGGAGCGAACATGATGGATAAGGTCGAACCAACGACCGCCGATCGACCCAGCGGCGGGACCGGGTTGTCGTCCAAGCAGGTGCGGTTCCGGAGCACGCTGCAGGCGCTGGGCATGCTGCCGGTGCTGGTGATCCTCGCGGTCGCGTTCCATTATTTCAGCGATCATCGCTTCCTGACGTCGCAGAACGTCGGGATCGTGCTGCAACAGGCCTCGATCAACACGGTGCTTGCGGCGGGGATGACGTTCGTGATCCTGACCGGCGGGATCGACATCTCGGTGGGTTCGATCCTGGCGGCGTCGGCGATGGCGGCGTTGCTGGCGTCGTTCATTGATGGCTGGGGATGGCTGGGGTTGCCGGCGGCGGTGCTGACCGGGCTCGGGTTCGGGCTGGTCAACGGCGGGCTGATCGCATTCGGCAAGCTGCCGCCATTCATCGTCACGTTGGGGTCGCTGACGGCGGTGCGCGGCGTCGCGCGGCTGATGGGCAACGACACGACGATCTTCAATCCGGAGCTCGCCTTCGCGGCGATCGGTAATGCGACGATCCCGGTCGCGCCGGGGTTCGGCATCCCGATGCTGGCGGTGATCGCGCTGGCGGTGATCCTGGTCTCGTGGTGGATCCTGCGGCGGACGGTGCTGGGCGTGTGGATCTACGCCGTCGGCGGCAATCCGGCAGCGGCGCGGCTGTCGGGCATCAAGGTCTGGCAGATCCTGCTGTTCGTCTATGCGGTGTCGGGGCTGTGCGCCGGGTTGGGCGGGGCGATGGCGGCGGCACGGCTGTTCGCGGCCAACGGGCTGCAGCTCGGGCAGAGCTACGAGTTGGACGCGATCGCGGCGGTGATCCTGGGCGGGACCAGCTTCGTCGGCGGCATCGGGTCGATCTGGGGCACGTTGGTGGGCTCGCTGATCATTGCGGTGCTGTCCAACGGGCTGGTGCTCGTCGGCGTGTCGGATATCTGGCAGTTCATCATCAAGGGATTGGTCATCATCGGGGCGGTCGCGCTCGATCGGCTGCGACTGCAAGGCGGCGCCCGCACCTGACGGAACGCTGCCGGCGGGTCGTGCCCCGTCCGCCGGCAGCACCACAATACGGGGCGCATCGGAGAGGAACACCCATGTTGAAAACCATCCTGCTCGCCGGGGTCGCGCTGGCCGTGGCGGCCGCGCCGGTGTCGGCCAAGGAGCTGAAGTCGGTCGGCATCACCGTTGGCTCGCTCGGCAACCCGTATTTCGTCGCGCTGTCCAAGGGCGCCGAGGCGGAAGCCAAGTCGATCAACCCGGGCGTCAAGATCACGACGGCCTCGGCGGATTACGATCTCAACAAGCAGTTCACGCAGATCGACAACTTCATCTCGTCGGGTGTCGACCTGATCCTGGTCAACGCGGCGGATCCGCGGGCCATCGCTCCGGCCATCAAGCGGGCGCAGGCGGCCGGCGTGGTGGTCATCGCGGTCGATGTCGCTGCGGCGGGCGCGGATGCGACGGTGCAGACTAACAATGTGCAAGCCGGCGAGATCTCGTGCCAGCTGATGGTCGACAAGATCGGCGGCAAGGGCGACGTGATCATCGAGAACGGGCCGCAGGTCTCGGCCGTGATCGACCGGGTCAAGGGCTGCAAGGACGTGTTGGCCAAGCACCCCGACATCAAGATCCTATCGTCGGACCAGGACGGCAAGGGCTCGCGCGAGGGCGGCATGGCGGCGATGCAGGGCTACCTGACGCGGTTCCCCAACGTGGTCGGCGTGTTCACCATCAACGATCCGCAGGCGATCGGGAGCGATCTGGCCGCCAAGCAGCTGAACCGGACGGGGATCACCATCGTGTCGGTCGACGGGGCGCCCGACATCGTCGGCGCGCTCAAGGGCAACACGCAGGTGCAGGCCTCGGCGAGCCAGGATCCGACGGAGATGGGTAGGCTGGCGGTCAAGACCGGGGTCGACATCATGAACGGCAAGAAGCCGGAGAACCCCGTCGTTCTGCTCGAGCCGAAATTGGTGACGCGCGACAATGTCGGCCAATACCCCGGCTGGACGCGGTAGGGGATCGACGCCGTTGGCCGAGATCGTCTGTCTGGGTGAGTTGCTGATCGATTTCGTGCCGACGGTGACCGGTGTGGGGCTGGACGGGGCCGAGACGTTCCGCAAGGCCGCGGGCGGGGCGCCGGCCAACGTCGCGGTCGGGCTCGCTCGGCTCGGCGTGACGAGTGCGTTCATGGGTAAGGTCGGGGAGGATGGGTTCGGCCATTACCTCGCCGACACGCTGGCCGCGGCGGGGGTGGATACCGGGCCGCTGCTGTTCGCGGTCGGGGCGCCGACGTCCCTGGCCTTCGTGTCGTTGGCAGCGGATGGAGATCGGGAGTTCCTGTTCTATCGCGAACGGGCGGCCGATATCCTGTTCGCGCCGGAGGACGTCGACGAGGCGGCGATCGCGGCGGCGCAGGTGCTGCACTACGGGTCGATCAGCCTGATCGCCGAGCCGTGCCGGAGTGCCACGCTGCATGCGATCGCGCTGGCGCGGCGGCATGGGGTGCGGCGGAGCTACGATCCGAACCTGCGGCTGGCGCTGTGGCCGGATGCGGCGAGCGCGAAAGCGGGGATGATGGCGGGACTCGCGCATGCGGAAATCGTGAAGATCGGGGCCGAGGAGGTCGAGTTCCTGACCGGCGAGACCGATGTCGAGCGGGGGGTGCGGGCGCTGTGGCACGACGACCTGCTGCTGGTCGCGGTGACGGCGGGCCGGGAGGGCTGCACGTGGTTCACCCGCGCGGCGAGCGGGGCGGTGCCGGGGTTCAGCGTCGTCGCCGTTGATGCGACGGGGGCGGGTGACGCGTTCATGGCCGGGCTGCTGGCGGAATGGGTGCGCGCGGACCAGCGATTGGACAAGGCGACGCTGGACCGGATCTGCCGGGTGGGGAACGCGGCCGGGGCGGTGACGACGACGGCGCGCGGCGCGATCCCGTCATTGCCGGATCGGGCGACGATCGAGCGGTTGCTGCAAGGCTAGACGGCGAGCGCGAGCAGCCGATCGAGGCAGGGCGCGTCGGTCAGCGCGGCGGCGAGTTCCTGCTTGGTGAGCAGGGTGCGGGCGCCGGCGAACGAGGTGGAGTCGTCGAGTTTGGCGCGCGCGATGAGGAGCGCCGGGTCATAGCGCTCGTCGTGCTGGCGTGGACGCGGCAGCATGGCGAGGTGGGCGGCCAGCAGGCCCGGGTCGGCGAAGAGGGTCGCGACCGGGTCGGCGAAGGGCGTGTAGTCGGCTGCGGCGGCGCTGACCTTGGCGAGCACCGGCAGCCGGTTCCGCTCCTCCGGCGTGCCGAGGAGGCCGATGCGGGCGAAGGCGGATCCGACCGAGCGGCGGGCCGTCAGGCTGGCGAGCGGTATCGCCAATACGAGACCGAGGACCACGGGGGTCATCCACAGAAGCAGCGGGATCGAGACCAGGGCGGAAGCGAGGCCGAGCACGAGGCCGGCCATCGTGTGCGGCAAGTATGCGCGGACGACGTCGCGCCAGGCGACCGCGCCGTCGTCCCGCTGTTGCGGCTGCCAGCCGCCATCCTGGCCGGATAGGATGGAAATCACCGCGGCCGATTGGGTCAGCATGGCGATCGGCGCGATGAGGGCGGCGAGCAGGGTCTCCACCAGCACGCTGGCGATCAAGCGGATGCCGCCGCCGAAGGCACGGCGTTCGGCGCCGCGGAGCAGGCCGGCGAGTGTGGCCAGCAGTTTCGGGCCGAGCAGGACCGCCATGGTGATGATGAACAGCCACATGGACCGCACCGGGTCGACCACGGGCCAGCGGGGGAACAGGGATGGCCCGCTCGGGAAATAGTTGGGCAGGACGAAGTGTGCCTCGAGCGACAGGATGATGCCGGTGAGCAGGAAGGCTAGCCAGAGCGGCGCGGTCCCGTAGGCGCCGATGCCCATCATCAGATGCAGGCGGCTGATCCAGTGCAGGCCCCGCGTCGGCAGGACGGCGGCGTGCTGCAGGTTGCCCTGACACCAGCGGCGGTCGCGGACGGCGACGTCGGCCAGGGAGGGCGGGCCTTCCTCGTAGCTGCCCTCGACCGCGGGCATCATGTGGATCGCCCAACCGGCGCGGCGGAGGAGGGCGGCCTCGACGAAATCGTGGCTCAGGATATGCCCACCGAACGGCTTGCGACCCGGCAGCGTCGGCAGCCCGGCGGCCTCGGCGAAGGCGCGGGTGCGGATGATGGCGTTGTGCCCCCAGTAGTTGCCCTCGGCACCGTGCCACCAGGCGATGCCGTGGGCGATGACGGGGCCGTAGAGCCGGCCGGCGAATTGCTGCATGCGGGCGAACAGGGTGCGGCCGCCGACAATGACGGGGAGGCTCTGGATCAGGCCGGCATCGGGCGTCCGCTCCATCGCGGCCACGAGGCGCAGGACGCAGTCGGCCGTCATAACGCTGTCGGCGTCCAGGATGAGGAATTGGTCATAGCCGCCGCCCCAGCGACGGATCCAGTCGGCGATGTTACCGGCCTTGCGCTCCGTATTCTGGGCGCGGCGCCGATAGAACACGTTGCCACCGACGCGGGCGCGGAGTTGCAGGAAGGCGGCTTCTTCGGCGATCCAAGCCGCCGGGTCACGCGTGTCGCTGAGCACGAACAGGTCGAACTGAGCGCCGGCGCCGGCGGTGGCGAGATCGTGGTGCAAGGCCTCGAGGGCGGCCATGATGCGGGCGGGCGCTTCGTTGTAGGCCGGCATGAGCAAGGCGGTTCGGCCTTGGACGGGCTCGGCCTGCGCGGTGTCGAGGCGTCGGCCGCCATGTGTCAGGACGGAGACGAAGCCGGCGATGGCGCTGGTCAGCGCGAGAGCGATCCATGCGAAGAGCGAGACGAACAGGGCGAGGATGAGGTAGGCCAGGGTGGTCAGGCCGTTGCTGCCGAGCACCAGCGCCATCTCACGCGTGGCCGCGACGGTCAGCGCGATGGCGCCACCGACTACCAGCAGGCGACGCCAGGCGATCGAGCGGGGCGAGGAGGCCGGACGGGGTGTCCGGCTGGGTTTGTGCCGAAAGGATTGCGCCGCCATTTCCAGCGGCGCCTCGGGCGGCATGCCGTGAAACGAGGCGGTCAGGCCGTCCATCGATACAGCCAGGTCTCGCTGAGCTTGGCGTCGCCGTTCATCAGGACGAGGCGGAGTTCGATGCTGTCGGCGCCGTTGGGCAGCAACTCGAACGAGACGCGCCAGCCGCCGATCTCGGACGCCGCGAGCGCCACGACGTTCTCGATCTTACCCTTGTCGGCACTGATCTCGACGCGCGGCTTGATGTCGCCGGTCAAAACCTTCAGCGCGTCGCCGGCGAGGTCGAGGACGAAGAGACGGGCGTTCTGCGTCGTGCCGGTGCCGGCGCGGAACGCGGTGAAGCGTGCGAGCTGGCTCTGGACGGGTGGCAGGTCGGCCCAGTGCAGCCGGCAGGTGTAGTTGACCTCGGACTTGGCGAGCAGCTTCTGCTTCGGCCGCCAGAACGCGACGATGTTGTCGTGCACTTCGTCCTTGGTGGGGATCTCGATGAGCTGCACCTGACCTTCGCCCCAGTCGCCGATCGGTTCGACCCAGAGGCTGGGGCGGCGCTCGTAATGCGCTTCGAGATCCTCGTAGTCGGTGAAGTCGCGATGCCGCTGGACCAACCCGAAGCCGCGCGGGCTGGTGTCGGCAAACGAGCTGATCTGCAGCTTCTGCGGGTTGGCGAGGGGGCGCCAGACTTGCTCGCCGCGGCCGGTGGCCATCATCAGGCCGTCGGAGTCGTGGACGGCGCGGCGATAATCGTCAATGCCGTTTCGGTCGCTGGCGGCGAAGTAGAACATGCTGGTGCCGTTACCGACGCCCACTTCGGTCAGGTCGACGCGGGGGTAGAGCGCGGTCTCCATGTCCATGATGGTGTCATCGCCGGGCCGGATGGAGAAGCGGATGGCGGCGGCGCAGCTGGGACTGTCGAGCAGCGCGTGGACGACGATGCTGTTGGTGCCTTTCTGGGGACGCTCGAGCCAGAAGCTGCGGAAGGCCGGGAATTCCTCGCCGCCGGCATCGCCGGTCTTGAGCGACAGGCCCCGCGAGGAGAGGCCGTAACCCTCGCGCTTGCCGACGGCGCGGAAGTAGCTGGCGCCGAGGAAGACGCAGACCTCGTCGTAATAGTCGGGCCGGTTGATCGGCGCATGGAGGCGAAACCCGGCGAAGCCCAGGTCGCCAGCCGAGCCTACCTGGGGCTGCTGGAGTCCGGGCCCAAAGGTGAACATGTCGGGGCGGTAGACGATCGGCTGTGCGGTGCCGTCGACGACTTCGAAGATGTCGACCCGATCGGGGTAGAGCCAGCCGCGATGGAAGAATTGCGCCTCGAACGGGAGCCCGGCGCCACGCCAGAGGGATTGGGCCGGGTCGAAGCGGATGGTGCGGTAGTCGTCGTAGCCGATCTTGGACAGCGCCTCCGGCAGATTACGGTCGGCGGCTTTGTAGGCCGTAGCAGCGCGATCGCGGGCGAGCCGCTTGACGGTGCTGCCGTCGAACGGGGCGGAGTCGACGGCTTCCGCGCGGGCTGCCCAGACTGCCGACGCGGCGAGGGAGCCGACGATCAGGTCACGGCGCTGCATCACGCCAGTCCGGCCGCGGTCACGCACAGATCGAAGTGGAATCGGACTTCAAGTCGAGACATGTCGCCCTCATACCGACTCGGTCCAAGGTGAACAATCGAGGGATTCGATCGTTCCTCAGGCGGGGCGCACGACGCGGAAGGCCGAGCCGGTATTGGCAGGGGTGGAGCCGGGGTTGGACCAAGGGATCGTCCGAACCGCGGCGCTGCTGCCGGCCCACTGATCCATCACGAGCATGCCGTGCTGGTCTTGCCCGAGATAGATCGCAGCGTGGCTGGAGCCGTCGGTAGCATTGGCATACCGGTTGGAACTGTCGAAGGTCGCAATCGGGGTGCCGGGGGCTAACGTCGTGTTGCCCAGGACCGAGGCGCCGGGAACCCAACCCGAGGCCGGGCCGAGCGAGGGATTGGCGGCTTTGACCAGGGCGACGCATTGGCCGGTGCCGACGGATCGACCGATATAGCTGCCGAGATCCGCGCTGGGACTGCTCGGCGCAGCGGAGGCGGCGGTCTCGACGCTGCAACTCGGGGCGCTCGGGAACGAGAGGGACTGCATCGCGCCCAACTCAGGCATCATCGGGACGCTGAACGCCGGACCGGATGCGGCGGAGCGGGACCGCTGGCGCTGACGTTCCTGCTCCTGCACTGCCGAGATCATTGGGCCTCCGAACTACGCGAGCCCAGTCCTACTCGCCGAAGGTTACCGATCCCTTAAGGGCTGGCGAAAATCACGAGTTCGACCCCTTCGTCGACGAGATCGCCGGGTTCGACACGGACGCTGTCGACGACGCCGTCGCGGGGCGCGGTCAGCCGCATCTGCACCTTCATGGCTTCCAGCAGGACAAGGACGTCGCCCTTGGCGACGGCGGTGCCCGGCGCGGTGTGGACGCTGACGATGCGGCCGGGCATGGGGGCGAGCAGGCGGCCATCGCCGGCGCTGGCACCGGCTGGTGGGGCAAGGCGATCGACCAAAGCGAGCGGCCAGGCCGTGCCGTCGAGGAAGACGCTCATGGCCGAGACGGGGCCGGCGACGGTGGCTGGCTTGCGGGCGCCGTCGAGCCAGGCGCTGCCGTCCTGGAGGCGGACGGCGACGGTGGCCCCGTCGAGTTCGACGGTGAGGGCACCGCCGGGCTGCGGCGTGCAGCGGAGCGTGACCTCGCGCTCGCCGTCGCGGAGCGTGAGTTCTTGGTATCCGACGCCGTTGAGGCGCCAGGCGGAGGCGGCGGACCAGGGGCTGTGCGGGTCGGCCCGGTCGATCGTCGCGCGGGCGGCGAGCACGGCGGCGCAGGCAAGGGCGAGGGCAGATAGAGGAGCGGACGGCTGGTCGGTGCCGAGCAGGTCGGGGTGTTGCGCGAGGTAGCCGGTGTCGAACCGGCCTGCGGCGAAACCAGGGCTGGCGACGACGGCGCGGAGCAGGTCGAGGTTGGTCTGTACGCCGGCGACCTCGTAGTCGGCCAGGGCCGCGGACATGTGGCGGAGCGCGTCCTCGCGAGTCGCGCCGTGAGTGATCAGCTTGGCGATCATGGGGTCGTAGTAGATTGAGATCGTGTCCCCTTGGCGGACGCCGGTGTCGATCCGGATGCCGGGGCCGGGTTCGGGTTGGCGTAAATGACGCAGCGTGCCGGTGCTGGGGCGATAGTCGCGGGCGGGGTCCTCGGCGTAGAGGCGGACCTCGACGGCGTGACCGTCGATGGCCAGGGCGTCCTGCAGCAGCGGAAGGGTCTCGCCGGCAGCGACGAGGAGTTGCCACTCGACGAGATCCTGGCCGGTGATGGCTTCAGTGACGGGGTGTTCGACCTGGAGGCGGGTGTTCATCTCCATGAAAAAGAAGTCGTCCTGCTCGACGATGAACTCGACGGTGCCCGCGCCTTCGTAGCCGATGGCACGGGCAGCGTCGCAGGCAGCTTGGCCCATGGCGGCGCGGCGTTCGGGCGTCATGCCGGGAGCGGGGGCCTCCTCGATGACCTTTTGGTGACGGCGCTGGATGGAGCAGTCGCGTTCGAAGAGCGAGACGACGTTGCCGTGACGATCCGCAAAAACCTGGATCTCGATGTGGCGGGGGGCGGTGAGGTAGCGCTCGATCAGGACCTGATCGTCGCCGAAGGAGGCGCGGGCCTCGCCCTGGGCGAGGGCGAGGGCTTCGGTGAAATCGGCCGGGTCGGTGACGACGCGCATGCCTTTGCCACCGCCGCCGGCGCTGGCCTTGATGAGGACCGGGTAGCCGATGCGAGTGGCTTCGGCGGCCAGGAGGGCCGGATCCTGATCGGTGCCATGATAGCCCGGCACAAGCGGGACGCCGGCATCGCCCATCAGCGCTTTGGCGGCGGATTTGCTGCCCATGGCGTGGATCGCGGCCGGCGGTGGGCCGATGAAGACGATGTCGGCTGCGGCGCAGGCTTCGGCAAAGTCGGCGTTCTCAGACAGGAAGCCGTAGCCGGGGTGGATGGCACGGGCGCCGCTCGCCCGGGCGGCGGCGAGGATGGCGGTGGTGTTCAGATAGCTGTCGCGGGCTGGGGCGGGGCCGATCGGATAGGCCTCGTCGGCCAGTTCGACATGCAGCGCGTCACGGTCGGCGTCGGAGAAGACGGCGACGGTGCGGAGGCCGAGACGCCGGGCGGTGCGGATGACGCGGCAGGCGATCTCGCCGCGGTTGGCAATCAGGATCTTGTTAAACATCTCGGATTACATCCTGAACACGCCGAAGCGTTTTCCGTCGGCCCAGGGTTCGGAGGGAGCGTTGAGGCTGGCGGAGAGGGCGAGGGCGAGGGTCATGCGGGTGTCGGTGGGGGGAATGACGCCGTCGTCCCAGAGGCGGGCGGAGGCGTAGTAGGGGTTGCCCTGGGCCTCGTATTGCGCCTCGATCGGGGCCTTGAAGGCGGCTTCGTCCGCGGCGGGCCAGGTGCCGCCGCGGGCCTCGATGCCGTCGCGGCGGATTGTGGAGAGTACGCTGGCGGCTTGCGGGCCGCCCATGACGGAGATGCGGGCGTTCGGCCACATCCAGAGGAAACGCGGGGAAAAGGCGCGGCCGCACATGCCGTAGTTACCGGCGCCGAAGCTGCCGCCGATGATGACGGTGAATTTCGGCACGGGGGCAGTAGCGACGGCGGTGACCAGCTTGGCGCCGTCCTTGGCGATGCCGCCGGCCTCGTATTTGCGGCCGACCATGAAGCCGGTGATGTTCTGCAGGAAGACGAGCGGGATGCCGCGCTGGGCGCAGAGCTCGATGAAGTGGGCGCCTTTCTGGGCGCTTTCGCTGAACAGGATGCCGTTGTTGGCGACGATGCCGACCGGATAGCCCCAGATGCGGGCGAAGCCGGTGACCAAGGTGGCGCCGTAGAGGCGTTTGAACTCGTCGAACTCGCTGCCGTCGACCAGTCGGGCGATGACTTCGCGGACGTCGTAGGGCTCGCGAGGGTCGGCGGGGATGAGGGCGTCGAGTTCGGCCGGGTCAAAGCGGGGCGGCGTGGGCGTGTGCAACGCGAAGGGCGGGCGCTTGGGAGCGGCGCCGAGAGTGCGAACGATGCGGCGGGCGATGCCGAGCGCGTGGGCATCGCTCTCGGCGAGGTGGTCGGCGACGCCGGAGGTGCGGGCGTGAAGATCGCCACCGCCGAGATCTTCGGCGGAGACGATCTCGCCGGTGGCGGCTTTCACGAGGGGCGGGCCGCCGAGGAAGATGGTGCCCTGGTTGCGGACGATGATGCTCTCGTCGGCCATGGCGGGGACATAGGCGCCGCCTGCGGTGCAGGAGCCGAGCACGGCGGCGATTTGCGGGATGCCGGCGGCGGACATCTGAGCCTGGTTGTAGAAGATGCGGCCGAAATGGTCGCGGTCGGGAAAGACCTCGTCCTGGTTGGGCAGGTTGGCGCCGCCGGAATCGACGAGATAGATGCAGGGCAGGCGGTTCTGGGCGGCGATTTCCTGCGCGCGCAGGTGTTTCTTCACCGTGATCGGGAAGTAAGTGCCGCCTTTGACGGTCGCATCGTTGGCGACGATGACGCATTCCTGGCCTTCGACGATGCCGATGCCGGTGATGATGCCAGCGGCGGGGATCGGCTCGCCATACATGCCGTGAGCGGCGAGTTGGCTCAGCTCGAGGAAGGGGGAGGCCGGGTCGATGAGGGTGCGGACGCGGTCGCGGGGGAGAAGCTTGCCCCGGGCGAGATGACGCTGGCGGGCCGTCTCGCCGCCGCCCTGGCGGATGGTGTCGACGGTGGTGCGGAGGTCAGCGACCAGGCCGGCCATCCGCTCGCGATTAGCATGAGCCTGCGGCGAGCGCGCGTCGAGTGCCGTTCCGATATCCGCCATTGCTATCTCCCTGCCCGGCAGCATAGCCGGGCTGCCGGGCAGGGGAAGGTGTGACGGTCAGCGTTTGCGGCGGTGGAGCATCGCGGCAGCCAGGCCGGTGCCGAGCAGCAGCATGGAGGCGGGTTCCGGCACCGGGGCGAAGGCGACGCCGCGGACGTTGGTGCCGGGCGCGGCCGTGTAGATGGTCGAGAACACGTCGCTGCCGGTGACCGCACCGCGGGTGGTCTGCGCGAGCGGGTCGGTGACGCTGAAGACGAAGGTCTGGTCGAGGTCCGCCAGGGTGGAGTTGGTCGCGTAAAAATAGGCCTGGCCGTTGATGATGATGCCCGTCAGGCCGATCAGCCCGGTCGTCCCCGTGGTTGCCGCCGTGCTGCCGGTGAAGTTCGGGACCAAGGGGAGGCCAGAGTAGATGTCGTATTGGAGCGTCCAGGTGCCGTTGATCAGGGCCCATTTCTGCAGGCCGCCGACTCCGACCGCCGCCTTCCCGACATTGCCGTTCTTCGGATTACCGGTGTCGGCGATGTAGGCGTATTGGGTGCCGGTGGCCGGGTCGGTGAGCAGCACGTAGTCCTGTGGGCTGAGATAGGCGGAATTGCCAGCGCCGCGGCTGTTGTTGACGCCGTTGAAGGAGGTCTGGCTCAGGTTGATGGACGGCCCGATACCAGGGAGCGCGGTAGAGGTGCTGGCGCTGGTGGGCAGGGCGGCGGCGAAGCGGTCGATCTCGGTGCTTTGCGCGCCGTTGGCGCCATTATTGTCGCGCGAGGCGTAGAGGGTGCCGTTCTGGATGCTGACGCTGCGGTAGTCGGTGCTGCCGGTGATCTGGGTCGGGGCGGTCGAGGTGGTGCCGTCTTTGACGTAGAAGACGCCCTGGGTCGCGGTGTCGGTCTTCGAGGCGCCCTGGCCGGCGACGTAGAAGCTGGTGCCGTCGACGGTAGCGACGCTGCGGGGGTTGTTCTTGTCGAAGGCGTTGAACAGCGCCGTGCTGGTGTCGACCTGGCTATGGGCGTCGATGTTGGCGATCACGCGCGCGACGGCGGGGACGCTGCCGCCGGGGACGCTGGTAGATTGGGCGAGGCGAGCATCGCCGTAGCGGGCGGCGCCGCCGGCGTTGAAGGTGGCCGCGTTGATGCCGTAGCCGGCGATGACGAGCGAGTGCCCGTCCGCCGAGCGGTGCAGCAGGCCCTCGGAGGAGGAGCCGTATTCGCCGGAGATCGCGTAGTTGGCGCCGGAGGCAGATTGCGGCAGCAGCATCGAGCCGACGATCGTGCCGGTGGTGGTGAGTTCGACGAGCTGGATCGGCGAGGCCTGGTTGTCGGTCGGCTTGGAACCGTCAGTGTTGCCGACGACGCTGACGACGAGGTCGCCGGCGTTGAAGGGCAAGGCGTCGGCGTGGCTGGCGGCGAGCAGTGCGCCGAGCGCGCACGCGGTCGCCAGGATGGTGCGACGGCTAAAGAACAAGACGAGTCTCCGGGCAGAATTGATCGCGGTCGGTTAACCAAAGTAACGCAAAAATGACAACGCTCGGGATGTTACGGTTGGGTGACAGCGCGGCGTTCAGCCGCGGCCACCGGCCAGGCGGGCCGCCTCCGGCGTGCGCTGCAGCGTCAGCATGGCCCAGATGCCGAGCAGCGGGCCGGTGGCCAGGATGGCGAAAGCGCCACCCCAGCCGGCCAGGCCGATGAACCACGGCATCAACTGGATCGCCAGTAGGGTCAGCGAGAAGCCGAGGCAGACCTGGACGGTCAGGAACGTGCCGGTCAGGCCAGGCGGGGCCAGTTCGGCGATGCAAGCGGAGAACTGGGCCGAGTCGGCGACCACGGCGACGCCCCAGATCAGGCCAAGGGCGACGGTGATTGCGGGCGGCGCGCCAAAGCAAGGGCCAGCGAGGAGGCAGCACAGTGCCGAAACCAGCATCGCCGCGCAGGTCACGCGGACACGGCCGACCCGGTCGGCCAGCAGCCCGGCGCCGACCGAGCCCACCGCACCGACGCCGATGACGGCGAAGGTCGCCAGCGAGGCCAGCCCCGGGGCCATCGCACTGTCGTCGCGGGCGGCGAAGCTGGCGCTGAGATACGCGCCGATCCAGGCCCACATGGCATAGAGCTCCCACATGTGACCCAGGTAGCCGAGCGTAGCCAAGCGGGTGCTCCGCTCGCGCAATAGCAGCAGCGCCTGGGACGCGCGGAAGCGTGGAGCGGTCGCGTGGCGCGGGCCGAGTTCACTGCGCAGGATCACGATCGCCGCGACAAGGGCGCTCACCGAGGCTGCGGCAATGGTCGGGCGCCAGCCGAGGCCGCCAAGCGCGTTCACGAGATGAGGGAGCGCCGAGCCGAGGGTGAGACCACCAACGAGCAGGCCGACCACGAGGCCGGTGTCGTTACGGTCGGACCAGCCGACGGCGAGCTTCATGCCGACGGGATAGATGCCGGCCAGGGCGATCCCGGTGACGAAGCGGCAGACCAGGTCGGCTAGGCTGCCGGGCGGCAGGATGAGAATGAGGGCGTTGGCGGCCGCGCCAATCGACGCGGCCGCGGCGAAGACCCGGCGGGGGTCGAACCGGTCCGGCAGCGCCAGCACGGCGCTGACTAAGGTGCCGAGGACGAAGCCGGCCTGAACGGCGGAGGTGAGCCAGGACTGGAAGCCCGCTACCGGTGCGGCGGCGGCCGCGAGCAGCCCGGGGCCGGCGGCGGTGCCGGAGAACCAAAGCGCGAGGGCCAGGATCTCGGCGGCGGTGATCGACAGGAGGTTGGCGCGCTTCGGCACCACCAACCTGCCGTGAGTCACATGTCCTTTTCGTCGCTCTCCGGCTCGACTTCGATGTCGGTGCCGATCGGGTCGGCATCGTCTTCGAGGTCGGAGGTATCCTCCAGGACGTCCTCGGCCTCCTCGTCGTCGGCGACCTCGACATCCGTCTCGTTGTCCTCGAGTCCGGGCGCGGCGGCTTTCTTGAGCACGCGCTTGTCTTCGACGACGTTTCCGCCGGCGCGGCGCATGCGCGGTTGATCCAGGGGCTGTTCGGTGCCGCAGCGGGGGCACACGGCGGGTACCTTGTTGAGGTCGTAGAAGCGGACGGCGTCGGTGACGCAGGTCCGCTTGGTGCCGAGTTCGGGCTTGGCCATCGGGCTCTCGAACGCTTTCTCGATAGGGGAGGGGGCGGGCCATGCCATCCCCGGGCGTCGCTGTCAAACTAGCGGGCATCCTACCAGGCAAACACGCTGTCGCCTGCGGGGGCTGCGTGTTATGCGCGCCGGCATGGATCATGCGCTGCGACCCCTCTCCGCCCATCGCTGCACCGCGCCGCTGTCGGGCAGCATCTCGGTGCCGGGCGACAAGAGCATCAGCCATCGGGCGCTGATGTTCGCCGGGCTGGCGGTGGGCGAGACGGTGATCACCGGGCTGCTCGAGGGCGAGGACGTGCTGCGCACGGCGGCAGCGATGCGGGCGCTGGGTGCAGAGATGGCACGCGAGGGCGAGCGCTGGCGGGTGGCCGGGCGCGGGGTCGGCGGGCTGCGCGAGCCGGACGACGTGTTGGACATGGGAAATTCGGGGACGGCGGCGCGGCTTCTGTGCGGCATTCTGGCGACGCATGATTTCCACTCGGTGATGACCGGGGATGCCAGCCTGCGGCGGCGGCCGATGCGGCGGGTGACGGATCCGCTGACGCAGTCGGGGGCGTCGTTCGTCGGGCGCGACGGCGGGCGGTTGCCGCTGTCGATCCGCGGGGCGCGGGATGCGATGCCGTTGGAGTACGTGCTGCCGGTACCCTCGGCGCAGGTGAAGTCGGCGGTGTTGCTGGCCGGGTTGAATGCGCGGGGCTGGACGCGGGTGGAGGAACCGGAGCCGACGCGGGATCACACCGAGCGAATGCTGCGGCATTTCGGCGCCGAGGTGACGGTGGAGCCGAAAGGGCGGGGGCGGGTCGCCTCGGTGCGGGGGCAGCCGGAGCTGATCGCGGCGGACGTGGTGGTGCCGGGGGATCCGTCCTCGGCGGCGTTTCCGCTGGTCGCGGCGGCGATCGTGCCGGGGTCCCGGATCACGGTGCGCGCGGTGTCGCTGAACGAGGCGCGGACCGGGCTGTTCAAGACGCTGCAGGACATGGGCGCCGACCTGACGATCGGGAACCGGCGGGTCGAGGGCGGCGAGGATGTCGGCGACATCACGATCGTCCAGGCCGAGCTGCGGGGCGTGGACGTGCCGGCGGAGCGGGCGCCGAGCATGATCGACGAATACCCGGTGCTGGCGGTGGCGGCGTCAGCAGCGAGGGGCGTTACGCGGATGCACGGGCTGGGCGAGCTGCGGGTCAAGGAGAGCGACCGGCTGGCGGCGACGGCGGCGATGCTGACCGGCAACGGGGTGAAGGTCGAGATCGAGGGTGACACGTTGATCGTGCACGGGCAGGGCATGCCGGCGGGCGGCGGGCTGGTGGCGACGCAGATGGACCACCGCATCGCCATGAGCGCGCTGGTGCTCGGGCTGATGACGGCGGCGCCGGTGCGGGTCGACGATTCCGGCTTCATCGCCACCAGCTTCCCGGGCTTCGTCGAGCTGATGCGAGGCTTGGGCGCCGAGATCGCGTGAGCATGCTCGTCGTCGCCATCGACGGCCCGGCGGCGGCAGGGAAGGGCACGCTGGCGCGCCGCCTGGCCGCCGCGCTCGGCTTGCCGCACCTGGACACCGGGCTACTGTATCGTGCCGTCGGCCGCCGCGTGCTCGACGCTGGTGGCGACCCGGCGGACCCGGTTTCGGCCGAGCGTCACGCGGCAGCGCTGACCGCGGCAGACCTCTCGCGCGACGATCTGCGCGGCCCGGCGGCCGATGCGGCGGCGAGCGCCGTGGCCCGGCATCCGGCGGTGAGGGCGGCGCTGCTCGCCTTCCAGCACCGGTTCCCCGGCACGACCGGGGCGGTCCTGGACGGGCGCGACGTCGGGACGGTGATTTTCCCGGATGCGCCGGTCAAACTGTATGTGACGGCCGATCCGTCGGTGCGGGCGCGACGCCGCTGGCGCGAACTCGGGCAGGCGGTGCCGCTGGCCGAGATCGAGGCGGAGATGCGGGCGCGGGATGCGCGCGACACGAACCGGGGGGTGGCGCCGTTGGCCCAAGCCCCGGATGCGGTGTTGATCGACACCAGCGCGATCGATGCCGATGCCGCATTGGCGGCGGCGCTGGCCGTGGTCAGGGCGCGCTCGCCGGCCTGATTGCAAACGCCCCGGCGGCTATGGCCTACTTCGCGCAACGAAGAGGAGGCACCTGAATGCGTTCCATCGTCACCGTGTTCACGCTGCTCGCCGGTATGTGCACCGCGGCGTACGCAGAAGAGAAGGATCTCAACGCGTTGGCGCGCGCGTTCCTGGATCGTCCGGTCCAGAAGCACGACATCGGGGTGGCGCTGACCGCGAAGGCCGCGCGGCTGCCAGGTCTGTGCCCGAACATCACCTTCACCCCGACCGAGCTGTTCGTGAAGACGCCGCCGCCGCCGAAATTCAACGAGGCCGGGGACCTCGTCGATGGTGGCTTGCGGCAACGCTACAGCAGTTCCGGCTGCGGCAAGTTCGAGCCGGTGTTCAACGTTTGGGTCATCGCATCTCCGGGCCTGCCGTTGCGGACGGTGACGACGGTGCCGGGCACGTCACGCACTTACGTCGACCTGCAGGAGGCGGCAGTCGCGGCGCTGGGAGACACCGCGCGCAGGGCGATCCCCGACTGCCCGGGGTTGACCGTGGTGGACACCAAATTGGTGGGGTTCGACACGCCGGGGGACGATCCGCTCGGGCCGTTCCGGGAAAACTGGCTGGTCGGCGGATGCGGCAAGCTGGCCGTCGTGAAGCTGCACTTCGTCCCCGAGAAGGAAAAGCAGCACACGCGGGTCGATGTCGACGGGCCGGCCGTGCCGGCGGAAATGCGTTAGCGGGCGGCCTTGATCGCCTCGGTGCGCCGATCGGTCTCGCGCACGAGGCAGAGCATGCGGTTGAGATCCTGCGAGGGGTCGGCCGGCTGACGCTCGAGCGCGCAAATCGACCGGCGCTGATCGATCCAGCGGCGCTCGGCATCGCGCAGTGCGTTCTGGCGCGGGGTCGGAAGGCGCGCCATCGACTCGCGGTAACTGGCGTTCAGCGCCGCGTCGGCGCGGTCCATGTCCTTGGTGGCACAATCCAGGCGCTGACTGCTGGTCAGCGCGTTCATGTCGATCTCGGCCACGCATTTCTCGTAGGCGGGGCTGGCGAAAGCCGGACCCGAGGAGAGCAACACGGCGGCCAGGCAAGCGATGCGCGTCTTCATGCCCGATCCTATCGCGCGGGTATGCCTCTCGCCAGTCATACGTCGGCTTGATCGCCCTTGAGCGAGGCGACGACGGCTTTGCCGATCGAAGCGGCAATCTGCTGGCCGGCGGCGGCGGCGGCGGGCGCCAGGAAAGGACGGGGTGGGATGCGTTGCGTGCCCATCTCCTGAGGCGCGGCGGCGGGATCGTTGCTGCCGACGCTGGCCTGCAGCCCGTCGGCCGATGCGGCAATGCTGTCCCGCAGCGCGCCGGTTCGAGCCCAGGGTTTGTCGTGACTGCCGGCGCCGGCAGGTTCGCCGAGGCTCTCGCGGACCGTTGCGGCGAGTTTCTCGGCCTCCGTCTCCAGGCGTTGTGCGATAATTTCCGCGGGATGGGCCCGCGCGAGGCGGTCCTGCAATGCTGCCAAGCCCTTGATCTCGATCCGCATGGTGGTCTCCCGCTACAGTCGACTGTCTCGAATTACGCGAAGTCGGATGCAAGCATTCAGGTGCTTGACGCCCGTGGGCAGGGGCCGTAGAGGGTGCGCCCTGCCGCTGCGGGTGTAGCTCAGTTGGTTAGAGCGCCGGCCTGTCACGCCGGAGGTCGCGGGTTCGAGCCCCGTCACTCGCGCCAGCGGCGGCAGAATTCAAACAACCTATGATTGTAGGCGGCGTCCGTAGACGGCATGCGGGCTCTGGCCTGTTGCCGCGGATGCCGCTATACCGCCGCAGTGCAGCATTTGGCGGCCCGGCGGCCGTGCAGGGGAAAATGACGATGCCGTTCCTCGCCGACTGGTTTCCGATCCTGGTCTTCCTCGCCATCGGCGGGTTTATCGCCGTCGCGATGATGGCCGGGTCACTGTTGGCGGCGCATCAGAAGCCGTATCCGGAGAAGCTCTCAGCCTATGAGTGCGGGTTCGAGCCGTTCGACGATGCGCGGCGGAAGTTCGACGTCCGGTTCTACCTCGTCGCCATTCTGTTCATCATCTTCGACCTGGAAGTCGCCTTTTTGTTCCCTTGGGCGATTTCGCTCGCCGACATCGGCCTGTTCGGCTTTCTCTCGATGCTCGGCTTCCTTGCGGTGCTGACGGTCGGCTTCATCTATGAGTGGTGCAAGGGCGCACTGGAATGGGAATAGCGGCATGAGCGCTACGACTGAAGCGGGCTCGACCGACCTGGCTTGGAACCGGCATGCATTGGCGCCGGGTGCCGAGCAAGATGCGGTCATCAAAGGAATCACCGGCGAAGTCGCCGACAAGGGGTTCGTCGTCGCCAACCTGGACAAGGTGGTGAACTGGGCGCGTACGGGCAGCCTGTGGCCGATGACGTTCGGCCTGGCGTGCTGTGCGGTGGAGATGATCCACGCCTACATGCCGCGCTACGATCTCGACCGGTTCGGCGTCATTCCGCGTGCCTCGCCGCGGCAATCCGACGTGATGATCGTCGCCGGCACGCTGACCAACAAGATGGCTCCTGCCTTGCGCAAGGTCTACGACCAGATGCCGGAGCCGCGCTGGGTCATCTCCATGGGTAGCTGCGCCAATGGCGGCGGCTATTACCATTACAGCTACTCGGTCGTGCGCGGGTGCGACCGGATCGTCCCCGTCGACGTCTATGTGCCGGGCTGCCCGCCGACGGCGGAAGCGCTGGTCTACGGGATCTTGCAGTTGCAGAAGAAGATCCGGCGCACGGGGACCATTCTCCGTGGCTGAGCCGCAAGAGAGCGCCGTCGGCGGACTTCACGACTTGGTCGCCGGCCTGTCGGGCGTCGAGAGCGTCAGCCTCGATCTCGACGAGGTCGTCCTGCACGCGCATCGTGAGCAGCTCGAGACCTTGCTGCGGACATTGCGGGACGATCCGCGGTTCGCGTTCGAGCAGCTGATGGACATCTGCGGCGTGGATTGGCCGGAAAGGGACGAGCGGTTCGACGTCGTCTACAATCTGCTGAGCGTGAGCAAGAATTGGCGGATCCGCGTCATCGTGCGCACCGACGACACCAAGCCGGTGCCGAGCTGCTGGCCGATCTGGCCGGTGGCGACCTGGTTCGAGCGCGAGGCGTGGGACCTTTACGGTATCCATTTCGCCGGCCAACCGGATCACCGCCGCATCCTCACGGATTACGGCTTCAACGGGCACCCGCTACGCAAAGATTTCCCGCTGACCGGCTATGTCGAAGTTCGGTGGGACGAGGAGCGCAAGCAGGTCGTCAACGAGCCGGTGTCGCTGACGGCGGATTTCCGCAATTTCGATTTCGTGTCGCCGTGGGAGGGCATGGTCACGCTGCCCGGCGACGAAAAGGCGCATGAGGCGCGCAAGGCGGCCGGGCGGCTGCCTGGGATGCGCATGCCCGGCGACGGGAGGCCCGCATGAGCGAGGATATCGTCAAGCATAGCGTCCACGCCGGCGGCGGGCCGACCACGCCGGGTGAGGTGGTGTCGAACACCGCAAAGGTGATCGAGGTCGACAACCACACCATCAATTTTGGGCCGCAGCACCCGGCGGCGCATGGTGTGTTGCGTCTCATCCTCGAGATGGACGGCGAGGTCGTCGAGCGCGCGGATCCGCATATCGGCCTGCTGCATCGCGGCACCGAGAAGCTGATGGAGTACAAGAGCTACCTGCAGTCGACTCCGTATTTCGACCGGCTCGATTACGTCAGCCCGATGTGCATGGAGCACACCTGGATCCTGGCTCAGGAAAAGCTGCTCGGCATCGCGCCACCGCCGCGGGCGTCCTGGATCCGCACGATGTTTGCGGAAATCACCCGCATCCTCAACCATCTGCTCAACATTACGACCTATGCTCTGGACGTCGGCGCGATTACGCCGAGCCTGTGGGGCTTCGAGGAGCGCGAGCATCTGCTCGAGTTCTATGACGATGTGTCGGGCGCGCGCTATCATGCGAACTATTTCCGCGCCGGCGGCGTGAACCGTGACATGCCGGACGGGCTCACGGACCGAATTGCCGCGTGGGCGGAGAAGTTTCCGACGTTCATCGACGAGTTGGAGACGCTGCTGACAGCCAACCGGATCTGGAAGCAACGCACTGTCGATATCGGCATCATGTCGCCGGAGGACGCGTTGGCGTGGGGCTTCTCCGGCCCTCCGCTACGAGCGAGCGGTGTCGCTTGGGATTTGCGCCGTTCGCAGCCGTACGAAATGTATGAGCAACTCGAGTTCGACATCCCGGTCGGGCGGAACGGCGACTGCTACGACCGCTACCTCGTCCGCATGAACGAAATGCGGCAGAGCGTGCGCATCATCAAGCAGTGCCTCGCGCGGATGCCGGCCGGCCCGGTTCGCATTCAGGACAACAAGTTCACCCCGCCCAAGCGGCAGGAGATGAAGAAGTCGATGGAAGCATTGATCCATCACTTCAAGCTCTACACCGAGGGCTATCACGTGCCGCAGGGTGCGACCTACACCGCGACAGAGAGCCCGAAAGGCGAGTTCGGCGTCTACTTGGTCGCCGATGGCAGCAACCGGCCGTATCGCTGCAAGATCCGGCCGACCGGGTTCTCGTTCCTCCAGGCGATCGAGCACATGTCTCGGCGGCATATGCTGGCCGACGCGGTGGCGATCATCGGGTCGCTCGACGTGGTGTTCGGTGAGATCGACAGGTAGCTCATGGCCAACAACGAAGATATCATTGCCGGGTCGGCCGCGCTGAATCCGATCCCCATTGGCATCAACCCGCCATCCGACCCGGCGGCGGAGCCCAGCAGCTTCACCTTCGACGAGGAAAGCGAGCGGGAGATTGCCTGGACGCTGAACAAGTATCCCGACAGCCGTAAGGCGAGCGGCGTGATCCCGATCCTCTACGTCGTGCAGCGGCAGATGGGCCGGCTGACCGGCAGCGCGTGGGTGCCGCGGGTGGCGATGGACGTCGTGGCCGCCCGGCTCGATGTTCCGCCGATCCGTGTCTACGAAGTCGCGACATTCTACTTCATGTTCAACATGGCGCCGATCGGGCGGGTGCATCTGCAGGTGTGCGGGACGACGCCGTGCTGGTTGCGCGGGTCGGACGAGATCGCCAGGGCCTGTCGCGACGAGGCCGGCGTGAGCGGCTATAAGCAGACGTCGGCGGATGGCATGTTCACGCTGTCGGAGGTCGAGTGCCTCGGCGCGTGCGTAAACGCGCCGATCTTGCAGGTCGACGACGATTACTACGAGGATTTGGATTACGCGCGGACTCGGGAGTTGCTGCAGGCGCTGCGCCGCGGCGAGCGGCCGCCGGCCGGGTCGAGCATCGGGCGCGCGACATCGGCTCCCGAGGGCGGGCCGATGACATTATTGGAGGTGCCGGGCAACGGCCCGGCAACGTTGCTAGCGCCGGGCGAAGGCTCGGCGACGTTGGAGGTGAAGTAGCTATGCTCGCCGACAAGGATCGCATTTTTACCAATCTATACGGGCAGCACGATCCTTTTCTGGACGGCGCGCGTAGCCGGGGCGATTGGGCCGATACCGGCGCCATTATTGCCCGCGGGCGGGACGCGATCATCCAGGAGATGAAGGATTCGGGGCTGCGAGGTCGCGGTGGCGCCGGGTTCCCAACCGGGATGAAATGGTCGTTCATGCCGAAGCAGGCGGCGCCCGACGGGCGGCCCAGCTATCTCGTGGTCAACGCCGACGAGAGCGAGCCCGGCACGTGCAAGGACCGCGACATCATCCGCCACGATCCGCACAAGCTGGTCGAGGGCTGTCTCATCGCGAGCTTCGCGATGGGCGCGTCGGCCTGCTACATCTATATTCGTGGCGAATATTACAACGAGGCCGTCGCGCTTGAGCGGGCGGTTGCGGAAGCGTATGCGGCCGGACTGATCGGCAAGAATGCTTGTGGATCCGGCTACGATTGCGAGATCTACGTTCATCGCGGCGCCGGTGCCTACATCTGCGGCGAAGAGACTGCGCTGATCGAGAGCCTCGAAGGCAAGAAGGGGATGCCGCGGCTGAAGCCGCCATTCCCGGCCGCCGTCGGGCTGTATGGCTGCCCGACCACGGTCAACAACGTCGAGACGATCGCGGTCGTGCCGACGATCCTGAGGCGGGGTGGGGCATGGTTCGCGGCGCTGGGGCGGCCGAAGAACTCCGGGACCAAGGTGTTCTGCATTTCCGGGCACGTGAACAAGCCGTGCAACGTCGAGGAAGAGCTTGGCATTCCGTTGCGCGAGCTGATCGACAAGTATGCCGGCGGCGTGCGGGGCGGATGGGACAATCTGCTCGGCGTCATTCCGGGCGGATCGTCGGTGCCGGTATTGCCCAAGACCACGTGCGATACCGTGCTGATGGATTTCGATAGCCTGCGCGATGTGAAGTCTGGCCTGGGCACCGCCGCGGTGATCGTGATGGACAAGTCCACCGACATCATCAAGGCGATCCAGCGGCTTGCGGTGTTCTACAAGCACGAGAGCTGCGGCCAGTGCACGCCGTGCCGCGAGGGCACCGGCTGGATGATGCGGGTGATGACACGCATGGTCGAGGGCCGGGCCGAGCTGTCGGAGATCGACATGCTCGAACAGGTTACCAAGCAGATCGAAGGTCACACGATCTGTGCGCTCGGCGACGCGGCGGCGTGGCCGATCCAGGGCCTGATCCGGCACTTCCGGCCGGAGATGGAAGCGCGGATCAACGCGTATAGGCGATCGCACGGCAGCGTCGGGCTACCGATGGCGGCCGAGTAGGGGCAAGAGATGGCTAAGCTCACCGTTGACGGCATTGAAGTCGAAGTCCCGAACGGATCCGCTGTGATCCAGGCCTGCGAGCAGGCCGGTGTCGAGATCCCCCGCTTCTGCTACCATGAGCGGCTGTCGGTCGCGGGCAATTGCCGCATGTGCCTGGTCGAAGTGGAAAAGGCGCCCAAGCCGGTCGCGTCCTGCGCCTATCCGGTAGCAGACGGTATGGTGATCAAGACCGATACGCCAATGGTGCGCAATGCGCGGCGCGGCGTAATGGAATTCCTGCTGATCAACCATCCGCTGGATTGCCCGATCTGCGACCAGGGCGGCGAGTGCGACCTGCAGGACCAGGCGTTCGGCTACGGTATGGACCACTCGCGCTACGCCGAGAACAAGCGCGCGGTGAAGGACAAGTATCTGGGCCCGTTGATAAAGACGGTGATGACACGTTGCATCCACTGCACGCGTTGCATCCGGTTCTCGAGCGAGATCGCCGGCGTGCCGGAGATGGGGGCGACTGGACGTGGCGAGAACATGGAGGTCGGCACCTACATTGAGAGCGCGCTGACGTCGGAGCTGTCGGGCAATCTGGCTGACATCTGCCCAGTCGGCGCGCTGCTGCCGAAGCCTTGGAACTACCAGGCCCGGCCGTGGGAATACCGCAAGACTGACAGTGTAGACGTGCATGACGCGCTGGGCGCGGCAATTCGGGTCGACGCGCGGGGCGCCGAGGTGCTTCGCATCCTGCCGCGGATCAACGAGGACGTAAACGAGGAGTGGCTCGGCGACAAGTCGCGCTTCGCGCTCGACGGCCTGAAGCGCCGCCGGTTGGACAAGCCCTGGGTGCGCGAGAACGGCAAGTTGCAACCCGCGAGCTGGCCCGAGGCGTTCAAGGCGATTGCCGACAAGATCAAGTCGATCACGCCGGACCGGATCGGTGCGGTGGCTGGTGATTTGTGCGATGCCGAAAGCATGGTCGCGCTCAAGGATCTGATGGCGTCGCTGGGTTCCGGCAATCTCGACTGTCGGCAGGACGGTGCGGCGCTCGACGCCTCCCGCCGCGAATTCTATCTATTCAACTCGGGCATCGCCGGCATCGAGGAGGCCGACGCGGTCCTGCTCGTCGGCACAAATCCACGTCGTGAATCGCCGGTGCTGAATGCCCGCATTCGCAAGCGCTGGTTGGCCGGCGGTTGCCGGATCGGCAGTGTCGGCGCCGTGCCGGATGCGATCTACACGGTGACGGCGCTCGGCGACGGGCCGCAGGCGCTCGCCGACCTCGGCGACTTCAAGCAGGTGCTGGCCGACGCCAAGCGGCCGATGATCATCGTCGGCCAGGCCGCATTGGCCCGGACCGACGGGGCGGCCGTGCTGTCCGCCGCGTGGGCATTGGCGGCCTCGGTCGGAGCGATTTCGACCGACTGGCATGGCTTCAACGTGCTGCACACGGCGGCCAGCCGGGTCGCCGCGCTCGATCTCGGCTTCCTGCCGCGACCCGGTGGTCACGATCTCGCCGCCATGCTCGACGGCGGTGTCGACCTACTCTGGCTATTGGCAGCCGACGAGTTCGACATGGCGCGGATCCGGCCCGGCACTTTCGTGGTGTATCAAGGCCATCACGGCGACCGCGGCGCCGCCCGTGCGGACGTGATCCTGCCGGGCGCCGCTTACACCGAGAAGAGCGGCACCTGGGTGAACACCGAGGGACGGGTACAGCGAGGCTTTCTCTCCTGCCAACCTCCGGGCGAGGCGCGGGAGGATTGGTCGATCCTGCGCGCGTTCAGCGCCGTTATTGGCAAGCCATTGCCGTACGACACGGTCGACGCCGTTCGCACGCGCCTGGAGGCGATCAGCCCGGTGTTCCGGTGGTCCTACTCACGGACCACGGGCGGCGACGTCGCCGGGCCCGCCGCGACCGGGTCGATCGAGGCGGCGCCGTTCGTGCCGGCGATCGCCGACTACTACCAGACCAACCCGATCGCGCGGGCCAGCGCAGTCATGGCGGAGTGCACCAAGCTGTTCGTAACGCAACCCGCGCTTCAGGCTGCCGAGTGATGTCGTTTTGGGACAGTGATCTCGGGGTCCTGATCCTGACGGTGCTGAAGACGCTGGCGATCCTGGTTCCGGTGTTGATCTCGGTCGCGTATCTAACGCTTGCAGAGCGCAAGGTGATGGCGGCGATGCAGATGCGGGTCGGCCCCAACGTCGTCGGTCCGTTCGGCCTGATGCAGCCATTCGCCGATGCGTTGAAGATGCTGACCAAGGAAACGATCGTGCCGACCGGCGCGAACCGCATCCTGTTCATCGTCGCCCCGCTGCTGACAATGACGCTGGCGATGATTGCCTGGGCCGTGGTTCCGGTGAACGAAGGTTGGGCGATCGCCGACATCAACGTCGGCGTGCTCTATCTCTTCGCGATCAGCAGCCTCGGTGTCTACGGCATCATCATCGCCGGCTGGGCCAGCAATTCAAAATACGCCTTCCTCGGCGCGCTGCGGTCCGCCGCGCAGATGGTCAGCTACGAAGTCAGCATGGGCTTCGTGATGGTCACGGTGCTGCTATGCGCCGGGTCGCTGAATCTGACGGACATCGTCATGGCGCAACAGCGGATCTGGTTCATCATCCCGCTGTTCCCGATGTTCGTGGTGTTCTTCATCTCGATCCTAGCGGAGACAAACCGGGCGCCGTTCGACTTGGCGGAAGGCGAGAGCGAGATCGTCGGCGGGTTCCACGTCGAATATAGCGCGATGAGCTTCGGGCTGTTCTTCCTCGGCGAATACGCCAACATGATCCTGATGTCGGCGATGACGGCCATCCTATTCCTCGGCGGCTGGCTGAGCCCGATCCCGTTCGCACCCTTCACCTGGGTGCCGGGGCCGATCTGGTTCATCGTCAAGATCTGCTTGGTGTTGTTCATGTTCATCTGGGTGCGGGCGACGTTCCCGCGCTTCCGCTACGATCAGCTGATGCGGCTGGGCTGGAAAGTGTTCCTGCCGCTCTCGCTGGGGTGGCTCATCTTGACGGCGGGCGTCCTGCTCGCCTTTGGCTGGCTCCCGGGCCAGCAAGGAGTCTGACGATGGCGAGCCTCGACCGCGCCGCACGTAGCCTATTGCTGAGCGAGTTGCTCGGCGGCATGTGGCTGACGCTGAAGTATTTCTTTCGCCGCAAGGTTACCATCAACTATCCGTTCGAGCGCAACCCGCTAAGCCCGCGCTTCCGCGGCGAGCATGCGTTGCGCCGTTACCCGAACGGCGAGGAGCGGTGCATCGCTTGCAAATTGTGCGAAGCGGTGTGCCCGGCCAACTGTATCTATATCGAGGCCGAGCCGCGCGACGACGGCTCGCGCCGCACGACGCGCTACGACATCGACATGACGAAGTGCATCTATTGCGGGCTCTGTGAAGAAGCCTGTCCGGTGGACGCGATCGTCGAGGGGCCGAACCTGGAATTCGCGGTCGAGACACGCTCCGAACTGATGTATGACAAGCAGAAGCTGCTCGCCAACGGCGACCAGTGGGAGCAGATCCTGGCCAAGCGCCTCGAGCTGGACGCGCCCTATCGATGATCACGACGCTCGCCTTCTACCTGTTCTCGGCGATCATGCTCGGGTCCGCCGCCACGGTCGTCACCGCCCGCAACCCGGTGCACTCCGTGTTGTTCCTTATCCTGGCGTTCTTCAACGCCGCGGCGTTGTTCCTGATCGCGGGGGCCGAGTTCCTCGCGATGATCCTGGTCATCGTCTATGTCGGCGCCGTCGCGGTGCTGTTCCTGTTCGTGGTCATGATGCTGGACGTCAACTTCGCCGAGCTCCGCGGCGGCTTCCAACGCTACGCCCCGATCGGCGCGACCATCGGCGCGATCCTGTTCGGCGAACTCGCGCTGGTCCTGGGCGGCTGGAAGTTCGCGCCCGACGCTGGGGCGATCCGCATGTCGTCGGCGCCTGGCGAGATCGAGAACACGCGGGCGTTGGGGCATCTCATCTACACGGACTACATCTTCCTGTTCCAATCCGCCGGGCTGATCCTGATGGTGGCGATGATCGGCGCGATCGTGCTGACGCACCGCGACCGTGGGACCTCGAAGCGGCAGAACATCGCCAAGCAGAACGCGCGCGCGGTGGCCGACACGCTCGAGCTGGTCTCCGTCGCCTCCGGCGCCGGCGTCACTAGCTTCCTGCGGCCCAAGCCGGAGGCCGAGTTGGTCGGCGCCGATCAGCCGCATGAGCACGGCGTCGGCAAGCCCGGCCCGGGGGAGCATTAGCATGGGCCCGATCAGCGTCGGCCACTACCTCGCCGTCGGTGCAGTGCTGCTGGTCCTGGGGATCTTCGGCATCTTCCTCAACCGCAAGAACGTCATCGTCATCATGATGTCGATCGAGCTGATGCTGCTGGCGGTGAACATCAATCTGGTCGGTTTCAGCTCCGCGCTCGGTGACCTCGCCGGGCAGGTGTTCGCGCTGTTCGTGCTGACGGTGGCCGCTGCCGAGGCGGCCATCGGATTGGCGATTGTGGTGGTGTACTTCCGCAACCGCGGATCCATCCAGGTCGAAGACATCAATACGATGCGGGGCTAGGTCAGGCACATGCTGTATGCCGTCGCGGTTTTCGCCCCGTTGCTGGGGTCGCTGGTGGCCGGCCTGTTCGGCCGCCGGCTCGGCGATCGACCCAGCCAGGTCATCACCATCCTTTGCATGATCGTCGCGGCCCTGTGCGGCACGCTCAGCTTCCTGCCGATCCTGCACGGCACGGCGACGCCGGGTCAGCTCTCGCTGGGCACCTGGTTCGACGTCGAGGGTTTCCATGCGGAATGGACGCTGCGCTACGATACGTTGTCGGCGCTGATGGTCGCGATGGTGACGTTCATCGCCACGCTGATCCATATCTACAGCGTCGGCTACATGAGCCACGACGCGACCATCCCGCGGTTCTTCAGCTATCTCAGCCTGTTCACCTTCGCGATGCTGATGCTGGTCACGGCCAACAACCTGCTGCAGTTGTTCTTCGGCTGGGAGGGCGTCGGCCTCGCGAGCTACCTGCTGATCGGCTACTGGTATGACCGCGAGAGCGCCTGTCGTGCGGCGATGAAGGCCTTCATCGTCAACCGGGTCGGCGACTTGTTCTTCGCCGTCGGGATCGCGCTGGTGTTCATGACCTTCGGGACCATCGAGTTTCCGGACATCTTCGCCGGTATCCCCGAGCACGTGAACGACACGTATCATTTCCTCGGGACCAATTTCCGTGCTTTCGAAGTGATCGGCGTGTTGCTGTTCCTCGGCGCGATGGGCAAGTCGGCGCAGATCGGCCTGCATACCTGGTTGCCCGACGCGATGGAGGGCCCGACCCCGGTCTCGGCGTTGATTCACGCGGCGACGATGGTGACGGCCGGGGTCTTCCTGGTCGCGCGCATGTCGCCGATCCTGCAATTCGCGCCGGATGCCAGCGCTTTCATCACCTTCATCGGGGCGACCACGGCGCTGTTCGCGGCGACGATCGGCTGCGTGCAGACCGACATAAAGCGGATCATCGCGTATTCGACCTGTTCACAGCTCGGCTACATGTTCATTGCCGCCGGCGTCGGCGCCTACCAGGTGTCGATCTTCCACCTCTTCACGCATGCCTTCTTCAAGGCGTTGCTGTTCCTGTCGGCCGGGTCGGTGATCCACGCGATGTCCGACGAGCAGGACATCCGCAACATGGGCGGGCTGTGGCGCAAGATCCCAGTGACTTGCGCCGTGATGTGGATCGGCAGCCTGGCGCTGGCCGGCATCCCGATCTTCGCCGGTTACTACTCCAAGGATGCGATCCTCGAGGCCGCTTGGGCGCAACACGCGCCGTTTGCGCATTACGGCTACTGGTGCGGTGCCATCGCCGCTTTCCTGACGGCGTTCTACTCGTGGCGACTGTTGATCCTCACGTTCAACGGCACCTCGCGGGCCGATCGGCACGTGCAGGAGCACGTGCACGAGAGCCCCTGGGTGATGCTGGCGCCGCTGGTCGTGTTGGCGGCCGGCGCGGTGCTGACCGGCATCGTGTTCGCGCCTTATTTCATCGGCGAGGACTGGACGCAGTTCTGGGCTGGCGCCGTCTACAACGCGCCAACCAACCACGTGATGCACGACATGGAGCATGTGCCGCGGTTGATCGCGTTGCTGCCGACGATCCTCGGCGTGCTGGGTATCGGGCTGGCTTACGTGATGTACATGTTCGTGCCGTCACTGCCGGCGAAGTTCGCCGACGCGGTGCCGGCGGTCTACCGGTTCGTGCTGAACAAGTGGTATTTCGACGAGCTGTATGACCGCATCTTCGTCCGGCCGGCGATCTGGTTGGGGCGGACGCTGTGGCAGGTCGGCGACGCCACCATCATCGACGGCGTGCCCAACGGGCTGGCGGCCCTGACCCTCGACGGTTCACGCCAGGTGTCGCGGATCCAGACCGGCTCCGTCGCCGTGTATGCCTTCACCATGCTGATCGGCCTCGTCGCGATGGTCAGCGTGTATCTCGTGTTCCGGTGGTGACCTCGATGAACGCCTCTGGCAACGCCGCCGGTTTCCCGATCCTCTCGCTGCTGACCTGGCTGCCCCTGGTCGGCGTGATCTTCATCATGACGGTGCGCGGCAGCGACGAGGTGGTGGCCCGCAACGCGCGGTTCGCCGCCTTGTGGACCAGCCTCATCGTGTTCCTACTGTCGCTGAAGCTGTGGTTCGGCTTCGACCAGAGCGAGCCCGGCTTCCAGTTCCGCGAACACCTCGCCTGGCTGCCGGATTTCGGCCTGGATTACCGCATGGGCGTCGACGGCATTTCGGTGCTGTTCGTGCTGCTGTCGACGGCCTTGACGCCGATCTGCATCCTGGCGAGCTGGGAGAGCATCCAGGAGCGGGTGCGCGAGTACATGATCGCGTTCCTGGTGCTCGAGACGATGATGGTGGGCATGTTCAGCGCCCAGGACTTCATCATCTTCTACATGTTCTTCGAGGGCGTGCTGATCCCGATGTTCCTCATCATCGGCGTATGGGGCGGCACGCGGCGCGTCTATGCCAGCTTCAAGTTCTTCCTCTACACGCTGCTGGGCTCGATCCTGATGCTGCTGGCGGTGCTGGCCGTCTGGCATGCGGCGGGGACCACCGACATCGCCGAGCTGATGAATTTCCAGTTCACGGCCCGCATGCAGTTCTGGCTGTTCTTGGCCTTCCTGGCCTCGTTCGCGGTCAAGGTGCCGATGTGGCCGGTGCATACCTGGTTGCCCGACGCGCATGTCGAGGCGCCGACCGCCGGGTCGGTCATCCTGGCGGGCGTGCTGCTGAAGATGGGGGCTTACGGGTTCCTACGCTTCTCGCTGCCGATGCTGCCGCAGGCCTCGGCCCAGTTTGCCCCGCTGATGTTCGCGCTCGGCGTGATCGCGGTGATCTACACCTCGCTGGTGGCCCTGGCGCAGACCGACATGAAGAAGCTGATCGCCTATTCGTCGGTCGCTCACATGGGCGTCGTCGTGATCGGCATCTTCACTTTCAACGCCCAGGGTATCCAGGGTGCGCTGTTCCAGATGCTGTCGCACGGCATCGTCTCGGCGGCACTCTTCCTGTGCGTCGGCGTCGTCTACGACCGGATGCATACGCGCGAGATCAACCGCTACGGCGGCCTGGCGCAGCGCATGCCGGCCTATGCCGTCGTGTTCATGCTGTTCACCATGGCGACCATCGGCTTGCCCGGCACGGCCGGCTTCGTCGGCGAGTTCCTGGTGTTGGTCGGCGCGTTCCAGGTGAACTTCTGGCTCGCGCTGCTCGGCAGCATGGGCATGATCCTGGGCGCGGGCTACTCGCTGTACCTGTATCGCCGGGTCATCTTCGGCGCGTTGACCAAGGACGATCTAAAGGGCTTGCTCGACCTGTCTCCGCGCGAGATCGCCATTTTCGCGCCGCTGGTCGTGCTGACGCTGTGGATGGGTATCTACCCGAGCAGCTTCACCGGCTTCTTCGACGCGTCCGTCCACGCGATGGTCGAGCAGCATGCCGCTGCCCTGAACGCCCATAGCTTTGCGAGTGCCGCACAATGAACTGGGCCGTCGCCCTGCCCGAGATCGTGCTCGCCCTGAGCGCGATGGGCATCCTCATCTTCGGCGTGCTGCAGAAGCAAAACGCCACCTTCGCCTGCACCATGCTGGCGATCGGTGCGCTGGTGCTCACCGGTGCGCTAGTGATGTCCGGCAATCCGGGCACCGGTTATCACGGGTTGTTCGTGGTGGATCCGTTCGCCGACTTCATGAAGATGCTTGTCCTGGTCGGCGCCGGGCTCAGCGTAATTCTCGCGCTCGACTACAATGTGCACGAGGGGATCAGTAAGTTCGAATTCCCCGTGCTAGTGCTGCTGTCGACGGTCGGCATGATGATCATGTGCAGCACCGCCAACATGATGACGCTGTATCTGGGGCTCGAGTTGCAGTCGCTGGCACTCTATGTACTCTGCGCCTTCAACCGTGATGATACGCGGTCGTCGGAATCGGGTCTCAAGTTTTTCATCCTCGGCGCACTAGCCTCTGGCTTGCTGCTTTACGGCATCTCGTTGGCCTACGGTTTTGCCGGCACGATGGACTTCGGCGAACTCGGTCGGGCGCTCGCCCAGCCCGGTGCCGCATCGCCGGGCCTGATCGTCGGCGTGGTGTTCATCATTGCCGGGCTGGCGTTCAAGCTTTCGGCCGTGCCGTTCCACATGTGGACGCCGGACGTCTACGAAGGTGCGCCGACCCCAGTGACGGCGTTCATGAGCACGGCGCCCAAAGTTGCCGCGATTGCGCTGCTTCTGCGCGCGCTGGAAGTACCGTTTCACCCGATTTTCCAGCAATGGTCGGGGCTGATCGTGCTCGTCTCGATCGCCTCGATGCTTCTGGGAGCGCTGGCCGCCATCGGGCAGAAAAATATCAAGCGCCTGATGGCCTACTCGAGCATCGGTCACATCGGCTACGCGCTGGTGGGCCTGGCGCCCGGGACGCAGGAGGGCATCCGCGGCGTCATGATCTACATGGTCACTTACGTGTTCATGAGTGCCGGCGTATTCGCCGTGGTGATCGCAATGCGTCGGCGCGGTCGTGCGTTGGAGCAGATCAGCGACCTCTCCGGTCTCAGCAAGACCGATCCGGGTCTGGCGATGATCATGACCATTCTGATGTTCAGCATGGCCGGGATTCCACCGTTCTCCGGCTTCTTCGGCAAGCTATACGTGTTCCGCGCCGCAGTTGATGCCGGGTTCTGGACCCTGGCCGTCATCGGCGTGCTGACCAGCGTGGCCGGCGCGTTCTACTACCTGCGCATCATCAAAGTGATGTATTTCGACGCCGCCGAGCCGGCCTTCGATCCGCGCAGCACGTCACTGACGTTCGTCGGCGCGGTGGGTGCGTTGGTGACGACGTTCTTCTTCCTGCTTCCGGCGCCCGTCGTGGGCGCGGCGCAGACCGCGGCTCAGTTCCTGTTCGGGTGAACAAACGTGCTGCTCGTCGTCGATGCGGGGAACACCAACGTCGTTTTCGCCGTCCATGACGGCGAGCGCTGGCGCGGCAATTGGCGCATCGCGACCGAGCCGCAGCGTACGTCGGACGAGTATGCGGTCTGGCTGCTGACGCTGCTGACGTTCAACGGCGTCAAGAGCGCCGACATCGATCGAGCCGTCATCGGCACGGTCGTGCCGGCAGCGTTGTATCACCTGCGTCGGCTATGCCGCGACTATTTCGAGACGGAGCCGCTGATCGCGCGCTCGGCTCTCGATTGGGGTTTCGACATCCGCCTCGACAACCCGGCCGAAGTCGGCGCGGACCGCCTGCTGAACGCGCTGGCAGCGCATCAGGCCTATGGCGGCCCGTTAATTGTGGTGGATTTCGGCACCGCGACGACGTTCGACGTCGTCGAGGCCGACGGCGCTTATTTAGGCGGCGTGATCGCTCCGGGGATCAATCTTTCGCTGGAAGCGCTGCACAAGGCGGCCGCCCGGCTCCCCCGGATCGGCATCGGGCGACCGCAGGCGGTTATCGGACGCGCGACCGTGCCCGCGATGCAGTCCGGCATCTACTGGGGCTATGTCGGCATGATCGAGGGCCTGGTGACGCGGATCCAGGCAGAATACGACTCCCCTCTGAAGGTTATTGCCACGGGCGGGCTGGCCCCGCTGCTGGCCGAGGGCACCACCATCATCGAAGTGATCGCACCCGAATTGACCCTCGACGGACTTCGTTTGTTGGCGGACCGCAACCCCGCCCCCACATTAAGCCGCGACAGAGCACGAGCGTTAGAAAGCGACTGAATGGACGCGGTAAACAATGACTTGGCCTTCCTGCCGTTGGGCGGGACAGGCGAGATCGGCATGAATCTGAATTTGTACCGATGCGATGGCAAATGGCTTGCTGTCGATTGTGGCATCGGCTTCGGCGGTAGTGAGAACCCCGAAGTAGAAATAATGATGCCCGACCCTGGCTTCCTGGCGGAGCGCCGGGATCAATTAGTCGGCATGGTCATCACGCATGCGCATGAAGACCATGTCGGTGCTGTCGCGCATCTGTGGAAGATGTTGCGCTGCCCGCTTTATGCCACACCGTTTGCGGCAGCCGTGCTGCGGCGAAAGCTGGGCGAGGCCGGGTTGCTCAATGAGGTGCGTATCCACACGGTTGTGTCGGGTGGAACGTTCGAATTGGGGCCGTTCGGGCTGCAATTCCTGCCGGTGTCGCACTCGATCCCCGAGGCGCAAGCGTTGGTGATCCGAACCCAGTACGGCATCATTCTACATACCGGCGATTTCAAGCTCGACCCGACGCCGTTGGTCGGCAATCCGACCGACGAGGCCGCTTTTGCGCGTCTTGGTGAAGAGGGTGTGCTGGCCATGGTGTGCGACAGCACCAACGCCATGGTCGATGGCACGTCGGGCTCCGAGGCCGAGGTGCGGGAAAGCATGTTCGACCTCATTGCCTCGCTCGATGGGCGGATCGCGGTAACGTGTTTCGCCAGCAACGTAGCGCGTGTCGAGAGCATCGCTTTGGCGGCGCAGGAGGCGGGCCGCCGGGTCGCTCTGGTCGGGCGGTCACTGCGTAATCTGGAGGCGGCCGCCCGCGAGTGCGGCTATCTGCAGAAGGTGGCACCGTTCCTGTCCGAAGACGCGGCCAATAATTGCGACGACGATGAAGTGCTGATCATCGTCACCGGTAGCCAGGGCGAGTCGAAGAGCGCGCTGGCCCGGATCGCGGCTGACACGCACCAGAACATCGCGCTGGGCGAGGGTGACACGGTCATCTTCAGCTCCCGCATGATCCCCGGCAACGAGCGGGCGGTCATCTCGGTGCAGGACGGGCTGGTTCGGCGTGGCGTGCGCGTCATCACCGATGACGACCATCCGGTCCATGTCTCCGGGCATCCGGCGCGGGAGGAGCTGCGGACGCTGTATCGTCTGGTGCGGCCGAAATACGCGGTTCCCACGCATGGTGAATGGCGGCATCTCTCCGCGCACGCCGATCTCGCCCGCGGCTGCGGCGCAACGCCGATCATGCTCGAGGACGGCGACGTGCTCGAGTTGGCGCCGGGCAAGCCGGAGGTAATCGACAGCGCGCCGGTCGGCCGCCTCGTCCTGGATGGGAATCGTGTGGTTCCGCTCGAGGGTGGGGTCCTGGCGGCGCGGCGACGTATGTTGTTCAACGGCGTCGTGCTCGGAAGCATCGCGGTGGATCAGCACGGGAAACTGGTCGGCACGGCGCGGGTGAGTGCGCCCGGGCTGCTCGAACAGGACGATCCGGAGACGACGCGGATCACGGCCGAGTTCGGTCGCGCGATCAACGAGTTGCCGTCCGGGCTGCGCGGCGACGATGCGGCGCTGACCGACGCGGCAAGGGCGGCGTTGCGCCGGGCGCTCGGCCGCCGGCTGCAGAAGCGGCCGATGGTGGACGTGCACCTGCTTAGGGTCTGATGGACTGGTTCACCGCCTTCGTCGTCTTCATGCTGGTCTGGTGGACATTACTGTTCACCGTCCTGCCACTCTGGACACGGCCGCATCCGGAAGCCGACGAGGCCACTGGATGGCGGGGAGTGCCGGAGCGGCCGCTGATGCTGCGCAAGGTGATCGTGACAACGCTGATCGCCCTAGTCGTATGGGGCGCGATCATGTGGGTGATCCAGAGCCCGTATCTGTCGTTCCGAACCGGGTTCTGAGTAGATTTAGGGCAGGAAATGTCGTCCTGCTCAACTCACGGCCAACTCCTGTCCAGCTCGGCGATATTTAGGTTTTTCGCGCCAGAAAAACTTTGGACAGCGTGATGCCGATCGGACACCATGACGCATCGGAACAGGGCGTTCCCTGTCCCGATGCGTAGATGGCGTTTCCTCCCTAAACTTGGCCCGTTGCGCCATGGCGCTCGGGCCTTTCTTTTTGTTATCTCCCGGACGCATGCCTGTCACTCTTTTTTCCGGCAACACGTCTGTTTTTAGGCGATATTCGTTTGTGCGCCGCAGCATCGCTTTACCCGCAAAATAGATGTGGGACCGCGGCTTTTCCTAGTGCGGCCAAGTTGGTGTAGAGGGACCTCCGCCCGGCGGAGATGCGGGGCGACCAGACGCCCAAAGGACCTCGATGCGCCTCTCCCACTCGCTGATCCCCACCCTCAAAGAGAACCCGGCCGAGGCGCAGATCGCCTCGCACCGCCTGATGCTGCGCGCCGGCCTGGTGCGTCAGACCTCGGCGGGAATATACGCCTGGTTGCCAATCGGGTGGCGCGTGCTGCAGCGAATCGCGCAGATCGTGCGTGAGGAGCAGGACCGCATCGGTGCCCAGGAATTGCTGATGCCGACGATCCAGTCGGCCGAGTTGTGGCGCAAGAGCGGGCGCTACGATGCGTACGGGCCAGAAATGCTGCGGATCAAGGATCGCGGTGAGCGCGAGATGTTGTTCGGCCCGACCAATGAAGAGATGATCACCGACATCGTCCGGCAGTCGGTCAACAGTTACCGACAGCTGCCGCAGATCGTCTACCATATTCAGTGGAAGTTCCGCGACGAGACGCGGCCGCGTTTCGGCGTGATGCGAGGGCGCGAGTTCTTGATGAAGGACGCCTATAGCTTCGACCTGGACTATGCGGGTGCTGTGGTCAGCTATCGCAAGATGATGCTGGCCTACATGCGGACGTTTCAGCGGCTCGGTGTCAGCGCGATCCCGATGGTGGCCGATACCGGCCCGATCGGCGGCGATCTCAGCCACGAATTCATCATTCTGGCGCCGACCGGCGAAAGCCAGGTGTTCTACGATGCCGCTTTCGAAGGCATCGACTACAGCGGTGACAGCTTCGACTCGGCCAAACCCGAGGATCTCGAGCGGTTCTTCGGTCTCATGACCACGCCCTATGCGGCCACTGAGGAGATGCACGACACGGCTGCCTGGGAGAAGGTCGACCCGGCGCACCGTCGCGAAGGCCGCGGCATCGAGGTCGGGCACATCTTCTACTTCGGCACTAAGTATAGCGCTCCGCTCGAATTGAGCGTCGCCGGGTCGGACGGCAAGCCGGTCACGCCGGAGATGGGCAGCTACGGCGTCGGCGTCTCACGGTTGGTGGGCGCGGTAATCGAGGCCTCGCACGACGCGGCCGGCATCGTCTGGCCGGACAGCATCGCGCCGTTCCGCGCCGCGATCCTCAACCTCAAGCAGGGCGACGCCACCTGCGACGCAATCTGCGAGCAGGCCTATGCGCATTTCGCAGGCAATGCACTGTACGACGACCGGGCTGAGCGAGCCGGACCGAAATTCGCCGATGCCGACCTCATGGGGCATCCCTGGCAGATCATCGTCGGGCCGCGCGGGGCGGCGAACGGCATGGTGGAGTTGAAGCGGCGGGCAACCGGTGAGCGTGAGGAGCTGTCGCTCGACGCCGCGTTGGCGAAGATCGCCCAGGCCCAATAATGTTCGGGCCTTTCGAGCGGGCGGTTGCCGGTCGGTATCTGCGCGCCCGGCGCGGTGAACGGTTCGTCTCGGTGATCGCCGGGTTCAGCCTGGTGGGAATTGCGCTGGGGGTGGCAACGCTCATCATCGTGATGTCGGTGATGGGCGGTTTCCAGACGGACCTGCTGAACCGCATCTTAGGATTCAACGGCCATCTCGGCGTCTATTCAACGACAGGCCGGCTGCAGGAATATGACGCGGCAGCGGCGAAGATCATGACGGTTCCCGGCGTGGCGTCGGCCGCGCCGGTGGTCGACGGCCAGGTGCTGCTGAGCGGGCCGCGCGGGCAGTCGTCTGGCGGGCTGGTGCGCGGGATCGAGCCCAAAGACTTTGCCGAGATGACCGCCATCAAGATCCCGGCAGGGTCGCTCACCGACTTCAAGGGGGAGGACGCCATCGCGATCGGGTCGGGGCTGGCGGGCAAGTTCGGCCTCGGCGTTGGCGACGAGTTGACTTTGGTGTCGCCACAGGGGGCGGCGACCGCGTTCGGCACTATCCCGCGGGTGCGCGCTTACAAGATCGTGGCGATTTTTTCGGTCGGCATGAACGAGTACGACACGGCCTACGTGTTCCTGCCGTTGCAGGCGGCGCAGATCTTCTTCCAGTCGCCGGGTGCGGTGTCGCAGATCGAAGTGCGGGTCGACGACCCCGACCGGGTGCGCGCCATCGGCCAGCAGATCGGCGCGGCGTTGGCGGGAACGCCGGTGCGGGTCGTGGATTGGCAGCAGAACAACAACAGCTTCTTCGCGGCCGTGAAGGTCGAGCAGAATGTGATGTTCCTGATCCTGACGCTGATCATCCTGGTAGCGGCGTTCAACGTGATCTCGTCGTTGATCATGATGGTCAAGGACAAGACGCGCGATATTGCCGTACTGCGGACCATCGGGGCGGGGCGGGGGGCGATCCTGCGCATCTTCCTGATGTGCGGCGCGTCGGTCGGCGTGACGGGAACGCTGGTCGGCGTGGTGATCGGGGTGTTGTTCTGCCTCAACATCCAGGAGATCCAGGGCTGGGTCGAGGCGGTGACGGGTGCGCGGGTATTCAACCCGGAGGTTTATTACCTGACGCATCTGCCGGCGAAGCTGAACTCGGGCGAGGTGATTCAGGTCGTAGTGATGTCGCTGGCGTTGTCGCTGCTGGCGACAATCTATCCGAGCTGGCGCGCGGCGCGGACCGACCCGGTGGAGGCGCTGCGCCATGAATGAGCCGTTGCGCCTCCAGGGCGTGGGCCGATCCTATCGAAGCGGCGAGACCGACTTGCACGTGCTGCAGGATGCCGAGTTGACGCTGCACCCCGGCGAGATCGTGGCGTTGGTGGCGCCGTCGGGGACGGGGAAAAGCACGCTGCTGCATTTGGCCGGGTTGCTGGAGCGGCCGGATCAAGGCGCGGTGTTGATCGATGGGCGGGACTCGGGACGGCTGGCGGACACCGAACGGACCGCGATCCGGCGGGACCGGATCGGCTTCGTGTATCAATCGCATCAGCTGCTGGCGGAGTTCACGGCGCTGGAGAACGTCATGCTGCCGCAGATGGTGGCGGGCGTGTCGCGCCGGCAGGCGAGCGAACGGGCGACTGGATTGCTGACGCAGTTCGGGCTCGGGAGCCGGCTGAAGCACCTGCCGGGCAAATTGTCGGGCGGTGAGAAGCAGCGCGTGGCGATCGCGCGGGCCTTGGCCAACGCGCCGGGTGTGCTGCTGGCCGATGAGCCGACGGGCAACTTGGACGTCGGCACCAGCGACGTGGTGTTCGAAGAGCTGCTGCATGTGGTGCGGGCACAGGGGGTGGCGGCGCTGATCGCGACGCACAACCCGACGCTGGCGGCGCGGATGGACCGGCGGGTGACGCTGCAGCAGGGGCGGATCGTCGAGGCCTGACGCAACCATGAAGCCACCTCCCTGTTCTGCTCGGGCAGTGGGGAGTTGGTGGAATGCGTAGACGTGCGACCGTGTGGCTGCTGGGTGCGCTATTCGTGACCTCAGCGCAGGCGCCGCTGGCGACAGTGGCGCCGGCACCGTTGCCGACGGTGCAGGATCCGCGGCTGCAACTGGCCTACACGTTTGGGCGGATCCCCAATGCCGTCACCACGACGGTGGATGGGCGCATCTTCGTCGGTTTCCCGCAGACCGAGGGGCCGGAGGTGCAGGTACAGGAGATCCTTTCCGGGTCGGGCAAAGCCCGGCCCTATCCGGATGCGGCCTGGAACCGTGGGCCAGCGGCGGCTGGTGGCGACCTGTCGCATAGTTTCGTGCTGATCAACGCGTTGCGGATCGGGCCGGACGGCGCGTTGTGGCTGATGGACGCCGGGTCGCCCGGGATCGGCAAGCCGGCGGTGCCAGGGGGCGCGCGCCTGTTCCGCGTGGACCTGGCGACCAATACGGTGAGTCGGGTTTACGACCTGTCCTCGGCGTCGCGGACCATGTCGTATATCGACGATATCCGCTTCAACGGCGGCCAGGCTTACCTGACCGATGCCGGCGACCCGGCCCTGCTCGTGCTTGACCTGGCGACCGGTCAGGTGCGCCGCGTGCTGGACCACGATCCGTCCACGACGGACACCAAAACCATGCGGGCGGACGGCAAGGAGCTGTTCGACGAGAAGGGGCAGCCGAAGCGCGTGCATGCGGACCAGCTCGAAGTCTCGCCCGACGGGCGGTGGCTGTACTACCTGCCGGCGTCTGGCCCGATCTATCGGATCGAGACGCGTTGGCTGGACGACGCGGCGCTGTCAGCGACGGAACTCGCCGCCCATGTCGAACCCTGGCTCGATACGCCGACGACGGGCGGGACCGCGATCGATGCCACCGGCACGATCTACTACGGCGACGCCGATGCCCGCCGCATCCTGCTGATCCGTCCGGATCGGTCGGTGAGCACGCTGATCGCCGATCCCCGACTGATTTGGATCGACGCGATGTGGATCGACACCAAGGGCACGCTGTGGATACCGGCGAACCAGCAGAACCTTAGTCCCGGCTTCAATGGTGGAAAATCCGAGGTGAACTATCCGGTGGCTATCTACACCATGAAGGTTGACGCGCAGCCATCACCGATCGACCACGGCGGCGCGCGCTAGCGCCTCCGCCCGGCCCGGGCAACTCACCGGGCTGAAGGATGATGACAAATCGGCGGCGATGATGCCCATCTCTGTTCCATGAGCGCCGCCGACTTCGTCCATCTCCGAGTCCATTCCGCCTATTCGCTCAGCGAGGGCGCCATTAAGCCCGACAAGATCGCCGCGCTGGCGCTAGCGGATCGCCAGCCTGCGGTGGCGATCGCCGACAGCGGCAACTTGTTTGGGGCTCTCGAGTTCAGCCAGGCCTGCGTGGGCAAGGGCGTGCAGCCGATCGTCGGGTGCCAGATCAGCCTGGTGCGCGCTGAAAAGCCCGGGCTCGCGCCGGACCCGGTCGTGGTACTGGCGCAGGACGAGCTCGGGCTGGCCAATCTGCGGGCGCTGTCCTCCATCGGCTTCATCGAGTCCGACCCGGCATTGCCGCAGATAGGGCTAGACCGGCTGCTGTCGCATTCGGCCGGGCTGATCCTGTTGACCGGTGGGACGCGGGGTCCGCTGGTGCGGTTGCTGGCAGAAGGGCGGCAGGCGGAGGCAGAGGCGCTGCTGGCGCAGTTCGCCGAGGCATTCCCGGATCGCTGCATGATGGAATTGCATCGGCATGGGCTGGCGGTTGAGGCTGCGGTGGAGCCCGGGCTGATCGCGCTGGCCGATGCGCGCCGCATCCCGTTGATCGCCACCAACGAGTGTTTCTATGCCACGCCGGGGATGCACGAGGCGCACGATGCCCTGCTGTGCATCGCCGAAGGGCGGCAGGTGAGCGAGCAGTCGCGGCGCCGAGTCACGCCGGAGCATTGGTTCAAGCCGGCGAAGGCGATGCGGAAGCTGTTCGCGGACCTGCCGGATGCCTGCGACAACACGCTCGCGGTGGCGCGGATGTGCGCGGTGATGGCCGAAACCCGCAAGCCGCTGCTGCCGGTGAGCCCCAAGGTGCTAACGGGGCAGACGGAGGATGCGACGATCCGGGCCATGGCGGCCGAGGGGCTGGAGCGGCGGATGGTCGCGATGGAGGCCGATGCCGAGACGCGGACGCGGTATGCGACGCAGTTGAACTACGAACTGGATGTCATCGCGGGGATGGGGTTCCCGGGCTACTTCCTGATCGTGGCCGACTTCATTCAATGGGCGAAGTCGCAGGACATTCCGGTCGGGCCGGGCCGTGGATCGGGCGCCGGATCGGTGGTGGCGTGGGCGCTGACGATCACCGATCTGGACCCGCTGCGCTGGGGGCTGCTGTTCGAGCGCTTCCTCAACCCGGAGCGGGTGTCGATGCCGGACTTCGACATCGATTTCTGCCAGGACCGGCGCGACGAGGTCATCTCCTACGTGCGCCGGGAATACGGCAACGACCGGGTCGCGCAGATCATCACCTTCGGCAAGCTGCAGGCGCGGGCGGCGGTGCGCGACGTGGGTCGGGTGCTGGGGCTGGGGTTCGGGCAGGTGAACCGCGTCGCCGAGCTGATCCCCAACAACCCGGCCAAGCCGGTGACGCTGGCGCAGGCCATCGAGGGTGAGCCGCGGCTGCAGGAGATGCGGGACGGAGACGAGGCGATCCGGCGGCTGCTGGAAGTCGCGCTGCAGTTGGAGGGGCTGTATCGCCATGCCTCGACCCATGCCGCGGGCGTGGTGATCGGCGACCGGCCGCTGGTTGAACTGGTGCCGCTGTATCGCGATCCGAAGGCGGATACGCTCGTCACCCAGTACTCGATGAAATACGTCGAGCAGGCCGGGTTGGTGAAATTCGACTTCCTGGGGCTGACGACGCTGACGATCCTGCAGCGGGCGCAGCAGATGCTGACCCGGCTGGGCACGCCGGTGGTGCTGGAGACCATCCCGCTCGACGATGCCGCGACCTATGAGATGCTGTCGCGCGGCGATGCCGGCGGGGTGTTCCAGTTCGAAGGCCAGGGCATGCGCGACGTGCTGCGGCAGATGCGGCCGAACCGGCTGGAGGATCTGATCGCCGCGGTGTCGCTATATCGGCCGGGGCCGATGGCCAACATCCCGGATTACTGCCGTCGTAAGCACGGCGAGGCCTGGGCGCCGCCGCATCCGGAGCTGCAGGAGATCCTGGGCGAGACCTACGGCATCATGGTCTACCAGGAGCAGGTGATGCAGATTGCCCAGAAGATGGGCGGCTACAGCCTGGGCGGGGCGGACCTGCTGCGGCGCGCGATGGGCAAGAAGATCCGCGCCGAGATGGAGCTGCAGCGGCAGGTGTTCACCGACGGGGCGACCGGGCGGGGCATCCCCAAGGCCAAGGCGGACGAGGTGTTCGACCTGATGGCCAAGTTCGCCGATTACGGCTTCAACAAGAGCCATGCCGCGGCCTACGCGCTGGTTTCGTATCAAACCGCCTGGATGAAGGCGAACCATCCGGTGGCGTTCCTGGCCGCCTGCATGGACCTAGCGATCAGCAACACCGACAAGCTCGCGGCCCTGCGGCAGGAAGCGCAGCGGATGAACGTCGCCGTGCTGCCGCCGGACATCAACAAGTCGGAGGCACGCTTCAAGGTCGAGGTCGCGGCCGACGGCACCCAGTCGATCCGGTATGCACTGGCGGCGGTAAAGAAGGTCGGGCTGGAGGCGATGTTGACGCTGGTCGCCACGCGTGGCGAGGTGCCGTTCCGCGACGTGGGCGATCTGGCGGCGCGGGTCGATCCGAGGCAGCTCAACAAGATGCAGCTGGAGAATCTGGCGCGGGCCGGGGCGTTCGATGCGCTGCATCCCAATCGGCAGCAGGTATTCGCCGGTGCGGAGATGATCCTGCGGCGGGCGCAGGCGCAGGCGGAGGAGGCCAATACCGGGCAGACCGGGCTGTTCGGCGGGACGGAGGAGGCCGTCACGCTGCGCCTGCCGTCGGGGCCGGATTGGCCCGGCATGGAGCGGTTGGGCTACGAGGCCGATGCGGTCGGGTTCCATCTAACGGCGCATCCGCTGGACAGCTACGTGCCGCTGCTCAAGCGGCTCGGGGTGGTATCGTCGAAGGACCTCGAGCTGAAGGCGGCGGCGGGGGCGACGCGGGTCAGGGTGGCCGGCAACGTCATCGCCACCAAGGAGCGGCCGACGCGGACGGGAAGCCGCATGGCGTGGATCCGGCTGTCGGACGGCAGCGGCAGCTTCGAGGTGACGGTGTTCAGCGAGGTGCTGAACTCGGCGCGCGACGTGCTCAAGGGGGGTGAGGCGGTGCTGATGGGCGTCGAGCTGAAGCTTGAGGGCGAGGCGCTGCGGATCACCGCGACGGATTGCGTGAGCCTGGACGCGGCGGCGAACGCAGCCGGGGCGGGGATGCGGATTTGGCTCGACCGCAGCGAGGCGGTGCCGCACATCCGGGCGGTGTTGGCGCGGGGCGAGGCCAACGGCGGACGCGGCAAGGGCCGGGTCACGCTGGTGCCGCGGGTCGACGAGGCGCAGGAGGTGGAGATCACGCTGCCTGGCGGCTTCCAGGTTACGCCCCGGTTGGTGCAGGCGCTCAAGGCGGTGGTTGGCGTGGAGCGGGTCGAGGAGATCTGACCAATCCACCAGCGGGCTTGGGTGGTCACCTCCGATCCACCGTATTCAGAGCACGAATAGGCCATATTCGACCGGTTAGATGCACTTGGCTTAAGGAACATTACTCATGAAAAAGGCTCTGCTCGCTTTGGTGCTGCTCGCGACGTCGGTCGCGGTCTCCGGCTGCTTCTATCCGCCCTACGGGTATGGCCGTCCCCGCCCCGGCTTCTGCTACTATCACCCGTATCGGTGCTGATCAGCCCGGGTGGAAGAACTCGTAGACCCGGCGTGCCGTCTCCCGGTTGATGCCGGGAGCGGCCTCTAGGTCCGCGAGCCCAGCCTGCTTGACACCGCGGGCGGAGCCGAAATGGTTCAGAAGGGCACGCTTGCGGGCGGAGCCGACGCCGGGCACCTCGTCCAGTTCGCTCGTCACCAGTGCCTTGCTGCGACCGGCGCGATGCGTGGTGATGGCGAAACGGTGCGTCTCGTCGCGGACGCGCTGTAGGTAGTAGAGCACCGGGTCGCGCGGCGGCAGTTGGAAGGCGGGGCGGTCGGCCATGTGGAACCATTCCTTGCCGGCGTCCCGATCCGGACCCTTGGCGATGCCGACGACGGGGATCTGGTGGATGCCGAGATCGCCGAGGATGCCGCGCACGGCGGAAAGCTGGCCGGCGCCGCCGTCGATCAGCAGCAGGTCCGGCAGCACGGGCGCCGCGCCCTCGCCGGCATCGCTGGCGGCCTGCTCGCGCATGGCGCGGGCGAAGCGGCGGTCCAGCACCTCGCGCATCATCGCAAAGTCGTCGCCGGGCGTGATCGGGCCCTTGATCGAGTATTTGCGGTACGCGTTCTTCTGGAACCCCTCGGGCCCCGCCACGATCATCACGCCATAGGCATTGCTGCCGCTGATATGGCTGTTGTCGTAGCACTCGATGCGCTCCGGGGTCCCCGCTAGACCAAATACCTCGGCGACACCCGCGAGCAGCTTCTGCTGGCCGGCGCTCTCGGCCATCTTGCGCTCCAGCGCTTCCCGCGCATTGGTCTGCGCGTGCAGCACCACGGCGCGCTTCTCGCCACGGACCGGCACGCTGACGCTGACTTTGCGTTCGGCCTTCAGCGACAACGCTTCGGCAAGCAGATCCTGTTCTATGACGGCGTGGCTGAGCAGGATCACCGGCGGGACCGGTTTGTCGTCGTAGAACTGGCCGAGGAAGGCCGCCAACACGGCATCCGGCTCCTCGTCGCGCGTGTGCGTCGGGAAGAAGGCGCGATTGCCGTTGTTGTTGCCGCCGCGGACGAAGAACACCTGTACGCAGGTTTGGCCGCCAATCTGGTGGGCGGCGACGATATCGGCATCGGTCAGGCTGGCCGGGTTGATGACGGCGGTGCCCTGCACGTGGGTCAGGCCGCGGATGCGGTCGCGCACGGCGGCGGCATGCTCGAATTCGAGGTTCTCGGACGCGGCTTCCATCTCGCGGGCCAACTCGCGCTGTACGTCACCGGCCTTGCCGCTCAGGAAGGCGCGCGCTTGGGCGACGTAGTGCTCATATTCCACCGCATCGACCCGGCCGACGCACGGTGCCGAGCAGCGCTTGATCTGGTGCAGCAGGCAGGGGCGGGAGCGATTGTTGAACACCGTGTCCTGGCAGGAGCGCAGCAGGAACACGCGCTGCATGGCCGTCACGGTCTGATTGACCGCCCAGGACGAGGCGAACGGGCCGTAATAGCTGCCTTTGCGCGACCGGGCGCCGCGATGCTTGGTGATCTGCGGGAAGGCATGATCCTCGGTCAGCATCAGCCACGGATAGCTCTTGTCGTCGCGCAGCACGATGTTGAAGCGGGGCTTGAGCCGCTTGATCAAGTTGGCCTCGAGCAGCAGCGCCTCGGCCTCGGTATGGGTGGTGACGATCTCCATCGAGATGGTCTCGTGCACCATGCGCTTGAGCCGCTCCGGCAGGCGGATCAGCTGGGTGTAGTTGACGACTCGCTTCTTGAGGTTGCGTGCCTTGCCGACGTAGAGCGCCTCGCCGCGCGCATCGAGCATCCGGTAGACGCCCGGGCTCTGCGGCATGGTGGCGAGCGCGCGCTCGATCACTTCAACGCCCGGCAGTGTGCGCGGGACTTCGACTTCATCCATCGGGGCTGATTAGGCGGCGGCAGGGCCCAAGCTCAACCCCCTGCGTCATCGAAGAGTCATCCACCGATCCTGTGGATAAGCTTGTGGGTGAAGTGCGGAGTTCGGGGCCAAGAGGCCGTAAACACGGGGGATCGAACGGGTTGCCCGTTTTGTAGGCACGCTGCCAACTGACTGTTTTTACAACAGAAGCCCGTAAGCGTCTGACGTTGCGACGCCCGCGCGCGGAAACCTTCCATAGATTCAGTCGCTTTGCCCGAACGGTGGATGACTGGCCGGTTGCACGCGTTCCACCTCGACTCCGGCGGCCCACATGTCGGCAAACACGTCAAGTTTTTCTACCCGGATACGGGCCGAGCGAACCCGGCTGTCGCGCAGGCAATCCTGCGCGATCCGCTCCGCCAGCGTCTCGACCAGCTGGACGTGACCGCTGGCGGCCAGGTCGCGGACCCGCTGCGCCAGGGCCTCGTAGTCGACGACGCGGCCGAGACGGTCGGTCTCGTCGGCGCGGTCCTCGCTGACGCCGAGGTCGACGTTGATGCGGACCCGCTGCGTCGCCGCATGCTCGTGAGCGTGCACGCCGATGCTGAGCTGCAACATCATGTCGCGCAGGAAGACGTGGCGGATGCCGGTGGCTGCGTTGGCGATCGTCATGCTATTCCGTCTCGGCTGTGCTGGGGGCGGCCCATTGCATGTGTTGGCCGCCGTCGAGCGCCAGCATCTGGCCCGTGACCGACGGCAGCGCCAGCAGCGCCAGCACCGCGCGCGCCACTTCCTCGGGGCTGGTCCCGCGCTGCAGCGGCACGCTGGCGGCCTGCCGCGCGAATTGCTCCGCCGATTGCCGCGCACTCGGCAGCGCCGGGCCGGGTCCGATCGCATTGACCCGGATCCGCGGCGCCAGCGCCAGGGCCATCTGCTGGGTCAGCGCCCATAGGGCCGCCTTGGAGGCGGTATACGACATGAAATGCGGCGTCAGCGACCAGACGCGCTGGTCCAGCAGGTTGATGATCGCACCCTCCGCCCCGGCCGGCAGGGCGCGCGCCAGGGCCTGCATGAGCACGAAGGGCGCCCGCAGGTTGGGCTCCATGTGCCGGTCCCAGGTCTCGCGGGTCGCGTCGTCCCACTCGTCCCGCTCGAACACGCTGGCATTGTTGATCAGCACGCCGACCGGCCCGAGCGCCTCCGCGGCGCGGGTGAGCAAGGCCTGCGTCGCGCGCTCGTCGGCCAGATCGGCGGCGATCGCGGTGGCGGCCGGGCCGATCTCGGCCGCGAGGAGAACCGCCTCGGCCTCGCTCCGATAATGATGGATCGCCACCCGGAAGCCGGCATGCGCCAGCTGGAGGCAGATGGCGCGCCCCAGCCGTTTGGCGCCGCCGGTCACCAGGGCGGTGCGCGGCAGCAGCGGGGAGACGGGGAGGGGGGTGTCTTGGGCCAAGGCAGCGTCCAGTCGTGGGCCATCACGCTGGCACGCGGTCGACCGATCGGCTAGCCGGCTCCGAGTCTCTTGAGACTGTCATGGCCATTTCCCATTTCTACGGCAACCGGCGTTGCTGCGTTGCCTGTTGAGGGACGTAACCGACGCCAGTCGCCTCACGAAGGGACATACCAGACATGGACATCGAGAAATTCACCGAACGCTCCCGCGGCTTCCTGCAGGCTGCGCAGACCATCGCGATCCGCGAGTTCCACCAGCGGCTGACGCCGGAACACCTGCTGAAGGCGCTGCTGGACGACCCGGAAGGTGCGGCGGCCGGGCTGATCCGGGCCGCCGGCGGCGATCCGCAAGCCGCTCACCGTGCCGTCGACGCGGAGATCGCTCGCCTGCCGAAAGTGCAGGGCGAGGCTGCGGGCCAGCCTCAGATCACGCCCGAGCTCGTCCGCATCCTGGACGCGGCGCAACAGCAATCCAGCAAAGCCGGCGACCAGTTCGTGGCGCAAGACCGGTTGCTCGTCGCACTGGCGACCAGCGCGACACCGGCCGCCCGCGCGCTACGCGATGCCGGTGCCACGCCGCCCGCGTTGGAAAAGGCGGTCGGTGAGATCCGCAAGGGCCGCACCGTCGACAGCGCCAGCGCCGAAGCCAATTTCGACGCGCTGAAAAAATATGCCCGCGACGTGACCGAGCTCGGCCGCGCCGGCAAGCTCGACCCGGTGATCGGCCGCGAC
>CBDASI010000002.1:0-2500 GCA_965199585.1 Acetobacteraceae bacterium | reverse complement strand
AAAGACATCAACCGAGATTCCGGCAGTAGTGGCGAGCGAACCCGGAGTAGGCCAGTAGTTACTTGTGTGTGAGTCGAACGGTCTGGAAAGTCCGGCCAAAGCGGGTGATAGCCCCGTAGATGGTAGTGCGCTTGTAATTCTTGAGTAGGGCGGGGCACGTGAAACCCTGTCTGAACGTAGGGGGACCACCCTCTAAGCCTAAATACTCTCTAGCGACCGATAGTGAACCAGTACCGTGAGGGAAAGGTGAAAAGCACCCCGATGAGGGGAGTGAAATAGACCTGAAACCTGATGCCTACAAGCAGTCGGAGCTCTTGATGGAGTGACGGCGTACCTTTTGTATAATGGGTCAGCGAGTTTCTGTTGGCAGCGAGCTTAAGCCGTTAGGTGTAGGCGCAGCGAAAGCGAGTCTGAATAGGGCGCATAGTTGCCGGCAGAAGACCCGAAACCGAGTGATCTAGCCATGGCCAGGCTGAAGGTGGGGTAACACCTACTGGAGGGCCGAACCCACGCCTGTTGAAAAAGTCGGGGATGAGCTGTGGCTAGGGGTGAAAGGCCAATCAAACTCGGAGATAGCTGGTTCTCCGCGAAATCTATTGAGGTAGATCGTCGGGTGGTCACCCTGGGGGGTAGAGCACTGGATGGGCTCGGGGGCCCCAAAGGCTTACCAACCCCAACCAAACTCCGAATACCCAGGAGTGCAGCCCGGCAGACAGACGGTGGGTGCTAAGGTCCATTGTCGAGAGGGAAACAGCCCAGACCACCAGCTAAGGTCCCAAAATCGTGGTTAAGTGGGAAAGGATGTGGGAATTCCAAAACAACCAGGAGGTTGGCTTAGAAGCAGCCATCCTTTAAAGAAAGCGTAATAGCTCACTGGTCTAATAGAAATCCTGCGCCGAAGATGTAACGGGGCTCAAACCACGTACCGAAGCTGTGGGTTACATGCCGCAGCGGCATGTAGCGGTAGCGGAGCGTTCCGTAGGCCTGCGAAGGCATACCCGTGAGGGGTGCTGGAGGTATCGGAAGTGCGAATGCTGACATGAGTAGCGACAAACAGAGTGAGAAACTCTGTCGCCGAAAGTCCAAGGGTTCCTGCGCAAGGTTAATCCGCGCAGGGTGAGCCGGCCCCTAAGGCGAGGGCGAGAGCCGTAGCTGATGGGAACCAGATGAATAGTCCTGGGCCTGCTGGAAGTGACGAATGCAATCTGTTGTTTGGTCTTATTGGATTGACCGGGCTTTGGGCGCATTCCAGGAAATAGCTCCAGCGTATAGACCGTACCCTAAACCGACACAGGTGGACTGGTAGAGAATACCAAGGCGCTTGAGAGAACGATGCTGAAGGAACTAGGCAAATTGCTCGCGTAACTTCGGGATAAGCGAGACCCCATCGTGGGCAACCATGGTGGGGTGGCACAGAGCAGGGGGTAGCGACTGTTTAGTAAAAACACAGGGCTGTGCGAAGTCGTGAGACGACGTATACGGCCTGACGCCTGCCCGGTGCCGGAAGGTTAAGAGGAGATGTGCAAGCATTGAATCGAAGCCCCGGTAAACGGCGGCCGTAACTATAACGGTCCTAAGGTAGCGAAATTCCTTGTCGGGTAAGTTCCGACCTGCACGAATGGCGTAACGACTTCCCCACTGTCTCCAGCATCGGCTCAGCGAAATTGAATTCCCCGTGAAGATGCGGGGTACCCGCGGTCAGACGGAAAGACCCTATGAACCTTTACTGCAGCTTTGCAGTGGCATTAGGAGAGCACTGTGTAGGATAGGCGGGAGGCTATGAAGCAGGGGCGCTAGCTCTTGTGGAGCCATCCTTGAAATACCGCCCTGTGCGCTTCTGATGTCTAACCGCGACCGGTCAGCCCGGTCCGGGACCCTGCATGGTGGGCAGTTTGACTGGGGCGGTCGCCTCCCAAAGTGTAACGGAGGCGCGCGATGGTGGGCTCAGGCCGGTCGGACATCGGCTGTCGAGTGCAATGGCATAAGCCCGCCTGACTGCGAGAGCGACAGCTCGAGCAGAGACGAAAGTCGGCCATAGTGATCCGGTGGTCCCGCGTGGAAGGGCCATCGCTCAACGGATAAAAGGTACTCTAGGGATAACAGGCTGATCTCCCCCAAGAGTCCACATCGACGGGGAGGTTTGGCACCTCGATGTCGGCTCATCACATCCTGGGGCTGGAGCAGGTCCCAAGGGTTCGGCTGTTCGCCGATTAAAGTGGTACGTGAGCTGGGTTTAGAACGTCGTGAGACAGTTCGGTCCCTATCTGCCGTGGGTGAAGGAGACTTGCGAGGCGCTGTCCCTAGTACGAGAGGACCGGGATGGACGCACCTCTGGTGGACCGGTTGTCGTGCCAACGGCACAGCCGGGTAGCTATGTGCGGACTGGATAACCGCTGAAAGCATCTAAGCGGGAAACCATCCTCTAAACCAGGTCTCCCTGAGGGCCGTGCAAGACCAGCACGTCGATAGGCCAGGTGTGCAACTGCGGTAACGCAAGCAG
>CBDASI010000001.1:0-68036 GCA_965199585.1 Acetobacteraceae bacterium | reverse complement strand
CCGCACCGGTTCGCGCCGGACCCGACCGCTCGCCAAACCCGGCCGTGAACCTCGCCATCCCTCGGCTGGCCCGCCCAGCCGATCTTGCTCGCGACAGCGCGGCGGGCGCGATGTTGACCATCGACCTGGTCGCGATCGCCGACAACTACCGCACGCTCGCCGCCCTCGTCGGCCGCGAGACCGGGGCACGCGCCCTGCCGATCGAGCCGACGTCATCGGTCGCAAAGAGAGATCCTGCCGCCTCGGCCGCACTGACCAAGGGCGCGGCCTGCGCCGCCGTCGTGAAAGCCGATGCCTACGGGCTCGGCGCCGCGCAAGTGGCTCCCGCGCTGTTCGAGGCGGGATGCCGCTTCTTCTTCGTCGCCCATCTCGAGGAAGCGCTGGCCGTCCGCCGCGTCATTCCGCGCGAGGCCGTCATCGCCGTCATGCACGGCGTATTCGCCGGGGGCGAGCCCGAGTGCGTGGCCGGCAGCATCATCCCGGTCAGTAATAGCCTTGCTCAACTCGGGCGGTGGGCCGATCAGGCGCGCGCCCTCGGGCGTCGCCTGCCCGCCATCCTGCAGATCGACACAGGCATGGCCCGCTTCGGCCTCCCCGCCGCTGATCTGCCACGGGCGCGCGACCAATTAGGGCCGCTGGCGTTGACCCATGTGATGAGCCACCTTGCCTGCGCCGACACGCCGGACGACCCGGAAAATGCAGAACAGCGGGCGCGTTTCGAGAGGGCGCGCACCCTTTTCCCTAACACGGCCGCCACGCTGGCCGCCTCCTCCGGCACTTTTCTCGGCGCCCCGTTTCACTACGACCTGGTCCGGCCCGGCGCCGCCCTATACGGCGTGGCACCCGTTACCGGCGTGCGGAACCCGATGAAGCCCGTCATCCGGCTCGACGCCAAGGTGGTCCAGTGCCGCGACGTCCCGGCTGGCACGCCGGTCGGCTACGGCCACACGGCCCGCACCACCGCGCCCGCCCGCCTGGCCACGATCGCCGTCGGTTACGCCGATGGCTACCTGCGCAGCGGCAGCAACCAGGGCGCTGCCTGGTTCGGCGACGTTGCGCTGCCAATAATGGGCCGCATCTCCATGGACAGCATCGTGCTGGACGCATCCACCCTGCCGGACGGCGCTTTGAACGAAGGAGACACCGTGGAGTTGATCGGGCCACATCGAGGCGTGGACGCCGTCGCCGCCGAGGCGGGGACGATCGGCTACGAGGTCCTGACCAGCCTTGGTCAACGCTACCATCGTGTCTACCGCGCCTCGGGTGACGCGGCATGAGGGTCCTGGTGCTCGGCGCCGGCGTGGTCGGCATCACCTCGGCGTACTACCTTGCCCGCGCCGGCCATGAGGTCGAGGTGGTCGACCGGCAGGAAGGTGCCGGGCTAGAGACGTCGTTCGCCAATGCCGGCCAAGTCTCGCCGGGTTACTCGGCGCCGTGGGCGGCACCCGGGATCCCGCTCAAGGCGATTAAGTGGTTGCTGATGCGGCACCGGCCCTTCGTGATCTGGCCGCGCGCCGACGCCCGGCTCGGCTGGTGGCTCGCCCAGATGCTGGCCAACTGCACGGAGCCGGCCTACCACCTTAACAAGGTCCGCATGGTCCGCTTGGCCGAGTATAGCCGCGACGTGCTGCAGGCGCTGCGGGCGGAGACCGGCATCGAATACGACCACCGCGAGCGCGGCACCCTGCAGCTGTTCCGCATGCAGAAGCAGCTCGACCATATCGGTAGCGACACCGCCGTGCTGGACGAGTTCGGCGTGCCCTATGAGGTGCTGGATCAGGCCGGGTGTGTCGGTGCCGAGCCGGCGCTCGCCCGGGTAAAAGATAAGTTTGTCGGTGGCCTGCGCCTGCCCGGCGACGAAACCGGTGACGCACACCTGTTCACCCAACGCTTGGCGAAGTTGGCGGAAGCGGCGGGCGTCAGCTTCCGCTACGGCGTCGCCATCAATCGTCTACGCGCCGAAAGCGGCGCCATTGCCGGCGTCGAGACCGCGACCGGTGTGTTGACGGCCGACCGTTACGTCGTCGCTTTGGGCTCGTACTCGCCCGCGCTGCTCTGGCCGCTCGGCCTGCGCCTGCCGGTCTACCCGGTGAAGGGCTACTCGCTGACGCTGCCGATCACGGAAGCGCAGGGCGCGCCCGTGTCGACCGTGATGGACGAAACCTTTAAAATCGGCATCACCCGACTCGGCGACCGCATCCGCGTCGGCGGGACCGCCGAGCTGGCCGGTTTCAGCAGCCGTCTCCGCGCCCCACGCCGCCGCACGCTGGAGCATTCGGTGCACGACCTGTTCCCGGATGGCGGGGACCTGTCGCAAGCCAAGTTCTGGACCGGCCTGCGTCCCATGACCCCCGACGGCACGCCCATCGTCGGCCCGACGTCGCTGCCCAACCTGTTCACCAACACCGGCCACGGCACGCTGGGCTGGACCATGTCCTGCGGTTCCGCCCGCGTGCTCGCCGACCTGGTGTCCGGCCGCACGCCCGACATCGAGTCGGCCGACCTCGCTTTGGCTCGCTACGCCAGCTTCAACCCCGAACGCCTCGCCGCCTGAATCGACTCAACCGACGTCGCCCGGACCACGACCCGGTCTCGTAGAACGGAGCCTAGCCTCGGGCAAGCACCCACACGCTCGCGCTTAAGCCGACGGTAACGTTTTACTGCGCATGATGGCGGCTTCACTGCAGCGAGCCGCCCGTGCGCGTCCTCTTCGTGCATCAGAACGCGCCGGGGCAATTTCGCCATCTCGCGCCCCACATCGCGCAGGACGCCGGTAACACGGTCGTTTTCCTCGGCGAGCGAGCACGACCCGGCGACCGGTCGATCCGTTGGCTCGGCTACGCCCCACCGCAGCCGGCGGCGGCGCAGACTCATCCCTATCTGCGCCGGGCCGAAACGTCGGTGCGGCGCGGCCAAGCCGTCGCGCGGGCGTGCTTGGCCCTGCAGCGCGAAGGCTTCGAGCCGGATCTCGTCATCGGTCATCCCGGCTGGGGTGAGACCATGTTCCTGCGCGACGTGTTTCCCCGCACGCCGCTGCTCTCCTATTGCGAATTGTTCTACCGTCCCGATGGCCAGGACACCGACTACATCCCCGAATCCAGCATCGACTTGGACGGTCGCTGTCGCCTCCGCGCCTGGAACGCTGGCCTGCTGACGGCGCTGGATAGTATGGACCGCGGCTTGTCGCCCACGCGATGGCAACGCGAGCAGCATCCGGGCCCGTTCCGTAGCCGCATCGAGATCATTCACGAGGGTGTGGACATGGCGGAGGTCGCCCCCCGACCGAGCGCGCGGTTCACCGTGCCGAACGGCCCCTCCTTCGCGGTGGGCGACGAGGTCGTCACGTTCGTCGCCCGTGACCTCGAACCGGTTCGCGGCTTCGTCATGTTGATGGAAGCGTTGCCCGAATTGCTCCGCCGACGACCCGGCGCCCACATCGTCATCTGCGGCGGCGATGGGGTCAGTTACGGCCGGCCCCCGCCGGATGGCCGGACCTGGCGCGAGACGGTCTCGAGCCGGATCCCGCTCGACCCGGCCCGCGTCCACTTCGTCGGCCGCCTGGCCAGGCCGGATTATCTGGACCTCCTGCGCGTGTCGGCGCTGCACCTCTATCTCAGTGTCCCCTTCGTTCTGTCGTGGTCGTGCGTCGAGGCGCTTGCCAGCGGATGCCTCCTGCTTGGGTCCGACGTTGCACCGGTGCGCGAGGTGGTTGAGGAGGGGCGGAACGGCTTCCTGGTCGACGCGCGCGATGCCGCGCGCCTCGCTGGTCGCGCGGCCGACCTGCTCGCCCGTCGCACGCTGCTGGCCGAGGTGCGGACGGCGGCGCGGCAGCGGGCGGTCGCCGAGTTCGAGCTCGGGCGATGCCTGGCTCAGCAGTCCAGCCTGGTCCGCGAACTCGTGGCATGAGGCGGCCCAATACGGTGATTGATCGTGCCCGCCGGGTCGCGGGTCGAGTAGCCGGCCGAAACGGCAAAGTCTTGCGTCCGCCGACGAGGCGCGCATTGGTGGGCGCGCGCCTCCTGCTTCTGCTAGGCCTGTGTTCCGCCGGTCCCAGTGACCAGCCGAAATTCCGGCTCCATGTGAGCGGTGAGCCGGAGGCTGCCTTGCTCAACGAGGACGTCGCCTGCGAGGGCCGCGACTACCCGGACACGCCGGCCCGCGCGGTCCGGCAAGCGGACGGGGCCGTCCAGCTCTACGCGACGGACCGGGACAACCGGCTCAGCACGGGTCCCGACCTTCTCCACCTCGAGCATCGCTGCCCCGTGGTATTCCGCGGCGGCGAGCAGGACGATCCGGCGGCGTTCGACGACCGTGCTTGGATTGCCAGCCCGTGGACGGCAGATGGCCGCACGATCTGGGCCATCGTGCACAACGAGTTCCAAGGCCACGTGCGTCCGGCCCGGTGCCCGAGTGGCCGCTATATGGATTGCTGGTACAACGCCTTGACCCTGGCCGTCTCGCACGACGGCGGACGGCACTTCCAGCGCGCGCCCGGGCGGGCGCTCGTCGCGGCGCTGCCCTACCGCTACGACCAACTCGCCCCCGGTCACCACGGCTACTTCAACCCGAGCAACATCGTCACGCTCGAAGATGCCCATTACATGTTCGTATTCGCCACCAAGGCGAACGCCCAGCGGGGCGGCAACTGCTTGCTCCGAACAGAGGCGGTTGAGCAGGCCGGCGCGTGGAAAGGGTGGAGCGGCACCGGGTTCACGGTTGAGTTCGTCGACCCGTATGCGGGGACAGCCCAGCCAGAGGAGCATGTGTGCGCGCCGGTCGACGTGGGCCACCTGCGGTGGCCGGTGACCAGCTTGGTCCGCCATTCTGAAACTGGCGCCTTCGTCGCGCTCATGCAGGATACGACGCCGAGTGGCGGCGTTCACTACGCCACCAGCGCCGACCTCCTGCACTGGTCGATGCCCATGTTGCTGCTCCGTGCGAGCGGGCCGTCCGGATGGCGTTGCGGCAACCCGGCGCCGATTGCCTATCCCTCGCTCCTCGATCCGACGAGCCCCGGCCGCAACTTCGCCACGATCGCCGACCGGCCGCAGCTGTTCGTCACTCAATTCGATGTCGACCGGTGCCGGCTGGCGAAGCGCCGGCTCGTGCGGCGAGCGGTTACGGTCGAAAGACCTTAATGGTTTCAGAAAATCCGGCCCTGCCGCAAAAAAAGCGGTCGTTCTTGGTCCGACTTAAATTTGCATTAACCTTTATCGGCCAAAAGTGAAACCCGAGCCGATCAGAATGATGGGGTTACATTCTTTAGGGGCGACAAATGGCAACGATACCTGGTGGTAGTTTCTACACCGACACCGCCGATCATTCGGCGATGCACGGCTCTGGCGGATCGGATACTTTCATGGTGTCGCACAACTTCGACACGATCTCTGGCGGCGATGGCCACGACTTTTTCAGTATGAGTGGCCATCACGAGACGCTTTATACGGGCGACGGCAACGACACCGTGTTGTTCTCGGGTCACCACGACTTCATCAGCCTTGGCTCTGGCAACAGCTATGTCGAGAGCTCCGGGAACGGCCACGACACCATCCTGGGCGGCTCCGGCAACGACACGATGATCGCTTCCGGTACTTACAACATGCTTCATGGTGGTTCCGGCAACGATTATCTCGAGGGCGGAACGGGTCACGACACCCTCTTGGGCGGCAGTGGCAGCGACACGCTCGTTGCTGGCAGCGGCCACGAGATGCTGATCGGCGGCTCCGGCTCGACGCTGATGGTCGCCGGCGACGGCAACGACACCATGGTCGCCGGCTCCGGCTACGACCGGTTCGAGTTCCACAGCGGGGGTGGCCAGAACGTCGTGATGGGGTTCCACGACGGCGACATGCTCCAAATCGAGCGCAACATGAACGGCCTCAACATCAGCTCGGCCGAGGACGTCGCCTCTCACGTCCAAGACGTGCACGGCAACGCCGTGATCCAACTCGGCAACGAGACGATCACGCTGGTCGGCATCAAGGCTGAGGACATCCACAACAATCCGTCCGGCTACTTCACCATTCACTAACCTCGGCACACGCCGGTCTCTTCTCGAAGCGACGGCAAAGCCGTCGGAATTCTTCCCCGTTCGGCCGAAAACGGCCGGACGGGGGGCGCCCGAACAGATGGCAGGATGCTCTAATGCTGCTCAGTCGCCTTCCTCCGGATACGCTGCCGCCGCGAGCGATCCTGCTCGCTGCCGACGTCATCCTGCTGTCGACCTCCAAGGCCAGCGTCGAAGGGCGCCTATTCTCAGGCCGTGAGCCGCCCTACGGCACCGTGGCCGTGCAGTCCGCCTCCGGTCCGCACCAGATCGCTGCGATGCGCTTGTCGGCCTTCCACGCCTCACCGGAAGGGGCGTTGCTGTCCGTCGCGGCCGACCACCCGCACGAACTGGATGCCACCGATCCGTTCAACACGATCATCCTCGGTTCGGACATCGTCGAGCTGGCCGAAGAGCTCGACAATCTATCGCAACAGCGCCTGTTGAGCTTCTTGCTCGGCTTCTGCGGCAAGGCGTTCTCGCTGGCCGACGATCCCGCCTTCGCGTCTGCCTGCCTCCAACTCGCCCGTCTCTGCGCCCACGAGTGCGGCGTCGCCAAGCCGGTCGCGACCGTAACCGGGGCGTGGATGCTGCTCGACGACTTGCCCGATCTCGGCACCGCAACCGTGTTCATCGTGAATGAAGCGCGCGTGCGTCGGAGTGCCGCGCCAACCCTTCCCGGGTCGACCGGCTTGCACCTGATCGAACGGGTGACGCCCGAGGACGTCCTGCTCGTTCAAGACGAGCGCTTCAGGCTGTTCGAGATGGCGACGACGCGTTCAGGCGTGCAGGACCTGCTGCAAAGCAAGCCCGACCGGGCCAATCTCCGCGCCGCCAAAATCCGCGCCGCTTGCCTTCAAGCGCTCGCTCCGGTCTGCCCGCGTGTCGCCGCGCATCTCCGCGAGAGTTCGTTCCTGTCCCCAGCCGCCCCGCGACGGCACGACGACGTATCCCGCCCCATCGGCGCCGCGCTGGAAGCTTCGCTGCAGGACGGGGAAGGCCGCTTGTTCCTCCGCGGATGGATCCGAGACCCGATGGAGTTGGTCGCCGCCGTTGAACTCGGCGGAGACGACGGCACGGTCCCGCTAGCTCTCGGCGAGATGCACTGGTTCCGGCGGCCGGACATCGACAAGCACTTCGCCAGCGCCGCCTTCTCGGGCGGACGCGCGCGCAGCGGCTTTGTGGCGCTGGTGCGCGATCCCTGCGCCGGCATTTCTCTACAGCCGACGCTGTTCCTGCGGCTGCATTCCGGCGCTCGCATCGAGGTCCGCTCGCCACTTCGCCAACCCTCACCCGCAGCGGCGCGAACGGCCGTGCTGGCCAGCGTTCCGCCGGAAGCCGTGACGGACGCGATGTTGGACGACTGCCTCGCCCCGGCCGCGGCGTCCTTTCACCGCCGCGCCCTCAACGGCCGCAGTGCACCCGACGTGATCCGCATCGGCACGCCTCCGGCCGACCCGGCCGTGAGCATCCTTATCCCGCTCTACCGCAACCTGAGCTTCCTGCGCTTCCAACTCGCGGCCTTCGCGAACGATCCGCAATGCCGGACGGCCCAGCTCATCTTCGTGCTCGATAGCCCGGAACAGGCGCACCAGGTCGAGCATCTCCTGCGAGGGTTCCACGCCCTCCACGGCCTGCCAATGCTGCTCCTGATCCTGCCGCACAACATCGGCTATGCTGCAGCCAATAATGCCGGCGCCGCCTTCGCCCGGGCGCCCGCGCTGCTGCTGCTCAACTCGGACGTCGTGCCAGCTGGTCGGCCTTGGCTGAGCACGCTTCTGACGGCACTGGCGCAGGACGATGTCGGCGCCGTCGGTCCCAAGCTGCTGTTCGACGACGAGTCGATCCAACATGCCGGGTTGTTCTTTCAGCGCGACCTCGATGGCCAGTGGCTCAATGCGCACTACCACAAGGGCATGCCACGCCTCTGGCCCGGGGCGGCCCGGTCGCGGCGTGTTCCTGGCCTCACCGGCGCGGCCTTGATGGTTCGCCGTTCGCTGTTCGAGGCGGTCGGCGGCATCTGCGAGGATTACATCGTCGGCGACTACGAGGATTCCGACTTCTGCTTGCGGTTGCACGCCGCCGGCGCACTGACGGTTTACGTTCCGGAAGCGGAGCTATTCCACTTCGAGCGCCGCTCCATCAGTCTGCACAAGGGTTACAGCGGCACGCTCGCCTGTCGCTATAATCGTCGTCTCCACCATCGGCGCTGGGACGACACGATCGCCGAGCTCATGGCGGAGCCCGAGTTCGGCGGCGCCGGAGCAGCGCCATGACCGACATCGCGACCCTGCGCGCCCATCTGACCCGCAACCGATTCATGCCGGTTCCGCCAAGCGAGCTCATTTACGTGGGCGACGGCGACTACCGGGCGATCGGCGCCGAATTTCTCGAGCGCCTCGTCAAAGATGCGGACCTCACACCGGCCGATCGCGTACTGGACATCGGCTGCGGCATCGGCCGCCTCGCCCTACCCCTGACGCAGTTCCTCGAGACGGGCAGCTACGATGGCGTCGACCCGGTCGCGGCCGGGATCGACTGGTGCAGCAGCACGGTCACACCGCTCTACCCCGACATCCGCTTTCACCATCTCGACTTGCGGCACCCTCTCTACAATCCGGCCGGCGCGCTCGACACAGCGACGATCCGGCTGCCGTTCGAAGACGGAAGCTTCGACCTGATCTGCCTCATCTCCGTGCTTACCCATTTGGATCGGCCGGAAGCGCTTCACTACGCGTCGGAAGTGGCACGGCTGCTCGCTCCCGGCGGACGCTGTTTTGCAACCGCATTTCTCATGAATACCCCGGCGCGGGCCGCGCTAAGGGCCGGGAATGGGACCCTTGCGTTCGACCCGGCCGGGGAAGGCCCTTTCTATTACGCGATCCCGGACGCGCCCTTGGCGGCGGTTGCTTATGACGAGGACGTCTTGCTGGAGTTGTTCCTCCGCCACGGCCTGCGCCGTCGCAACCCTGCTGGTTACGGATGGTGGAGCGGCCGCGCTGGTCGAAGCTTCCAGGATATCTGCGTGTTCGAAAAGGCGGCTGGCTGATGCGCGTCCTGTTCCTGCTCCATGCCCACCCCGAGCTGCAGGCCGGCGGCACTGAAATCTTCGCCCGCGACCTCTTTCGCACGCTGCGCGACCGCGGCGTCCAGGGCTTGCTGCTCGCCGGCACCGCCGCGCACCAGCGGCCAGCCAGCCCCGGCACGCCATTCCAAGCGATCGGCGGTGCGCCGGACGAGGTGCTGGTTTGGACCGGCGGCTTCGACCCGTTTTTCCTCTCCCAGATCGACCTGCACGGGTTGAGCCAACCCCTGTGGGACCTGCTGAGCGAGCAGCGGCCGGACGTGGTCCATATTCACCATGTCATGACGTTGGGCGTGGAAATGATCGGCCTGATTCGCCGCTGCCTTCCGCAAACCCGTATCGTCATGACACTTCACGATTACTACCCGCTCTGCGCCAATGACGGACAGATGGTCACCCGCGCTGGCGCGCTGTGCCACGGCGCACGGCCCGATGCGTGCCGATCCTGCTTCCCCGACCGCAGCCTGACCGACTTCAAGCTCCGGGCGCTGCACGTGGGCAACGCGCTGGATCAGGTCGATCTGTTCATCGCCCCGAGCCGCTTCCTACGCGAGCGGTTCATCGCCGCCGGGTTCGACCCCGAACGGATCGCCCTGGTCCCGAACGGTCTGCCCGCCGCCACTCCGGTGCCCGCCCGCCGCGCCCTCCGCCGCGACCGGTTCGCCTTCTTCGGTCACATCAATCGCTTCAAGGGTGCGACCGTCGCGCTGGAAGCGTCGGCGCTGCTGTCGGATGGGGGCGTCGCGCACACGTTGTCGCTGCATGGCGGGACGGAGCATCAGGCCGAGGACACGTTATCCCGTTTCGCGACCGCGCGCGCCAAGGCGCCGGACGCGCGTTATGCCGGCGGCTACCAGCGCCACGACCTCCCGCGACTGATCGCCGATGCCGACTGGGTCGTGTTCCCGTCGCAGTGGTGGGAGAACGCGCCTCTCGTCATCAACGAAGCCTTTCAGCACTGGCGCCCCGTGATCTCCAGCGCGGTCGGCGGTGCGCTCGAGTTGGTGCGGGATGGCGTGGACGGGCTGCACTTTCCGGTCGGTGACGCCGCCTCGCTCGCCGCGACCATGCGCAGGGCGATCGAGGAGGTCGGCCTGTGGCAGCATCTGGTCGATGGGATCGTGCCGCCGGTTTCCATCGAGGAGTCCGCCGCCAAACACCTGGACTGTTACGCAGCTCTGCTCCAGTCGACGGCCCGGAGATCGGCAGCATGAGCCTGTCCGTTCTGCGCACCGCTTCCCGCGATCCGGCACCGGCCTCACCGCCCCAAGCGCTCGCGATGTGGCGCGCGCAACCGGGCGCGCTGATGCTGCTCGGCCGGTCGGTCACGCCGATGCCAAAGATGGGCTCGGCGAGGCTGGCGGCCCAGCCCGGCGTGTTCCGTGCCGAATTCTGGCCCCTCGGCGGCGACGCCGGTTTCGGCTTCCTAATCGCAGTTCGGTTGCCGCCGACCGCCGACCGGGCCGACGGCGCCGAGCTGTCGCTCCGCGGCGCCCGAACAGCCGACCGCGATATTCGCCTCGGGGTGGACGGCAGTGCCGACGACAGCGAGTTCGGCTCGCAGGTCGCAGGCTTGGCCGGCCAGCACGCTGCCCGCATCACTCGTTTCATGCTCGATGTGATGCGCTCCGACGACGGCGGTGCGGCCCGCCAGCCACGCGCCGTGCTTCAAACATTTCTTCAGCACGCGGCCCGCGTGGACGGGTGCGTTGAGATCATCATGCATGTCCCGCAACGCTGCGTGGTGATGCAGGGTTGGGGCGTGAAGCTGACCGAGCCGGTGGAGCTATTGCTGCCCAACGCTGGGGTCCTGCGTCACACGGCAACCGTCGGCGATTTCGCGCGGGCGGACTTGACGGCGGCGGCGAGCGGAAGCGTGCTGGCGCTGCCGCCAGAGGCGATCGACGCGGTGACCGGGTTGGAACGGATCTTCCTGCTGACCGGCGACGACTTGCTCAGCCGGCGTGTGGTCGAGCCGCGCGTTCTCGGCCTGGAGGACAGCGTCGGCCAGATCCGCCATCTCCTGCCGCGGTTGAACTGCCCGCCTCCGCTGGAGACGCTCCTGCGCGCCACGCTGCAGCCCGTGTTCGACGGCCGCGACACGCTCAACAGCGTCCCCCGGCCGGTGCGGGCCGCGCTGGACATGGCGGTCGCCGCAGAGAACGGGGGCGCTTACGTGTCCGGCTGGGTGTTCGATCCGGCGGGCCACACGGCCGAACTCCATCTCTGCACGGAGGAAGGGCTTGCGGCCCGCCTGGATGAAAGGTGGGAGCGCATTCCTCGGCCGGACGTGTCTGCCGCGTTTGCGGCCGACCCGGCATTTCCCGCTCCGCTGGGCCACAAATGGGGGTTCGCCGTCGCGGTGCCCGACACGCTGCCGCCGCCCCGCCCCGCCTATCTCCGCTTCACCTTCACCGACGGTGGCTTCGCCTTTCTGCCGGTTCGTTTCGTCTCGCCTGACGCGCCGGGCGTCCTGGCCGCTCTGCTCGGGAGCGTCGACCTCCATAAGCCTTCGGGCGAGCCCATCGTCGAGCGGCACCTCGCACCGTTCATCGCCGGGCTGCCGCCATCGGGCGAAACGGTCGGTGAGATCCTGTTGAGCGGCCCGCTGCAGCGGGCTCGCGCGATCGTCGTGCCGTTGCGCACGGCAAGTTTGCCGCGCTCGTTCTTGGCCAGTTTCCTGCTGGACCCGGCGGGCGCCGACGAGCAAGTCGTGTTCGTTTGCGGCCCGGAATGGGACCATGCGCAACGCCAATCGCTCGTCCGCCTGATCCGCTTTTACGGGCTGCCGGCCAGCGTCGTCGCAATCGCGCGAACGCCGCTTCCGGTCGACGCTCTTCGCGAGGCATCGGTTGTGAGCGAGGCGCAGAGCTTCCTGCTCGTCTCGCCCGGACTGGTCGGCAATGCGCCGGCCTGGCGGGACACGTTGGGTCGCGCAGCCGGCAGCGACCCGATCGCCTGCCCAACCGTGCTGTTCGAGGACCGTTCAGTCCGCTTCGCCGGCAGCCAGCACGTCGTGTTCCTTGATCAGGCGCCGTTCGCCAGCGTCTCCGCTCCTTTGGCCGGGCTCTGCGCCGAGTTTGCCGGTGAAGGCGAGCCAGTTTCGGCCGATGCCGGCACAACCGTTTGCTGCTTGATCAGCCGGGCCGCTTTGCCGGCAATCACGCGAGCGGCACGGTTCACAACCGAGGCGGGCCAAGAAGCCGCCTTCTTCCTTTCGGTGCGCGAGGCCGGGCTGCCCATGAGGTGGGTGCCCGCCGTTCAGGTGTCGGCGCCGGAGGAAGATGCCGCGCAAGCGGCGCCGACGGCACCGCTGATCGACGGTTGGATTTTGCGCCACACCTGGGGGGAGCAATCGATATGCGCGTCCTGATCATCTCGCACGGTCATCCGAGCTACTCGATCGGCGGCGCAGAGGTCGCGTCGCACGGCTTGTTCCGCGCGATCGATGCGACCCCAGACCACGAGGCGTTCTACCTATCCCGTGCACCCTCGACGATCCGCCGCCATGCCGCGACTCCGATGATGAGCTTGCGGCATGGCGGGCGGGAAGCCTTCCTGCATACGGGCGCCTGGGACGAGTTCTGGCTCTCCAACGGCGGCTTGGCCGAGCTCGGAAGTTCTGTGGCCTCGTATCTGGAACGCATCGACCCGGACGTCGTCCATTTTCATCACGTGATTGGGCTTGGCGTGGAGGCGATCGCTTTGGTCCGACGCGTCTTGCCGCGGGCGCGCCTGGTCGTCACGTTCCACGAGTATCTGGCGATCTGTGCCAATCACGGCCAAATGGTCAAGACCGGCCGGCACGCGCTGTGCTCGGGCGCCTCACCTTCTCTCTGCAACGTCTGCTTGCCGCAGCACGGGCCGGCGGCGTTTTTTGCCCGCGAGCAGCACCTTCGGGCGCACTTTCTACTCGCCGATGCCTACGTGTCGCCCAGTCATTTCCTGGTCGACCGCTACTTGGCCTGGGGATTGCCGCCGGACCGCTTCCGCGTGATCGAGAACGGCGTCGACGGCGAACCGGTCCCCCCGCGCGCGATTTCAGATAGCGGCCGGCGCGACCGCTTCGCGTTCTTTGGGCAGGTGACCGAGTTCAAGGGCCTGCCGGTTCTGCTCGACGCGGTCAGCCGCGTGCCGGACGATCTCTGGGGTGACGCCACGCTGAGTGTGTTTGGCGGCAATCTCGAGTTGCAACCGGAAGCGTTTCAGCGCCGGTTCCACGCGCTGGTCGAGGCAGCCGGGCGCCGCGTCAGATTCCATGGCAGCTATCGGCAGAACGAACTGCCCGGCCTCATGGCCGAAGTGGACTGGGTCGTCGTTCCCTCCATCTGGTGGGAGAACTCGCCGGTGGTGATCCAGGAGGCGCTCCTGCATCGCCGCCCGGTGATCGCCAGCGGCATCGGCGGCATGGCGGAAAAGGTGTCCGACGGGATCGACGGGCTGCATTTCCGCACCGGCAGCCCGGAAAGCCTCGCCGACCGGCTCGGCCGAGCGCTGCGAGAGGATGGTTTGTGGGAGCGGCTTTCCGCCGCGGCACCCCGCCCACCCGATCTGCCGGCCTTCGCGTCTGACCACCTCGCCCTCTACCGATCCATCCCGGCTCGGACCGAGACCTCTTCCCCGTCAACCGTCCGCATCGCGGCCTGAACCGGAGACATCAATCCCATGGCAAAAATCCTGGTAATTAGCCCCTCTGGCGAAGTCTACGACCACGACTGCGTACGTTGGTATTCGGACCTGGGCTTCTCCAAAGCTCCAGACCACTACCACAACATCGGCGACGCCTTCGTCTTCGACAGCTCGCTGAAGCTGCTGAACTACTCGCACCTCGAACCGCTCAAGATCCGTACGCCCACCGAAGCCGACATCGAGCGCTACAACAGCGAGTACGATTACGCCTTCCTGCGCGGCTCCAATTACTTGCACAAGGACATGCAGTGGGACAATGCGCCCACCGTCTTGGCCAAGTTGAAGATCCCCGTGATCGCATTCGGTATCGGTGCGCAGGCTGCGTCCAAGGGGCCATCCGCCGTCAACCCGGCGACCCGGCGTGTCCTCGAACTCATCGCCGAGCGCTCCGTTTCACTCGGCGTCCGCGGCGCCTACACCGCCGATGTGCTTTGGAGCCTCGGGATCCGCAACGCCCGGATCATCGCCTGCCCGACCGTGTTCCGAAACAACGACCCGACGCTGCGGATCGACCTACCGCCGCTCGAGAGCGTGCGGCAGGTCGCATACACGCTCCGGCGCGAGGTGGACGTAACCTACGCGCAGGATCTCCAGCGCTACCTGGACCTGCAACGGCAGACGATCCTGGATTTGGCATCTCGGTTCGATCTCGACGTGCTGGCGCAAGGCGAAGTCGAGGAAAAGAACATCCTGTGGGGCAACCCGGCGCAGAAATCTGCCGCGATCCAGGGTTTGCGCAACCATGGATGGCTACGCGGCGCCGGCGATCCGCTCGAGGAACTCTACAGCACTAATCTATTCTATTCCGACTCCGTCGCTGAATTTGAGAGCAAGCTTCGGCAGAAGCAGCTCGTGCTCGGCTACCGGTTACACGGCAATCTGCTCGGACTGGCCAACCGAGTCCCGTCCGTTTACTTCACCTATGACAGTCGTACGGCGGAGTTCGCCGAGACGCTGCAGATCCCAAGCTTCGACGTGTTCTCCGGCCGTCCATTCCGGCTTGAGGATTACTGGGACCAGTCGTTGTTCGAAAAGTTCAATCGCGCCTACTACCAGACCTACCGCGCCATGCGCCTTTTCCTCGACGAGAACGGCGTCGATCACAAGATGCAGAACGAGACCGCTGCGTCCCGCGTGCTTCCGAGCTTGGCGGCATGAGCGAAGCCGTTGGCAAGCGATCCGGCGGTGAGCTGGTCGGTTATGTCGAGGCGATCACGAGCAGCGCGGCACTTGGTTGGGTGTGGCGTCCGGGAGTCCGCGATCGCCTAGCGGTGGAGTTACGCGCGGGCGACATGACCGTCGCCCGCGCGGTGGCCGACGGTTTGCGCGAGGACCTGGCGCGGAGCGGGATCGGCGATGGCCGGCACGCCTTCACGTTACCCATTCCCGAGCAGCTTCGCTCCCGCATCGCGGAGCTGCGTGTCGCCGTGGTCGGCGAGGACGGCGAAACCGTGCTGCTGGACGCGCCACCGGCGCCGGCGACCGATGCCGATGGCCTGAACGGATTGCAGCGCGGGCTCGACATGCTGATCGGGTCGCAGCGTGTGATGCACCGCAATCTCCAGGCGGCGCTATTGCAGCAGCCCTCCGTCGGCAATGCGCTGGCAGAGATCGCCGCCGTTCAGGCGGGGCTGCAGGAGAGTGTGGCGACGTTCGAATTGTTCGCCATCCGGCTGGAACAGGCCCTCGCGGGCCGCGAAACGTCCGCTGCACGGGGCGCTACGCCACGCGGCCTGTTCGCGGTCGCTGCAGTAGCCGGGCTGGCCCTTATCGGCTCCAGCTGGGCCCTCTGGCGAACGATGGTAGGCTGATGGCGACGCAGCCCGATCGGGAGCGGGGCAATGCTGATCCCGTCGCGGATCGGCTCCGGCGGCTGGCGGCCCGCAGCGTCGTCGCGATCGCGGCGCTAGCCTTCGTTTGTAATCTCGGAACCCTCGCTGTTCCGCTGTTCAATATGCAGATCTTCAATCGGGTGTTGCCAACCCGCAACCTCGACACCGTTGCGGCAATGGCGGGCGGGCTGGCGATCTGTCTGGTAGTGTGGGCCGTGCTGGAGGGGTTGCGTAGCGCTGCCCAGGAGATTTTAGCAGCCCGGTTCGTTGCGCGGCTGGCGCCGTCGGTCATCGAGGCGGCCGCTTTCGCCGCCCGCCCCGATCTTGCCGCACGAGAGGCGCTCGCCGATCTGGAAACCGTACGCGCCTTTCTTTGCAGCCGCGCCTGCCTGGCCCCGTTCGACATGGCCTGGGCGCCTATCTTCCTGCTTGCCCTATTGGTCATGCATTGGGCGCTTGCTGCGCTGGCCCTGCTCTGCGTCCTGATTTTGGCAACGATGAACCTTCTGGGCGACGCCGTATCCCGTCGCGCGATGCTGGACGCCAATGCAGCGACCGCGGCCGCGTTGCGCCGGGCCGCCGACGGGGTGAACGCCGCTGAGGCCGTGCTGGCGCTCGGCATGCTGCCGACCCTGGCGCGGCTATGGCAAGACGGCCAGCAGCGTGCCGCCAGCTTGGTGCAACGGGCCTTGTTGCGCGCCCGTGCGGTCTCGGCCGCCAACAGCGCGCTGCGGATGGGAATGACGGGCGCCATGGTCGCGACCGGCCTGGTGCTGGCGCTCAATGGCCTTTCGAGCAGCGGCAGTATGGTCGCCGGCAACATGATTCTCGCTCGGCTATTGATGCCGTTCGGCAGCATTGCCGGCGCCCGTCGGCAATGGACGGATGCGACGGCAGCCTGGCGGCGCCTCCGCGCGGTCACGACGCGCTCGACGTTCCGGCGTTACCGCGAGCCCTTGCCGGAGCCGGTTCCCCGGCTCACGGTCGAGAATTTGGCTTTCCTGCCGCCGGGCGCGGAACGGCCGCTGCTTCGCGGCGTGACGTTTGCCGTCGAGCCGGGCGAGGCCGTCGCCGTGGTCGGCCCTTCTTCGGCCGGCAAAAGCACTCTGCTGCGCTTGATCGTCGGCATCGCGCCACCGACGGCGGGCGGCGTGTTCCTCGACGGCAGCAGCACCTTCTTGTGGGAGCGGGAGGATTTCGCGCGGCATGTCGGGTTCGTGCCGCAGCGTCCATCGCTGCTGGAAGAAAGCGTGCTGGACAATATCGGCCGCATGCAGTCCACCGATCTCGGCCGGGTCGTGGCGGCGGCCAAGCGTGCCGGGATCCATCGGGTTATCGCCGGGCTGCCATCGGGCTACTCGACGCCCGTGGTCGGCAATCTGTTGTCGGGCGGGCAACGACAGCGCGTGGCGCTCGCCCGCGCCCTGTTCACCTCGCCCCGACTGCTGGTGCTCGACGAACCGACGGCCTTTCTCGACGAGGTCGGAGAGCGGGATTTCCTTGCGCTGATGGCCGAGCTGCGGCGCGACGGCGTGACCGTCCTGCTGGCGACGCACCGGCCGTCGCTGTTGGCCGCCGTGGACAAGGTGTTGGTGCTTCGCGACGGCGCCGTTGAGCGGTTCGGCCCGGCAGCGGAGATTGGTGAGCAGCTCCGCAATCGGCCGTTTCGCCTGGTGTCGAACCCCGGCAGCCAAGTTGCCGCGTCGTGAGGATGCGGCAAATCCGCCGGACGCTGCTCGCCGGCCTCGGTTTGGCGCTCGGGCTCACCCTGCTGATCGACCTCGCGATCCTGGTCGTGCCGCTCTATGACATGCAGCTCTACGACCGCGTGCTGATGAGCCACAACATGGACACCGTGCTGGTGTTGTCGCTCTCCTGCATCATCGGGCTGCTGTTCTATGGCGCGTTTGATTATCTGCGCAGCACCGCCTTCCTGGCCGTTGCCGATGCAGTCGCGCTTCGCCTGAACGGCCCGGCGCTCGAGGAAGGGATCCGGCGGGCAGCGGGGGGCGACAAGCGGGCTGGACCGCAGCTGGCGCGCGACGTTCACGAACTGCAATCCTTTCTGGCTTCGGGCGCCGTCGCCACGCCGCTGGACGCGCTGTGCGCTCCGCTCTTCGTGACGGTATTGTTCATGTTGCACCCGGCCTTTGGCTTCTTGGCGGTTGTCGGCATCGCCGGCCTGATCCTTGCCGGGCTCGCCAGCGAGGCCCTGCTGTACCCGGTCTTGCATCGTGCTCAGGAACGCCGTCGCGCTGCCGACCACGCCCTTTCCCACGGCCTCTCGGAGCTGGAGGTGACGGAGGGGCTCGGCATGCTGCCCGCCATCGCCCGCCGATGGTGCCTGCGCTATGCGCACGCGGTTTCGGCCCTGCGACACGTGTCAACCGTCGCCGAGACCGTCGCCGGTTTGTCGCGCTTGATGCGATTTGTCCTGCAGGCGAGCGTGATGGCGCTCGGCGCCGTCCTGATTGTCCGCGGGCAGACCACACCAGGCACCCTGATGGGGGCCAACCTTCTCATGGGCAAGACATTCGGTCCGTTCGATCACCTGGTCGGCAGCTGCCGCACTTGGTTGCTGGCCCGCGGGGCCTGGCAGCGTCTGTCGGCCCTGCTGCCGGATGCGACGGAGGAGTGTGCCGCGCCGAGTTCGGTCAGCACGGAGCCGGGCCTCTTGCTGCGCGGCGTCTCGTTCAGCGTGGATGGTCGGGCGCTGCTTCGCGACGTGGACCTGCACGTCCCACCCGGCACCCTCGCCGTCCTCCGTGGGCCCAACGGCAGCGGCAAGACCACGTTGCTGCGGGTGCTGGCCGGGGTCGTCCTGCCGAGCCAGGGCACCATCACGCTCGACGGCGCGTCGGTGCGCGGCGGCCTGGACGTGGGGTATCTCCCGCAATCCGTCAGCCTGCTCGACGGAACCGTGGCGGCCAATATCGCCCGCCTGCAAGACGATCTGCCCCGGGTGATCGTGGCGGCCCGCCAGTCTGCGATCCACGAGCAGATCGGCCGCCTGTCCGCCGGCTACGAAACGCCGCTGTCCGGCAATGGCGGCACCCTCTCGGGCGGCATGCGACAGCGGGTCGGCCTCGCCCGTGCGCTGTTCGGCGCGCCGCGCCTGCTGTTGCTGGACGAGCCCGATGCCAATTTGGACAGCGCGGGCAGTGATGCGCTGCTCCGCGCGATCCGGGAATGCTGCGCCGAGGGCGCTATCGCGGTGGTGATCAGCCATCGCCCTGCCTTGCTGCGCGACGCCGACCTCGTGATCGAGATGGCTGACGGCCGCGTGGCCGTTGCGGCGGCACCGGCCCGCACGGAAGCGGTCCACACGGCACCGTCCAAGCTCGAGATCGCCTGAGGAGGCCCCATGTCCGACGTTGCAAGATCCTCTGCCGGGCCGTTCTGGCTCGATGAGGCCGAACGGAGCCTGCCACAGTTGTCGTTGCGCCGGGTTGCCCTGATGGCGGCGCTGGTGGTCGTCGTCGGGCTGGGCAGCGTGCTCGGCTGGGCGGCGGCGGCCACGGTCGACAGCGCCGTTCCGGCCAACGGGTTCGTGGTCGCCAGCGGCAAACGCAAGACCATCACCCTGCTCGATGGCGGGATTCTACGTGAGCTACTGGTCCGTGAGGGCGACCACGTCGTCGGAGGGCAGGTCCTGCTCCGGCTCGACGACGTCCAGATCCGGGCGACCCGTGACCAGGCCAAGGTTCAATATTGGTCGGCCGTCACCAAGCTGACCCGGCTCGCAGCCGAGGCGGTCGACCAGCGTCAACTCGCATTTCCTGCCGATCTGATGGCCGCCGCTGCTGGCGACCCGGCCATCGTGGCCGCCGTTGCGGCGGAAACGCACCAATTCGCCGTCCGCTGGGACGCGGTGGACGCGTCCGTTCGCGTCCAGGACCGGAAGGTGGCGCAGCAAAGGGCACAGATCGTCGCCATCCGCGCCCAGATCGCCTCCGCTGGCACCCGGCTGAGCTTGGTGGCGCAGGAGTTGAAGGGCGTCGAGTTCCTGTTGTCGCGCGGCCTGTCGACCAAGCCGCGCCAATTGGAGCTGCTCCGGACGGATGCCGAATTGCGTGGACAGATTGGGCAACTGGCCGCCCAGCTCACCGGAGCAGAACAGGCGATCGCGCAGATCGAGCTGGAAACGCTCAACGCGGCCGAAAGCAGGCGCGCCGACATCTCGCGCGAAAGCGCCGACACGCAGTCGGCTTTGTCCGATGCCGACCAGCGCTTGCGGGCCGCCACCGACCAATTGTCCAAGCGGGACGTAATCGCCCCCGAATCCGGCGTGATCACCGACCTGAAGTATTTCACGATCGGCAGCAGCATCGTCGCCGGCCAGCCGATCATGGACCTCGTTCCGGCAACGCAGCACCTGTTGATCGAAGGCAACGTCGCGCCCAATCAGGTGGAACATCTTAGGGTCGGCCAAATCGTGAATGTGCGCCTGACCGCCTACAAAACCCATCGCGTGCCAGTGATCAGCGGGCGGCTTACCTATGTCGGCGCCGATCGGCAGATGGACGCGAACAATCAGCCTGTGTTCCTGATCCGCGCCGAGATCGATCCGGACGCACTGGCGGACAAGCCCGGCGTCGTCCTGTCGCCCGGGATGCCCGCCGACGTGCTGGTCATCAACGGCAACCGGTCGATCCTGAGCTTCCTGGTGAGCCCGATTTCGGACAGCCTCTTTCATGCGATGCGGGAGGAGTGAGGATCGACGATTAGCTCCGCGGCTTCACCGCACTTCAGCCGATTGGCTGACGCTTTAGGCTCCAGTCTCGTTCAGCACCATCCGTGCAGGATTGGGGTGGTGATTGCGACGGCTGAGGCGAAGTTGGGGGCGAGCTGGTCGTGGGGTCTGGAAGCGGCGGCAATCTCAGGCGCCCGACGGGTTCGTTCGATGGCGTGGCGGGCTTTGTCGCGCACGGGATCAAACGATTGCGGGGTTTACGGTCGGGGGTTGGGCATGACCGGCTCAGGACCGTCCCCAAGCAGGAGGTTACGGAGCGCGATGCACGGCGCGCACCGCGCTCATTCGTCGGCGGAAAGGTTTAGCACCGCCCACCGCCGATCCGACAACTAGAACTCGCCTGCCATTCAAGCCTCCGAACCCCGAGCCACGAGCGGGAGTTCTCCAGGATCACAATTCGCACTGTTGCATCGACGACCTCGCGATCAGGTCCACGCTCGCGCCGCCGGGGGGGGGGGCGTGATGCCCGGGTAGAGCCGAATGAAGCCGGCCAGAAGCGGCGTCGCCCAGCGTAGGCCAACGTACTTCGGCACCGCCGAGCGCACGGTGCCACGGAACCGCTTGGGCAGCTCGCGGGCGGCGCGCGCGGCCACGCCGCGGCCGAGATCGGTCAGGGCGGCGAGGCAATCCTTCAACCGAACTCGGACCTACGACACGGTCGCTCCCGGAGACGCCGAGCGCCCGGGCGGCTCCGGTGGCCGAGCATTCCTCCGCGTCCTCCGCCATCCTGGCCAGCTCTCCGCAACCTGGCGCGGCTACATCGACACTCCTGCAACGATAGCTTGCAGACATTTCTATTTTGAAGTGATCGAGGCAGCGACATCTGTCGCTCATCACCACAACGGAGCCGCAGACATGTCCCGCAAACTCGAAGGCAAGGTCGCCGTCATCACAGGCGGAACGAGCGGCATCGGCCTTGCCACGGCGAAGCGTTTCGCAGCGGAGGGAGCCCGGGTGTTCGTCACCGGCCGCCGCCAGGCCGAGCTCGACGCCGCCGTGACGGCGATCGGCGCCAACGCCGCCGGCATCCAAGCCGACAGCGCGAAGATCTCCGATCTTGACCGCCTTTACGCCACGGTGAAGGCCAGCGCCGGGCGCGTCGACGTGCTGTTCGTCAACGCGGGCGGCGGCTCGATGCTGCCGCTCGGCGCCATCACGGAGGCGCACTACGCCGAGACGTTCGACCGCAACGTCAGAGGGGTCGTGTTCACCGTTCAACAGGCGCTGCCGCTACTCGTGGACGGCGCCTCGGTGATCCTGCTCGGATCGACCGCCGGGTCGGAGGGGACGGCCGCCTTCTCCATCTACAGCGCCTCCAAGGCGGCGGTGCGCAACCTGGCCCGGAGCTGGACGCTGGACCTCAAGGAGCGCGGCATCCGCGTGAACGTGCTCAGCCCGGGCCCGGTGCAGACACCTGGGCTGGTCGGCTTGGCCGGGCCCGACGCGGCGCAGCAGCAGGGTCTACTCGATGCCCTGGCGGCCGGCATACCGCTCGGGCGAGTGGCGGAGCCCGACGAGATCGCCAAGGCCGCGGTGTTCCTGGCATCGGACGATGCGAGCTACGTTGCCGGCGCGGAACTGTTCGTCGACGGGGGCAAGGCCCAGGTCTGACCTCGCCTCAGATCCGCAGCAGCGCGTGCACTGCTGCGGATCGTCTCCCTCCATCGCCTCGAGCGCTGGCGGCGGCGTTCGAGATGGACCATATGCCGTCCGCGTCTCCGCTTCTTCGGACCATTCTTGCATCGCGTGGAGAGCAGACAGGACCGTATGAACCAGCCCGAGGCCAGGGATCATGCCCCCGGCAAGCCAATCGCGGTCGCTATCGCGTGCTTCAACCAGGGGCGATATCTCGCCGAGGCGATCCGGTCGGTCCTGGCCCAAACGCGCCCGCCCGACGAGCTCATCCTGGTCGATGACGGCTCGACCGACTGCACAAGCGAGGTCGCCGCGTCCTTTCCGTCCGTCACCACCGTGCATCAGCGCAATGCCGGGCTCAGCGCCGCCCGCAACACCGCTCTCGGACTGACGCGAGCCGACCGCATCCTTTTTCTGGACGCCGACGACCTGTTGCGTCCCGGCGCCTTGGCTGCGGCGGAGCGGTGTCTAGACGCCGACCCGGCACGCGCCTTCGTTCATGGTGGCTACGTCATCGTCAACGACCGATTGGGGCCGCTGAGCCATCATCGGGCCCCCACGGTGGCGTCGCCCTTCCTCGAGTTGCTCGGCGGCAACTACATCGCGATGCATGGCACCGTGTTGTACGACGTCGCACGGCTGCGTGAGTCCGGCGGCTTCGATGTCGGCCTGGCGAGCTGCGAGGATTACGACGTCTATCTCCGCCTGACCCGGCGCTATCCGATCGGCGCCTATGCGGAGGAGGCGGCGGAATACCGGCAACAGGACCATGGGCTGAGTACCAACGCGCTCCGCATGGTCGCCACAAGCCGCGCGGTCATCCGGCGCCACGCTGGGTCATCGCGGCAGGACGCGGCGCACCGTGCCGCCGCCCGGCAAGGCATGGCTTTCATGACCGGGCACTACGCCGGGCTCCTGCTCGCTTCGTGGCACCGCGCCCATCTCGGCCGCCAGCGCCGCGCCGCGCTCGTCCGTCTGGCCCGCGATACGCGCGCCCATCCCGCCGCCGTGCTCCCGACGATGGCCTGGCTGCTGGGGCTCAGCCTGCGGACCGTCGCGCGGCGGCTGCAACGATGACCGGGTAGCGGGGATCGTGCGGCTCGAGCAGGGAGCGCTCCAGGTCCTCGACCGCGAGCCCCTGCAGGAAGGCGGTCGCCGCGAAGACGTTGCCGTAGGCGCGCACGCTGACGTTCTCGGCGCCGAATGCCTCGCCGAGCAGGCGGCCGAGAGAGAGCGCCGTCAGTGACCAGTACCAGGTCTCGCCCCATCGGTCGCCGGCGATCGGGCTGATGCCCGGCACCGTCAGCAACAGCGTGCCCCCGGGCGCCAAGGTTTCCCGCAGGCGCCGGACCGCCGCCGCCATGTCGAAGATCAGGTGCAGCGTTTGGGTGATGACGGCGCAGTCGAACCGGCTCTCGGGCAACACGCCCGGCTGCGTCATGTCGCCGCGGTACGTGGCCGTGGCCGCGTCGATGTGGATGACCTCGCGCCGGGTCGCGGCGGGGCCGCCGAATTGGGCGGTGTAGCTGTCGTCGCCGACCTCGAGCGTGGTGCCGCGGATGAGCGGGGCCGAGGCTGCCAGGAACTGCTCGATGTAGAACCGGTCCACCGGCAGGCCCCGGGCATAGCCGAAATCCGCGCTCACCGGCGCGGCGCTGCGGAACGGCCCGAGGCCGACCCGGCGGCGCAGCGCCCGCCGCACGCGGTGGGGAACGGTGGTCCAATCAGTCATGGGCGGCCTCGCTGTGCCCGTACGGGGCGCGTTGTCGGACCGGGCGGTCGGCGGTGCCGGGAACCGTCTCGCCGGACCAGGACAGCGCGTCCATCGGCCCGGCCTCGACCACCGACCCGGCCGACAGCACGATCCCGACCTCGCACATCGTCAGCATTTGCGGGTTGTGGCTGACGATGACCGCGCGTCCGAACGGCCGTGCACCCGCCAAGCGGTCGATGATCCGTGCCTCCGAGGCCGCATCCACCGCGCTGGTCGCCTCGTCCAGGATCAGGATCTCCGGCCGCCGCAGCACTGCGCGGGCGACGCCGATCCGCTGACGCTGGCCGCCCGACAAGCCAAGCCCGGCCGCCCCGAGCGGCGTCGCGTAGCCCTGCGGGAGGCGCCCGATGAAGTCGTCCGCGTCGGCCAGCCACGCCGCCCGCTCGATATCCGCCATCGCGGCATCCGGCACGCCATAGGCGATGTTCTGCGCCACGGTGCCGGTGATCAGATCGGTATCCTGACCGGCCAGCCCGATGAGATCGCGCCATCGCCCCGGATCGATCTCGCTGAGTGCATGCGAACCGATCTCGATCCGCCCCGCCGTCGGCTCCAGCAAGCGGCAGAGCACGTTGATGACGGTCGACTTGCCCGAGCCCGAGGCACCCACCAGCGCCACGATGGTCTGCGGCGGAAATTCCATCCGGACCGCGTTCAGGGCCGGGCCACCCGGGCCGTCGGCGCCGTCGTAACCGAAGCACACGCCCTCGAACCGGATCGGCAGCCCGGCGATACCGGGGGGCGGGGCCAGCAGCGGCACGGACGCCTCCGCCGATCGAGGTGGCGCCGCGATGCCGAGGAGCCACTCCACCTCGGCGATCGAACCCTGCAGCGCCGCGAGGCGGAGCGCGGCGCCGCTGGCGTGCAACACCGGGACCTGCGCGCGATACAGGAGCACCAGGAACGTCGCCGCCTGCGGCACGCCGCTGCCCAGCCCGTCGAGCGTGAGCAGGACGGCGAGGATGGAGGCCGCCAGGATGATCTCGATCGCCGGCGCCGAGAAGGCCGCCATGCGTTCCGACTTCAGCATCGCGTCCCGCACCCGGCCCGACAGGCCCGCGAACGCGTTTGCCTCGCGACTTTCCTGCCCGAACACGCGGATCACCCGCGTCGCGCGGACGGCGTGGAACATCTGCTCGCCGAGCACCCGGTTGGTCTCGACCACGGCCCGGCCCAGCCGCTGCAAGCGGCGCTGCAGCCCGTGATGGGCCAGCCGGCTCAGCCCGACCCCGCAGGCGACCACCAGCGACAACCGCCAATCCGTCACCACCAGCAGCACGGCGAACACGATCGCCGCCGCCTTGGCCGCGTAGCCGACCAGCAGCACGCGGACGGCTTCGGTGACCTTCCAGGAATCGGTGTCGATGATGGTGACCAGGCGCGCCGGGTCCTCCCGGAGGAAGAAGCTGTAATCCAGCTTGAGCATCTTCTCGGCCAGCGCCCGCCGGATGTCGTCGCCCGCCTTCTGCTCGACGGACCCGATCATGATCGCGTTGGCGATCTGGGTCGCCGCCTTCAGCAACACGAACAGCAGAACGATTGCGAGCAGCGGCAGGATCGGCCGGCTCGGCGCCAGCGTTTCCGCGAACCGGTGCAGCCGGACCGCGAAGGCCGGGAGACCGGACTGGTCGACCGAGCCGGACAGCACCGCCAGCAGCGGCGTCAGCATGCCGATGCCGAGACCTTCGCAGAGGCTGGTGAGCAATCCGAGCATCACCGCCGCCGGCACGAAGCGGGCATACCGCCGTTCGATCGCGCGCAGGGTGGCCGGGCGACCCGGCGACCCCAACCGGAACAGCCTCGACATCACCGCCCCGTCCTCGCGACCCGGACCGTCATGCCGCGTCGGCCCAGGCGAGGCCCGGCGTATCGGCCGCCGTCTGCCGCGGCAGCGCGAAACGGTCGCAACCGGGCCGCACCGGGCCGCCTTGCGTGGTGCACGCCCATTGGACGCCGGCCGCCCGCACCAGACCCCGAACCCGCGCGTCGGTTCGGCCATACGGGTAGGCGAACCCGGTCGCGGGGGCCCCGGTCAACGCCTCGATCGCCGCCATGCCGCCCCGCACCTGCGCGCTGACCTCCGCATCGGGCTGGCTCGGCAGGTCGGGGTGGTCGATCGTGTGCCCCTCGAGGGAGAAGGTCGTTTCGGCCGCGAGCGTCCTGGCTTCGGCCTGCGACATGGCACGTGGCGCGTCCTCGTCCGCTGCCTCGCCACACAGGAGGCGCAACGCCGCCAGAACCAGGTCGATCTCGGGGGGCGGCAGCACCCGCAGATCCTGCCAGAGTTTGTAGTGGAGCGCTTGCCGTTCCGTGGCCGGCTCGTGCCAGGCGCGCCACTCGGTGCCGGGCCGTTCGTCCGCTCTCATCGCCGGCTGCGCGATCCAGACCGGCTGCGCCCCGATCGTGATGCCGCCTTCCAGCGCGCCGGGGCTGAACACGATCCGGGCCAACTCGTCCCACCAATACCGGCTGCCCGTCGCCATCGGTCCGCTGGCCAGGAACAGCGTCGCGGGCGCTCCGAACGCCTGCAGGATCGGCGCCGCGGTGACGAGGTTGTCGAGGTAGCCGTCGTCGAAGGTGATCGCCACCGCCTTGGGCGGCAGCGTGCCAGCGCGAGAGCGTGCAACGAATTCACGTAGCTGAAATATCTGGCGGCGCCGGGCGAGCTGCGCGAGCTGCCGTTCGAAATTGTCGGGCGAGACGCTCAGACCCCACGGGTCGAACGGCGGGGCCGCCACCCGGTGATACATCAAGATGACAGGCTCGGGACTTCGCAGGAAGGATGCGATTTTCTGTCTCAGGCCCATCGTCTCTCTCGAATAATGAGGGCGATATCATATTGTTGCCAAGTTGCAAAATTTAGATATGGTCCGTCTCGGACGCGTTTCGATCGAATACCGATTTGATGCGAACGGGAGAATAGCTGCCGTGAGTCGAGAGCTAGCCGGGCCCGAGCCTTTGGTGAGCATCGTGATGCCCGCGTACAACGCCGCGGTCTTCATCGACCGCACCCTCGAATCGGCCGTCGCACAAACCCATCGCAACACCGAGATCCTCGTCGTCGACGATGGCTCCACCGACACCACCGCCGCCCAGATCGACGCCTGGGCCGCGCGCGATGCCCGGATCCGGCGGATCAGCACGGCCAATGGCGGCGTCGCCCGCGCCAGGAACCGTGGCGTCCACGAAGCCCGCGCCGACTTCGTCGCTTTCCTCGATGCGGACGACCTTTGGCACGCCGACAAGCTCAAGCTGCAACTGGCCTGCATGCTCGACAGCCCGGTCGCCCTCGGTGGCTGCTACGGGCTGACCCGCTCCATCGACGCGGACGATTACGTCATCGCGGACGGTCCGAGGCTCGTCGCGGACGGCTTCGTCCTGGCGCGCCATCTTTCCACCCACCTCGTCCGCAACGGCAGCTGCCTGTTGGTCCGCCGTGAGGTGGCCCTCGCCATCGGCGGCTTCGACGCTTCCTACGCGGAACGCGGCATCGGGGGCTGCGAGGACCTCGATTTCGAACTGAAGCTGGCCGCCAAATACCTGGTCGGCGCGGTGCCGCACTACGTGGTCGGCTACCGCCAATATCGTGGCAATATGTCCAGTAACCGGATCCGGATGGCCAATGCCATGCGCGCCACCATCTCGGCGCATCTGGCTGCCAACCCGAACCTGCCCGCCAAGGTCCGGCGCCACGCATGGGCCCGGGTCTACGAGTACCATGTCTGGAACAACCTGCCCGAGAAGAAGGTGCTGACCTCGGCGCTGACGCTGTTGCGGCTGGCCGCCATCGATGCGCCGCGGGCGGTGCGCGTGGTCCGCGCCTTTGGCCTGCGCAGCGCGGTCTATTTCGGACTCGTCCCCCTGCCGGTCGAGCCGCCGACGCCGATGTATCCCCGCTTTGGGGACATGACGCTCGCGCCGCTCGACGACACCAACGCCCGGCACGTCGACATCGACCTCCTCGCCTCGCTGGCCGGGATCGATGCCGCGCTGTGGGACGAGCTACAGCCCCGTCAACGTGGGGACTCCGCCCCCGTCATCGACCCGAGCGAGCCCCTCACCATCGCGGCTTGAGCCGCCCATGCAAAGAACCGCGATCGGTCAGAGTGATCGATCGGCGGATTTCTCGCAGGCGAAGTGGAGGCCTGCGCTATCGTTGGCGATCAGTGCCGCGAGCCCGGCGAGCTGGTTTCCGCCGGAGGCCTGCAGGGCGTACGAGATCCCGTACTGACCGGTCCATGTCACACCGTTGCGGGCCAATCGCGCGGGAAGGTCGAGGGGCGGTTGCCCGAAGGCGTTGAACCGCACCCATGCGGTGCCGTCGGCGCGGCGAAAGAACTGAGCCCTGGCGGGGACCAGTTCTCCGGCAGCGACGTCCGGCTGCTTACCGTAGCTTCGCCACGCCCTTGGACCCACTGCGATCGTCCCCGTGCACGTCCTGCCGACGATCTCCTCGAGATTGGCGTTGAGGGGCAATGGCTCGCGGACGACTTGCTCCGGCGAGGATGACTGACCGTTTGAGGCAGGGGCGCCCGCTCTGGCCGTGACGTTGACGCCGGCCGCCACGGTCGAAAGCTCCCGCGCCTCGTCGAGCGGTTTGGTGTGGAGCCCCTGGCTCGACCCAGCCTGGCCCGACCCAGCCTGGCCCGACCCAGTCTGGCCGGTGGCCATCGGCTTCCGTCGGGCGACCGCTGGCACCGGTGGCAGCGCGATCGCGGCCCGTGCCAGCAGGTGGCGACCCGAGCGCGCCGGTAGGGGAGGCGGCACGGATGTCTCCCCGAGCCGTGCGGGCGCTGCCGAGATCGCCGCGCGTCCGCCTGCTTCGTCCGCCGGACCGGCGCTCGAGTCCGGGATGACCACGGCTTCGGGTGCCCCGGTCCGTTCCGATGCGGCGAGCGTGATGACCGCAGGGGAGGTGAGATCGGGGGTGAGGCTCGCGACCGCGAGCGACAGGCCGGCAACGCCGGCCGTCAGCAGGACCTGTTGCGGCCGACTGATACGGTACAGCTTCGTCTCGCCCTGGACGATGCGTTCGATCCGGCGGACGAGCGTCGCGGAGCGTGCCATGGCCGGTCCGCGCGATGCGTCCACCGGGCCGCGGCCGATCTCAAGGAGGATCTCGGCATAGCGGAGCCGGTCCGTCGTCACAGCCATTGCCTGATCGTCACTGGCCAATTCGGTCAGCATGATCAGTCGGCGGTGGAGCCACCATGAGAGCGGGTTGCACCAGAACAGAGCGCGATTGAGTTGCGACACGACCAGCAGCACGAAGTCCCAGCGGGCGACGTGGGCCCGTTCGTGAGCCAGGACCGCTTGCTGCATCTCGGCCGGCCAGTCCATCGCGTCGGTCGGCAGCAAGATGATGTGCGCGATCGTCACCGGCCCGGTGATGTCGGGGCTGGTCCTGACACGATGCCCCGCCGCCCATGCCGGGTGCGTCGGAGTTGCCCTCGCCAGCAGCCGAAGCGACAGGCCGAGGCCGAGCAGGGTGCGGAGAAGAATGCCGCAGCCGACGACGACGTAGATCGTGGTCAGCCAGCGCCGGAGGGAAGATGGCGCGTCCGGTTCGGCAACACTGTCGTCGCGGGCCGTCGCCCACCGATCCAGCGTGGGTTGCTGGAGGAGATCGACGACGCCGTCGGCCAATGGTCGCGACACGGTGGAGTCGATGGTCAGGCGCACCGGAACCATCTGCGGCAGAAGGGGCATCGCGAGCGACGCGATCAGGACGACCGTCCATGCAGAAAGCAGCAATCGAGCCGATCGGAGACGGAGCAGCCAGACCGCGCACTGAACGAGGGTCGTGAGAAGAACCGCACGGAGTGCCGCCTCGCCCACGACGTCCAGCATCAGCGCCGGGCTTTCGCTGTTTTGATGCGTTTGGCCAGCGTCTCCAGGGTTTTAGCGTCCAGCATTCGCGCATCGGCCATGCCGACCAGGACCTCTTCGACCGATCCCTTGCAGAACCAGTCCACGATCCGCCGGACCGCCCGGGCCGCAACCTCCTGGCGCGCCTCCGCGGCGCGGAAGACGAAGGTTCGCCCGTCGACACTGTGGGTCAGGTAGCCCTTGTCTTCGAGCCGGCTGAGAACCGTCCGCACGGTCGACTCCTTGGCGGCGCGAGGCAGCTTCTCCCTGACCTGCTCGGCCGTGATCTCGCCGCTATCCCAGACGATCTGCATGACCTCGAGCTCCAGCTCCCCGAGGTCGGACATCCGGTCATCCATGGAGCACCCATCCGTGTAGCGCTACGATCGGTAGCGTCCACCGCGACGCCGCGCAAGCGGCGGAAACTGGCTTGCCATTTTCGCTACACGATGTAGCACTACGGCGAGTAGATTGGGCCGGTCGGTTCAGGCCAGCCGGCCGCGAGGAGGCAAGCCATGGCGGTTGACCCGGCGATGTTTGCCACGCCGATCGTCGGCGACGTCCGTTGAGGTCTCGTTTGGTCATGGGGCCGATGTCGGAAGGCCGCCAGCGCCTCGGGATGAGTCTGCATCAGCCCGACAGATCGGGCTGGCTGCTCCTTCTTTCGCTTTGCCTGCACTTGGCTGCCCTCGGCGCCCTACTCATGAGGCCGTCGCTGCCGCCACCGGCAGGGGTCACCGACCCGCTGCCGGTGGCGTTCATCACCGAAGGACCCGTCGAGGCGTCGGCCGCGGCGACGGCCCCGGCGGCTCCCGAGCTTCCCGCCGAGCCGGCCGAGGCGTCTCAACCGCCGGCACCGGCGCCCGCCGTATCGCCACCGGTTCAGCAGGCCGAGGTCCCGCCCGAGGCGTCCGTCGCCCCGCCCGACACGATCACGACGATCCAACCCGCCGAGATACCCCTGCCGGCGCAAGCACCGGCAACGGCACTCGTGCCGCCACGGCCAGAACCGTCGTCGCCAGAACCGCCACCGCCGGAGCCACCGCCGCCGCCGCGCACGATTTCGCCACCCCGGCCAGTGCCGCCGGCGCGCGCGCCGTCTCCGCCGCCCCGACGGTCGCCGCCGCAACGCCTCGCCCCCGTCCGGTCGGTCCCGACCGGCGGCACGACCGCCCCGGGGGAAGCGCCGACGGGAGCGACTGACGGCGGAAGTAGCCCCGGTCGCACCAACGCCGCCAATAACGGCGCGGCCTGGATGGGGCGGCTCAAACAATGGTGGGATCAGAACTCCTTTTATCCCAGGGAGGCCTCGCAAACCAACCAAGGCGGCAACGTCAGGGTGCACATCGCCATCGCCGGCGACGGCCGGGTCCTCTCGATCGAGGTGGTCCAGAGCTCCGGATCGAGCGTGCTCGACGGCGCGGCGCTGGCGGTGTTCCGCAACGCTCGCCTGCCACCCCTGCCAGCCGGAACGCCGCCGCAACCGGCCGACGTCGTGGTGACGCTGCACTATCGGCCTTCGGATGGCGGCCGGTGATCGGCGAGCGTCGATGCAGCCCGCAATCCATAAAAGCCTGGACATCCGAACGCGACGATTCAATGCTACAGTGCGTAGCACACGGCTCGATAGTCGAACCGATCCTGAGCTGGGGAATGCCCGATGCGGATGCCGATCGTTTCAGCGAGCCTCGCCGCGGCTGTCGTGCTGCTGCTTGTGGCGGGCGGCACCGCGCCCGTCGTCGCGCAGGATTTCAGCATCACCAACGAGGCGGAGCCGCCGAACCCGGCTCAGCGCGACCTCCTGAGGCAGTTGCAAGCGTGGTGGGACGTGCATGGCTACTACCCGAGGCACGCCTCCGATAACGACGAGGCCGGCACGGTCAAACTTCGTCTGGCGATCCGTTCCGATGGCAATATCTGGACCGCCGACGTGGTCGGAAGCTCCGGGTCGCCGTCGCTGGACGCGGCCGCGGCCGCTGCGTTCCGCGGCGGGTTCGTTCGTCCGCTGCCGACGGGCGCATCGGACACGATCGATTTGTCTCTGCACTACGTTCTTGCGCGCCGACGCGATCAGCCGACCGGCGATACGCCGGCCTCGTCCCCGAGGCCGTTCACGGTGACGAACAATCCGGTCGGGTCGGCGATCCTCAGCACCATGCTGCAGAAATCCTGCACCGGAACGGTGGTGACGCAGGGGATCAGGAACCACCCTGCCTACGGCGTCCGCAGCTCGGCCGAGGCCGTCTTCTTCCGCAAGCCGGATGGCAGCCCATGGGTCAAGTTCTACGAGGGCGGTTTCGGCACCCTCGCGCCGGTGGTGGAGATCGGGCAGGTCGTGAAATGGGCGGGTCGGGTGGAGTGGATCGGCGGAGGGTCGCGGAGGTTCACGGAATATACCGTGTGGCCGGAGGGGGGCAGTAGTCTGAACGGCAATATAGAACTCGTTTATCTGGATGCGGCGAAGGCTAATCAGCTTCTCAACCGCGGCGGGACGATCGACTTGACGTGTTCCACTCAAACCGTTCCCGCCATCGCATGGAGCGCCTCGTCGGTGACGCCCATCCAGCCTCCCGCCGGTGATCCCCCCTGATGGGATCATCGACAGCCGGATGGATCGGATGAGGAGCGTGATGTGAGCGGAACGGTCGATGCGGTCAGCCTGGCGAGCACGGGCGGCGACCTTTCGCTGCTCGGCTTGTTTCTGCAGGCCGATTGGGTGGTCAAGACGGTGTTGCTGTTGCTCGTGGCCGCGAGCGTCGGGGTGTGGGCCATCGTGTTCCAGAAGAGCCTGAGCCTACGCCGGGTCAATCGGATCGCGACCGTGTTCGAAGACCGGTTCTGGGCGGGCGGCAGCCTCGACGAGCTCTACCGGCAGGACGGCGTGCGCCCGACCCATCCGATGGCGGCCGTGTTCGGCGCTGGGATGAGCGAGTGGCAACGAAGCGCGGGCGCCTCGGGCACCGGTCCGAGCCGGGGCAATGTGGGGTTGCGTGTCGAGCGGGCCATCACCGTCACCGTGTCGCGCGAGATGGATCGCATGGAGAACTGGATGGTGTTCCTGGCCTCCGTCGGGTCCACGGCGCCCTTCGTGGGGCTGTTCGGCACGGTGTGGGGCATCATGCGGTCGTTCTCGGCCATCGCCACCAGCAAGAACACCAATCTGAGCGTGGTGGCGCCGGGGATTGCGGAGGCGCTGTTCGCCACGGCGATCGGACTGGTCGCCGCGATCCCCGCCGTGCTCGCCTACAACAAGCTGAGCACCGATCTGGCGCGGCTGGCCGGCCGTCTCGAAGGGTTCGGGTCGGAGTTCTCGGCCATCCTCTCCCGCCAGAGCGACGATCAGGCGGAGGAGCGCCGCTGATGGCGGGCGGTCCCATGCAGCCCGGCGGCGGCCGTGGACGCTATCGCGCGATGGCGGAAATCAACGTCACGCCGTTGGTGGATGTGATGCTGGTGCTGCTCATCGTGTTCATGGTGGCCGCGCCGCTGATGACCTCGGGCGTGACCGTCGATCTGCCAAAGGCGAGCGCTGCACCGGTGGCACAGGACAGCGAACCGCTGACCGTATCGGTGAACGCCGAAGGCAGGATCTTCCTGCAGGAGACCGAGCTGACGTTGACGGATCTCGCACCCAAACTCGGGGCGATCAGCCAGAACAAAACCGATCGCCGTATCTTGGTTCGCGGCGACAAGGGGGTGAGCTATGGCCGGATCATGGAGACCATGGCGGCGATCACCCAAGCTGGCTTCACCAAAGTAGCGTTGCTGGCAGAGCAGACCGGTGGGCCGGTCGTGATCCCGGGCTCGCCCCCGTCCGCGATCAACCCTTCTCGTTGACGATTATTGCCGATGTGCGGCCGGATCGTCAGAGCGACCAGCCGCCGTCGACAACGATCGCCGAGCCGGTGACGAAGCCGCCGAGATCCGAGGCCATCCACAGCACCGACTCCGCGATCTCCTCCGGCTTGCCGAGGCGGCCGACCGGCTCGAGGTCGATCGCTCTCTGGATGTCGCCGCCGGTGAAGCGGTCCATCATCGGCGTCTCGATGTTGCCGGGCAGCACGGCGTTCACGCGGATGTTCTGCTTGGCGTATGAGTACCGAACCTTCCCGGTTCGGGTTGATCTTCTTTCTAGGTCTTCGCGGCCGGGCAGGCACTTTGCGACAGGGGCCGCACCGTTTCTTCGGGCGCGAGTGTCGAGACGACCTTGCAGTAATCCCAGGGCTTAACGCTCTCGGCCGGTTGCTTCACCTGCAGCAAGTATGCCGGGATGACGGCGCGTCCGTCGGCTCGGATGTGGCCCGATCCGAACGCATCGTCGTCGATCGGGATCTCCTTCATGCGCGCGACGGTGGCGCGGCCGCTGCGCTTGGCATCGGCGGCACCCATGGCAGCCGCCGCGCGCAAGTAATGTGTCGTGATGCCGTAGCATCCCGCATGTGTCATGCCGGGATAGGTGCCGCCGAGCTTGGGCAGGACGCGGGCGGTGAAGGCGCGGGTCCGGTCGTTCAGGTCCCAGTAGAAGCTGTTGGTGAACAGCAGTCCCTGCATGGTCTGCAACCCGGCACCATGGATATCGCCAAGGAAGGTGACGAGCGCGGCGATCCGCATCTTGCCGCGCAAGCCGAACTCCGCGGCTTGCTTCAGGACGTTGATGAGGTCGTTGCCGCCCACGGCCAGCGCCAGGACTTCCGCCCCGCTCGCCTGGGCAGCCAGCAACATGGCGGAGAAATCCATGGTGCTCAGCGGCGCTTTCGAGCTGCCCAGCACCCGGCCACCCGCCTCGGCGACGAAGGCGCTCGTTTCAGCCTCCAGCGAGGCGCCGAACGTGTTGTCGCTCGAGATGAAGAACCAGGTCTTGGCACCGGCCTTGGTGATCTCCGTCGCGACCGACTTGGACAGCATGAAGGCGTCGTAGGTCCAGTTGACCGTGTTCGGGGTGCAGTCCTTGCCCGTGAACTCGCTCGCCGTGACGGCGGCGCCCATGCAGACCTTGTTCTTCTCCTTCGAAATGTAGGAGACGGCGAGCCCGACAGCGCTGTTCGGACCCGCGATCACCATGTCCACGCCTTCGGAATCGAACCAGTTGCGGACGATCGCGCTGCCGACATCCGCCTTGTTCTGGTGATCGGCATAGACCACCTCGGCGCCGAAGCCGTCATGCGAGCGCGCGAAGTCGACCACCGCTTGTTTGGCGCACTCGACCCCGGGCAAGCCGAGCAGGTCTTGGTAGAGCCCCGAGAAGTCGGCGAGCACGCCGATCTTGACGACCGCCTTGGGTTGCGCCGCAGCAGGGCGGATCGCCGGCAGGACCAGGGCCGAACCGGCGGCAGCGCGCAGGAAATCACGTCGAAACGTCGGCATCGCGGGCTCCCAGAGTTGGTTGGTCGTCAGGCAGGGCGATGGGCGAGGCGGGGCTTGTCGATCCCGGCCACGTCGCAGGCGACGTCGACCATGGCGGAGAAATCCTGGCCACCGAAGCCGCGGGCGCGGGCCACGCTGAAGGCTTCCCTCGCGGCAGCCGCCATCGGCATGGGCACCCGCGCGGCATTTGCCGCGTCCACGATGAGAGTCAGGTCCTTGTGTGCGAGGTCGATGGTGAAGCCGGGCTCGACATCGCCGACCAAGACCTTCGTCGGCCAGGCGATCTTCAACTGGCCGTTCACCGCCGTGGTCCCGTAGAGCACTTCCAGCGTCCGCTCGAGATCCAGGCCGAACCGCTGGGACAGCGACAAGGCTTCCGCGTTCATCTGGCACGACGAGACAGCGAGGAAGTTGTTCACCAGCTTGGTGCGCGTTCCCGAGCCGGGTGGCCCGCAATGGTGGACCGTGCTTCCCATCCCATCGAGCAACGGCTTGACCCGTTCGAAGTCGGCCGGCTCGGCACCGACCATGAACAGGCTCTCGCCCCGGTCGGCGTGGCTGGCCAGCCGGCCGACGGGTGCGTCCACGAAGTTCAGGCCTCGGGCTTTGGCTTGCGCCACGAGAGAATCGGTCGTGTCGGGATCGATCGTGCTCATGTCCAGGACGATCGAGCCGGGCTTGGCGCGGGCGAACACGCCGTCCGCCATCGTCATGACGTGACGGACCACCGAGGCGTCGGGAAGCATGGTGATGACGATGTCGGCGTCCGCAACGACCTCGGCGACCGTGGCACATGGCGTGGCTTGCAGCTTGGCCAACTCGTCCACCGCCAGCGGGTTCACGTCGTTCACGAACAGCCGGAAGCCTTTCCGGCAAAGGTTGGACGCCATGGGACGGCCCATGCGTCCCAGGCCGATGAAACCGACGTTCATTCCGCTCCCCTCGACGGGCATCGTTACGGCGTGCCCGCCGCCAGTAGAAACGGAACCGTTTGCCACGACAATCGAAATGGTGCGCCGGCCGACGCGGGTGTCCCGAGCCGCGTCACCCTCGAGCGGCCGTCCGACCATCGCGACCTATGGCGCCTTTCTCGGCCGAAAGGCTGCAACGAGAGCGTCCATGACGGTAGCGAGCGCCGATCCCGCAGGACCGGGAGCTCGCAGCATCCACACGGTCCAAGGTGGCGGCGCGTGGGCGTCGAGCACCGTCACCAGATCGTTCGAGGCGAGCAGCGTCGCCGTTCCCTCGGCGCCAGCCTGCGATATGCCGCTGCCGAGCACGGTTGCCGTGCGCATCGCATCCGAGCCATCCACGACGAGCGCGAAATCCGGTTGCAAGCGACGGGTGCCGCCCGGCGCGTGGAACAGCCAGGGCATGATGCGTCCCGTCGCTGGAAGGCGCACGCCGATGAGACGGTGCGTCGCGAGATCATCGGGCGTCGTCGGCACACCGTGCTTGGCGAGGTAGGCGGGGGCGGCGAGGGTGAGGAGCGGCAGCGGTGCCAGCCGCCGGGCGAGAACGCTGGCATCGGCGATCCGGGGTGCGATCCGTATCGCCACGTCCCAACGCCCGCCGCCGAGATCGGCGAAGTGGTCGTCGAGCGCAAGCTCCACGCGCAGCGCCGGATGACGTTCGAGCAGTTGGGCCACCGCCGCCAGCAGCGTCGGAGCCAGCGAAGCGGCGGCGGTCACGCGCACGGTTCCCGCGATCCCGACGGGCGCGCCCAAACGGTTGGCGGCTGCTGCAAGCGCGAGGGCGGGGCCCCGTACTTCGGCGAGGAAGCGCTCGCCGTCGGGCGTCAGGGAGAGTGAGCGGGTCGAGCGACGGAACAGGCGCGCCCCGTGCGCGGTCTCGAAGCGGCCCACCAGGCGGGCGACAGCGGCCGATGTCACGCCGAGCAGCCTCGCGGCTCCGGCAAAGGAGCCAGCTTCGGCCACGCGGAGAATGACGACGGCAGCGCGCAGGGTGTCCACGGTCCCATTCGATACACCGCGTTGCTTCAGTCGCAACACCGACTGTCCTGTCGTCCCGAATCCCGCGTCCTCACCTGCAACGGCGTTGGAAACGGAGAATGACCATGCGCATTGGCATCGTGGGTGTCGGGTCGGTCGGAGAGACCTTGGGGGCCGTTTGGGCGCGGGCGGGCCACGAGGTCGCGTTCGGCTCGCGCGACGCCGCGCGGGCGACCCGGGCCGCCGCCGGCCTTGCCGGTGCGCGCGCGACGACGCAGGAAGGCGCGGCGGCCTTCGGCGATGTCGTGCTGTGGACGGCGCGCGGGGTCATGCCCGCCGACCCGGGCGGGCTCGCCGGCAAGATCCTGCTCGATCCGAACAATCGAGAGCCCGGACCGTCCGGCAACTACGCTTCAGCACGCCCCACGGCGCCGAGTCTTGCCGAGCAGCTCCAGGCGGCCGCGCCGGGCGCGCGCGTGGTGAAAGCGTTCAACACCGTGGTGATGCGGATCCTGAGGGAGGACCCCGAGCGGCTGCGCGCGTCCGGAGCCCAGGCGTTCCTCGCCGGGGACGACGCCGCGGCAAAGTCGGTCGCTGCCACGCTGGCGGCGGACGCTGGATTGGGCGCAGTCGATCTCGGCGGGCTGGAAGCGGCGTGGCTCGCCGAGACCATGGCCGACGCGTTCCGCCAGGCCATGAAGACGAGTCCAGCGGGTTGGCGCCAGGCGCTGGTGTTCGCTGACATGACGGCTCGCCCCGCCGCGGGTTAGACCGTTTCCCGAGGGGGGCGAGGGACGAGTGACGCCGCAACGCTTCGGCGAGGCCGACGAGGTCGCCCGGGCCGCTCTGTTCCTCGCAAGCGGCGACAGCGCCGACGTGACCGGAACGGAACTCGTCATCGACGGCGGCTTGTCGCAGTTCTGAGCGGCTCGGCAGGCTCTGATGCGGCGGACGGCGAACGATGCTGTTCCGCCGCATTCGTCCGTTGGAGGAAGCCCCTGCCAAGCAGTCCTCTGCCGCCGAAACGTCAGAGCCGTCCGACTGGCCTATGCGTGCCGGAAACGAGCTATCATACTGCAGTCAAGCGCTCGAAGAAGGCAGACGCGGATATGGGACTCACCGGCAGAACCCGGACGATCTGTTCTCCAGAGAGCTCGCCTTGAGCAGTTCGAGCGCATTGTCAGCAAGTGAGACGGCCGTGCTGAACAAGGCCCGGCGCCGCCTCATTCCGATCCTCATGTTATGTTACTTCGCCGCGTTTCTCGGTCGCGTGAATATCGGCTTCGCCGCGCTGACGATGAACGCCGACCTGAAGCTGAGCGCCACGGCATTCGGTGCAGGCGCCGGTTTGTTCTTCCTGGGCTACGTGGTTTGTGAGGTGCCCAGCAATCTCCTGCTGGCACGCGTCGGCGCCCGGGTGTGGCTGGCGCGGATCATGATCACCTGGGGGATCATCTCCGCTCTGACCGCCTTTGTGTGGAACGCGTCCAGCTTCTATGCCGTCCGCATCCTGCTGGGCGCGGCCGAGGCCGGCTTCTTTCCCGGCTTGCTGTTCTACTGCACCTTGTGGTTCCCCCGCGCCTACCGCGCCCGCATCTTCGGCCTGACGCAGATCGCGCCACCCCTGTCCTCCGTCGTCGGCGCGCCGCTCTCGACATGGCTGCTGACATCCATGGACGGCGTTGCCGGCTTGAAAGGATGGCAGTGGATGTTCGTGATCGAGGGCCTCCCCGCCCTTGTCATGGGGGTGGTCCTGGTCCTGGCCCTGCCGAACCGTCCCGAGGACGCGCGTTTCCTATCGGCTGAAGAGAAGGCAGTGCTGACCGGGCTGATGTCGCGAGAGCGTGCGGAGCGCGAGCGGGTCGAGCGGTTCAGCGTGTGGCAGGCCATGACTGACGGCCGGGTGTGGGCGATGTGCCTGATCGCGCTCGGGCTGGTGATCGGCACCACCGGGGCGGCGATCTGGATGCCGCAACTCATCAAGCAATTTGGCCTGACGACGATGCAGGTGGGTTTCGTCGCCGCCATCCCGTCTTTCGTGGCGGTATTCGCCACGCTGTTCGCCGGGTGGAATGCCGACCGTACCGGCGCAAGGGTGGCGCACATCGTGATACCCTTCCTGCTGGCGGCGTGCGGTTTCGTGATGGCGGCACTGACGAAGTCGCCGCTGTGGGGCGTCATCGGCCTCACGGTCGGGACGGCCGGTATCGCTGCCGCCTCGCCATCGATATGGGCGCTTCCCGCGATGCTGCTGACCGGCACGGCCAGTGCAGCCGGCTTGGCGTTGATCAACTCGGTCGGCAGCACGGGTGGGTTTGCCGGACCCTATGTGATCGGGTGGGTGCGCGACGAGACCGGGTCGTTCGCCGGTGCGCTGCTGTTCCTTGCCCTTGTCCTGACAGGCGCGGCGATCGTCGCCATCCTGCTTGGACGGCGGATGTCGGCGATATTGGGTCACCCTCGTTCCACGGAGACGGCGCTTTGAGGATCGTGCGGGTCGAGGCGTTCCTGCTGGCGTATTCGCTCCCGGAGCCGATGGCCAACTCGATCGTGGTGTTCCGTCGGCGGGAGGCGCTGCTGCTTCGCCTGACCACGGACACCGGTGTCGTGGGTTGGGGCGAATCGGTCGCGTCGGTCCACGCGACGGCCGCCTACGTCCGCGCTCGACTGGCGCCGATCGTGCTCGGGCAGGACCCGGCGAAGACCGGAGCGCTGTTCAGCCGCATGACCGCGACCTTGGGCTACGACCGGCGCGGTGTGGCGATGATGGCGATCTCGGCCATCGACATGGCGCTGCATGACGCCGCGGCGCGCGAGCGAGGGCTTCCCGTGTCCGCGTTGCTGGGTGGAGCGTTGCGAACGGAAGTGTTCACGTACGGGAGCGGGCCGTTCCTCAAGGTTCGGCCCGACCCGTACGAAGCCATGCCGGAGGAAACCGAGGCCCTGCTACGCCAGGGGTATCGGGCGCTCAAGCCACGAGGGGGAGCCAGCCCGCGCGGCGACGGTGCGGCCTTCTCGGCCATGCGGCGACAGGCCGGGCCGGACGTCGCGCTGATGGTGGACATCAACCAGGGTTACACCGCTCGCGCCGCCATCGAAGCCGCCAAGCGCATGGAAGCGGCCGAATTGCTCTGGATCGAAGAGCCGGTGCCGCCGGACGACATCACCGGCTACCAGGCGGTGTCGGCCGCCGTGGACGTCGCCATCTCGGGCGGCGAGGCGCTCGGCAGCCTGGCGGCGTATCGCGAGTTCCTGTGCGCCGGGACGTTCTCGATCGCGCAGCCCGACCTCGGCGTCTGCGGCGGCTTCACCGGCATGGCCCGAGTGGCGGCCCTGGCGGACGCGTTCGGCGTGCCGGTCATGCCGCATGTGTTCGGGACCGTGGTGAACCACCATGCCGCCCTTCACATGGCCGCGGTACTGCCGGCCAGGCGCGGCGGCGGACCCGCGCCGTTCCCCTACATGGAGGTCGACGTGACCCATAACCCGCTGCTGGCGGTGCTGGGCCCGATACGGCCGCAGCCGGACGGTTCCCTCGCGGTGCCGGACGGACCCGGCCTGGGCTTCGAGCTCGACCCGGCACGGCTGGAACCGTGGCTGACCGCAAGCTGGTGCGAGGAGCTCCCCTAGGCTTTCTTCACGTTCCAGAACTTGGGGATCCCCTCCAGCACGCCCGTCACGGTCGTGCGGTAGCAGGTCGGCTGCAGGATCTGGCCGAGTTGGATGTGCGGCGCGGCGTCCAGCACCGCGACCTGCATCTGACCGCACAGCGCGCGTTGCGAGGCGAGATCGGGGGCGTCGAACCAGGCGGCCCGGTCGGTTTCCAGCGCGGGGATAGTGGGCCAGCCATACCAGGCGTCGGCGCCGTTGCCGCGGGTGAGGAACGACACCGCCGGGTTGAGGCAGTCGGCGCCGCCGACCATGGACGGGAACACGCTCCAGCCGCCCTTGTCGACGCCCTCGCGGTTGGCCCGGCGCTGGAACATGGTGCCGGCGTCCATCGCCTGCAGATCGACGTTGAGGCCGATCTGCTTGAGCAGGTCGGCCCCGACCTGGGACATGACGTTGTTCACCGGGTGGTCGGTGGGCTGCATGACCACCACCCGCTCGCCGCCGTAGCCGGAGGCGGCAACGGCTCGCTTCGCCGCCTCGAGATCCGGTCGGGCCGGCAAGCGGTCCATGCCCGCCTCCGTCGCCATCGGCGTGCCGGGCGTGAACAGCCCGACGCGGTCGCGCCATTGCGACCGATCGCTGCTGAACGCTTCCATGAACGTCTGCTGCTGGGCCGCGAGCAAGGCCGCCCGGCGGATCGCCGGATTGTCGAACGGCTTCTGCAGCGAGTTGAAGCGGAGGATCGGCAGCACGCCGGTCTTGTCCTTCACCTCCGTCACCAGATTGCGGTCCTTGCGCAGCAGCGGCAGCAGGTCGGGCGGCGGCACCTCCCACCAGTCGATCTCGCCCGCCTGCAGGGCCGATGCGGCGGTGCCGGCTTCCGGCATGGTGATCCACTCGACCCGGTCCACATGGACGACCTTGGGTCCGCTGGTCAGTCCCGGCGCCGCTCCGCCGGGTCGGGGCACGTAGCTGGCGAACCGCTCGTAGACGACGCGGGCACCGGCCACGCGCTCGTCGGCCACGAAGCGGAACGGGCCGCTGCCGACCATCTCCGTGATCGCCTTCGTCGCGGGCGTGTTGGCCAGCCGTTCCGGCATGATGCACGGCATGCTCGGCGCGATCTTGCCCAGAACCTCCGGCAGCAGGCGGTAGGGCCGCTTCATGCGGAAGGTGACGATCTTGTCCGACGAGGCCGCGACCTCGTCCACCACGGAGAACAAGGCGCGTCCGGCCGGGTCGGCGGCGCCCCAGCGCTTGAGGCTGGCGACGACGTCGCGGGCAAGCACCGGCGTGTCGTCGTGAAAGCGCAGCCCGTCGCGCAGGGTGAGGCGCCAGATCGTGTGGTCGTTCTCGATCTCGTGCCCGGCGACCATTTCCGGCTGCGCCCGATACTCGGCGTCCTGCGCGTAGAGCGTGTCGAACACCAGGTAGCCGTGCGTGCGGGTCTGCGACGCCGTGTTGATCATGGGATCGAGGATCGCGAGGTCGACATAGGGCACGAAGCGCAAGACGTTGCGCCCCTGGCTGCGCGAGACGTTCGGGGCGGCGAGCACGGCAAGGCTCGAGGCGGCCCCCTGCAACAGGTGACGTCGTTGGATCGTCATGCTTCCTCCTACCGTCTGGCGCGGCTGGCGCCACCGGTGCCACAGCTCTCCGCTGAAGGGAAGCGCCGGGACTGGCGGGTCGGGACTGGCGGGTCGGGACTGGCGGGTCGGGACTGGCGGGTCGGGACTGGCCGGTCGGGACTGGCCGATCGCCGCCAAGCAGGTCACCCTGCCGATCGCCGGACGCCAACGGAGCCTCGTCATGCCGACCATCCCGATCTACCAAGCCCTGGCGGACGCCTTCGTCGCCGAAGGCGCCGACACGCTGTTCGTCCTGACCGGCGACGGCAACATGCATTGGGAAGCGGCGATGTCCGCCCACCACGGGGTTCGCTCGTTCCACGTCCGGCACGAGCACTGTGCCTGCGCCATGGCCACCGCCTATGCCGCCGCCAGCGGCACGGTCGGTCTCGCCTCCGTCACCTGTGGACCCGGCCTGACGCAGATCATGACGGCGCTGGCCACCGCCGCGCAGGCCCACATTCCGTTGGTGGTGTTCGCGGGCGAGACCCCCATGCACGCGGCCTGGTACAACCAGCATATCGACCAGGCGCCGTTGGTCGCGGCATGCGGGGCCCATTACATCGCCAGCCACAGTCCGGTTCAGATGCTGAACCAGGTGCGCAACGCCTTCTTCATCGCGCGCACGCGTCGCCAGCCGGTCGTGATCGGTGTTCCCCTCGATCTGCAGCAGCAGTCGATCGAGGCCGACGGCAAATACCTGCCATCGACATCGTTCATCCCCGAGACCGGGCCGATGGCGGCACACCCGGCCTGGGTCGCGAAGGCGGCTGCTCTCATCGAGGCGTCCGAGCGCATCGTCATCATCGGCGGCCGCGGCGTGCTGGAGGCGGGCGCGCGGCACGGTTGCGAGGAGCTGGCGGACCGGACAGGCGCGCTGCTGGCCTCGACGCTGCCGGTGCGCGGCCTGTTCGATCACCACCCGTATTCGCTCGGCATCGCCGGCGGGTTCTCGCACCGGGTCGCGCGGGAACGGTTCGCGCAGGCCGACCTGGTCATCGCGGTGGGGGCGAGCCTGACCAGCTATACCGTCGATGGCGGCTCCCTGTTCCCGGCCGCGACCGTCCTGCAGATCGACACCGCGCCGAACGGTCTGCCGCACGGGCGCAAAGGCGCCGACCACGTCTTGCGGTGCGACGCGCGGGAGGGCGTGCAGGCGTTGCTCACGGCGCTGGCGCCGGGCCCTCGCGCGACACCGGGCTGGCGCACGGACGATCTTGCCGCGCAGATGGCGGGTCCCGCCGACACCGTCGACTACGCGATCGAGGCCGGCCGGCACGATCCGCGCTCGGTGATGGCGGCGCTGGACGCGGCGATCCCGAAGGACTGGGAGATCGTCAACGCGTCCGGCCATTGCTCCTTCTTCTCGGCCCAGATGCGCGGACGCTCGGCCGAGCACTTCCTGGCCATCCGCGAGTTCGGCGCGATCGGCAACGGGCTGAGCTACGCCGCGGGTCTCGCCGCGGCCCGGCCCGGCCGGCCCGTCGTGCTGATCGACGGCGATGGCGGTGTGCTGATGCACATCCAGGAGCTCGAGACGCTGCGCCGGCACGGGCTGCAGATCCTGGTCTGCGTGCTCAACGACGGCGCGTTCGGTTCCGAGATCCATAAGCTCAGGGCCGACGGCCTGAGTGACGGCGGCGCCACGTTCGGACTTGGCGATTTCGGGGCGATCGCGCGCGGCTTCGGATTGAACGGCGAAGTCGTCGGCGACCTCGACCGGATCCCGGCCTTGCTGGAGGCCCACGCGCGCGACGGCCGGACCACGGTCTGGGACTTCCCGGTCTCGGACCGCGTCGTGTCACCCCCCATGCGCAAGACGATGGCCCGGCAAAGGGCCGCGGCCTCGGTTCCCCGATAGCGCCGTGGTCGGACGGACGGAAAGGCTCAGCCGCAGGAGGGAATTGCCATGATCATCGACATCCACGGTCACTACACGACGGCCCCCAAAGCGCTCGAAGACTGGCGCAACCGCCAGGTCGCGGCGGTGGCGGGGCAGGGCGAGCGGCCCGACCCGGCCTCGCTCCGCATCTCGGATGACGAGCTGCGCGAGACCATCGAGAGCAATCAGCTCAAGCAGATGCGCGAGCGGGGGATCGACCTCACCGTGTTCTCGCCCCGCGCCTCGTTCATGGCGCATCATATCGGCGATGCCGGCGTGTCCGCCGAGTGGGCCCGCATCTGCAACGAGCTGTGCCACCGCGTGTCTTCTTTGTTTCCGGACAATTTCGTCGGTGCCGCCATGCTGCCGCAGAGCCCTGGCGTTTCCACCGCCACCTGCGTCGCCGAGATCCGCCGATGCGTGACCGAGTACGGCTTCGTCGGCATCAACCTCAATCCCGACCCGTCGGGCGGACACTGGACCAGTCCGCCGCTCTACGACCGTTACTGGTATCCCATCTACGAGGTCTTGGTGGAGCTCGACATTCCCGCCATGATCCATGTGTCGACATCATGCAACGACTGCTTCCACACCACGGGCGCCCACTACATCAACGCAGATACCACGGCTGTCATGCAGCTGATCGAGGGCGACCTGTTCCGCGACTTCCCGACGCTTCGTTTCGTGATCCCGCATGGTGGCGGCGCGGCGCCGTATCACTGGGGCCGTTACCGGGGATTGGCGCAGGCGATGAAGAAACCCGATCTGCGCGAGCACTTGCTGCGCAACGTCTACTTCGACACGTGTGTCTATCATCAGCCCGGCATCAACTTGCTGACCGAGGTGATCCCGGTCGACAACATCCTGTTCGCCTCGGAGATGATCGGGGCCGTCCGGGGCATCGATCCTCAGACCGGCCATCCGTTCGACGACACCAGGCGCTACGTGGATGCCACCGCCAACCTGTCGGCAGCCGACCGGCTCAAGGTGTTCGAGACCAATGCGCGCCGTGTCTATCCCGGGATCAACGCGCGGCTTGCCGCGCGGGGCAGGGGGGAGGGCGGCGCGTGACATCGCTCGGATTGGTCCGATCCGGTCGTGAAGACGTGGTGGGCACCGGCCGATGACGCGGGAAGTCTCCGGCCTGTCCTCCCAGGCGACGCGCGGGCTGTTGGCCGAGCTCGCCGCGGCTTGGGATGGCCACGCCAGGGTCGAAGCGACGGGCGGGCTCGAGGCCGCGCGCCGCGTCCGCGAGGGCGAGCCGGTCGACGTGGTGGTGCTGGCCGCCGCGGTGATGAGCCAGCTCGAGGCGGAAGCGCACCTACTGGCGGGCAGCCTGGTTCCCGTCGCTCGGTCGCAGATGGCCGTCGCCGTCCGGCAGGATGACCCGGCCCCGGACCTGTCCGACGCCGAAGCGGTCCGGCGCAGCCTGCTGGCGGCCGGGCGGATCGGCTATTCCACCGGGCCGAGCGGCGATCACCTGCTTCGGCTGCTGGAACGCTGGAACCTCCGCAGCGAGCTGCACGAGCGGCTGCGACGGGCCCCGCCCGGCGTTCCGGTCGGCCAGCTCCTGGCGGAACGGACGGTCGACCTCGCGGTGCAGCAACGCAGCGAGCTTCTCGGCATCCCCGGCATCACCGTCTTCGCCTCGCTGCCGCCGTCGGTCGCGCTCGACACGGTGTTCACCGCCGGCATCATCCGGACGTGCCGCCGGGCGGACGTGGCGCGCCAGTTCACCGCCTTTCTGGCCGCCGCCGCCAACGACGCGGCGAAACGCCGGCACGGCCTGGAGCCGGCCTAACTGTCGCAGAACGGGAGCAATCGAATGACGATCAGCAATTCCACCAAGGTCGCCATCATCGGCTTCGGGGAGGTCGGCAGCATCTTCGCGGCGGACCTCGCCAAGGCGGGTGCGACAGTGACCGTTTTCGACGTGGCGCCGGATGCGCAAGCCCGCGCCCGCGCCATCGGCATTGCGGCGGACGGCCCGGGCGAGGCGTGCCACGGCGCGGACATCGTGTTCGTCTGCGTGACCGCCGGGTCGGTTCCTGACGCGATGAGCTCGATGGTCACCGCGTTGGGCCATGCCCCGTTCGTCGTCGACGTGAACAGCGTGGCGCCCGCGACGAAGGCGGAGGCGAGCCGGACGATCGAGGCTGCGGGCGGCCGTTACGTGGAGGCCGCGGTGATGGCCAGCGTGCCGCCAAAGCGCCTCGCCACGCCCATCCTGCTGGGCGGGGCGCATGCGGATGCCTTCACCAAGGCGGCCGAGCCATTCGGGATGAACCTGACGGTGTTCTCGGCGGAGGTCGGGCGTGCGTCTTCCGTCAAGATGTGCCGCAGCGTGATGATCAAGGGCCTGGAAGCGCTGACCACCGAGTGCATGCTGGCAGCCCGGCATTACGGCGTGGAGGCGGACGTGCTGCGCACCATGGGCGACACCCTGCCGCACCCGGACTGGCCGGACCTGGCCCGCTACGTCATCAGCCGCGCCCTGATCCACGGCAAGCGCCGCGCGGAGGAGATGCGCGAGGTGGCGCGCACGGTGGACGATGCGGGCGTGGAGCCGCTGCTGAGCCGGGCCATCGCCGAGCGGCAGGATTGGGCGTGGCGCCGCGGAGCGGAGATGGGCGCCGCCCGAAACGCGCCCGATCTGGACAGCTTGCTCGACGCGCTGACGGCGACGCTGCCGCATCGCGCGCCGACGGCGTAGTGCGGCCCAGCCGCTGCGAGCAACGAGATAGAGCACGACTCCCGAGCTTTTTGGCTCGGGAAGTGCTCTATCGTGCCACATCAAGGCCGAATGGCTGCAGCGGAGGAAGTTCAATGCCCGGCATGCTCACCCGTCGAACTGCGCTCGCTCTCGCCGGTGGCAGTGCCGGAATCGCGCTGGCCCCGTCGCGCGCGCGCGCTGCCCCGGCCTCGCTGACGATCGCCATCCAATACGGGATCGGCTACCTGCCGGTCATGATCGCGGACCGGCTCGGTCTCTTCGCCGCCCACGTCAAAGCAGCCGACGCGAACGCCGCCGTCACCCTGACGCGGATCAGCGGCACCACCGCGATCAACGATGCGCTCATCAGCGGCAACATCGACATCGGCGCGTACGGCCTTCCCGGCGTGCTGATCGCGCGGGAGAAGACGCTGCGGAACATCGGGGTGCGTGGGCTGTGCTCGCTCTCGACCCTGCCCTACAGCCTTTACACCAACGTGCCGGGCATCAAGTCGGTGGCCGATATCGGCCCGGACGACCGGATCGCCGTCACCGCTCCGAACACGCCGCAGGCCGAGTTGCTGAGGATGGCCGCGGAGAAGGCGTTCGGAGACGCCCACAAGCTCGACACGCAGATGGTGTCCCTGCCTCACCCGGATGCGGTCGTGGCGCTGATGACGAGCCGAAGCGTGACGCTGTATTTCGCCACGCCACCGTTCAGCGAAGTGCTGGAATCCGCACCCGGCATGCACCTCGTGACCAGCTCGAGGGACATCCTCGGTGAGGAGGTGACGGGGGCCGTGCTGGGCACGACGGCCAAGGTCGCAGCCAAGCCCGGTCTGACCAAGGCCGTCGTCGGGGCGCTCGACGAAGCCTGCGGGATCATCGCGCAAGACCCGGCGCGCGCCACCGAGCTCTACCTGCAATCGGAGTCGAGCAAGCTCACCCCTGCCCAGGTCGAGACGATCCTGAGGCAGATGGGCAGGCTGTTCGGCACCGCGCCCTCCGGGACCATGGCGTTCGCGAGCTTCATGGCGAAACAGAACGAGCTGAAATCCCCACCCGCCCGCTGGCAGGACGCGTTCTACCCGCCCGTGTCCGACGGGGCCGGCAGCTGAGGGGCCGACGGTCCCAGTAACGAACCGACCATCCTCGTCACTGCGAGAGAACCGTTGGCCCCGGTCGCGATCTAAGACCGCGCCTGCGCCGCCGTCTCCGCCGGGCCGCGAACGATCGCTTGGTGTCGAGCCCGGCTCTCGGGACCCGCGCCGATTGCGGATTGACATCGCGGACGGTTCCGATCTGACTGCGGTGAAACGTTTCACGGCGGGGGAATGCACCGGTTTGCCACCATCAAGGATGTCGCGCGGGAAGCGGGCGTCTCTGTCGCCACCGTGTCGAACGTTCTCAATGAGCGGGCGTCGGTGCAGCGTGAGATCGTGCGTCGCGTGCGCGAAGCGGTCGACCAACTCGGCTACCAGCGGCATTACTCCGCCTGGCAGCTGAAAACGCAGAAATCGTCGCTGGTGAACGTCATCGTGCCGTCGGTGACGGATTTGCACTTCAGCGCGCTGTTCACCGGGGCCGAACGCGTGCTCGGCGATCACGGCTATCTGGCGGCACTCCACGTAACGTCGGAGGTTCGCTCCAAGGAGAACGATCTGCTGCAGATGAGCTTGCAGCAGCGCGCCGCCGGGGTGCTGATCGTCACGTGCCAGCCGGACGACATGGCGCGGGCTGACGAGCTGCGACAGGCCGGTGTGCATCTGGTGTTTCTCGAACGTGAACCCGTCGGCGGCGGCTTCACCTTCGTCGAGCAGGACGTTCGGCGATCGATGGCAGAAGCGACGCGGGATCTGACGCGTCGAGGCTACCGGAACCTCGTGCTGCTCACCGGGCCGCTGAGCTATTCCAGTGAACGACGCGCGGCGGACGGCTTCCGGGAGGGGATTGGCCTTCAGCCGGCCACCGCCGGGACCGTGCTGGAGACCAACGACGACGCGGAAACGGCGTTTCGCGTTTTGGTCAGCGCCATCGCGCGGGAGCAGCCTGTCGACCTGGTGCTGTCGACGTCGTCGGCCATCCAACGCGGCGCACGCAAGGCGTTGGAGATACTATCCAGCCAGTTGCAGTCCCCCGTGCACGTCGTCGCGATCGATGAGCAGTCTTGGGCGAATGCGGACGAATACTTGGAGCCGGTGGTGCGGCGATGCGGTCTGCAGCTCGGCGCGGCCGCGGCCGGGGCACTGCTCGACAACATGCGCACTCCGGTGGAGCATGACGGCCTCGACCGCCGGCTGGCCGCCGTGGCGCGAAACGCGCAGCCGAGGCTCATGACGCGACGCAGAGCGCCTGGCGAAAGCCTGCGGGTCCTGATGTTCGAGAGCATGTCGCGCCAGGCGCTTTCGGCCCTGCAGCCGCATTTCGAGGACCGCACCGGCGCGCGGGTGGAGATCGAAGCAATGTCGGCCGAGCAGCTGCACGGCGTGCTCAACGACCCCGCGGCGCGCGCCGAATACGACGTCGTCGAGATCGACCAGCCGTGGATGGGCGAGCTCGCCTCGGCCGGGGCGCTGCTGCGCCTGGACGACCGCCTCGAGCAGCATCCCGAACTCGTCCGCGGCCTCGTGCCCGGCGTGCTCGACGCGACCTGCCGCCAGGGGGGCGGCTGTTTCGCGCTGCCATCGCGGTTCGACGTCGAATTGCTGTTCTACCGCAAGGACCTGTTCGACGACCCCCGCCACCGCCTCGCTTACCGCGACATGACCGGCGACGACCTGCGCCCGCCGGAGAGCTGGGGCGAGTTCAACACCGTCGCCCGCTTCTTCACCCGGGCCTGCAACCCGACCTCGCCGACCAGTTACGGGATCTCGCTCGGGACGAACCCGCCGCATGGCGCGATGGTCGAGTTCCTGACCCGGCTCTGGGGCAGCAACGCCCATGTGCTGGACGAGGCCGGCCGGGTGACGCTCGACAACCGCGAGGCCGAAGACGTGCTGGCAAATTACGTCGAGAGCACGGCCTATGCGGCACCGGGTTGGGAGACCAGGTCGCGCTCCGGCCAGGTGGCCGATTTCGCGTCCGGCGACGTGGCCATGGTGGTGCTGTTTTGCGCCCCGGCGGCGCCGCTGACGGATCGCAGCGCGTCGCAAGTGGTCGGCAAGATCGGCTATGCCCCGGTGCCCGGCGGGGTGCCCGTTCTGGGTGGCTGGTCCGTCGGCATCGTCGCCGAATGCGCCCGGCCTGATCTCGCCTTCGACTGGATGTCCTGGGCTGCGGGGATGGAGATGGCGATCCCGCTCACCATCATGGGCGGCTCGACGCCGGCACTGGCGCTCTACAACAGCCTCGAGCTGCGGTCGGTTTACCCGTGGCTCGGTCAGGCCGTCGAGTTGTTTCCGAAGTCACGCGCCCGCGCCATCTCGCTGGTCACCACCGAGGGCAAGTTGAGCGAATTTCGCTACGAGCAGATCGTCGGCAGTCACGTCCATGCAGCGTTGCGCGGAGACGTCTCGCCCCGGGCGGCGCTGCGGGCCGCTGCGGGCACGCTCCGCACGATACTGGGTCAATGAATACTGCGGCGGCGGATGCTGCGGTCAACAAGGGAAGAAACGTCATGAATGGAACGACGATGAAACGCAGGGGATTCGGTCTCGCGGCGGCGCTGGCCATCACGTTGGCCGCTGGCACCGCCTATGCGCAGCAGAAGATCACCTTGATGCCCGGTGCCTGGTCTGGCCCGACCATCGACTTCCTGCGCGAGCAGATCAAGCCATGGGAAGCCAAGAACAACGCCAAAGTCGAGATCCTCAGTGTGCCCAATAACGGCACGGAGATCCTCGCCATCATGCAGCAGAACCTCGCCGCAGGGAACAGCGACATCGACATCTACGCGATGGACGTCGTCTGGCAGGGCATGATGGAACGCTTTGCCGTGGACATGAAGCAATACTTCGCCGCCGACGATATTGCCCGCTATACCCCGGCGACCATCGCCCTCAACACGATCGGCGGGCGCCTCATCGCGGTGCCGTTCTACGGCGACATCGGGCTGTTCTACTACCGGACCGACCTGCTCAAGAAATACGGTTACGACGAACCGCCGAAGACCTGGGCCGACGTCCGCGAAATGTCGGAAAAGATACAAGCCGGCGAGCGCGCTGCGGGCAATCCCAATTTCTGGGGCTTCGTGTATCCCGGCTCGGTCTACGAGGGCTTTGCGACCGACATCGTCGAATGGATCAGCTCTTACGGGGGCGGGACCTGGGTCGACAAGGACGGTACCGTCACCGCCAACAATTCCAATGCCCGCGCCGCCCTCGAAGAGCTGACCTCCTGGGTCGGCAAGACCGTGCCCCCCGGTGTCACCGCCTACATCATCGACGACGCCCGCGGCGCGTTCCAGTCCGGCAATTACCTGTTCATGCGCAACTGGCCGTACGCGTTCGCGGCCATGCAGGCGGACGGCTCGGCGGTGAAGGACAAGTTCGCCGTCACGGCCATCCCGCACGGTCCCAACGGCAAGTCCGCCTCCGGCCTCGGCGGCTGGCAGCTCTGGATCCCGAAGTTCTCCAAGAACCCGCAACTCGCCGCAGACCTGATCAAGTTCATCAATACCCCGGAGAACCAGAAGCAGCGCATGCTCAAGCTCGCGCGCCTGCCCGGGTATCCCGAATTGCTGAAGGATCCGGACATCCTTGCCAGCTATCCCTGGATCGAGACCGCACAGAATTTCGATCTCGTGACCCGCCCTTCGGCTTCGACCGGGACCAAATACTCTCAGGTGTCCAATGCGGCGCTGCGGGCGGTCAACGACATGATGACGGGCCGCGCCAAGGTCCCCGAACGTCTGGAACAGCTCGACCGCGAGCTGAACCGCATCAAGGGTCGCGGCTGGTAAGAACCTCCGAGTGGGCGTGGTTCCGCGCCACGCCCCACGACAGTCCAGGATATCCGCCAATGGCTTCCATCGTCCGGAGCAAGAGAACGATGGCGGGCGCGCAAGCACGCACCGCCGCGATGTTCCTGGCTCCCACTTTCCTCGTCCTGCTCGCCGTCGGGCTGTACCCGCTCGGCCGCACGATCTGGCTCAGCTTCACCGACACCAATTTCTTCTCCGACGAAGCCCGCTTCGTCGGGTTCGACAATTACCTCGACCTGCACGCGAGCCCGGAATGGTGGTCCGCCGTCTACAACACCGTGTATTTCGCCGTCGCCAGCGTTTGCCTGCAGATCGTTCTCGGCGTCACCTTCGCCCTGGTGCTCAACCAGCGTTTCCCCGGCCGCAAATTCGTCCGTGCTGCCAACCTCGTCCCCCTGGTCATTGCGCTGACGGTCGCTTCGCAGCTCTGGAAATGGATGTATCACGACGCGTTCGGCGTCGTGAACGACGCCTTCTTGCGCCTCGGCCTGATCCACGATCCCGTCGCCTGGCTCAACAATCCCAGTACGGCGATGTGGGCGATCATCGCGATGTCGACCTGGAAGTTCGTCCCCTTCGTCACGCTCCTGATCCTTGCCTCGCTACAAGGCATTCCCAACGAGCTCTACGAGGCGGCCGAGATCGATGGCGCCGGCGCCCTGTCTCGCTTCTGGCGGGTCACCCTGCCGATGATCCGCGGCGGGATCGCCGTCGTCGTGGTGTTCCGCATGCTCGATGCGCTGCGCGTCTTCGACATCGTCTACGTCATGACCGGCAATGCGCCTGCCACGGTCACGATCTCCATGTTCGCCCGCCAGCAGATGATCGAGTTCGGCCTCGTGGGCGCCGGCTCCGCGGCGTCGGTGGAAATATTCCTGCTCATCATCGTCGGCACGATCATCTACATGCGCGTGCTCAACGTGGAGGAACGCTGACCATGAAACGTTTCCTCTCCCGCGCTGCCTTCTACGTATTGCTCGGGCTCACCCTGTTCTACATCCTGTTCCCGTTCTACTGGATGATCGTGAACTCGCTGAAGCCGGCGGCGGAATTGTTCAGCACGCCGCTCTCCTACTGGCCGCGGCAGATCACGCTCGACAACTACCGCGCCGTTCTCGCCGATGGCTCCTTTGTCCGGTCCATCCTGAATTCGTTGATCGTCGCGGGCGGCGTCACCTTCCTCTCCCTCGCCCTGTCCGCCTTGGCGGCCTACGCGCTCGCCCGTTACAAATTCGCGGGCAAGCAAGTGACGCTCTACGTCATCCTCGGGATGAGTACCTTTCCGCAGATCGCCGTCCTCGGCGGTCTGTTCACGCTCGCCCGTGCTCTGGGACTCTACAACACCTATGGCGCGCTGATTCTTTCGTACATGATCTTCACGCTGCCCTTCTGCGTGTGGGTGCTCACGAATTTCGTCAAGGACATTCCCGACACGCTCGACGAGGCTGCGACCATCGATGGCGCGAGCCCGCTGCAACTCCTCTGGCGCGTCATCATCCCTCTCGCCGGCCCCGGCCTCGTCGCCACCGGGCTGCTTTCCTTCATCAACGCCTGGAACGAGTTCCTCTTCGCGCTCACGCTGACCGCCGACAACCAGGCCCGCACCGTCCCCGTCGCCATCGCCCTGTTCAGCGGGCAGAGCGAACACGAGCTTCCCTGGGGCAAGATCACCGCCGCGTCCACGGTCGTTACCGTCCCGGTGGTCGTCTTGGCCCTCATTTTCCAGAAACGCATCGTCGAAGGCTTGACCTCTGGCGCGGTGAAGGGCTGAGAAATCCCATGCGAATTACCGATCTGCGCTGCGTCGTCTATGAAGGCGAGCGCGACTACGATGGTCCGTATTACGGCAACCGGCAGGTTCGCCCCACCGACATTTACGAAACCTTCCGCGCCCGCGAGTGGGGCTCGGAAGACAACCTGCCGCGCGAGGTCGCGCCCGGCAAACTCGCCATCACCGGCCGCTTCCTCTACGTCGACACCGATGAGGGCGTGTCCGGTCTGTTCGGCCCGATCGGCCTTGCCCCGGCCATCCTCGCCCTGCAGATGAAGTCGCTGGTCGTCGGCCTCGATCCGTTGGCGACCACCATGATCTGGGACGTCCTCTACCGCGCGGCCATCCACGGCCGCAAAGGCCTCCCGATGATGGCGATCTCCGCCATCGACTGCGCGCTTTGGGATCTCAAGGGGAAGGTCATGGGCCAGCCGCTCTACCGCCTGCTCGGCGGGCCCACCCGCAGCGAACTCCCCGTCTACGTCTCCGCTCTCGCGTACCCGGTCGCGCCGGAGGCCGTTGTTCAACAAGCCCGCCGGTTTGCCGAACAGGGCTATTGGGGCCAGAAATGGTTCTTTCGCCACGGGCCGGGCGAGGGCAAAGCGGGTTTGTCCAAGAATCTCGCCATGCTCGAAGCCGCCCGTGCCGGCGCCGGCGACGATTGCGAGATCATGCTCGACGCCTGGAACAGCTGGACCGTGCCCTACACGCTCGACTTTGCCGCCGAAGCGGTCCGCTGGAAACCATTCTGGCTCGAGGAACCGGTGCTCCCCGATATGATCGACGCGATGGCGGAGCTGACCCGTCGCTCACCGATCCGCATCGCCGGCGGCGAGCACGAGTATACCCGCTGGGGCTTCCTCGACTTGTTCCAGCGCCGGGCGCTCGACATCGTCCAGGCTGATCCGATGTGGTGCGGCGGGATCACCGAGATCACCGCGATCTGCACTCTCGCTTCCGTATTCGGCAAGCAGGTCATTCCCCATGGGGAAAGCCTGGCAGTCTGCGCGCACATCGTTGCGGCCCAGCCGCCCGACCTTTGTCCCTCCGTCGAGAACCTGGAGAAATTCAACGTGGGCTGGCAGCACTTCCTGCTCGACCCCATCACGCCCGTGGGCGGCAAGGTCGGGCTCGACGATCGGCCCGGACTCGGCCTCGTGATCGATCCGGCGAAGATCCAGCGTCACAGCACGCTCGGCTGAGCGCCTCGGGGCCCGAACGGTGGTCGTCGTTCGGGCGCCCCGGCAGGGCTACAAACTAGAACCGCCGCACATCACCAGCGACTGCCCGGTCATGCTGCCCCCGTCGTCCGACAGCAGGAAACCGACGAGCCCGGCCACTTCCTCCGGCCGTACGAAGCGGCCGAGGGGCGGCAGCTTGGGCGCGCTGGCGCTGCGGGCGGGGTCGCGCAGCATGGGCGTGTCGGTGGCGCCGGGGGCCACCACGTTGACGGTGATGGCGCGCGGGGCGAGTTCGGCGGCCCAGGAGCGGGCGAGGCCCACCAGCGCCGCCTTGCTGGCGGCATATTGACCGCGTCCCGCGGCGCCGTTCGCGACGCGGCTGCCGATCAGCACGATCCGGCCCGCCTCCGGCAGGCCCGGCGCTGCCCAGCGGACGAGCTGGGTCGCCGCCTCGACATGCAGGCGCCACATGGTCCGCGCATCGGCGTCGGTATCCTCCTCCAGCCGGCCGACGCGCAGGACGCCCGCGGCATGGACCAGGGCATCCACCGGCGCGAGGTCGGCGAGGCCCGCGGCGAGCGAGGCGGGGTCGCCGAGATCGGCCGCCCGGTGTTCGAAGCCGGGCCCGCCGAACTCGGGCCGCGAGCGGCTGATCCCGATCACGGACCAGCCCTCCCGCAGCAGCCGGGCGACGATCGCCGCGCCGATCCCGGAGCTTGCGCCCGTGACCAGCGCGCGCTTTGCCTCGCTCACGCCGTCAGCCCGTGTAGGACTTGGCCGAGGCGCGGATCTTCTCGGCATCGAAGTCGTCGATCTCGGCGATCAAGTCGTTGGTGTAGTATTGGCTGACATCCTTGACGTCGAACCCGTTGAGTGCGGCTTCGGCGGTGAGTTCGGCCGGGTTGATCGCACCCATCTTGGTGTTGGGGTACGGCGGCTCGTACAGCTTGATGCGCCGGCTGATCGCCTCGAGCACGGCCTTGACGCCCTGCTCCTCGGTCGATCCGCGCGGGGCGGTCTCGGGATACATCTTCAGGAACGCGCGGGCGCCGGCGGCGGGGTCGGCGAGCAGGAAGGTGGAGGCCTTGGCCGTCGAGCGGCCGAAGCCGACCAGCATGGCCCGGTCCGCGGTCAGCCGTGGGCGCAGCGCCATGAGGAACTGGCCGCCGATCATCGGCAGGTTGGCCGGCCGCGGCAGCATGGCGAGCGGGATGCCGGCCCCGTCGATGACGCCGAACCCGGTGTCGTAATAGGCCAGCGCGTCGATCGCGCCGCGCTGCAGCGCGATGCCGGCCTGCACGCCGTTGCCGACGGCGGTCCATTTCACGTCGCGATCGGGGTCGATCCCCATGTTCTTGAGGATGTTGCGGGTGACCGGGTATTCGGTGCCGCCGAAATCGGAGACGCCGATGTTGAGGCCCTTGAGGTCGGCATAGGACGCCGTCTTGCTGCCCGGCTTGACCGCCACGTCCCATTTATACGGGTAGGTGTATTGGTAGAAATAGACCGCCTGGCCGTATTCGCCCTTGGCCATGATCGGCAGCGCGTAGGACGGCACGCCGATGCCGATATCCACGTCGCCACGATCGGTCGCCACCTGGACGTTGGCGTTGCCGCCGAGCGCCATCGGCTTGACGGTCAGGCCCTCGGCGGCGTTGTAGCCGAGGATCTCGCCGATCAGCAGGTTGATGACGCTGGGCCCCATGGCCTTCAGGCCGATGCCGATGCGAACGGGCTTGAGGTTGGTTTGGGCGAAGGAGCTGCGCGGCCCCAGCGCCATGGCGGCCGAAAAGGCGCTCAGTCCAGCGAGTAGCGTGCGACGATCCATGTGATGTTCCTCCCGTTTGCTTTAATTACTTGCGGCCGCGATCGCCCCAGTGGACGACCTTCTTCTCGGCACCGCGCACGGCGGTGTGCAGCAGGATGCCCATCGCGCCCAGGATCACGAGGGCGGCGAACACCCCCGCGACGTCGGTGACGGCCTGGGCCTGGGTGATGACGACGCCCATGCCCTGCTGCGCGCCCAGGAACTCGGCGACGATGGTGCCGAGCAGGGCGTAGACGACCGCCATGTCGAGGCCCGCGAAGATGAACGGCGCCGCGTTGGGCAGCTTGACGATGCGGTAGGTCTCCCAGCGCGACGCATTGAGCGAGCGCATCAGGTCCAGCTTCTCCGGCTCGGTCGCGCGCAACCCGGTGAAGCTGTTGATCAGCACCGGGAAGAAGGCGAGCAGGGCCGAGATGGCGACCTTGGACCCGTCGCCGAAGCCGAACCAGATGACGATCAGCGGCGCGATGGCGACCTTGGGCAGGCTCTGCAGCGCGAACGCATAGGGCATCAGCAGCTTCTCGACCGTCCGGCTCTCGGCCATCAGCGAGCCCAGCACCAGCCCGGCGCCGGCACCCACGCACAGGCCGATCGCGGCGTTCTTCAGCGTGCCCCAGAGCGGCAGGTAGTAGCCGAGCGGGCTGCTCGGGCTGACCGCGAGGCCCGACCACAGCGCGCGCCAGACCGAGAGCGGCGAGGGCAGGATGTAGGACGGCACCTGCAGCACGCGGACCGAGACGTCCCAGACGATGAACAGCACGACGAGACCGATGGCGCCGATGACGCTGCCGTTCACGCCGCGCTTGCCGCGCCGCTTGGATTTCGCGATCTCGATCCCGATCGAGGCGACGCCGTGGCCGGTCTGTTGCCCGGACTGCTGGTTTGCGATGTCGCTCATCACTCTTCTCCCTGGCCGGTGAGCAGCCCGCGGATTTCCTTGGCCAGCGGCGCGTAGTCCGGATGGCTGATGATGGTGTCGTTGGTGCGTGGGCGCGGGATATCGACGCGCAGCTCGCGGATCACGCGGCCGGGCCGGGCCGACATGACGACGACGCGGTCGGCGAGGAAGATGGCCTCGCTGATCGAATGCGTGATCAGCAGCACGGTCTTCTTGCTGGCCTGCCAGATGCGCTGCAACTCGAGGTTCATGCGCTCGCGCGTCAGGGCGTCGAGCGCGCCGAACGGCTCGTCCATCAGCAGGATGCGCGGGTTGCGCACCAGGGCGCGGCAGATCCCGGCCCGCTGCTGCATGCCGCCCGATAGCTCGTAGGGATAGCGTTCGCCGAAATCGGACAGACCGGCCACGTCGAGCAGGCGGTCGACATCCTCCGCCTCCGCCTTCTGCTTGCCGCCGACGCGCAGCGGCAGCTTCACGTTCTCCCGCACCGTCAGCCAGGGCAGCAGGTTGGCGGCCTGGAACACGACGCCGACGTCGCGTGACGGCCCGGTGATGCCCCGGCCATCCAGCGCCGCGGTGCCGCTATCGTAATCGTCGAGGCCGGCGAGGATGCGCAGCAGCGTGCTCTTGCCGCAGCCGGACGGGCCGACGACGCAGACGAACTCGCCGTCCTCGATGTCGAGGCCGATGCGGGACAGCGCATGCACGCTACCGCCGGCATAGGTCTTCTCCAGCCCGGCAATATGGATCAGCTTCTTGGTCGCAAGCTCTGGTGTCGCCAGCATCGCTGCCTCCCTCGTTGGTTAGTTCGTGGCCCATTCGGGCTTGACGCGGACGTATTTGATGGCACGGCGGAAGTAAGTATAGGCGATATGCAGCATGCCATCCGGCGTTTGCGCGATCGTCGGATAGGAGTATTCGCGGTTCAGCTGGTCTTTGCTGTTGTTGGTCATGCAGAAACCATCGCCGACATCGAGGTCGCGCCGGGTCGGCCAGGTATGGCCACCATCCGAGGAGAGCGCGAGCGTCATCGGCGCGCGCGGCGCCCCCCAGAACGCCGTGCGGCCCTCGGCTGGGGTGGCCGGCGCGTCGTCCTCCTCGCCGATATCGTCGTAGAGGCCGAGCCGCCGGCCCGTCGCGTCGGCGACGCTGCTGGCGTTGAACACCATCGCCAGGCGGCCATCCGCGAGGGCGAGCGCCTGGATCGAGGAGTTGTTGTTCGGCAACTCGGTCGGCACCGGCGCCGTCCATGTCAGCCCGTCGGCACTGCGGCTGACATAGATCGAGTCGGCCCAGCGGCTGCGGAAGAACCCGGCATAGCCATCGTCGGTCGGCACGATGCTCATGTGCACGCAGCCCGTGCTCTCCGGCACGACATGCGATGTCCATGAGCGGCCCTGATCGGCGCTGACATGGACCTCGCTGATATCGGCATCGCCGACCCATTTGCCTTGGGCCGGCGTCACGCAGCGGAAGCCCGGCAAGAGCCAGAGCCCGTCTCTCGTCACCACCGGTGGCTGGCGGACGAAGATGCCGTAGCCCGGGCCGGGCTCGATCATGGTGTCCGGCGCGCTCCAGCTGCGGCCATCATCGGTGGAGATGCGGCGGCGGACGAGCGCGGTGTCCTGGTTGCCGCCGAGCTGGGCGGTATGCAGCAGCCAAAGCTCGCCGTTGGGGGCGTTGAACAACAACGGGTTCTGCTCGGAGCGGGTGGCGTCGTCGGAGAGCTTGACCGGGTCGGGCCAACGGTCGGCGCCGGGCTCGAGCCGGGAGAAATAGACCGAGATGTCCGGGATGCCTTCCTGGGTGCCGCCGAACCAGACGCAGCCAAGGCTGCCATCGCGCAACGGCGTGATCTGCGCGGCGTGGTTCTGCACGCAGGGCGAGGGGATGTAGGCCTCGATGCGGGCCGGGTCGTCGGCGCGCGGGCGCAGCTGGGCCGCGTCCGGGGCGGTCAGGCGCGGATCGGGCGCCGTGGGCTCGAGCGGAAGGTCGTTCATACGCGCGCCGCCTCTTCCGCGGTCAGCTTGAGCATCGGCGGCCGCACCAGCGCCCAGTTCGGGTTGCCGGTCTTCTGCGCCAGCAGCGCCTTGATCGACGGCAGTTGCGGCAGGACGGAGACGCGGTTGCGGGCAGCGACGACGCGGGTCTGCGCTTGGTCGACGGCGTCGGCCTGGGCCGGGTCGGCGTAGTGGCGGTAGATGAAGGCGAGGTCGCCGGCGACCAGGTTCGAGGCCGCCGTGATGCAGCCGGCGCCGCCATGGCGCAGCAGCGGCAGCATCAGCGGGTCCGCCCCGGCCAGCACGGCGAAGCCCGGGAACGCGTCGACCAGCGCCTTCATGTTGGCGAGGTCGCCGGAGCTGTCCTTGATCCCGGTGAAGGTGCCGGGGAACGCGTCCCGCAGGCGGGCGATGACCGGGATCGGGATCGGCACCGCCGAGAACATCGGGATGTGATACAGCACGACCCGCAGGTCAGGGTTGGCGACGCGCTCGACGATCGCGGCATAGGCGGCGAACAGGCCGTCATCGGAGATGTTCTTGTAGTAGAACGGCGGCAGCATCACGACGGTCCGCACCCCGAGCGACAGCGCATGCTTGGTCAGCTCGACCGTCTCCATGAACGACGCGACCCCGGTGCCCGGAAGCAGGCGATCCGACGCGACGCCGTCCCCGACCACGGCCTCCAGCATCGCCATCCGCTCGGCAGCGGAGAAGGAATTGGCTTCCCCGGTCGTGCCGAGCAGGGCGATGCCGTCACACCCGTCGGTCAGCAGCTGCCGGCAATGGGCCGACAGGGCGGCGTGATCCGGCGTGAGGTCCGCGCGGATCGGCGTGCAGGCGGCGCTGAACACGCCGGTGGGGTGCAGCGCCGCGCTGGTCTTGGGGCGGTCGGTCAGGGTGGCGGACATGCAGCAGCTCCTCAGAAGGCGCGGCGATACATCGCGGCGATCTCGTCGCGCGTGATGTCGCGGGGGTTGTAGTCGAGCAGGCGGCGGATCGCGTGGGCCTCGGTCGCCATGGCGTCGAGGTCGTCTTCGGGGACGCCGTGCGCGCCCAGATGCATGTCCATGCCGAGCCCGGTGCAGAACGCGCCGGCGCGTCCGGCGACGGTGGCCGGGTCGGTCGAGGCGGGCTGGCCGAGGGCGTCGAGCACCGCGGCAGTCTTCTCGGCCACGACCGGCGCGTTCCAGGCCAGCGTGTGCGGGAAGATCAGCGCGCAGGCCAGGCCGTGCGGGATGTGGTGCCGCGTGCCCAGCGGGTAGGCGATGGCATGCCCGGCGGTGGTGTTCACCGGGCCCAGGCAGAAGCCGCCATACATCGAGGCCAGCGCCAGCCCGGCCCGCGCCTCGGCGTCCGTGCCGTCCTCGACCGCGCGCCGCAGATAGCGCCCGACGAGGCGGATGCCCTCCAGCGCATAGAGGTCGATCATCGGGTGCGCCTTGCGGCTGGTGAACGCCTCCGTGCAATGCGCCATGGCGTCAACGCCGGTCGCCGCCGTCACGTCGCGCGGCACGGTCATGGTCAGGTCGGGGTCGACCACGGCGAGATCGGCCAGCATATGCCGGCTCTGCACCGCCAGCTTGTTCTGCGTCGCCGGGTCGGTGACGAGCGAGCGGGTGCCGCCCTCGCTGCCGGTGCCGGCGGTGGTCGGCACCTGCACCAGGCGGGCGGCCCGGCCCTGCACCTTCTCCGGCCCGACGACCTCGTGGATGGTCTGCCCGCTGCCGGGCAACACGGCGGCGAGTTTGGCCAGATCCATGGCGCTGCCGCCGCCGAAGCCGACGACGAGATCCGGCTTGCAGTCAGCGGCCATCGCCAGCAGCGCGTCCAGATTGGGGATGTCCGGCTCCGGCCGCACGGTGCCGAACACGGTCGGCGTGCCGGGCAGGTCGAGCAGGTCGACCCGGCCGGCGTTGAAGGCGTCGGCGACCACGAGGATACGCTGGCACCCCTGGGCGCGGGCATAAGCGCCGACTTCCTTGGCCGTGCCGCAGCCGAAGCGGATCGCGGCCGGGCGTTCGATGAGGATGGGGGTCGAGAGCGCGTTCATGCGGCTTGTTCCTGTCGGGGGGCCGGGGCGGCCAGTAATTCGGCGTATTCGACGGCCTCGATCAGGCTGCGCGGGTTGGCGATGCCCTGGCCGGCGATGTCGAAGGCGGTGCCGTGATCCACGCTGGTGCGGATGATCGGCAGGCCCATCGTGATGTTGACGCCGGAGAGGTCGTTCCATTTGCCGGTGGCCGGGTCGATCTCGAAGCCGAGCAGCTTGACCGGAATGTGTCCCTGATCGTGGTAGTTCGCGATCACCGCGTCGTATTGGCCGGCGCGCAGCTTGACGAACACGGTGTCGCCCGGGACCGGGCCGACCACGTCCATGCCGTCCGCCACCGCCTGGGCGATCACCGGGGCGGCGACGTCGATGTCGTGGCGGCCGAACAGCCCGCCCTCGCCGGCGTGCGGGTTCAGCGCGGCCACCGCGATGCGGGCCCGGCCGAGGCCGAGCCGCGACACCGCCGCATGCGTCAGGTCGATGACCCGGCGCAAGCGCTCCGGCGTCGCCCGCTTCGGCACGTCCTCGAGCGCGATATGCGTCGTCACGTGGCTGACGCGCATGTTGCCGTGCGCGAGCATCATGCAGGACCCGCGGACGCCGGTGAGTTCGGCCAGCATCTCGGTATGGCCGGGATAGTGATAGCCGGCCTGGTTCAGCGCCTCCTTGTTCAGCGGGGCGGTGACGATGCCGCCGATTCGGCCGGCCAACGCCAGCTTGACGCCGACATCGACGGCCTGGAACGCGAAGCGGCCGCCATCGGCCGTGAGGATGCCGGGCTGGATCGGCTCCGCGGCCGGCGGCCCGGCTTGCAGCGCGCAGAGCGCCGGCCACTCGGACTCGGCCGTCACCTCGGGGATCGCGAGGTCCGGGGCGAACTGGGCGCGAGCCGCTTCGAGCGCGCGGCAATCGCCGATCACGACGAGCTGGAGCGTGCCGTCGCGCAAACGCGGCAGCAGCGCGGTGGCCGCCTTGACGATGATCTCGGGCCCGATCCCCGCCGGGTCGCCCATGGTGATCGCGAGGTGGTTGCTCGCGACGAGAGGGGGAGCCATTCAGGAGGTCCTTTCAGGGAAGAAGCCGTTGCGGGCCAGCAGGTCGCGCAGCAGCGAGGGCGGCCCGAAGGCGCCGGATTTCGACACGATGGTGACGCCGTCCCAGGCGCCGCCGCGCAGGATGGCGCGCGGCAGGCCCGGCAGGATGCGGCCTTGCAGTTCGAGGCTTTCGGCGCCGAGCGCGAGGCAGAGGCCGCGCAGCGTCTCGCCGCCGGCGACGAGCAGGGTGCCGGGCCGCGCCACATCGGTCGCGAGGTGATGCAGCGCACGTCCGATGCGATCGGCCGCCTCGTCGCGCAGGAGGCCCGGCGGCAGATCGACGCTGACCAAGGCCAGGCCGTCGGCCAGCCGTGCGGCGAGATCGTGCGGCGTCCGCTCCGCCCAGTGCAGCCAATGCGGCGCGCATGCCTGGAGTTGCGCGAAGGTGGCCGGTTGGTCGGACCCGAACAGACCCAGCACCGGCCCCGGCACCAGCGGCGAACAGGCGGCATCGGCGGCCGCCAGTGCCTGAGCGAGGCCGGCGGTGCCGCACCACAGCACGCGCCGATCCCCCACGGACGCCACGACGGCGTCGAGGTCGGCGTCCGTCTCGGCGTCGAATACGGTGATGCCGGCGCCAAGACGATCGCCGGGCGCGGCGCGCCGGGCCCCGAGCGCTTGCACCAGGTCGGGCCCGACCGGGGACCAGGTGCTGCCCGCCTGCTGGTATTGCTGACTGCCACGGGTGATGCGGCCCTGCGCCGGAAACGCCGGGGCCACGACGCAGCTCTCCCATTCCGGACGCGCCGCCAGCGCCCCCAACTCGGCCAGCGTCTGGCCGCGCATCAGGCTGTCGAGCTTCTTGAACGCGATGTCGCCGGCCATCAGCATCGGCGCCAGCGCCTCGATGCGGCTGCGCGCCACCTCGGCCCCGGCCTCGCGCGTGCCGGTGTCGACCGCCGCGCTCGGCGGCAAGCGGCCGGGCGCGCCATCGTGCCAGAACGCGTGCAGCGGCCCCGCCGCCGCGACGGCGAACTCCGCCATCGTATCCAGCGCGCCGGTCAGATCGTCGGCCAGCAGGCGAACCGTCCTCATGCCCGATGCCGGATAAGTCTTCATGCCCGCTGCCGGGCGGGCGCAGCGTCGGGCTCGACCTTGTGCAGCGCGGCGGCGAGCTCGTTGGTGGCACGCAGCAGCGGCGGCAGCGTGGCCGCCACGAAGGCGTCGAGTTCCTGCCGCTCGACGCGGATGGTCAGGCTGATCCCGGCACGGACCTGCCCGGACCCATCCAGCACCGGGGCCGCGACGGTGCGCAGGCCGTAGGCGTTCTCGCCATCGGCAGTGGCGTAGCCCTGGGCGCGCACGGCGGCCAGCCGGTCCATCAGCGGATCGACATCCACCAGCGTGCGCTCCGACAGCCGGACGCGGTCGCCGGCGGCGAGCACCGCCCGCGCCTCGTCCGGCGGCAGCCAGGCGAGCAGGACGTGGCCGAGTGCGGCGGCATAGGCGCCGGTCCGGCTGCCGACCCGGCGGTCGAGCCCGCGCCGGCCCATATCGGCCTGCACGCGGGCGACATACACGACGTCCGGCCCCTCCAACACGCCGAGCGACGCGGCATCGGCGAGGTCCGGCACCATGTCGCGCAGCATCGGCGTGGCCACCGCCGTGAGTCCGCCGAGTGACAGGGCGGCGTAACCGAGGTCGAGGCATTTCAGGGTTAGGCGGAAGCGGCGGCTGCCGGGGATGGCGGCGAGATAGCCGAGCATCACGAGCGTATTGATGAGCCGGAACGACGTGCCGCGATCGAGGGCGGCGCGCTCGCCGACTTCGGAGATGGTGAGTTCGGAGTGGTCGACGGTGAACGCACCCAGGACGGCGAAGGTCTTCGCGACCGATTGCACAACGCTTTTCGCGTCACTCACGCCGATCCCTCCCCGTGTTCGTTATCCGAACACTTGTCCGGAAAATGCAGACCGGGGCTCACCGTGTCAAGCGCGGATCGGGCGCTGCCGCCATGGCACCCTCGCCACCGTGGGAAGGACCTTCGTTGCCGAGCGGGAGGACCGAGCCGGTGCGGCGTGGCTTCAACGCTTCCAAGCCGGACGCGACGAAGCAGCCCGCTGGTCCGTGCGGGAGTGAGGCCGGTCTGTAATGGCCGAGGCTTCACCACGGCCGACACCGCCATCTGCCGGCTGGAAGAGGGGCGAGTTGACTATCTCTGGCCCGGCCGGTGCTGGACGCAGGGTTCAGCCACGTCGATGCGGGCGCCTACACGCATGAGTACGGCAATCTGGTCCAATGAACGCCCGCGCGCGTTGCTTACGGCGACTTCGCCATCAGGCTGGGCGAGAGACCGGACCCTGCCCGCTGGCGTCGCGTGACGAACAACCGCGTCCGGCCCCGCCAGGATCGCGCCTTCTGCGCGACGACTGAGTGGGACAGGAGTTGTCGCTGAGGGTGACGAAGCCGTTGCCGGCCTGCATCACCCTTGGTGGCGGCGCCTGCGGATCCCGAGCAGCCCCATCGACCCGGCCAGCAGCGCGATCGACCCGGGCTCCACCACGCTGGTGGCGGGGGCCGAGGGCGCGTCCGCTAGATCGGTCAGCGTGAGCGTCGACCGCCCAGTCGCCGTGCCGCCGCCGCCCAGTTGCGCCGTCGTCAGGCTGACACGCAGTTTCGATCCGTCGCCAAACGACACGTCCAGCGCCGATGACGGCGCGATCGCCCCGAACCCGCTCGCGAGTGGTGGCAGGTCCGAGCAGATCTGTTGCCCGCCGGCCGAAACGCAGAGCGGCGGAACAGGAATCAAGACCGAAACTACCTCGGTCGTCACGCTGATGCTGCCGGTTTGTGCGGTCGGGCTCGTAAACGAAAACTGTACCGTGCCCGTCCCCGCCCCGTTCCCGTTCGTCGTCGGCGTCGAATAGGTGAGGAAATCCGGGAAGCTCTGGCTCTCTCCCGCCATCAGATCGGCACTGAATGCGACCGGCGAGTTGGTCGACACCACCGGACCGGACCCGTTGACGTAAGTCGCCGTCCCGCTGAACAGCGTCGCCTCAGCGTCGTTCGCCGCGGCGAAAAGAACGCTTATTGTAATGACCGAACCAAACAAGATACGCAGCATGAATAGCCCCCCGGCTGAATAGAGCAGATCATGAACAAGGCGACGCCGCTCACCGATCGGTGTGGCTTAGCCTGCCGAGACCTTCTCATCACTCCGGCGTGAACTATCCCCTGGGAACTTCAAGAGGATAAAGCGCATCGCGATCACTTCGCTTCGCAATCTGTCCAGGGTTTGCGCAATCTGTCTGGCTTGCCGTGCCATACCGGCGACCGGCCATCGCAAGGTCAGCCACAGTCAACCTCCGGTGCGGCGACGATCGGCCGCAACGCGGTGCTGGGCGTCCCGTCCCGCGCGCCAGTTTCTGTCGCGGGCGGCACAGTTTGCGCGTGTCAGCTGCTCTTCAGGTCCAGCCCAGTTCCTTCATTGCCCAAGGGGCATTCCAGATCTTGGTCAAGTGACAGATACGGTCATCGTCGAATTGCATGACGTACACGTAGTCGGTCGTCGTACTTTTGCCCGTCGGCGGCATCGGGCCACCCTGGCCGGTGTGCGTTGCCGAGAAGACGCCATAGGCGCACACGTTGCGGCGCTGCTCGTCGGTCGCAAAGGACCTGACCTCATAGCGACCATCCGGCATGAAGGTCAGCAAGCCCTTCATCCACTCGGCATACTCGCTGAGGCTCGTGAGCCCGGCCAGCGGTTCGGCTTGGGCGGTGAATGTCGCGCCAGGTGTGCAGAATGCTGCGCAGCCGTCCCAGCCCTTTCCGGTTTCGCAGGCTTCGAAGAACCGCTCCGCCACCTCGGTGATCGTGACCATGCTGCGTCTCCTGTATCGCGCGAAGCCTAGACAGGTCCTGAAGTCGTTGCGAGGACATTCCGATCTATCGGTTGCCCGATCGCCCCGCCGAGACCCCCCGAGACTATCGCGGCACGCCTTCTTCGGCGACCGCATGGGAGGCCTCGCCCCGCGCTCCAGGGCGAGTCGGTAGGGGGCGTCCCGCTAAGGCGAGAGCGCCGGCTCGGGATCGAGCTTGGCCTTGCCGATGCGCAGCGCGCTCACCAGCCCGCCGACCAGCGTCAACACCGCACTGACCGCCAGCCCGATGCGCGGCGCCGTCGCCGTCGACGCGACGGTGAACAGCAGCGCCATGATGACGGACCCGATCGTCTGTCCGAGTAACCGGGCGGTGGCCTGCATGCCCCCGACCGCACCGCTGCGTTGCTTCGGGGCAGAGAGCAGCATGTTGCGATTGTTCGGCGTCTGGAAGATGCCGAAGCCGAGCCCGCCCAGCATCAGGCAGCCTTCCAGCGGCAACAAGCTTCCACCGGGCGGCAGTGCGGCCGCCAGCGCCAGCCCGGCGGCAAGGAACCCGCCCCCGGCGGCACACAGCAGGCCGTTCGACACCCGGTCCGCCCATCGCCCCGATAGCGGGCCGACGATCGCCACCACCAACGGCCAGGGCATCATGAGCAGCCCGGTCGCCAAGTCACCCTGACCCATCGCGTGCTCAAAGTAGAACGGCAGCGCCACGTAGCTCGCCATCTGTCCGGCGAAGCAACAGACCGACGCGACGACCGAGATGCGGAACGGGCGTGCGCGCAGGAGATCGAGCGGCACGAGCGGGACCGGGTGGCGGAGCTCGCGCCGGACCAGCGCCACGAAGGCGACGACAGCGGCGACGAGCAGGGCAGCAGCGAGCACCGGGTCGGTCGTGAGGCGGGCCATGCCGAAGATGAAAGCGGCGAACGCGACGGCGTTGAGCACGGCGCTGAGCCGGTCGATCGGATTGCCGGTGCCGGCCGGTGCCGGCAACGCGCGGGCCAGCACGAGCACGACCAGGCCCACGGGCAAGTTGACGGCGAACAGCCAGGGCCAGCTCGCGACCGACAGGATGGCCGCGCCGACCGTCGGTCCCACCGCGGCGGACAGGGCGATGACGGTGGCGTTCCAGCCGATGATGCTGCCGAGCATCCGATGCGGATGGGTGAAGCGGATCAGCCCGATGCCGAGCGCCAGCACGGCCGCACCGCCGATCCCCTGAACGAACCGCGCTGCGACGAGCCAGGGCAGCGAAGGCGACAGCGCACACAGCAGCGACGCCGCGGTGAACACCGTCACGCCGGCGATGAAGACCCGGCGCAACCCCCAGCTCTCGCCCAATGCCGCACAGGGCAGCAAGGTCATGACCAAAGCGAGCTGGTAACCGTTGACGACCCATACGGAGGCCGCCGCCGGCACCTTCAGCGTGAGGGCGAGCGTGGGGAGGGCGACGTTGGCGATGGCGCCGTCCAGCACCACCAGCACCAACGTCGCCATGATGGCCAGCGTCGCGAAGCGGCGCCGCGGCAGGGGGAGACCATCTAGTTCGAGCATGGTCGAACGATAGATCGGCCTGACGACCTGGCGGAAGGCGCATCGGACACAACCGATACCTGCACCGAACGCCATGTTT